>JBHGBM010000044.1:0-43922 GCA_041946965.1 Bryobacteraceae bacterium
CTGATGATGGTGAGCAGGTTGTTGAAGTCGTGCGCCACGCCGCCCGCCAGCCGGCCCACGGCTTCCATCCGCTGCGCCTGGCGGAGCTGTTCTTCCAGGCGCTTGTATTCCGTAATGTCCTGTACCGTGCCGAGCAGAAACGCCGGCTTTCCCTTTTCATCGCGGATGATCTCGGCGTGTTCATGGACGTGCCTTTCGCCGCCGGATACCACGATGCGATGATCCACGATGTACGGCCTTCCGGTGCGCAGCGCGAGTTCCACGGCTTCCCTCACCGCGGCGCGGTCGTCCGGGTGCACCATGGCGGCGAAATTATCCAGCGTGGGACGGAACACCGCGGGGTCCACCTGAAATATGCGGTACACCTCTTCGGACCACAACAGCTCGCCGGTGGCGATGTTCCGCTCCCACGTGCCCATGCGTGCGATGCGTTGCGCGCGCATCAGACGCTCCTGGCTGGCGTGAAGCTCCTGCTCGGACCGTTTGCGGCTGGTTATGTCGCGGTCGATGCCGCGGTACCCCCGGAAGGCGCCGCCGCCGTCGAAAAACGGCGTGCCGGAGGTCTCCATCACGACCTCCGCGCCGCTCTTGTGCAGCATCACGTTCTCGAGCGCCTTCACCGGGCGCCGCGCCTCGGCCAACACGTTGAACGCCGCGCGCACCCGCCGCGCCTCGGCGTCCGTCATGAACTCAAACGGAGTGCGGCCGATGACCTCCGCGGGCTCATAGCCGAGAATGTCGCGCACGCGCGGGCTGACATAGGTGTAAACCGCGTCCTCGTTCACCTCCCACACCCAGTCGCTGGTGGTTTCAACCAGGTTGCGAAAACGCTGCTCGCTTTCGCGCAGCGCCTGCTCCGCCCGCAGGCGCACGGTCACGTCGTTGATGAACGCGATTTGCAGCGTGCCGCCCGCGTCGGGCACCCCGCCAAGGCCGATCTCGGCAGGGAACTCCGACCCGTCCTTGCGGCGCGCAACCAGCGCCAGCCCGCCGCCCATCGGCCGCACGTGAGCGCGCCCCGAAAAAACGCCGCGCTGCGCCTGGTGCGCGCTCCGGTAACGCTCCGGCACGAGCACCTCGATGGGCTTTCCCAGCAACTCCTCGCGCTCGTAGCCGAACATCTCCAGGGCCTTGCCGTTCACGAATTCGATACGGCCGCCGCTGCCGGTCACCACGATGCCTTCCGAGGAAGCTTCCACATACGCCCGGAGACGCGCTTCGCTGGCGCGGCGCGCGGTCACATCCGTGGCCACAACCAGGGCCGCCGCGCGGTTGTCGAATACCACGTCGGCCGTGAAGATCTCGACCTCGATCACGGATCCGTCTTTCTTGACATGCCGCCACAGCCCCGCGTTGTGGTGCGCTTCGCGCTTGCTGGCGCGGTCGGCGAGAAAGCGCGGGATGTCCTCCGGCGGGCGGATGTCCGTGGCTTTCATGCACAGGAACTCCTCCCGGCTGTAGCCGTAGTGCCGGATGGCGGCCCGGTTGACGGCCAGAAACAGAAGCGTTTCCGCGTCGAACACCCAGGTGGGGTGCGGGTTCATCTCGAACAGGAGACGATACTGTTCCTGATTACCTTTCATGCGCATGCCGCCAGGGGCGTCCGGCCTCTGAAGTGCCTATGGCACTTATTTTAGTACGTGGCGAAGCCCGGCGGCATGTTTCGCTTTGTAATCTCTCTTGCGGACCGAAAACGCTGCGCTATAATCGAGACTCGTTTTGAGTTACTCACTCCCACAAATCGTGCATGATTTGCGCCAGCGTCTCAGCGTCATGGAAGCGTGCATCTGGCACCTTGGCAACCTGGTGCCCGAGAGTCCGGAAGCCCAGGAGTGCCTGGCGCGCATGGAACGGCAGGTGTTTGAAGCCAGCCGCATCCTGACCGAAGTCGGCGCCAGCTACACCGCTCCGGAGCCGGCCGAGGCCACGAAATCCGCCAGCGCTTCGCTCACGTAATCCGGCGGCCGTGCGGGGAAGTGCGGTTTGCCGTCCCATAGCCCTCGCGAGACTTCACGCCACATCGGCACGTTGAAACCACGGTCCACAATGACGAACGCGCCGGCGCGATCCATGAACCGCAGCGCCGACGGTTTGAAATCCTCGCTGCCGAAATCCAGCACCATCAGGTAGACGTCGGGGCGCAGGTACTCCATCACGCTGTTGGATTCCAGAAGGGCGTTCTCACTGTCCGCGAGGATCCGGCGCAGGGCCGGCAGCGCCGCCGCGAGTTGCCCCGCCTCCGTGCGCAGCCAGAAGGCGCGGCGGGCGCCGGCGCGCAGAAAGCGCGCGCTGTCGCCTTCGCCGGGCTCGCGCTCCTCGCTGAGCGCGTAGGGGCGGCCGGGTGACGGCCGCCACTCGCCCCGGCGGCCGTCGTGCCCGCAAATGCCGTGGCCGGACTGCGTGATTTTCACCGCGGTCCAGTTCCGCGCGGGCAGACGGCGGATGATGCCCTCGGCCACCGAGGTCTTGCCGATTTTCCGGCTGTGCCCGCCCACCACGACCAGCATCACTTCTTTCCTTCCAGCGCGGCCAGCCGGCGTTTCAGTTCGGCCACTTCCTGACGCAGGTGAGGCAGGCGCGCGAGGTTGGCAAGCTGCTCCAGGTGCTCCTTGAGCGGGCGCGCGGGTGTGCCCCAAACCACCTGTCCGCCATGCACGATCTTGGAGCTCAGGATCCCGGCGCCGGAGCCGATCACGGCGCGCGATTCGATGCGCGCCTTGTCCCCCACCCCGACCTGCCCGCCTACCACCGCGTAGTCCTCTACCACCACGCCGCCGGAGAACCCCGTTTGCGCGGCCACCACCACGTGCTTCCCGATGCGGCAGTTGTGGGCCACGTGTACCATGTTGTCGAGCTTGGTGCCTTCCCCGATGCAGGTGACCCCCATCGCGGCGCGATCCACGCAGGAATTGGCGCCAATCTCCACAAAATCGCCGATCTCCACCCGGCCCACCTGCGGAAACTTCTCGTAGTGGTCGCCCGCCATGACGAAACCGAAACCGTCGGCCCCGATCACCGCCCCGGAATGCAGAACGCAGCCGCGGCCGATGTCCACGTTGTCGTAGACAGTGACATTGGCGTGTAGGGTGCATCCCTCCCCGATGTTGACCCGCTTGCCGATCGCGCAGCCCGCGCCGATGCTGGTGGAGACTCCGATGCGGCTGCTGTCCCCGATGCTGGCGTGCGGTCCCACCGCCGCCATGGCGCCGATCTGCACGTTCATCCCGACGACCGCCGTGGGGTGGATGCCGGCCTTCAACTCCGCGGTGGGATAGAAGCGGTTCATGACCCGCGCGAAAGCGGTTCGCGGCTCCGCCACCCGGATCACCGTGCGGTAGCTGGGGCCGGCAAAATCCGCCGGTACGATCAGGCACCCCGCGGCGGAGGCTTCGGCCTGTTTCGCGGCTTTGCGGCTGCCCACGAAGGAAACATCGCTCGCGCCGGCCGTTTCCAGCGCGGCGACGCCGGTGAGTTCCTTCTCACCGTCGCCCTCGTAAGTGGCGCCGAGCCATTCGGCGAGTTCGCGTACGCGCATGCCTCATGATAACGTGGACTTCCATGCCCAGCGATCCTTCCGCGCGCATCGCCCCCACCGCGCGTGTCCACCCGGACGCTGTCATCGGCCCGAACGTGGTGGTGGGCGAATTCTGCATTGTGGAAAGCGACGTCTCGATCGGCGCGGGCTGCGTGCTCGAGCCCTACGTCTTCGTCAAGCGCTGGACCACGCTGGGAGAAAACAACCAGGTCGGCGCGGGTACCGTCCTGGGTACCGACCCCCTCGACAAAGCCTTCACCGGTGAGCGCAGCTACCTGCGCATCGGCAACGGCAACCGCATCCGCGAGCACTACACCATTTCGCGCGGCACCAAACCGGAGTCCGTAACCGAAATCGGCGACGGCAACTACATCATGACCTCCGGCCACATCGCCCACAATTGCAGAATCGGCAACCACACCGTGATTTGCAGTTGCGCGCTGATTGCCGGCTATGTGGACATCGAAGACCAGGCCTTCGTTTCCGGCAGCCTGGCCGTGCACCAGTTCTCGCGCATCGGGCGGCTGGCCATGATCGGCGGCATGGCGCGCGTGAACAAGGATGCGCCGCCGTTCTTCCTTTACACCGGGTATGAAATCCGTCCCGTGGGGGTGAACGCCGTGGGGTTGAAGCGCGCGGGTTTCTCCGCGGGCGATATCGCCGCGCTGAAGCGCGCCTTCCACATCCTTTACGGCTCCGGCCTTCATCTGGCGGACGCCCTCGCGCGCATCGAGCTTGAAATCGCCACGCCGGAAGCGCTGCACCTGGTACGGTTCGTACGCGAGAGCCGCCGCGGCATCTGCCGCCCGCGCGCCGCATGTGATTAACTGTTGGGTATGAAACGCTGGCTTCTGTTGTTTGCATTCGCCGCGGCGGCGCTGGCCGCCGGCATCGACGGGAAGTGGGTGGCGGATTTCAAGATCCCCGCCGGCAAGAAGGGCGGGGAGGCGCGAGCCGTGCAGGCAACCCTGAACCTGAAGAGTCAGGGAAACCAGTTGACCGGAACGGTCACCATGCCCGGACGCCGGGGCGACCAGAACCTCAACGTCGAGAACGGCAAGATCGACGGCAATAACTTCTCCTTCGTCACCGTCCAGAAGACCAGGAAAGGTGAAAACAAGACCGAGTGGAAGGGCACGGTGGAAGGAGATCAACTGAAAGGCACGCGCGGGCGCGAGGGCGCCAGGCGCGGAATGCCGTTTACCGCGAAGAAGCAGTAATGCCTCCGCTCGCGGTGATCTCCTGCCGCTTTGAGTGGCAGGCCGTCGCCGCGCGGTTTCCGCAAATCGCGATGTGCCGCTCGCCGTTCGGAGAGTGGTTCGCGGCGGACGGCGTCATCTATTTTCAGGGCGGCTGGGGGAAGATCTCGGCCGCCGCGTCCGCGCAATATGCCATTGAAAGGTGGCGTCCTTCTCTGCTCATCAACATCGGTACTTGCGGCGGTTTTCCCGGCGAGATCGGCCGCGGAGAGGTAGGGCTTGCCGCGCGCGTGGTGGTCTACGCGCCACCCTCGCTTCCGGCGACCGCTAATATATCGAGGAACTCGCGCCGCGATGTGCCCGCCCTGGTCGAACACGCGGCGGCGTGGGACTACTTCTTCGCGTTCGGCACTGCCAGCAACACCCCTGCACGTTTCAACGAGCCGCTATCTTACAATGCGCTCGAGCCAGGGCCGGATGATGGGACCCGCCTTGGAAGGCACGCGATGGCTGCCCTCCAGGATGTGGAATTCCACGTCGTCCGCGCGCATGCGCAGCCGTTCCGGATATTGCTCCACCACCTTCACCGGGTAGAATTCGTCGGACTTGCGTGCGATGTGCAGCACCGCCGCCTGCACCTTGTGGTACGGCGCCTCTTCCCAATCGGAGGGCAACCCGCCGCACAGCGCGATCACCCCGCCGGCCGCTTCGGGAAAAGTGGCGGCGAACCGGTAATTGAGCGCGACCGGCTGCGAAAACCCTGCCAGCACGCGGCGCGAGCGCGGGATGTTGAACTCGCTGCCCGCCTCCTCCAGCACGGTGCGCACCATGTCATGGTGCAGCCGGATGGTTTCCATGGGATGGCGGTGCGTGCCCCACCCGCACGCGGTCTCCTCCGTCTTGGTCGAGAGGTAGAACTGGTGCGGACCCTCCAACGCGGCGATCACGTGACGGGCGCCCGCCAGGCCGCAGGTGAGGGTCAGCATGGCCTCGGGCGTGGAGGCGAATCCGTGCAAGGCGACAATCAGCGCCGTGCGGGAATCCACGGCGTCCGGAACGTGGAGCAGGTACTGGCAGGCGATGCGCGCTGAGAAGGTGGCGCGGCGGGGCTCCTCACAGCTCATGACTGGTGTTGTACCACGCCCGCGGTCCCTTTGACTTGCCTTTCCGGTATCTGAGACACTGGCCTTTCATGCTGCCGCGCACCTTCAGGACGGCCGCCGGGATCCTGGCGCTGGCCCTGTGTCCTGCCCCGCTCCAGCCGCAGGCGCCGGCCGTGCGCCGCTACGCGTTGCCCGCCAGGGAGATGCTCCAGTACACGGTGGAGTGGCGTCTCATCACCGCCGGACGCGCGCAACTCGACTGGGCCGCCGCAACCCACGAGGGCGAACCGGGCTACCAGGCCAAGTTGCACCTGGAATCCGCCGGGCTGGTCTCCAAGCTCTTCCGGGTGGAGGACGACTACACTACCCGGCTGCGCGCCGACCTCTGTGCGCTCTCCTCGTACATCAAAGCGGAAGAGGGACGCCGCAAGCGGGAGACCACCATCCGGTTCGACCCCGAGGAGCGCAAAGCGACCTACCTGGAAAAGGACCTGGTCCGCAACGCCGTGGTGGCGTCGCATGACATCGACATCCCCGCCTGCGTGCACGACGTGGTCGGCGGGCTCTACCGCCTGCGCACGCTGCGGCTGGAACCCGGCCAGAGTACGCAGATGCCGGTGAGCGACGGCAAGAAGAGCGTGCTGGCGCGCGTGGAGGCCCAGCAGCGCGAGGACGTAAGGACCCCCGCGGGCGAATTCAAGACGGTCCGCTACGAGGCTTTCCTCTTTAATAACGTGCTCTACAAGCGCAACGCGCACCTGTACGTGTGGCTTACCGACGATGACCGCAAGCTGCCCGTGCAGATCCGCGTGCGCTTGCAGTTCACTATAGGCACCATCACACTGCAACTGTCCAAAGTGGAGAAATCGTGAGACGTATCGCGTTGGCATTGGCGGCGCTCGCGGCGGCGGCCGCGGCGCAGACGGCGGCGGTGATTCCCGCGCGGGATGCGCTCCAGCTTTACGAGCGCGTGGTCCAGAATATGGAATCCACCGGAGTCGCGGCGCCCGGATTGGCGCGGGCGGGCGCCCCGGCGATGGAAAACGCCAGGCAGGCGCTCGCCAACCTCAGGTTCAGCCCCCAGAATGCCGCGGAAACCTACGCGTTCCTGAGCAATTTGCGCGCTTACCTGGCGGTGGCCGATACCGTGCCGAAGCCCTATCCCATGCCCGCCGAGGCGGTGCGGCAATTCGCGGACCTGCGGGATGCGGCCGAACGCATCGAGGCCCACTTCCGCGCCATGCTCGAGCAGAAGGAAAAGCAACTCCGCGGTTCGGACCGCGACAACCTGCGGCGCTACGCCGATGCCAACGCCAAGGCGGGCCCGGCCACTCCCGGCCGCGTCGTCTTCCTGGGCGATTCCATCACCGATGGGTGGCGGCTGAACGAATATTTTTCCGGGCGCGATTTCGTCAACCGGGGCATCAGCGGGCAGATTACCGGCGAAATGCTGGGCCGCATGATGGCGGACGTGATCGAACTGAAGCCCAAGGCCGTGATCGTGCTCGCCGGCACCAACGACATCGCCCGCGGCGTTCCCCTCCCCGCCATTCAGAACAACCTGACGATGATCGCGGACCTGGCCGAGTTTCACAAGATCAAGCCCTTGTTCGCCTCCCTGCTGCCGGTGAGCGACTACCACAAGGATGTCAATCCGGCCAACGAACGAAGCCGGCAGCGTCCGCCGGCCACCATTCTGGAACTGAACCGCTGGATCAAGAACTTCTGCGCGCGCCGCGGTTTCCGCTACGTGGACTACTACTCGGTGACCGTCGACAAGGCGGGATTCTTCCAGTCCGATGCCGCCGACGACGGCCTGCACCCGAACGCAAAGGGCTATCGCCTGATGGCCCCGGTGGCGCTCGAAGCCATAGACGCCGCGCTGAAACCGCCCCCGGAGCCGGCGAAAAAGAAGCGGCGGTGAGCGATACGCACCGCCGGCGCCGGTTCCGTCCGTCGCTGCGGTTCAGAGTCAGGCCTTTAGTATAGAATGGAGGTACTGTGGGTGCCCAACGCGTACCGGCGCCGCTTACCGTTGAAGAATGGGCCCGGATCCCCGACCCGGCCGGCGGCCATTATGAGCTGCACCATGGGGAGTTGGCATTCGTGACTTATCCCATTCATCGTCACAAGGCCCTGCAACGCCGTTTGAGGAAGCTGCTCGAACACGCCGCCGAGCCGGTCGGATATGTTGTCGATTCCGAATTCCCTTACCGCCCTTTTCCGGAGAACGAGGTATGGGGCGCCGACGTCGCCGTGGTGTCCAAGGCCCGGTACGATGCCATTGAGAAATGGCTGCTTGGTTCCCCCGAACTGGTTATCGAGGTAAAGTCACCTTCGAACTCCTCCAGGGATATGCAGGACAAGGCCATGACAACACTGGCCGGTGAAGGCGCGGTGGAATTCTGGATTGTTGATCCGGAGACCAGGACGATCACCGTCCACTCCAAGCGGACCGGGATGCATGTCTACTCCGGCGGCGAGACCGTTTCGCCGTTTGTTACCGGGCTCCCTTTGTGCTCCCCCGCCGATCTCTTCGACACCCCATAGTTCGCGGGTAAACTGAAAGTATCGCTTCGCCCCGCTCCCAATTGATCCGGTCGCTTGCCCGCGAGTGCGGCTTCGAGCTCGCCGGCGTGGCTCCCGCCGAACCTTTGCGCGCGGACTTCGAGTATTACCGCGGCTGGGTGGAGCGCGGCTTCGCCGGGCGCATGGGCTACCTTGCGGACCGGCGCGCAGGCGTGCGCGCGGATCCCCGCAACCTGCTGCCTTCGGCGCGCTCCGTGATCTGCGTGGGCAAGCTGTACAACGGCCCCCAGCCGTACTCCACCCGCTTCAGCGAACCCGAACGGGCGTGGATCTCGCGCTACGCCTGGGGCGGCGATTACCACGGCATCCTGCGCGCCGGCCTCGAGCGCCTGGCCTCGCGGGTGCGCGATGCCGCCGGCGATTTCGAGTATCGCGTGGCCGTGGACGCCGCGCCGCTGCTCGAACGTTCCTATGCGCGCCGCGCCGGCCTCGGCTGGATCGGCCGCAACACCTGCCTGATCAACGAGCCGCTGGGGTCCTGGTTCTTCCTCGGCGAGTTGCTCGTCTCGCTCGAACTCGAGCCGGACGCGCCGCCGCCGGACCGCTGCGGCTCCTGCACGCGCTGCGTGGAGGCGTGCCCTACCGGAGCGCTCACCCCTCAGGGCCTGGATGCGCGGCTCTGCATCTCCTATCTCACCATCGAGCTGCGCGGGCCCATGAACGTGGAGCTGCGTCCGGGCGTGGGCCGCCACGTCTTCGGGTGCGATGTCTGCCAGGATGTGTGCCCCTGGAACCGCCGCGCGCCCGTCACCCCGGAACCGGCGTTCGCTCCGCGCGAATTTGCGCCGCCCCTTGAAAAACTGGCCGGCATTTCGCATGCCGAATTTCGTGCCATGTTCCGCCATAGCCCGGTGGCGCGCGCGCGCTATACCGGCTTTCTTCGCAACCTGGCCGTGGCGATGGGCAACGCCCGTCTGGAAAAGTACCGCGTGCCGCTCCACTGGTTGGCATCCTCACCCGACCGGCTGGTTGCGGAGCATGCCCGCTGGGCGCTCGCTAAAATGGAATCGTGCATGTGATGGCTGCCGGGCTGCTGCTCGCGGCGCGCCTGGTTTCGCCTGACGCGCTCGTCGAGCGGGGGTTCGAACATTTCTTCAACCTGGAGTACGATCAGGCCATCGCCGATTTCGAAGCGGCCGTGACGCTGGCGCCTTCCTCGCCCGATCTGCATAACCATGTCGCCGAGGCCCTCGTCTTCCGCGAGATGTTCCGTGGCGGCGCGCTCGAAAGCGAGCTGGTAACCGGCAACAATCCTTTCCTGCGCCGCGCCAGGCTCCAGCCATCCGCCGAGGTGGAAAAGAAGTTCTTCCAGGAGATCTCGGAATCCATGTCGCTGTGCCGCGCGCGGCTGGCCCGCGACGCCAAGGACGCCCGCGCCCTCTACGCCCTCGGCATCGCTCACGGCCTCCGCGCAAATTGGAATTTTCTGGTCCGGAAAGCCTGGATCGACGCGCTCCGGGACGCCACCACCAGCCGCAAGCTCCACAACCAGGTCAGCGCGCTCGAACCCGAAAACGTGGATGCGCGTCTCACCCAGGGCCTGCACGATTACCTGGTGGGCAGCCTTCCCCGCGTCTACCGCATGCTGGCTTTTGTGGCGGGCGTGCGCGGCGACAAGCAGCGCGGAATCCGCACCGTGCAGGAGGTGGCGCGGCACGGCACTCTCAACCGCGTGGAAGCCGAGGTCTTCCTCTGCGCCCTGTACCGCCGCGACAAGAAACCGGAGTTGGCCCTGCCGCTGCTCGCGGACCTGGTGCGCCGCTTCCCGCGCAACTACCTTTTGCGTTTTGAGCAGGCGCAGATGTACAGCGCGCTCGGCGATAAGGAGCGCGCGCTCGCCGCGGTGCAGACAGTGGCCGGCCTGAAACGGAGCCGGGCGCCGGGCTATGCGGCGTTGCAGTGGGAAAAGATCTGGTTCCAGCTCGGAACCATCGAATTCTGGTACAACGACCTGGAGGCGGCGCTGGAGAACATGAAGAAAGTCACCCAGGCTGCGGAGGAAGTGGATCTGAACACGGGAGTTCTGGCCTGGATGCGGGTGGGCCAGATCTATGATCTGACCCATCGGCGCCCGCTGGCGGTAGAGGCGTATAAGAAGGCCATCGCTTACGCGCCCCAGGCTGACGCCGCCCGGGAATCGCGCCGCTACCTTGCGTCGCCTTACCGGCGCGAGCGCATGTAACTACTGCTCAACGGTCACCTTGACCGGCTGTTCGATCAGTTTCGGCTCCTTGCCGGTGGTCAGCAGCATCAGGGCGAAGCGGCCCGCCTTGGCCTTGGCGGGAACCCTGAACTTGATCGCGGCGGCGGCCTGCTCGGTGATTTCCACCTGCACGTCTACCTTGCCGTCGGTAAGGAAGAGTTTCGCCACCTGCTCTTTCTGAAGGTTCTCGCCGGCCACGGTGAGGATGTCGCCGGCCTTGCCATTGCCCGGTTCCACGGTGGTCATGCGCGGCATGGCCTGTTGCCCGTAGACGGCGAAACACGCGGCCAGTATCAGCGTCACGACAAAAGAGAGTCTCATCTGATTTTTACCCCGACAATCCATGCTATGCCCAATACAATTTGAATTCAAGCGCAACCCGGCCGCTGAGATATCATCGAATTTCAGCAAAATGACCCACCGCCTTTACTACACCGACGCCTACCTGCGCGCGTTCCCCGCCCGCGTTGTAGAGAGCGCCGCCGGGCTTGTCTACCTGGACCGGACGGCCTTCTATCCCGCCTCCGGCGGACAACCGCACGACACCGGGCGCATCGCCGGCGCCGCCGTGCTGGAGGTCATCGACGAGGGTGACAGAATCGCCCATCGGGTGTCCGGCACGGTGACTCCCGGAGACGTGGAATGCTCCATCGACTGGGACCGCCGCTTCGATCACATGCAGCAACACACCGGGCAGCACCTGCTCTCGGCGGTCTTCGTCGAGATGTTGGGAGCGGCCACCATCTCCTTTCACCTGGGCGAGGAGAGTTCCACCATCGACATCGAAGCCGCTTCGCTCGAACCCGCCGCCGCGCGGCGCGTCGAGGAGCGCGCCAACGCGCTGGTGTTCGAGAACCGCCCGGTGAACGTGTCGTTCGAGGATGCTTCCGAGGCGCAGGGGCTGAGGAAGGCGCCGTCGCGTGAAGGCGCCCTGCGCATCATCACCATCGAGGGCTGCGACCGCAGCGCGTGCGGCGGCACTCACGTGCGGGCAACCGGCGAGATCGGCGTCATCCTGATCCGCAAGCTGGAGAAGATCCGCGGCACGACGCGCGTGGAGTTCCTGTGCGGAACGCGCGCCGCGCGCCGCGCCGCGGCCGATTACGAGGCGCTTTCGAGAATGGCGCAAGCGTTCTCGGCCTCGCTGGATGGCGCTCCGGCCATGCTGGCGGCCCACATGGAGGCGGCGCGCGCCGCGGAGAAGCGTCTCGGCAAACTCGAACTCGAGCTCGCCGGCCATCACGGACGCGAGCTGTACGCCGCCACCCCGCCGGACGCCGCCGGGCTGCGGCGGTACGTGAGACGCGCGCCTTCGGGCGGCGTGGATCCGCTGCGTGCGCTGGCTCAGGGTTTCACGGCGGGACCGCGCGCCATCTTTCTCGGCGTGGTGGAAAACCCGCCCTCGCTCCTGCTGGCGGCCTCCGAAGATGCGGGCGTGGACGCGGGCAAGATCGTAAAAGCCGCCATTACCGGAGTGGGTGGACGCGGCGGCGGCACGGCGCGCATCGCCCAGGGCAGCGCCGGCTCGCTCGAGGCGCTGGAAGCGGCGCTCGCCGCCATCGCCGCGGCGCTTTGATCCAGGAGGCTGTCCAATGCGCGGGACGCCTTAAACCGGCTGGAGCACGGCGCCGATCGAGGCGGCGCATTCCTTTACACGTTCCGCAATGGCCCCCACATTCTCGGGAACGATTTGCAGCACGGTGCCGGAGACGCTCACCGCCGCGATCACCTTATCCTCGGGTCCGAATACCGGAGCGCCGACGCAGCGCGCGCCTACTTCGTCCTCTTCGTCGTCGAGGGAGTAGCCCAGCTTGCGCACGCGCGCCAGATCGTCTTTCAGGCGCTTGAGAGAGGAGATGGTGTTGTCATTGTGCCGCGGCAGGCCTCGCTCGTGGACCAGCGCCTCCAGTTCGTCTTCCGGAAGGTAGGCGGCCAGCGCCTTTCCGAGTCCGGTGCAATGGACATCCATGCGCTTGCCCAGCCACGTGGCCAGCTTCAGCACCCCGATGGGCTCCACCTTGTCGATGAGCACGGCCTCATTCTGCTCCAGCACCGCGAGGTGGGCCGTCAGCCGCGTGCGCGCCATCAGCGATTTCAGGAACGGCGCCGCCCTTTCCCTCAACTCCAGCCCGCTGAGAGCCATGTTCGCCACGCTGAACAGTTTCAGGCCGAACAGGTAACGGTTGCGCTCATTGCGGTGCAGGTAGCCGCAGCGCTCCAGCGTCAGCAGCACGCAGTGAGCCGTGCTCTTGGGAATCTGAAGCTGGCGCGTCAATTCGGCCAGCGTCAGACCGGTCCGGGACCGGGCCAGCAATTCCAGCGCGCGCAACCCCCTCTCGAGCGCCGGAGCCGAGGGTGTCTTCAACGCGTTCATAGCTGTCCAATTGTTTGGACGCAACCGGATTATAGCAGAGGTGAGAGAAGGTCAGCGGGCGGCCGCGCAGACCGGATCGCCCGCGGCAGCGGCCGCCAACCGCCGTCCGTACGCGGCATGATTCCGCTGTTGCAGCTCCACCGCCAGCTCCTTCATCGCCGCGCAAACGTAGTGGCGCAGCTCCGGGCAGTCCTGGTCGTTGCGTCCGAGTTCCACCCCGGCGCATCGCGCCAGTCCCATGGCCTGGTAAAGGCGGTTGAGGCCGGCGCCGACGGCTGGGTGCCGGAATCCGAGAGTGAGCGCTTTGTAGTAGGACTTGATGGCGCGTTGAGGATCCCCCGTGCGCTCGGCCACCTCCGCCATCCCGAAGTAGACCATCGGATCGGCGGCGGAGAGATCCTGGGCTTTGGCCAGCGCCATGCGCGCGTTCTCGAGATCGCCCAACCGCGTGCATGCCAGCCCGAGCTGGAGGAACGGCGCGGCGTCCGCCTCGCGATTCGCCGCCGCGATCCCGGCGGCGCGCCGCAGGGTCTCCGCCGAACGGCGGAAGTAACCCTCGGCCGCCGCGCCCCTGGCCACCAGGAAATCCCCTTGCACCCGCAGGTACATGCCCAGATCGAGGTAGGCTCTGTAATCGCTTCGGGAGGCCGGCAGCGGGTCGAGAATCCGTCCCGCCTCGGATGCCTCGGCGATAACGCTCTCCATGCGGTCCGCGAGGCTGGCCGGTGAACTGTTGAACCAGGCGGCGGCGAGCGCCTTATGGGCTCTATAGCTGGCGGGTGAAACGCGCACGGCGGAGGTCCACAGGCTGACCTCGTCCCGCCAGTCGGGATTTCGCATCAGCGTGCGGCCGCACCACGCCACCGCCGCCAAGGTCAGAACGGCGTTCGCAACCGTGACCGCCCGCGCGCGGGCCACGCGCGCCGCGGCCCAGTCCGCCAGCAGGACCGCAAGCGCGGCGAAAGCGGCGAGCGGCAGGTACAGGAAGCGTTCCGCCATCACGGAGCCGATGATCCGGGCGAGATTGGCGGTGGGCGCGAGCGCGGCGAACAGCAGAGCCAGGTAGAAGAACACGGCGCGGTTCCGCCGGAAACTCACCACGGCAAGCGCCGCCAGCGCGGCCAACACCGCCGCCGCGGCCAGAGCCCCCGGATCCGCCCAGCCCGCCAGCGGGATCTGGTTGTAGGAGTAATCGCAGGAGAGATTTTGCGGCCACACCAGCAACCCGAGATACTTGCCCAGAACATGCAGGGCGGTCAGACGCGCGGTCAGGAAATCGGCGCCGGTCAGCGGGTTATCGGTGAAGGGCACGCGCACCGGCGGCAGATCGCTGTAGACCATCCAACGCGCCACGCCGTAAAGCGCGCAGGCGCCCACCGCCACAGCGTACGACGGCTTGTAAAAAAAGACCTGTCCCTTCCGGCCGCGCGCCAGGTCGTAGATCAGCATGACCACCGGCAAAATCAGCGCATTTTCCTTGGCAAACACGCCGGCCAGCGCGACAACTCCGAACGCCGCCAGGTAACGAGTGCGCCGCGCCGCGGACGCTTCGGCAACGCAGGCGTGCAGCAGCAACGCCCCCAGCACCGCCGCCGCCGCCATCAGATCCGCCCGGCCGATGATGTTGGTGACCGCCTCGGTGGCCACCGGGTGCACGGCGAAAAGCACCGCGGCGAAGACGGCGGCCCGCGAGGAGGGCAGCCAGCGCAGCCCGAGACGCCACACCAGGATAGCGGTCAAATAGTGAAACGCAAGGTTCACAATGTGAAACGGAACAGCGTTGTCACCCGAGACGGCGCGGTTGAAGAGGTAGGTGAGGGTGGTGAGAGGGCGGTACTCGTTGGTCAGGCGCGGCCACCAATAGGGTTTCGCGAAGATGGCGCCGAGGTTTTTCCAGGTGAATTCCTGCACCCGCGCATCGTTGACGATCACGCCCTTATTGTCGAAGGGAAACCCGGCATGGAACGAATTCGCGTAAGCCAGGAGGCAAACCAACGCGAGGGCGGCCCAAACAGGCCACGGGTAGCGACGTGCGGTCATGAACTCTTTATTTTAGCCGCGCGGCCGCGCGCAAAACAGGAGCGTCTACCTCGAACGCCGGTGATGACGCCGCAGCAGGCCCAGTCCGACCAGCCCCGTGCCGATCAGCAGCAGGGTCATAGGCTCGGGCACGCCGAAACCGACGTAGTCCACCGCCGCATCGAGGTTGTCCACGGTATTGCTGAAGCGAAGCGTGATGCTGTCGACACTCGAAAACGCCGTCTGATACCCCGGACCAAACGTGGTGAAGGGCAGGGTGTACTCGGCCCAGACCGAGCCGGGCGCAATGTAAAAATCCTTGGATATCGCGGTAGCGCCGTCCCGCACGATCATGGAACCGCCCACGCCCAGATCCGACCTGCCCCTGATGATGAATCTCCACATGCCCTGCGAAAGAAAGTCCTGGCCGCCGATATTCCAGGTGAGATCCATATCCGCGGAGGTGCCCTCGTCCGAACTCAAGGTCAGATATCCGATCGGCAGCCTGGGAAGGATGATCGGAACTATCCTCGAGGTCACACCCAGCGCCCCGGTGGCGCGCAGATCCAGGATGCGGGCGCCGCCCAACGCCTCCGGAACGCTAGTCTGCGTCTGGTGTTCGGGCAGCCCTTCATAAGCGGTAAACGGGCCGAAAGAGGTGAGGTCGAACGTGTCCAGATAAATTGGCGCGGCCCACGTGGCGCTCGCGAGGATGAGGACTGCTAACAGGCCGCGCGCGAGTTTCAACACCCGAACCGCAGTCTTACGCATTTGTGCGATCTCCGACGTAGCTCCATCAATCGTAACCCACCAAAATTCGAAATTGCAATGTCTTTTTTGGCGCCGGCCCCAAAATATTACCAAAGAAATCAGGGGCTTATAGCCAAAGTAAATCAGAGTACTAGGACTAAACCGTGGTTCTATGTGAGTGCGCGAGTGTACGGCGAAACTCGGGTTACGCCAGGGATTGCTCGATGGTCCGCAGCAGTCCTTCCGCGGTGAACGGCTTCGGCAGCAGCGCGAAGCCCTTTTCGCGGACGAAGTGCTGCACCAGGCTCGTGTCGTGAAACCCGGAGATGAACAGCACCTTCAGCTCTGGAAGCATTCTGCGCAGGCGGGCGGCGAGCACCGGACCGGTCAGGTCCGGCATGATCACGTCGGTTACCAGCAGCGCGGGCGGAGCGAGGGCCTTCTCGAAGGTCTGAATGGCGTTCCAGCCGCCGTCGGCCAGCAGGACGTTATACCCGGCGCCGCGCAGCACTTCGCCGATGAGGCGCAGAACCTGCGGGTCGTCGTCGACCACCAGGATGGGTTTCGCGTGGTTAGCCGTTTCGGGATCTGACATGCGGAAGCACCCAGTATCGATCTACCTTCATTATAGCGGCTGGTTAATGAGATAATTGTCGAAATGAAGGCTGTTGCGCTCGTTTTGGCCGCTCTCGTACTGGCTGCCTGCAATCGCGGCATCGAAAACAAAGAAGCCGTTCGGCAAGCCATTATCGACTACCTTGCCAACCGTAAGAATCTCAACGTGGCGTCCATGAGCGTGGATGTCAGTTCCGTCACCTTCAAGGGGAGTGAGGCGGAGGCGATGGTCGCATTTGCCCCCAAAGGGGGTGGCGGCGGCCAGGGTATGAGCATGCGTTACGTGCTGGAGAAGCAGGGCGGGCGCTGGGTGGTGAAGGGGCGCGGAGATTCGGGCCAGGGACACGGCGGCGCCATGCCCATGCCGGCTCCGGCGCCTGGCGAGATGCCGCCGGGGCATCCCCCGGCGGGCGGCGCAAAGAAGTAATGCGAGTGGCCGTGGCCGGCGGCGGACCGGCGGGGGCGCTCGCCGCGGAGCGGCTGGCCGCCGCAGGCGTCGAGGTTGTCCTTTTCGACGAGAAACTCGCCTGGGAGAAACCCTGCGGCGGGGGACTCACGGCCAAGGTATACCGCCGCTACCCGTTCCTGATCGAAAACGAGGTTCCCAAGCGCCGGGTCAGCGATATCGTTTTCAGCACCCAGGGCGCCGGAAGCGTACGGCTGCCGCTGGGCGACCCGCTGGTGATCTACTCGCGCAAGGATCTCAACGGCCTGCTGCTCGACCGCGCGGCGCGGGCGGGAGCGCGGCTGGAAAAAGCGCGTGTGATCGCCCTGGAGCGGCGCGACGGCGGCTGGGAGGTTCGCTCGCGGGCGGGCGCGGTCCATGCGGATTTCACCGTGATCGCCACCGGGGCCCGAAACGCGCTGGCCGGCGTCCGCCGCGGACCGCACCTGCGGGCTCTCGGGTACTACGCGCCCGGGGACCAGGCGCACATCGACGTACAGTTTTTTCCCGGTTTCGAGGGTTACATTTGGGTCTTCCCGCGCTGCGGGCACGTGTCGGCGGGCATTTGCGGGCGCGGCGAGACCGCGCAGGCGTTGCGGTGGAAGCTCGAAGCCTACATGGACGCGAGGGGCATTTCACGCCGGGGCGCCGTTTTCTACAGCCACCTGTTGCCGGTCTTCGCGCCGGGTGAGATCGCAGGGCCGGGATGGCTGGCCGTAGGGGACGCCGCCGCCACCGTGGATCCCATCACGGGCGAGGGAATTTACTATGCTCTGCGTTCGGGCGAACTCGCGGCCGAGGCAATCCTTCACGGCGGCGGCGTTGCGGAGCGCTACGCCGCAGCGGTCCGGGAGGATTTCGGCGTCCATCTCGAATGCGGCATGGGCCTGGCCGAACGTTTCTATTCCGGTACGTTCGCCGGCGCCGCCCTCACGGCCCGCATGGTGCAGTTTGCGCGCCGCAGCGGGCGCTTCGGCGCCATCCTGCGCGACCTGGTGGCGGGCGCGCAAGCTTACACGGACCTGCGCCGGCGCTGCTACAGGGAACTGCCGCGCATACTTATGGAGATGGCTGGACTTTCATGACAGAGACGAAATCCCGCGACTTTTTCGCGCGCGCCCAGAAGCGCATCCCCGGCGGGGTGAACTCGCCCGTGCGCGCCTTCCGCGGCGTGGGGGGCGCGCCGCCGTTCATCGCCCGCGGCCAGGGGGCGCGCATCTGGGACGTGGACGGCAACGAGTACATCGACTACGTCGGCTCCTGGGGTCCCTTGCTGCTGGGGCACCGCCATCCGGCGGTGATCGAAGCGCTGGAACGCGCCCTGACGATCGGCACCAGTTTCGGCGCGCCCACGGCGCAGGAGGTCGAGTTCGCCGAGGCGATTTGCGGCGCGGTGCCCTCGATGGAGATGGTACGGCTGGTGAATTCCGGCACCGAGGCGACCATGTCCGCGATCCGGCTGGCACGCGGGTTTACCGGCCGCGACCTGGTGATCAAGTTCGAAGGCTGCTATCACGGGCACGTCGATTCGCTGCTGGTGAAAGCCGGCTCCGGGGTGGCCACACTGGGCATTCCGGATACCCAGGGAGTGCCGCGGAGTTTCTCGGAGACCACGCTCGCGCTGCCCTATAACTCGGCCGAGGCGGTGGAGTCCGCATTCGGCGCGCACGGCGGCCGCATCGCGGCGGTCATCGTGGAACCGGTGGCGGGCAACATGGGATGCGTGCCGCCGCTTCCCGGCTATCTCGAGGCCCTGCGGGAAATCACCGCGCGGCACGGTGCGCTGCTCATCTTCGACGAAGTGATGACGGGTTTCCGGGTGGCCCTGGGCGGCGCACAGCAGCTTTACGGTGTGCAGCCGGACCTGACCACGCTGGGCAAGGTGATCGGCGGCGGCCTGCCGATCGGCGCATACGGCGGGCGGGCGGAGATTATGAGCCGCATCGCTCCCGCCGGGCCGGTCTACCAGGCCGGTACGCTTTCCGGCAATCCGCTGGCGGTGGCGGCGGGCATGGCAAACCTGAACCATCTGAAAGCGCATCCCGAGATTTACGCGGACCTGGAGCGGCGCGGGGCCGAACTTGCGGCGGCTGTGCCGGAGGGTCTGACGGTGAACCGGGTGGGATCCATGTTCACGGTCTTTTTCACCGCGGGGCCGGTTACGGATTACGAGTCGGCCAAGCGCTCCGACACCGCCCGCTTCGGCAGGTTCTTCCACGCCATGTTGGAAAGGGGCGTGTACCTGGCGCCCTCGCAGTTCGAAGCCGCGTTTCTCTCAGCCGCGCACAGCGAGCAGGAGGTGCGGGTCACCATCGAGGCGGCGCGCGAAGCGTTCCGGGTGGCTGCATAGAACCGGCCGTTATCGGGCGCAGAGGAACGCCGCCCACGAACGCGGAGGGTTGGGGTGAACCGCTACTGCTCCAACCCTTCGGCTCGGAGGTCTTCCAGGAGGTCGCCCGCGGCGTTCTTAGGGTAACCGAAGTCCCAGAACGGGTTGCCAGGGGAACTCTCCCAGACGCGGATGTCGCGGTTGACAAGCAGGCGCTCCAGGCGGGCGTCTTCGTCGGCCACCTGGGCGTCGAGATTCTCCTGCGAAATCAGCGCGCGCACGTCGAGATCGTTGCGGTAGTCTTCCAGGCTGCGCCGGTAGCCTTTTTCCACTTCCTTGACGAACTGCTTCCAGAGCGCGATCAGCCCCGCGCGTCCGGCCCGGCAGATATGCTCCGGGTAGCCGTTCTCTCTGAGGTAATGCTCAAGCTCGAGGTCAGTCACAACCGATGCCTACGCCTCATTCTACATTCGAGTAAAACAGAATGTATGCACCGCAGGCAATTTCTGCGATCCTCGGCGGCGGCGCTGGCCGCCCCGGTGTTGGGCGCGGCAGGGCGGCGCCCGCCGAATTTTCTGGTGATACTGGCCGATGACCTCGGCGCAAAGGAGTTGGGCTGCTACGGCAACACGCGCCACCGGACGCCGCATCTGGACGCGCTGGCGAGGACCGGCGTGCAGTTCCGGACGGCCTACGCCACGCCGCTGTGCCATCCGACGCGCGTCGAGCTGCTCACCGGGCAGTACGGCTGCCACAGCGGCGTGTACAACTTCGCCGGCATGCGCGGCGGTCCGGAGCGGGATTCGCCGGCCGAGGACATCGGCAGGAACCACGTGACGTTCGCGGAGGTGCTCAAGACGCGCGGGTACGCCACGGCCATCTCCGGCAAATGGCAGCTTTCGGGCACGCTGCCGGATTTGATCCACGAGTGCGGCTTCGACGAGTACTCGATCTGGGCCCTGCGCAATCACGTGGCGCCGGAGGACATGCCGCTGTTCCGCGAGCGGGCGCGTTACTGGCAGCCTTCCATTTCGCGCAACGGCCGGCTGATGCGCACCACCGTCAACGACTACGGCCCGGACATCTTCACGGATTGCCTGGCCGATTTCATGCGGCGCAAACGCGCGCAGCCGTTTCTGGCCTATCTCACCATGCCGCTTACCCACAGCCCGCACGTGCCCACGCCGGACACGGTGAAACCCGGCGTGGACAAAGACGCGAACTCGGCGAAGAACTTCCCAGCGTGCCTGGAATACCTGGACAAGCTGGTGGGGCGGTTGGTGAAAGCGTTGGAAGACAGCGGACTGCGGGAGAACACGATCATCATTTTCACCAGCGACAACGGCACCGGCGGGGACGGCAAGGCGCAGGCCACGGAACTGGGCGCGCGCGTGCCACTGATTGTCAACTGTCCCGGAGTGGTGAAGCCGCGCGGGGCGAGCGACGAACTGGCAGATCTCTCCGATATCCTGCCGACTCTGGCCGAATTCGCCGGCGCGGAACTGCCCAGGGACAAGGTGATCGACGGCCGGTCACTGGCCGGGTACCTGCGGGGCGACGGCGCCGCGCCGCGCGACTGGATTTTCAGCTTCGTCGCCGACCGCCGCATCCTGCGCACCAAGCGGTGGTTGCTCGAAGACAACTCGCCGCTGCACTATGGGCGGCTGTACGACTGCGGCTCGAGCCGCGACGGCGCCGGCTACCGTGAGGTAACCGCCTCGCGCGGCGCCGAGGTTCTGGCCGCCCGCGCCCGCTTCGACGAGCTGCTCAAAGGGCTGCCCGCCCCTTATATTCCCGAGGAAGGTGACCCAAACCAGCGCAAACAACCTCGCCAGGAGCGAAGAAAACGCAAAAATAGATAGCGCCGTCCCTAAGTATTTGCGAAGGAGGCGGGGTTGCTGGTAGACTCAAGAATTCAGGGTTCCGAGTGAAGGCCCAAGTTCTTTTCGCCCTGGCTGCCTGTGCGATTCCGGTTGCGGGGGAACCCGCGCCCGCCCTGCCGCCCGAAGCCATCGTCGAGCAATACTGCGCCGTGGCGCGTGACCGTGAGGTGTCCCTCAAGGGCGCTTCCATGGAAGTGCAGATCGAGGCCAAGCTGCCGCGTCTGAAGAAGTGGGGGCGGCTGCTGGCGCTGCGGCACATCTCGACCATCGGCAGAATTACTTACGACGCGTTGCGCTTTGAAGGCGACAACAGCGTCAAGACCCACGTGATCGCCCGCTATCTTGCCGCCGAGGTGCAGAACGACAGGGGGCCCAAACTCGCCGTCACACCGGAAAACTATAAGTTCAAGTACCGCAAGATGTCCGAATTCGCCGGACGCCAGGCGTATGTTTTCGAAGTCACGCCGCGGCGCAAGGAAGTCGGACTGTTCAAAGGCGAGTTCTGGATCGATGCGGAGACCTATCTTTGTATCCGCGAGTCCGGGCGTTTTGTCAAGAATCCCTCCATCTTCTTGAAAAAGGTCGAGTTCGTAAGAGAATATGGTATCCAGGACGGGATTTCGGTTCCCGTCAGGATGCAAAGCGTCGCGCAGACCCGCCTGGTGGGAATGGCGGAACTGACCATTGATTTCAGCAATTTTTCTCTGGCGGAAGGCACCAAGCGGGCCAGTCTGGCCGGCGAGGCGCAGTAACTGCCTGCTGTTTCGCCTCGAGTTGACTCATGCGGACACTCTTTCTGAACCCGCCATCCTTCGACAGCTTTGACGGCGGCGCCAGTTCGCGCTGGCCCGCCTCGCGCGAAATCGAGTCCTACTGGTACCCCGTCTGGCTCTGCTATCCGGCAGGCATGCTGCCGGACAGCAAAGTGGTGGACGCGCCGCCCCACAAGGTTTCGATCGGGCAGACCGTGGCGATGGCGCGGGATTTCGAACTGCTGGTCCTGTTCACCTCCACTCCGGGTTTCCACGTGGACGTGCGCATGGCGGAGATGATGAAGGACTCGAACCCGAAGCTGAAGGTGGCTTTCGTGGGTCCGCCGGTGACCGTGGAGCCGGAGAAAACGCTGCGGTCGGCGCCGGCCATCGACTTCGTGGTGCGCCGGGAATTCGATCACCAGATCGCCGCCTTCGCCAGGGGCGCGCCGCTGGCGGATCTGCCGGGCGTGAGCTACCGCCGCAACGGTGACGTGATCAACAATCCCGACGGGCCGGTGATCGAGGACCTGGACGCGCTCCCGTGGGTCACCAAGGTCTACAAGCGCGACCTGGACGTGACGCGCTACAACGTTCCGTTCCTGCTGAACCCGTTCATCGCGTTTTACACTTCGCGCGGCTGCCCGGCCATGTGCACCTTCTGCCTGTGGCCGCAGACGCATTCCGGCCACCGCTGGCGCAGGCGGAGCGCGGAGAACGTGGCGGCGGAGGCGCGCTGGGCGCTCGAGAATTTCCCCAACGTCAAGGAACTCTTCTTCGACGACGACACCTTCAACTACCAGAAGGCGCGCACGCTGGAGCTGTGCCGGCGCCTGAAGCCGTTGAAGTTCACCTGGTCGTGCACCTCGCGCGTCACCACCGATTACGAAACTCTCAAGGCGATGAAGGAAGCCGGCTGCCGGCTGCTCATCGTGGGGTACGAGTCGGGCGATCCGCAGGTGCTGAAGAACATCAAGAAGGGCGCCACGGTGGAAGCGGCCGAGCGGTTCACGGCCAACTGCAAGAAGCTGGGCCTGCTGGTGCACGGGGATTACATCATCGGGTTGCCCGGCGAGTCGCGCGAGAGCATCCGCCGCACCATCGACTTCGCCAAGCGGCTGGACACCGAGACCATTCAGGTTTCCATCGCGCATCCCTACCCCGGCACGGAGTTTTACGACTACGTGGTGAAGAACAACCTGATCACCATCGATTCGATGACGGACGATGCCGGGCACCAGCTTCCCAACATCACCTACCCGGGCCTGGACCGTGCCGAGCTGGTGGATTGGGTGGAGAAGTTTTACGGCGAATACTATTTCCGCCCGCGCGTGGCCTGGCGCGTGGTGCGGAAGGCGATCTTCAACGGCAGCGAGCGGGCGCGGCTGGTGAAGGAAGCGCGCGAGTACCTGGCGCTGCGCTCCAAGCGCAAGAAGTTTGTCGCCGAACAGCGCGGCGGCGTAACGCCATGAGCCAGGAACTGCGAATCAAGACCCGGCTGTTCACCCTGCTGGTGGTGCTCAGCAACGTGCTGGGCAATTTTTCCCTCAGCGTCGGGATGCGGCGCATCGGCCCCTTGGTTTCGGTTTCGCCGCTGGCGTACATCGAAGCGCTTTTCAATCCCTGGGTGGCGCTGGGGGTGAGCCTGCTGATCGTGTGGTTGCTCTCCCAGATGGCGCTGCTGAGCTGGGCGGACCTGAGCTACGTGCTGCCGGTGACCTCGGCCGGATACGTGCTGGCGGCGGTGGCGGGACGCGTCTTTCTCAACGAGCAGATCAGCGTGACGCGCTGGGCGGGAGTCCTGCTGATCATGGCGGGAGTGGCGCTGGTGGGGCGCACCGCGGTGAGCACGCGGCGATGAGGTGGCCGCTGGTCGGCATCGTCGTGGCGGCCACGGTGGCAGGACAATTGCTCCAGGCCTTCGGCATGCGGCATCACGGGGAGGTGAGGGATTTCAGCCCGGGAGCGATCGGCCGCGCGCTGGCGTTGCTGGCGCGCAACCGGTACATCATCGCCTCGGTGGCGTGCATGGCGGTTTCGTTTTTCGCTTTCATGTCGCTGCTCTCGATCGCGGAGCTGAGCTTCGCGGTGCCGGCCACGGCGGTGAGCTACGTGATCCAGACCGCGCTGTCGAAGGTGCTGCTGAAAGAGAAGATCTGCATGGGCCGCTGGGCCGGGGCGACGCTGGTTGCCTGCGGCGTGGCCCTGCTGGCGCTGTGATCCTGCTGGCCGCGCTGGCCGCCGCCGGAGGAGTGTATTACCTGCTGGCGCTGGCGGCGGCTTTGGCCTGGCGGCGCGCCGCCCCGCCCGCGGCGGAGTTTCCGCCGGTATCGATCCTGAAGCCCCTACACGGGCGCGATCCGCATTTTCTGGAAGCCATACGGTCGCACGCCGCGCAGGATTATCCGGAGTTTGAGATCCTGTTCGCCTTGCGCGACGGCGACCCGGCCGGGGAAGACGTGCGGCGGCTGATGGCGGAATTTCCGCGGCGCGCCATCCGCATCGTGCCGCGGCGCCGCGAAGCGCCCAACGGCAAAGCGGCGGCCATGGTGGAGTTGGCGGCCGCCGCGCGTTACCCCGTGCTGCTGGTGAACGACAGCGACATACGGGTTCCGCCGGACTACCTGCGGCGCGTGGCGGCGAAACTCGGCGAACCCGGCGTGGGCCTGGCCACCTGCCTCTACCGGGCCGCGGCGGATTCGGCTCCGGCGCGCTGGGAGGCTCTGGCGGTGGCCACCGAGTTCGCGCCCAGCGTGCTGGTGGCGCGCATGCTCGGAGTGGTGGAGTTCGCGCTGGGCTCGACCATGGCGTTGCGCGCGGCGGACCTGAAACGCGCCGGCGGGTTCGAGGCGCTCGAACAATATCTCGCGGACGATTACCAGCTTGGGAAGCGCGTCACGGCGCTGGGACTGCGGGTGGCCTTCGCGCCCGCCGTGGTCGAGACGCACCTGGGAGCGGAGACCTGGGCGGCGGCGTGGCGGCACCAGTTGCGCTGGTCGCGGACGGTGCGCGTTTCGCGGCGCTTCGGCTACTTCGGCTACGCCGTAACGCACGCGACGTTCTGGTCGCTCGCGGCCATGGCCGCCGGATGGTGGCCGGTGGGCGCAGCGGCGCTCGCCCTGCGGATGCTGGCGGGAGTCGTGACCGCCGGCCGCGTGCTCGGCGACCGCGGCTCGCTCGTCCACTTCTACCTGGTCCCTCTGCGCGATCTCTGGGGCTTCGCGCTGTGGTGCGCGGGACTGTTCGGCCGCACGGTGGATTGGAGGGGACAGAAACTGCGGCTGGACGGGAGCGGGCGGATACGATGATTTCGCCTGCCGTTGCGGGTGCTTTGAACACTTGCTAGCGTAAGGATTCATCAATCCACAAGAGAAGAGGTTTGCTTGATCGTTCTGCTTTTCGGGCCTCCGGGGTGCGGAAAGGGCACCCAGGCCGCATTCATCGCGCGCCGCTTTGATATTCCCGCCATCTCCACCGGCGAAGTGTTTCGCGCCGAAGTGAAGGCCGGCACGCCGCTGGGCAAGGCCGCGCTCGCCATCATGGAAGCCGGCGGGCTGGTGGGCGACGACGTGGTCAACCCCATGGTGGCCAACCGCATCGCGCAGCCGGATTGCGCCGGCGGCTTCCTGCTCGACGGCTATCCGCGCACCATGCCGCAGGCGGAGTTTCTCGAGACCGTGCTGCGCGAGATGAACCGCGAGCAGCCCGTGGCCATATACCTGGATGTGCCCGCCGAGGTCCTGGTCTCGCGGATCACTTCGCGGCGCCAGTGCCCGCAGTGCGGCAGGATTTACAACCTGGTTTCGCAGCCGCCCCAGCGCGACGGGGTCTGCGATATCGACGGCGCGGCGCTCATCCAGCGCGCCGACGACAGCGAAGCCGTGATCCGCGAGCGCCTGAAGGCCTACGACGCACAGACCGGTCCGGTGATCGGGCACTACCTCGGGCGCGGCGGCATCCGCATCGATGGAAACCATCCCGTGGACGAGATCTGGAAGCAGATCGAGGGCCTGCTGGCCGCGCGATAGTCCATGGGCGAACTCGAGGAGGTCGCGCGAGCGCTGCACATCGGCGGCATCCGCCGGCATATCTTCCTGTGCGCGGACCAGACCGAGCCGAAGTGTTCGGGGCACGAAGCGAGTCTGGAGTCCTGGAACTATCTGAAGCGCCGGTTGACGGAGTTGAACCTGCGGGACGTTTACCGTACGAAGGCCAATTGCATGCGCGTCTGCCGGGAGGGGCCGATCGCGGTGGTGTACCCGGAGGGCACGTGGTATCACTCCGTCTCGCCCGCGGTGCTGGAGCGCATCATTCAGGAGCACCTCATCGGCGGGCGGCCCGTGGAGGAGTACGTTTTCGCCACGAACCCTTTGTAGGCCGCATGCTATAACCTTCATTAGCGATGAACATCCTTTTCGTCGGGGATATCTACGCATCGCCGGGGAGGCGCATTGTGGCCGACCACCTGCGGGATATCATCGAGGTGAACCGCGTGGAACTGGCGGTTGCCAACGCGGAGAATTCCGCGGGCGGGTTCGGCGTCACGCCGGCGATCGCCGATGAGTTGTTCGCCATGGGGCTCGATGTCCTGACGACCGGCAACCACGTGTGGGACAAGAAGGAGATCTACGACTATCTGGAGCGCCAGCCGCGCCTGCTCCGTCCGGCCAACTATAATGGAGTGCCGGGCCGCGGCTCGGCGGTGGTGCGCGCGCGCAACGGCGTGGAGTGCGCCGTAATCAATCTGCAAGGACGGACGTACATGCCCCCCACGGACTGCCCGTTCCGGACGGCGGATGCCGTGCTGCGTTCCGTCGATGGATCCGTGAAGGTCCGCCTGGTGGATTTCCACGCGGAGGTGACCAGTGAAAAGATGGCCATGGGATGGTATCTGGACGGCCGGGTCTCGGCGGTGCTCGGCACCCACACCCATATCCCGACCTGCGACACGCGCATCCTGTCCGGGGGCACGGCCTACCAGACGGACGTAGGCATGACGGGACCTTACGATTCCATAATCGG
Source organism: Bryobacteraceae bacterium (assembly GCA_041946965.1). GTDB lineage: Bacteria > Acidobacteriota > Terriglobia > Bryobacterales > Bryobacteraceae > JBHGBM01. The sequence continues at coordinate 26,819 of JBHGBM010000044.1, forward strand.
CGTGAAGAAAGAGATCATATTTCAGCGGTTCCTGACCGGCTTGCCGGTGCGGATGGAGACGGCGAAAGGCGGCACGGAACTGCACGCGGTGATCGTCACCGTGGACGAGAATACCGGCAGGGCGCTTGAAATCCGGCGCCATGCCATCAACGGCGAATAATGGGTCTGGCGGGCGAGGAGGCGGTACCGGTCTTCCTGGGGACGGCGGGCGCGAGCCTGTTCGGTCTGGCGTTCCTGTTCCTCTGGCGGCAATCCGGCGTCATGTACTTCGGCCTGTGGGGCACGGCCTGGGCCATGGAAGCCGCGGCCATCACGCTGGCTCCGGGCGTCTGGGCCTCCCGCGCGCTGGAAGTCGCGGCCGCCGTGGTGCTGGCCGGCGCGGCGCGGGTGGGTTTCAAAACGCCCGCGCAACCGTGGCGCCGCGCGCTCGCGGGGCTCCTGGCGGTGCCTCTGTTCCTGGCAGTGCTGTACTGGTTCGGCTGGCAGGCGGCCCACTCGGGCTTGCTCTCGGCGGTGCTGCTGTATAACCTCGCCACGCTGCACACAGACCTGGGCCTGGGCGGTATTGTGTTCCGCGCCGCGCTGCTCGCCTCCGCGGTGTGGCCCTGGCTGCCCTACGGCGCCGCGTTTGCCTTCACCACTTACTCGGTGCTGGCGTTCTCCGCCATGGCGCTGTGGATGGAGAGCATGGACCGCCGCGCCCGGCAGCTCGATGAGCAGCTCGACCGCGTGCAGCGGGAGAACGCCCGGAACATGGACCTGGACCGCCTTACGGGACTGCTAAACCGGGCCGCGCTCGAACGGCGGCTCGAAGAGGCCAAATTCGGCGGCGTGGTGGCGGTCTGCGACATGGACGATTTCAAGGAGATCAACGACCGCTACGGGCACCTCGCCGGCGACGACATCCTGCGCAACATCGGCCACCTGCTGCGCGCCTCGATCCGTCCCGAGGACGAAGCTTTCCGGTGGGGCGGCGACGAGTTCGTCCTCTTGTTCCACAACCAGCAGCGCGCCGTGGCGCAGCGCCGCATGGGAGATATCGAAGCGCGCCTGCGCGAGTTCCGGGTGCGCGGCCACGGCGTGCTTCCCATCACCTTCAGTTGGGGCACGGCCGAAACCGGAGGCCGCTCGCTCCGCCAGGTGCTCGACGAAGCCGACCGCGACATGTACGCCTTCAAGCGCAAGCGGCGCCCCTGATACCGGTTGCTATACTCTCGTTTCTGCCATGCTTGACGAGTTACTGAAGCGCCCCGAGGCCGAACAACGCGAAGCCGGCTACTACTACACGCTGCGCGAAATCCGCCAGCAGCCGGCCGCGTGGGTGGACGCCGGCACGCGCGCGGCGCCTCTGCGGGAAGCCGCAGGCGACGCGCGGTCGATCGTGCTGACCGGGTCGGGCAGTTCGCTCTACGCCGGCGAGTGCCTGGCGCCGGTGCTGCAAGCGGAGCTCGGCGTGACGGTGCAGGCGGTGGGCGGCGGGCAATTGCTCACGCACGGGGCGGATGCGGCGCCGCCGCTGCGGCCGATGCTGATGGTTTCGCTCGCCCGTTCCGGCGACAGCCCGGAAAGCTGCGCCGCGGTAGACCTTTTTCTCGAGCGCGAGCCGGAGTGCCGGCACCTGGCAATCACCTGCAACCCGCGCGGCCGGCTGGCAACGAGCTACGGGGGCGACCCGCGCTTCCGGGCGCTGGTGCTCGATGAACGTGTCAACGACCGCAGCCTGGTCATGACCAGCAGTTTTACCAGCATGGTGGTGGCAGGGCGCGCGCTCGGCGCGGAGGGCTATGCGGCGCGGGTGGCACGGTTGAGCGCCGCGGCCGAAAGCATCCTGTCCGGTTCCGCGGAGGCGCTGGCGGAGGCCGGCGGACGCCCGTTCCGGCGCGCGGTGTATCTCGGCTCCGGCGCGCGTTTCGGCGCGGCGCGCGAGGCCGGGTTGAAAGTGATGGAGATGACCGCCGGCGGGACGGTTTCCATCCCGGAGACCTTCCTGGGCCTGCGCCACGGGCCCATGTCCGCGGTGCACCCGGACACGATGGTGGTCGCATACCTCTCGTCGGCGGAGCCGGTGCGGTCCTACGAGCTGGACCTGATCGAGGAGCTCGGCCGGAAACGGCTGGGAGCGTTCAAGGTGATTGCGGGCGTGAACGTGCCGCCGGACCTGCTCGGGCCGGGCGATGTCGCGGTCGCCTATCCCGAGGGCGTGCCCGACGGGGATGCGCCCGTGCTCGACGTGCTGGTGGGCCAGTTGCTCGCGTTTTTCCACTGCCGCGCGGCGGGGCTGAAGCCGGATGCGCCGTCGGAGAGCGGCGTGATCACGCGTGTGGTGGGAAGCTTTCGCATTCACGGAGGCAGGCGATGAAGATTCTGGTGGCGGGCGAGATCAACTGCGATGTGATCCTGCAAGGCTATCATGCGTTCCCCGAGCTGGGGAAGGAAGTCCTGGTGAACGACTGCCTGCTCACGCTCGGCAGCGCTTCGCTGATCTGCGCGGCGGGCTTGGCGCGGCTGGGGGACGAGGTCGCGTTTCTGGGCAAGGTGGGGCGCGATTATTGGGGCGAGTTCTGCCTGGCACGCATGCGCGAGATCGGGATCGACGTCTCGCGGGTGATTGTGGTCCCCGGGCTCAAGACGGGGATTACGGTGTCGATCAGCTCGCGCGTGGATCGCGCGCTGGTGACCCACCTGGGGGCCATCACAGAGCTGCGCGGCGGCGACATCCCGGATTCCGCGCTGGCCGGCTTCGATCATCTGCACGTCTCTTCGTTTTTCCTCCAGGAGGGGCTGCGGCCGGCGGTTCCGGATCTATTTGCGCGCGCAACCGCGCGCGGGCTGACTACCTCGCTCGATCCGGGCTTCGATCCCTCGGAGAAGTGGGACGGGGATCTGGCGGCGGCGCTCGCCCGGTGCGACGTGTTCCTGCCGAACGAAGTGGAGCTGGCCGGGGCGGGCCGCAGCCCGGACCCGGTAAAGGCGCTCGGGGCGCTGGCCAACGGGCGCACCCTGACCGCGGCGAAACTCGGCCGCGAGGGGGCCATGGCGCTCGATGGCGGGCAGCCCGTGCGGGTTCCGGCGTTTCCGGTGGAGGTTGTGGATACGACCGGGGCGGGCGATTCTTTCAACGCGGGATTCCTGCACGCCTGGCTGCGAAGGATGCCGCTGGTGGAGTGCCTGCGCTATGGCGCGGCGTGCGGCGCGCTCTCCACGCGCGGGATGGGCGGCACGACCACGCAGGCGGCGGAAGAGGACGTGCGGGCGATGCTGGGCGGGCAAGCTACGCGGCCTGCTTCGGCGGGATGCTCGTCTCCAGCTCGCTGACGCGCCGCTCCGGGCTGTTGAAACGGTTCTCGAGTGAAAGGTGGCTCTCGCTTTCGGTTTACCGCGAAAGGCGTGACAATCTACCTTATGACGATGAGCCGCCGAAAGCTGCTGGCCGGCGCGGGCGTTGCCGCCGCCGGCTCCGTGAACGCCGCCCCGAAGAAACCGGCCGCCGCCAGGCGCAGCGCGGTCCTGGATTTGAAAGAGTTTCAGCCCAAGAGCATGTTGCACGTGCCCGAGACGCGGGTTCCGCGGGCGCGGTTTCCCGTCATCGACGTGCACACGCATGTCTGCTGGGCGGCCAAGGCGCAGAACGGCGTGCCGCTCAGCGAGGAGCGCACGTTCCTCGATCCTCCCGAGGCGCTGCTGAAGGTGATGGACGCCAAGAACCTGCGCATGCTGGTGAACCTGACGGGCGGCATGGGATCGGGACTGCGGGAGTGCGTGAAGCGCTATGACCGCGCCGTCCCCGGGCGCTTCCTGACCTTCGCCGAGCCGTGGTGGAGCCGCGCCAACGAGCCCGGCTACGCGCAGTTTCAGGCGGACGAGCTCGCCCGCGCGAAAAAGGACGGCGCGGGCGGCCTCAAGATCCTGAAGACCCTGGGGCTGTACCTGCGCGAGAACATCACCACCGGCGCGCTGGTGAAGATCGACGACAAGCGCTTCGACCCCATGTGGGAGCAGTGCGCCGCGCTCAACCTGCCCGTGGCCATACACGTCGCCGACCCCGAGGCCTTCTTCCTGCCTACCGACCGTTTCAACGAGCGTTTCGAGGAACTCAACAACCATCCCGACTGGTCCTTCCACGGCAAGGATTTCCCGTCGTTCCGCGAGCTGATGGAGGCCCGCAACCGCATGTTCGCGCGGCACCCCAAGACGCAGTTCCTCACCCTGCACGTGGGCAACGACGCGGAAAATCTCGCCTACGTGGCCGAGTGCATGGACCGCTTCCCCAACATGCACACCGAGATCGGGGCGCGCATCGGCGAATTGGGACGGCAGCCGCGCGCCTCCCGCAAATTCTTCGACCGCTACCAGGACCGCATCCTCTTCGGCACGGACGCGGTGCCGCACGGCGATGAATACCCGCAGCAGGTCTACAACGAGCTGCTCTACGAGATCTATTACCGCTTCCTCGAAACCGAGGACGAGTACTTCGATTATGCGCCCGCCGCGGTGCCGCCGCAGGGCCGCTGGCGCATTTACGGCCTCGGGCTGCCCGAAACCATTTTGCGGAAGGTATACTTCGAAAACGCGCAGCGTCTGCTGTCGCTCCCGGCATGATCGTATTTCTTTTGCTGCTCGCGCTGCCCGCCCTGTCCCAGGTGCGGGTTTGGGAAGGGACCATGACCCTTCCCACCTACCAGGAGGGTCTGCCCGACGTGAACCCTCCCTTCGACCTCTTCGCCACCACGCGGTTTAACTATCCCTACACGATCCGCGACAAGCTGACCGGAGAAAAGATCGAGCAGAAGTGGCGGGCGCTGTATCTGGAGAACGAATACCTGAAGTGCTCCGTGCTGCCCGATATCGGCGGACATCTTTACAGTTGCACGGACAAGGTGAACGGCGCGGAGATGTTTTATGCCAACCCGTCGATCAAGAAAGCGTTGATCGGCTACCGCGGCGCGTGGGCGGCGTTCGGCATCGAGTTCAATTTCCCGGTTTCGCACAACTGGGTGTCGATGTCGCCGGTGGATTTCGCCATGGTGCAGAACCCGGACGGCAGCGCGTCGGTCTGGGTGGCGAACACGGACCGCGCTTACGGCATGCGGTGGCGTGTGGAACTCAGGCTGCGCCCGGCGAGCAGCCTGCTCGAACAGGCCGTGCGGCTCTACAATCCCAGCCCGGTGCGGCGCCGGTTCTACTGGTGGAACAACGCCGGAGTCGAGGTCTGGGACGATTCCAAAATTCTCTACCCCATGCGTCACACCGCCAGCCACGGATTCACCTTCGTGGATACGTGGCCGGTGAACCGTGAAGGGCTCGACCTGAGCGTGGTGGGCAACCAGACGCGCGGGAACGTTTCGCAGTTCGTGCACGCCAGCCGCGAACCCTTCATGGGGGTGTACCATCCGCGGACGCGCGCGGGCGTGGCGCACTGGGCCGATTGGGGCGAGCTGCCCGGGAAGAAAATCTGGTCCTGGGGCGCCGACGCGGGCGGGCGCGAATGGCGGCGCGTGCTCTCCGATAACGACAGCGCCTACGTGGAGGTGCAGGCGGGGCCGTTCCGCAACCAGGAGACCTACGCCTTCCTGCCACCGGAAGAAACCATGGAGTTCCGCGAATACTGGCTGCCGGTGCGGGAAACGGGCGGTTTCGTGCGCGTCACCCGCGACGGCGCGCTGAACATGACGCGCTCCGGCGGGGCGGTGGAAGCCGCGTTGAACGTGACGCGCGCCGTGGAGGGAACCGCGCGCGTGGGGTCCGCAACCGAGCAGGTGCGGCTGACCCCGCGCGATACCTGGCGTAAGCGCGTGGAGTGCGCCGCGCCGTGCCGGTTCGAGCTGCGCGATGCCTCCGGCGCCGTGTTGCTGGCGCACACCGAGGGCGAGTTTGATATGGACCCGCCGGAGGAGGTCAAGACCGGCCCTCAGCCCGCGGTGAAATTCGCCGGTGAAGTGGAGCTCGGCATGGACCAGGAACTGAACGGCCGGTTGCTGGAGGCTTACGCGACTTACCGCAGGGGGCTGGAGCGGGCTCCGGGGTCGTTCGAGCTGAACAAGGCGGCCGGGCGGCTGCTGGTGTGCCTGAACCGCTTCCGGGAAGCCATCGCGCCGCTCACGCGCGCGCAGCGGATGGTGAGCAACGATCCCGAGATCCACTACTATCTCGGGCTGGCGTGGAACGCGGTGGGCGAGGCGCGCAAGGCGCGGGGCGAGTGGCTGCGGGCGAAGGCGTTTCAGGCATTCCGCGCACCGGCGCTGATCCAGTTGGCGGGACTCGAAGGTCGCGAGGGCGGCCGCGCCGCCGCGTTGCGCGATTTGCGGGCGGCGGGCACGCTGCACGCCGGGATGCTCGAAGCGGCGCTGGCGCCGGCCGCGCGGGACCGCGTGGCGCACTGGCTGGCCGTCGATCCGGCGAATTCCATGCTGCGGCTCGCCGCGGGCGACGCGCGGGTCTGGGAGCACCTGGCGGCCGAGCCCGACCGCGTACTGGAGATCGTCACGGCTTACATGCATCTGGGACTGTACGCCGAGGCCGAAGCGCTGCTGGCGCGCGAATACCCGCGCGTAGATCCGGCCACGGCCGAGCCTGGAACCGCGCTGCCGCAGGCGCACCCGCTGATCGCGTACTACCGGGGTTATTGCCGCGAGAAGCTGGGGCGCTCGGGAAAGGAGGATTTCGCCGCCGCGTCGCGCCTTTCCACGCGTTATGTCTTTCCGCAGCGCGCGGGGACGTTCGACGTGCTCCGCCGCGCGCTCGAAGTGCAGCCCGGCGACGCCACGGCGCACTTCCTGCTGGGCTCGCTGCACGCCGCCGGCGGCAACGTGGACGCGGCCCTCGGCGAATGGGAGGCGGCGCGCAAACTCGACCGGACCATCCCCGTGCTGCACCGCAATATCGGATACACCCTCATGGCGGCGAAGGGCGACGCCGCGGCGGCCTTGAATGTCTTTCGCGAAGGCGCCGGCGTGGACCGCTCGAACTTGGACATCTACTCCGGCATGTATCGCGCGCTGCTGATGGAGGGCCGGCCGCCGCGCGAGCGCGTGGAGGCGCTGCGGCTGTATCCCGGAGCCGATCTGCCCCCCGCCCTGGCATACCGGATGGCGTTCGCGCTGATCGAGGACGGCCGCCCGGAGGAAGCCGCGCGTCTGTTCGAGGGGCGCTTTTTCCCCCGCGAAGAAGGCGGGCTTGACGCCCGGCAGGTGCGGATGGAAGCGCAGGTCCTGGCTGGAACCGCGGTCGAGGACGTCCGGAACGCGCGCCTGGAATTTTACCGCGGCGAGGCGGAACAGAGGGCCGGCAACGCGGAGGCGGCGCGGCGCCACTGGCAGCGCGCCATGGAATCCGGCCGCACGGGGCATCAGCTCGCTTTCGCCTATCGCGCGGCGGAGCGGCTGGGCCAGGCGGCCGCGCTTCGCGGGCGCGTGGAAGCGGCGCTCGAATCCGCCAATGCGGGCACGCGGGGCCTGCTGCTGGCGGCCCTCGGCCGCAAAGCGGAAGCGGCGCTCAGCCTCCGGGAAGCCCTACGGGCGCCCGATACGATCTTCAATTGGCACCTGGCGGCGATGGCGCTGCTGGGCAAGTAAAAAAAAGCGGGCGGCGTTTCCGCCGCCCGCTTCTTACTGCAATACGGGGTGGTTACCGCACGAACACGTGCAGCACGGTGCTTACCTGGCCACCGGGGCCGTAAGCCGTGAGGGTGTAGTTCGTGTTGGTGATTGGCCGGACCACCAGCGTGCCGTTGGCAGGCAGCCTGCCGAGCGGCGAGTCGCTGGAGGTGATCACGACGTAGACCGCGCCTTCCGTCTGCCACGTCAGCGTGACCGGATCGCCCGCCTTGGGCGAGAAGTCCGGAATCGCCGTGAACGAGAGCACGCGCACGCCGCCGACCACCAGCACGGTGCCGGCCTGGATGGTTCTGCCGTTGGCGCTCTTGGCGGTCAGGGTGTAGGTGGTGGTCGTGTCGGGGTTGACGGTGACGCAGCCGGTCGCATCAAGCCCGCCGCCGACGCCCGGAGAAATACTGATCTCCGTGGCGCCCTCGACGTTCCAGCAGAGCTGCGCCGTGCCGCCGGAGTTGATCGCCTGCGGGTTGGCGAAGAACTGGAGCACCCGCGCCGTTTCGCCGCCGCCGACGGTGACGATCACCGGAGCGCTCACCTGCCGTCCGTCGGCCGCCCGCACCGTCAGGGTGTACGTGGTGGTCTGGGACGGCGTTACCGCGCGGCTGCCGTTGGCTTCGACGTTGCCGATGCCGCTGATGCTGACCTGCGTGCCGCCCTCGGTGGTCCAGGAGAGGTTTGCGGCCTCACCCGGATTGATGGTGGCCGGGGTCGCGACAAAGCGGATGATCTGCGGCGCGGCTACAGCCGCGGCTGTGGCGACAACGGTCACATCGGCCGCCACCTGGCGGTCGCCCGAACGCGCCACCAAGCGGTAGGTCGTAGTCTGTTGCACGGTCACGTCCGTGGCGCCCCCGCGCGAATCCACGCGGCCCGGTCCGGGCGTGATGGTGACTTCATCGGCGTTCTCCACCGCCCAGCTCAGGCGGCTGACGCCACCCGGCCGCACCGTGGACGGATCCGCCGTGAAGCGCAGGATGCGAACCGGCGACGGCGCCAGCGTGGCGACCCTGGTGGTCGCGCTGGACGACATGCCGCCCGGATCGCGGACGGTCAGCCGGAACACGTAGGCCTGGCCATCCGCCGCCGTGAATTGCGCTATGGCGGCGTTGGCGCCGGAGATGGCCACTGATGGACCGGAGATCTGCGTCCATTGGTAAGTCAGCGCGTCGCCTTCCGGATCCGACGAACCAGAGCCGTTAAGCACCACCGTACCGGCCGGTATGCCGACCTGGTCCGGACCGGCGTCGGCGGTTGGCGGGCTGTTGCCGATGCGCCGCGTGAGCAGCTCGTAGCGGATGCGCGGCACGTCCACCGGCACCGGATGCGCCACGTTCAGGTATTCCTTCGGCCGGGTGAAATTGCCGAACTGGAATCCGAACACCGCACGGCCGCTCTGTAGCGTGTTGACGAAGGTTTCGTTCAACCCCACCTCGGCCGTGAGAGCGAACTGGTTGCTGAGCGGGGCGACGAATCGCAACATGCCGCCCGGACGGTCGGCCCTCCCATGGCTTTGCAGGTAAGCGATGTTGCCCTCCAACCAGGTATCGCCGGCCAGCCCAACCTGCCCGCTGAGGCCGGCCTGGTTCATGATGCGGGCGTAGGTCTCCAGGAAGGAGGAAGGCCCGATCTGGGTGCGGCCCAAGGTGGCGGTGTTCTTGAAGCCCTTGGTGGCGAAGAAGCCCGCTTTGCCGCGGCTGAACAGATAGTCCAGGGTGAAGGAGCCCTGCCCTAGAGCGCCGCCGCTTTGGAACTCACGGAAGTTGATGTAACGGAAGCTGGCGAAGGCGCCGGCCTGCACCCGGTTCCAGCGGTTGACCAGACCGATATCGAACTGGCCCTCCTGCCGTCCGGTGTAGTACATATATTCGGCCTGAGCCTGTACCGCGTGTGTGCCGTCGCCGCCGAAGGGCGAGAAGAAGCGGCCCGCGCCGGAAATGGTGTAGTCTCCCGTGCGGCCCTTGCCGAAGGTGGGTCCGGCGTTCAGGCTCAGCAGCGAGAACTTCCGGTTGCGGTTGCGGGCTTCCTCGAGCACGCGGTTGCCCTCGGCCTGTGCGATGGCCGTGGTCTGCTGCTCGCTGAGCGGTTTCGGCATGCCGTTGACCTGATCCTGTAGCGCCTTCTGAGCGTTGCGGAGGTCGGCCAGGTCGGACTTCAGCCTGTCGTTCTCGCCCTTGAGGTCGCGGAGCGCTGCCAGGATGTCGTCCAGCTTATCCAGCCGCTTCAGGATTTGAGCGCAGCACTCTTCCTGTTTCTGGGCCAATTTCTTGGCCAACTCGTCGAAGGCGTTGATGGCCTCGCCGACGCCGCCGGACCCCACCGTCCGGCCTTTGCCGTCGGTCACCACCATCTCGACGCGCCGGTTGATGAACCGGCCCTCCTTGGTACTGTTGGAGACGGAAGGTTTCAGCTTGCCTTCGCCCGACGTGGTCACCTGGTTGGCGCCGGCGCCGTATTTCACCAGGAAATCGCGGACGGTGTTGGCGCGCGCTTGCGCCAACTTATCGTTATAGCGAACGCTGCCTACGTAGTCAGTGTGGCCGATCACCCGCACTCGGTAGTCCGGATTCGCTTTCAGGAGTTCGGCCAGGCGCAGCAGACTCGGGTAGCCATCGCTGAGGATATGCGAATTGAACTCGAAGTTGATCTCTTCCCAATCATTGGGTGACGCCTTCGTGTTCAGCCCCTGAGCAAACAGCGCGGCGGCGAAGACGCCGATGGCGCCCACAGCCGCGATTCGTCTTACGATCATGATCTCTCCTCAACATGGATTCAGGTATCGGTGCGTGATTGGCGAAATCACAAACGAACTGCATAAAGTTGCTAACAGGATACAACGAATATCCCCGTTGGGAGTCCTAAATGACCTTTCCGAGGTACTGTTCCGCCCCAATATCGTTGCATAATGCGACAATAACAGTGGGAACTGCCCGGACGGGCAGCCGCCTCCGGTTTCCGGAGGAGGAAAGTCCGGTCTCCATAGGGCAGCGTGCCGGCTAACGGCCGGGCGGGGTTCTCGCGAGGGAGCCTCGACGGAAAGTGCCACAGAAAATATACCGCCCGGCAACGGGTAAGGGTGAAATGGTGCGGTAAGAGCGCACCGCGGCTGGAGCAATCCGGCCGGCAGGGAAAACCCCACGCGGAGCAAGACCAAATAGGGGAGGAGGGATGGCCCGTCCCGCCCGACTCCCGGGTAGGTCGCTTGAGCCGGCCAGCAATGTCCGGCCTAGAGGAATGGCTGCCGCCCGCAAGGGCACAGAAACCGGCTTACAGGCCGGGCGGTTCCCGTTGTGATACCCTCGTTGTTTCGCCATGAAAAAACTGCTGTTTGCCGTATTGTGTCTTCCGCTGGCGTGGGCCCAGGAGAGAGTGGACTTGCAGGCCGTCAACCGCATCAAGGCGGAAGCCCTGCAAAACTCCAAAGTCATGGAATACGCCGCTTACATGACGGACGTTCTGGGTCCGCGCCTGAGCGGTTCTCCGGGCTATAACCGGGCGGCCGAGTGGGCCATGAAGCAAATGAAGGAAATCGGGCTCGAGGCGCACCTGGAGAAGTTCCCCTACGGCCGCGGCTGGGCGAATTTCAAGTTCGCCGCCAGTATGAAGGAGCCGTTTTACCAGCCGCTGATCGGGGTGCCGCGCCCGCTGGCTCCGGGCACCGGCGGTCCGGTGGCCGGCCAGGCGGAGTTGGCGGTGCTGCGCACGGAGGCCGATCTCGAGAAATTCAAGGGCAAATTGAAGGGCAAGATCGTGCTGCTCGATGACCCCCGCCAGACGGCGCTTTCCACCGAGCCGATCAGCAAGCGTTACACGGACCAGGAGCTGGCGAACGAAGCGCTGGCCCCGGATCCCTCGCAGCGTTTCGGCTTTCGCCGTCCCACGCCGCCGCAGATCGGCGGGCGTCCCGGCCAGCCTTACGACCGCGAGGCCGCGCAGCGCTTCCGCAACAAGCTGAACCAGTTCCTCAAGGATGAAGGCGTGCTGGCGACCGTGACGCCCAGCTTCCGGGGGGAGGCCGGCACGGTGTTCGCCAGCGCCGCCGGCTCGCGCGATGCCAAAGACCCGCTGCCGCCGCCAGCGGTCGCGCTCAACACCGAGCACTACAACCAGATCGTGCGGCTGATCAACCGGAAAGTCCCGGTCACGCTCGAATTCGAGATGGACAACCGCATCTATGACGGCGCGGAGACCGCCAACGTCATTGGCGAGCTGCGCGGAGGGGCGAAGAAGGACGAGGTGGTCATGCTGGGCGCCCACCTCGATTCCTGGACATTCGGCACGGGCGCGGCCGACAACGCCGCCGGCTGCGCGGTGATGATGGAGGCCGTACGCATTCTGAAGGCCCTCGATATCACCCTTCCCCGCACGGTGCGGGTGGGGCTGTGGTCGGCCGAGGAGCAGGGCCTGCTCGGCTCCGCCGCTTACGTCAAGGACCATTACGCGGACCGTGAGACCATGTCGCTCAAATCCGATCACAAGAAGTTTTCGGGCTATTTCAACTTCGACAACGGCGGGGGCAAAATCCGCGGCGTATACCTGCAAGGCAACGATATGATGCGGCCGATCTTCACGGCCTGGCTGGAACCGTTCCGCGACATGGGCGTCACCACCGTGACCATCCGGAACACCAGCGGCACGGACCACCTTTCATTCGACGCGGTGGGGCTGCCCGGCTTCCAGTTCATCCAGGATCCGCTGGAGTACTCCACCCGCACGCACCACTCCAACATGGACGTGTACGACCGGCTTCAGGCGGGCGACCTGATGCAGGCTTCGGCGGTGATTGCCTCGCTCGCCTATCACGCCGCCACGCGCGATCAACTGCTGCCGCGCAAACCCCTGCCGAAGCCGCAGCCGCGCCGCGGAGCGCCATCCGGGCGCTGATCTAGGGGCGGGGCCGCCTGTTCCCGCGCAATTTGCGGCGCAGGTCCGGCCAGAACTCGCGGAACGCATTCATGCACGCATCCAAGCCCAGGGAGATGGCTCCGCTGGCCAGGCCCGAGCCGGCGGTGTGCAGCCGCTCGGGTTGCCACAGGCGTGAGATCATGCCGGAGCCGAAGGCGCCGGCGAGCCGGCCGGCGGCAATCGAGTCGTCTCGATCGCCCTCGCGCGGCGTCATAATCGTGTAGGCAATGGCATGCCTGGCGCGGTTCCACCATCCACTCCGGCGCGAGGGAGCATAAGCGGGCGCCTCATGCCGCCACGCGCCCACGCCGAACTGGATGCTCGCCTTCACGGCCTGCTGGCCGAAGCCGGACGCAAAGCGGCGGGCCGCCCCGTCCGTGCCGCCGCCCCATTCATAGGGGCGCCCGCAAAGCTGGTTGAACCCGGCGCCGGCTCCGGCACGCAGCCATGCCCCCGGGCCGAACGTCTGCCGGGCGAAGGCGCGGGCACGCGAACCGAGCGGCGTCTCCTGCGCCTGCGAGGCCGCGGAGAGCAGCAGCGCCGCCGCCCAGATCGCGGTGTTCTTACCAGGGTGGTGCATTCGTGGTTGTTGCTTTCTCTGATGGCCGCGCCGGTGGCCGCGCAGAAGGTAACTCCCAAGGTAACAGAAGACGCGGCCCGCACCGGAAGCGCGCACGTCTTCGTGGTCTTGCGCGGCCAGCCGCACGCACGCCTGCTGGCCGGGCGCCAGGCCGGAGCGGCCCGGCGGGATATTGAGGCCGCGCTCGGACCGGCGCAACGGGCGATGGCCGCGCGCTTGGCCTCTTACGGCGCGCGCCGGATCCACCCGTACACGGTAATGAACCTGATGGCCGCCGAGATCCCGGCCGCCGCCCTGCCGGCGCTCGAGGCCGATCCGGATGTCGCCGCCGTGTGGCCGGTCGAGGAGCACCTGGCGGACCTGGATGTGAATGTTCCCGCGACCGGCGCGGGCGCGTTCTGGGCGCGCGGCCAGACCGGCGCGGGCGAGAGCCTGGTGCTGCTGGACTCCGGCATGCGCTCCAGCCACCCGGCGTTCGCGGGCAAGGACGTGGTCAGCCGCGTGTTCGGCCGGTTCGGAAGCCAGAGTTCCTGTTTCGGCGACGACACCGCCACCGGCGAGGATATGGACGGCCACGGCACGCACGTCGCCGGCATCCTGGTTTCCGGCGATTCCCTCTACCAGGGTATGGCGCGGGGCGTCTCCAGGTTCTTCAACCTCAAGACCGGTTTCCGGCAGAGGTATGTGCAGGGACTGTGCTCGGGCCGCGCCTCGGTCAACGCCGCGGACCTGCTCGAAGCCGTGGAGTGGGCGGTCTTCAATACGCCGGCAAAGGTCTTCAACTACAGTTATGGGGCGGCGCTGCGCACCGATGACAGCCCCACCGCCCGCGCGCTCGATTACGTCGCTGATACATATGGGCTCACGCTGGTGATTTCCGCGGGAAACGAAGGCCCGGAGCCGAACACGGTGGGCAACCCGGGGAACGCCTACAACGGCATTACGGTCGCCAACGTGGATACGGCCCGCACGGTGGACCGGGCGGACGACCGGATCTCGAACAGCAGCAGCCGCGGGCCGCTCGCCGGAGGGCGCTACAAGCCGGACCTGGCCGCGCCGGGCACCCGCATCTTTTCCGCTGCCTTCGACTCCGATGGCTTCGTCACCAAGAGCGGCACCAGCATGGCCACCCCGATGGTGGCGGGGGCCGCGGTGCTGCTGCGGCAGGCGGGCATCACCAATCCCCTGGCGATCAAGGCCGTGCTCCTCAATAGCGCCGACGGAAACGGCTGGACTCCCGACTACGGCTGGGGATACCTGAACCTGGCCGAGGCCGCCGCGCACGCCGCGCACGTGCGCACTTCCATCTCCTCCGGGAGCGCGGTGTACTACCGGGGACGGATGAACGCGAATTCCAAGGCGACGCTGGTGTGGAACCGCCATCTGCCGGACCTATCGGGCGGCGCGGCGCAGTTGAACGACCTCGGCCTGTATCTTTACAGCGCGCTCAACGGGACGCTGCTGGACCGCTCCGACGAGTTGAATCAGAACGTGGAGCAGGTGCGCGCCGCGGCCCCGGTGGAGAGCGTGCTCAAGGTCAGGGCGGCGCAATTCGCGGGCGCGGAGCCGTTCGCGCTGGCGTTCGGGGACACGGTGTTTACGTCCGCGTTGCCTCCCTCGCTGCGCACCGGGTGTACCGCGCCCGCCGCCATTGCGCCCAACTCCACTTTCAACGTGACCTGTGAGGCGGCCAACACCGGCGGCCTCGACGCCTTTGCCGCCACCGGCGCGCTGGCGCTGCCGGAGGGCTTCAGCGGCACGGCCGCGCAGGGGTTCGGGGTGGTTCCGGCCGGGGGGCGCGTGACGCGCGTCTACCAACTGCGCGCGGCCTCGGCTCCGGGCGTCTACCGCGCCCGGATTACACTGGCGAGCGCCTCTTTCGGTGAAGTGTTCTCGGCGTCCGGGGATGTGAGCTATACGGTTGTCGCCGGGGGCGGTGCGGCGCTCAACGTGGGCGGCAGCACGCTCGCGTTGCGGGCCCGCGCCGGGGACGGCCGGGCCACGGCGGCCATCCCGCTTTCCGGGACGGGCGGCGCGTTCGCCTTTACCGCCACCACCGCCGGCGGAGGGTGGCTGAGCGTGGTGCCCGCCGCCGGGCGCGTGCCCGCCACCCTGACGGTTTCCGCCGACCCCTCCTCGCTCGCCGCGGGCAGCTACACCGGGTCGGTCACGGTGGCGGCGCCGGGGGTTTCCAACAGCCCGCAGTCGGTGGCGGTGAGCTTTACCGTGGAGCAGAGCGCGCCCTCGGCGGTGGCGCTCCGGGACAAACTGATGACCCGCTCCGTACCGCAAGGGGGCGCGTGCGCGGCGCCGGCGGCGGTTGGCTCCTTCACCACCGCGGAGAAGCAGGCGTTTGTTTGGTTCTCGGTTGTGGATGCGACCCGCGGCGACCGCCCCTCGGTGGAGTGGTACGGGCCGGACGGGGTCCTCTATCAGTCCGGGTCGTGGGACCCGCTGACCGCCACCAGCGCCTGCCTTTCGAGCGCGCTCGAGATCGCCGGCAAGCCGGCGGCTTCCAAGCCGGGCGTCTGGACCGTGCGGGTGCTTTGGAACGGTGTCCCGCTTTTCGCGCTGCCGTTCAGCGTGGTGCAACCGGTGGTGGTGGAGCGGCGGCTGTTCACCGGCGCCATCCCCGAAGGGGCGGCCTGTAACCTGCCGGAAGCCGCCGCGTTATTCCGCGTGACGGAAGCGAGAATCCACTTCTGGTTTCTGGTCTCCGCCGCCGCCCCCGGCGACCGCGCGGAGGTGACCTGGCTCAAGCCCGACGGCACGGTGTACAGGACCGATGCGCTGCGCCCGTTGACGAATACGCGCGGCTGTCTCTGGAGCACGCTCGAGGTGGCCGGCACGGAGGCGGCCGGTTTCCCGGGCATCTGGACCGTCAAGGTGGATTGGAACGGCGCCCCGGTTCTGAGCGAAACGGTCACGCTGGCGCCGCCGGTGGTCATCGAGAAGCGCATGGCGGCCCGTACGCTGAGCGGCGGCTGCGCCGAACCGGACCCCGTGCATGATTTCCTGCCCTGGGACGCGCGCGCCTACATTTGGTATTCGGTCCAGGGGCAGGCAGGCGATGTGCCCAGCGCGGAATGGTACGCGCCGGACGGCAGCCTGTATTTCAGCACCGCGTGGGATGCGCTCGCTTCCAGCGGCAACTGGTGCCTCTGGTCCTGGATCAACGTGGCCGAGCACGCGGCGGCGTCGCAATTCGGCGATTGGACGGTGAAGTTCTACTGGAACGGCGTGGAAGCGAACTCGCTCTCCTTCCGCATTGTGCCCGTGGCGGTGGACCGCCGGATGACGGCGCGCGTGCAGCCCGATAGCGCGGCCTGCAACGCGCCCGAGCCGTGGGACCGTTTTCTGACCTCGGATGCGCGGGTCTGGGCCTGGTTCAGCGTGCAGCAAGCGAGGGTGGGCGACCGGCCGCGCCTGCAATGGATCGATCCGGACGGCGGCCTTTACGGCGAGTTCGCTTTTCAGCCGGTGAACGCGGACGGCGACTGGTGTTTCTGGAACTGGATGGCGGTGGCCGGGGCCGAAGCGGCCGAAAATCCAGGGGCGTGGAACGTCACCGTGTGGTGGAACGACCTGCCGCTGTTCACCATGCCGTTCGAGATCCGGCGGGAAGGCGCCGGAGGCGATCCAGGCGATGAAGGCGGACCGGGCGGCGCGCAGACCTATGTGGGTCCCTCGCGCCCGCCCGTGTCCGGAGAGCCGGCGCCGGGCGGACAGATGGGCGGCGCGGGTTCGAGCCAGGGCAGATAGTTGTAGTCAGGGCAGGTGAAACGGCCCGTCCCACCCGGGAACCACCGACACCCTGATTCTTATCGGATCTGCTCGTCGTTCTCGACCTTGCCGTCGCGGACGTGGATGATGCGGTGGGCGTGCATGGCGATGTCGTGCTCGTGGGTGACCAGCACGATGGTGTTGCCTTGCTGGTGCAGCCGCTCGAACAGCGCCATGATTTCGTTGCCGGTGGCGGTGTCCAGGTTGCCGGTGGGCTCGTCGGCCAGCA
>JBHGBM010000045.1:0-43622 GCA_041946965.1 Bryobacteraceae bacterium
AGGGGCGTATGGCGAAAGCACCAGCAAAAGCAGGCAAGAAGAAGGCATTCAAGAAGAAAGAGAAGCGCGTCGTGCACACCGGCGTGGTTCACGTGCAGGCGACGTTCAACAACACCATCGTCACCATCACGGACCAGGAAGGCAACACGGTGGCATGGTCGAGCGCCGGCTCGCTTGGTTTCCGCGGTTCCCGCAAGGGCACCCCGTTCGCCGCGCAGCAGGCGGCCCTGACCGCCGCGCAAAAGGCGACGGAAAACGGCCTGCGGACGGTCGAGGTGAAAGTCAGCGGACCGGGCTCCGGACGCGAATCCGCCGTGCGTGCGCTCTCCACCGTGGGTTTGGAAGTGCGCAGCATTCGCGACGTCACGCCCATCCCGCATAACGGCTGCCGGCCTCCGAAGCGGCGCAGAGTTTGAGATTTGGAAAGCAGGATGAAAGTCTGCCATGACTGTAAACTGCACCTTTAGCAACGAAAGGTAAGGAGAGAGAAACTTGGCAAGATATATCGGCCCGGTTTGCCGGCAGTGCCGGCGCGAGGGCATGAAGCTGTTTCTGAAGGGCGAGCGCTGCCACAGCGAAAAGTGCGCCATCGAGCGCCGCAATTTCGTTCCCGGGCAGCATGGCAAGGACCGCAAAGCGAAACTGGTGGGCTACGGCCTGCAATTGCGCGAGAAACAGAAGGCCCGCCGCATTTATGGCGTGCTCGAGACCCAGTTCCGCAACGGGTTTGAAAAGGCCGCTTTGCAGAAGGGGATCACCGGCGAGAACCTGCTGGCGAACCTGGAGCGCCGCCTGGACAACGTGATCTATCGCATGGGGTTCGGTACCAGCCGGGCGCAGGCGCGCCAGGTGGTGCGCCACGGGCACATCCAGGTGAACGGGCGCAAGGTCAACATCCCTTCGTTCATGGTGAAGGTGGGCGACGAAGTTGCCGTCCGCGAGACCAGCAAGAACAATCCCGCCATCCTGGCAGCACGAGACGCCACGGCCCATGCGCCGGCTCCGGGCTGGATGGACGTGGACCGCGACGGGCTCAAGGCGCGTATCACCGGCCTGCCCAAGCGCGACGAACTGGTGCAGATTCCCATGAACGAGCAGCTCATCGTCGAGCTGTATTCGAAGTAAGCCGCCGGCCCGAACGTTACGGCCATAGGCTGACGAGCGAGGTTTTTTTTATGTACAAGGGCTTCCAGAAACCCAAGAGATTGGTTGCCAACACCGATACTCTGACCGAGCGGTATGGCATGTTCACGGCCCAGCCCTTCGAGCGCGGGTTCGGCACCACCATCGGGAACGGCCTGCGCCGGGTGCTGCTCAGCTCCATCGAGGGCGCCGCCATCACCGCGGTCAGAATCGAAGGCGTCGAGCACGAATTCAGTCCCATTCCGGGGGTGGTGGAGGACGCCACCGACATCATCCTCAACCTCAAGCAGGTCCCCTTCAAGATGATGGGGGACAACGTCAAGACCGTGCGCATCGCCGTGGACCAGCCCGGCGAAGTGCTCAGCGGCATGATCCAGACCGACCAGGACGTGGAGGTGCTCGACCGCAACCTGCACATCGCCACCGTGAGCGAGGGCGGGCGTCTGAACGTCGAGATGCGGCTGAAGATGGGCCGCGGCTACGTCAGCGCCGACAAGAACTTCGATGAGGACCTGGCCATCGGCTACATTCCCATCGACTCCGTGCACTCCCCCGTGCGCAAGGTGAACTTCCAGGTGGAAGCCGCGCGCCTGGGACAGATGACCGATTACGACAAGCTCACGCTCGAAGTGTGGACCAACGGCGCCATCTCCCCGCAGGACTCCATCGGGTACGCCGCCAAGCTGCTCAAGGACCACATGTCCATCTTCATCAACTTCGAGGAAGTTCCCGAGCAGCCCGAAGAGATCGCCGACCGCGGCATGGATAAGATGAACGAGATCCTGAACCGGTCGGTGGAGGAGCTGGAGCTCAGCGTCCGCTCCTACAACTGTCTGAAGAACGCCAACATCCAGAGCATCGGGGAGCTGGTGCAGAAGTCCGAGGCGGAGATGCTGCGCACCAAGAATTTCGGGCGGAAGTCGCTGAACGAGATCAAGGAGATTCTCTCCGGTCTCGGCTTGCAGCTCGGCATGCGTATGGACGCCCACGGACGGCTGGTCGCGCCTCCACCCAGCGCGCAGGTTCCGGTCGCCGACGAGGAGAACCCCGAGCAGATTGCGGGATAGGACACGACCATGAGACACAAAGTAGGCGGATACAAGTTGAAGCGGGACGTGGACGCCCGCAAGGCCCTTCTGCGCGGGCTGGTGACCAGCGTCATCGAGCAGGAGCGTGTGATCACCACGGTGCCCAAGGCCAAGGCGATCAAACCGCTGGTGGACAACATGATCACCCTGGGCAAGGAGGACTCGCTGGCGGCGCGGCGCCGCGCGGCGGCTTATCTGAGGACGCCCGCGGCGGTGAAGAAGCTGTTCGACACCCTGGGGACGCGCTTCGGCCAGCGCCAGGGCGGCTACACCCGCATCGTCAAGCTGGGCCCCCGCAAGGGAGACGGCGCCGAGCAGGCCATGATCGAGCTGGTCGGCTCCGAACTGGTGAAACGCGCCGCCGACCGCGCCAAACGCCGGGAAGAGCGTGAGCGCGCCAGGCGCGAAGGACGCGAGTCCGAAGAAGAAAAATAGACCGGATCACACGAGCGGTACCAAGCCGCGGAGGTCCCGGAGGGGACCGGCCGCGGCTTTTCTTTTATGTGTGCCACAAATATGACCATACAGAGGGTGTGATATGCCCGGCATGAAACGTGTGACAGTGACTTTTCCCGATGAACTGGTGAGGGACATTGCGCGCGCGCCGAACCCTACCCGACGTCCGGAATCTGAAGCTCCTTCGCCACCCGCTCGAGCGTGGTCACCAGGCGGTCCACGTGCTTCTCGTTATGGGCGGCGGTGCAGGAGATGCGCAGCAGGTTCTGCGCGGCGGCCGGACGCAGCACGGGGTTGATGTAAATGCCTTCCTCCAGCAGCGCCTTGCACAGGCGGCAGAGATCCAGCTCGTTCTGAATCACCACGGGCACGATGGCGGTTTCACCTTCGAGCACTTGGAAGCCCGCCAGCCGCAGTTCCTTCCGCAGCAGCGCGGCGATGCGCAGCAGGTGCTGCCGCCGTTCCGGTTCCCTGGTCAGGATCTCCAGCGCCGTTCCGGCGGCCGCGACCGACGCCGCCGGCAGGCTGGCGGAGAAGACGAACGGCCGCGCGGTATGCTTCAGGTAGCCGATCACGTCGCGCGAGGAGGCCACAAAACCGCCCACCGAGGCCAGCGACTTGCTGAACGTGCCCATCACGATGTCGATATCGTCCAGCACGCCGAGGTGTTCGGCGGCGCCCGCGCCGGTGGGGCCGAGCACGCCGATGCCGTGCGCCTCGTCCACGAACGTGCGCGCTCCGTACGGTTTCGCCAGCTTCACAATGCCCGGCAGGTTGGCGATGTCGCCCTCCATGCTGAACACGCCTTCGGAGACGACCAGGATGCGGTCTTCCGGCGGGGTGTTCTCCAGGCAGCGCTCGAAGTGATCGAGATCGTTGTGGCGGAACCTGACCGTGCGCGCCGGCGAGCGCAGCGCGCCCTCCACCAGGCTGGCGTGAAGGTTGTGGTCGCAGATGAGCACGTCGCCTTTCTCCGTAAGGGCGGAGAGGCTGGCATAGTTCGCCTGAAAGCCCGTGCCGAAGATGATGGCGGTTTCCTTGCGCACGAAGGCAGCAAGCTGCTCTTCCACGCGCACGTGCAGGTCGAGCGTGCCGTTAAGCAGTCGCGAGCCGCTGCACCCGGTTCCGTATTTCTTCAGAGCCAGGAGCGAGGCTTCCTTCACCTTGGGGTGATTGATCAGGTCGAGATAGTCGTTCGACCCGAACATCAGCACCTTGCGCCTGCCCATGCGGACTTCGCCGGGCGCGCAGCCCTCACGCTCGCCGAACACTCCGAACCACATGTACAGACCGGCGGCTTCGAGTTCGGCGGGCCGGGTGAAGTTGCGGCACTTCTCAAAAATATCGTTCGAGCCGGTGGCGCGTTTGCCACCGGATGCAACCGAGGAGGAGAGGCGCATGGTCTTCAGTTCCACTGGTACAGCCGGTAGGTTTTCGACAGCTTGGCGCCAAGCGCCTTGAGGGAGCGATTCATCAGCACATTATCCTCGAGGACCCATGACATTTCGCACTCCCGAAATCCCAGCCGCCGGCCGTTGCGCATCAGCGCAGCGTAAAAGGCGGCGGCAACACCTGCCGTCCGGTATTCCTTCAGAACACCGAGCGCGAGCACACGAACCCGTGTGCTCAATCGTCCATAATAAAGGATTTTGAGCCAGCCGAGAGGGAAAAGTCGCCCTTTTGCCTGTTTCAAGGCCGGATTGATATCCGGCAAAGCCAGGGCGAAACCGACCACGCGGTCCCCCACCTCGCCGAGCAACACCAAATCGGGCTTGAGGATCTGCTTCATCTCCCTGGAAGTGTGCACGAATTCCTCGCGGGTCATCGGCACGAAACCCCAATTACGCATCCAGGAGCCGTTGTAGACCCCCCAGACCCGTTCCACATCGTCTTGAAAGTGTTCCATCGAGATGGGGCGGACCCGAATGGCGTTGGCCTCCAGGGCGCGAGCAGCAACCCGCTCGGTCTTCTCGCCGGTAACGGTGTCGGCCGTTACCGTATATGCGTAGAGGTCCTTGGCCTTCCGCAGGCCGGCGCCCTCGACCAGTTGCGCGTAATAGGGCGGGTTATAGGGCATCATGATCATGGGCAAGGAATCGAAGCCGTCGATCAGCAACCCGCACTCATAATTCGTCGAGGGATTTACAGGCCCGCGGATGATTCGCGCTCCCCGGGCGTGCAGCCATTCCCGCGAGGCGTGGAAAAGAGCCGAGGCGGCGGGTGGATCGTCCTCGCATTCGAAAAAGCCGAAAAAGCCGGCATCCTCTCCGTGGAACCGGTTGAAATTGCGGTCCAGGATGGCGGCCAGGCGGCCCACCGTGCGGCCCTGGCGGCGGGCCAGCAGGAACTCCGCGGTGGCATTGGCGTAAAACGGGTGCTTCTTCCTGTCGAAAAGCTCCCTCTGGGCAATGCGCAGCGGTGGAACCCAGAACGGGTGGCGGTGGTATAGCCGGTACGGAAATTCGAGGAACTCGTTCAGTTCCTTCCTGCCATGAACCGGAACAACTTCCAGCTCTCCCAATCTTTGGCCCCCAGAAGTTTGTAGAGACTCGGCGCGGCGGCGATCAGGCCCGCGGCCACCACGATTCCCGCCGCCACGTCCACCGTGTAATGGTAACGAAGATAGACTGTAGCAAAAAAGATGGACAGCGTGTATGCCACATAGGCGTAGTGCAGCCGGTGCGAAATACCGCGGGCGCCCCAGCACGCCAGGATGGTCAGCTCCGTGTGGCCGCTTGGGAAACAGTCGTAATGCGCCGATTCCAGTTGGTCGAGGGTGCGTTGCAGCCACTCGAAGGCCCACAAGCCTTCCAGGCGCGTGCGCTGCAAATCGGCCAGCAGGAAGCGCGGGCCGCGGGCGGGAGCCAGCAGGTACCCCACGTAGGAGACCAGAAACCCCAGCGCGATCAGGAAGGCGTACTGCCGGAATTCCTGGCAGCGGCCTCGCCGCCAGAGCAGAAAGGCGACCAGCAGCACGGCGGGAACGAAAAGCGAATACCCGGCCTGGAGGATTTCGGTGAGCCAGCGGCTTTCCAGGCGCTCCAACCAGACCGTGGGATGCACGCCCCACAGCCGGTAATCCAGGGCGGCCAGTTGCGCGTCGTAATCGACGCCCCGCACCGCCGGAATGAGCAGGGCCATCTCCTTGTAACAGGCCGAGACGTACGGCAGCGGATACCAGTGGCGGAAGACCGACGCGGCGCGGCTGTCCGAAAGCGCGGCGGCGGCGATGAGCAGAAGACCGGCGGCATGGGCCGCCAGCAGCCAGGGGGCGTCCGGCAGGCGGGTCCGGAACATCCAGATCACGAGTGCAAACAAGACGAGATAGCCGCCCACCAACCGGTCGATGGGCCACCACTCTATTTGAGCCAGCCGTTTTCTCGGTACCATGCGACGGTTTCAGCGACCGCCTGGGCCAGGGCGGTACGCGCCTCGAATCCGAATGCGGCGCGGGCGCGCCCGGGGTTGCACGTCCAGTACGGGTGCACCGCTTCGCGGATCTTATCACGGGAAATGATGAGGGGCCTGGCAGCCACGCGCGACCAAAGTTCCGCACAGAAGCCGGCGGCGTATGCGGCCCATGCGGGTGCCGCCAGGGTGCGGACCTTGACGCGCAACTCCGCGCCGATGGCGTTCGCGAAATCCCCCCAGGACACCGCGCGCGGATGCGCGGCGAAATACGTGCCCGGCGCGGCCGAGCGGGCCGCGGAAGCCAGGGCCTCCGCCAGGTCCTTCACGTAGATGAAGCTGAAACGACTGTCGCCGCGGCCGATCCGGACCATGCGTCCCCGGCTCACGGCGCGGAAGATGTGAAGCACGTCGGTATCGCGCGGTCCGAAGACGACCGGGGGACGGATGATGACCGCCCGGCCGCGGACGAGTTGTTCGGCCTCCAGTTTGGAGCGCCCGTAGGCGCTGACCGGGCGCGCGGGCGCGTCTTCGGAGAGGTCCGCCCCGGGACCCGCGGCCGCCAGGCTGCTGACGTGAACCAGGCGCGGCACTCCGGCCGCCGCTTCCAGCAGGTTGGCCGTGGCGCGCACGTTGCCTTCGTAATACTCGGCGGTGCGTCTGGCCTTGGTCACACCCGCAACATGGAAAACGGTGTCCGCGTCCCGGACCGCCTCGCGCAAACCCTCGCCGCCGGCGAGGTCGCCGTACACGGTTTCGACGCCCGGAGGCAGCCAGCGTAGCGAGCTGGTACGCCGCACCAGGCAGCGCACCTGCCAGCCTTCTCCCAGCAGCCGTTCCGCCAGGTGGCTTCCGACGAAGCCCGTGGCGCCGGTCACCAGCGCGAGCATCTATTGATTATTAGCGCGGAATGCGACCTCTCCGAAATAGCTTTCCGCCGCGCTGCCCGTGTGCTGCGAGTTGATTTGCAGCCGGATGCCCTTCACCTTGGGCGGCGTGCGGCCGAAGGCGCGCTGGTAGTCTTCGCGCAGGTTGTGCGCCTCATGCAGCCACTGGTTGGCGGCCTGCGGGCCGGACTGGGCCACTACGGCCACGATGCGCACCAGCGGGATCGAACTGGCGTTTTGCATGAGGCCCTTGGGGGCGGTGCTGTCCCAGATGTACGTCAGGATGCGGCGGTCGGCAAATGCCACGAGCACCTGGGCGGCCTGGTCGTCGGTGCGCGCGCTGCGGAAGTCGCCTCCACGCGGCAGCTCCGTCACTTTCCAGTTCCAGGTGAGCCAGGGTAGTTGAGCCGGGTCCACATCCACCGAGCGCTCCAGACCGTAAGAGGACGCGCGGCTCCGCAGGCGCAGGAAGGCGCCTTCGGGCTCGCGCGAGACCGAGACGTCGGGCTTGCCGCGATTCACCTTCACTTGCCAGCCGCCGGGAACGCTGCCGGTGAACCCGCCGGTGTTCAGAAGGATGATCGAAAGCTGCTCGGTGTGGCCAAGCGCCGCGCACACGAAGCCGGCGCATAACAGGAACCGTAACCTCAACAAAGACCCCTCTACTACTATCGCACTGCGCGGCCTGATTTTGCTATAACGGGATTCACATGAACCGACGCCATTTTGTGACTGCCGCGGCCTCCGCCGGCGCGGCCTCCGTACCCGCGTCCGCCGCCGGCGGAAACGCGATCATCGAACTGCGCTATTACCGGCTGCGGAACGGCAGCCAGGTGCAGCGGACCAGTGAATTTCTCAGCAAATCGTTCGCGCCCGCCGCGCGCAAAGCCGGGGCCGGGCCGATCGGCTTCTTCAGCTCCGTCATCGCGGAACAGGGCCCCTTCGCCCTGGCGCTGGTGGCGTATCCCTCGCTCGCCGCCGTGGGCGAGGTGGCGGACAGGATGATGGCGGACAAGCAGTACCGCCAGGGTTGGGAGCAGTACCACGGCGGCGCGGAACTCGGCTTCATCCGCATGGAGAACATGCTGCTGAAGGCGTTCGACGTGCAGCCCCAGGTAGTGCCGCCGCCGGCCGGCGGCAAGGGCCACATTTTCGAATTGCGCACCTACGAGTCCAATAACGCCAAAGCCGCGGCCGCCAAAATCAAGATGTTCAACGAGGGCGAGGCGGGCATTTTCAAGCGCCTGGGCTTCGCGCCGGTGTTCTTTGGCGAAACGCTGGTGGGCCGCAACCTCCCGAACCTGATGTACATGACGACCCTTGAGAGCCTGGCGGACCGCGAAAAAAAGTGGGCTTCGTTCAGCGCCGACCCGGAGTGGCAGAAGATGCGCGCCATTCCGGAGTATTCCGACTCCCTGATCGTCTCAAACACCAGCATCTCGCTGCTGCGCCCGCTGCCGTTCTCCGAAATCAAGTGACATGCGGCGCCGCGACCTGATCCATGCCGCCGCCGCCGGCGCGCTCGCCGCGGCGCCCCCGCCGGCGAAAGGCGCGCCCTCCAAGGTGCGCATGAAGCTCGGCACCCAACACAGCATGGCGGAGGCGAGCCTGAAGGTGCTGGCCGCGCTCGGGGTCAACAACATCTGCGGCACGCTGCCCTCCCGGCGGCTCGATGAGAGCTGGAGCGTGGAAGGACTCATGAAGCTGCGCGAGCGCGTGGAGTCGCACGGCATCAAGCTGGACATGCTGCCGCTGCCGCTCAGCTCCGCCTACATCACGCGCGCGGAAAACCCCAACATCATGCTGGGCAAGAGCCCGGAGCGCGACCGCGAGATCGACGGCATCTGCCAGATGATCCGCAACGCCTCGCGCGCCGGCATTCCGGCGCTCAAGTACAACCTGTGCATCCTGGGCGTGGTGCGCACGGAGTCCACGCCCGGGCGGGGCGGTTCGCGTTACAGCACGTTCGTGTACTCGAAGGCGAAACAGGATCCGCCGCTGACCGACGCCGGGCCGGTGAGCGAAGACGCGGCCTGGGAGCGCATCGATTACTTCGTCAAGCGCGTGATTCCGGTGGCGGAAGAATACAAGGTGCGCATGGCCTGCCATCAGCACGATCCGGGCATGCCGCGCGATAAGGGCTTCCGCGGAGTGCACCGCGTGCTGGGCAGCGTGGAGGGCATGAAGCGGTTCATCGGCCTCCATCCCAGTCCCTATCACGGGTTGAATTTCTGTCAGGGCACGGTCAGCGAAATGCTGCAAGACCCGGGGCGCGAGATCTTCGACGTGATCCGCTACTTCGGCACGCGGCGCAGAATCTTCAACGTCCACTTCCGCAACATTCGCGGCCGCTTCCTGGACTTCCAGGAGACCTTTCCCGACGATGGCGACGTGAGCCTGATCCGCTCGATCCGCGTGTACCAGGAAGTGGGCTACGACGGTATGCTCATGCCGGACCACGTGCCGCGCATCGAGGGTGATGCGGGCGGCGCGCAGGCGTTCGCCTTCTGCTTCGGTTACATCAGGGCGCTGTTGCAGATGCTCGAAACGTCGTAGGATATTCGGTGGCGTCTATGAACAACTTTCCCAAGCTGCATAATGCGATGTGGCCCGGCCTGGTGGGCAAAGGGCCCGATTCCGAGCCGCCCATCGGCCTGGACACCATGCTGGACCTCACCGCCGCCGCACGCGTCGACGGCGCGCGCTTCGACGGCGTGGACCTGTTTCTGTTCGACCCTCACATCAGCATCGATTCCACCGACGACGATTTGAAGCGCCTGGCCGAAAAGGTGCAATCGCGCGGGTTCGTGGTGGGTTCGGTGGTCGCGCCCGTGTGGGCCCCGACGGGCGGCGGCTCCGCCATGGGCTCGGCCGACGACCGAAAGGCTTTCGTTCGCCAGGTGGAAAAGGCTTGCCGCATCGCGCGCAAGCTGCGCGGCATGGGCGTGAGGCCCTACGGCGTGGTGCGCATCGATTCCGCCGCCGGTCCCGGCGATTGGGCCGCCGATCCGGAAGGCAACACACGGCTCATCGCGGAGACCTTCCGTGCGGCGTGCGACGTCGCCGAGAGCTACGGCGAGCGCCTTGCGGCGGAAGGCGAGATCTGCTGGGGCGGCATGCATAGCTGGAAGAAGGTGCTTCGGTTGCTGGAGATGGTGGGCCGGCCGCAGACCCTCGGCTTCCAGGCGGATATGGCGCACACCCTGCTGTTCACGCTCGGCCATAATGCGCCCGAGGACCGTATCCTGCCCGAGAGTTTCGACTGGAGCGACCGCAATACCCTGGACCAGGCCCTGCGCACCATGACCGCCGCTCTGCGTCCGTGGACCATCGACTTCCACGTGGCCCAGAACGACGCCACGGTGAAGGGGTCCGGCTCGCACGACAAGACCGGGCGGCACTGCCTGCCGGGCGACCCCAACGGCAAGCTGGACATCGTCCGCGCGGCGGGGTTCTGGCTGCGCGACGACGCCGGACAGCCCACGCGCGCCATGCGCCACCTGTGCTGGGACGGCTGCATGTTCCCCAACGAGGTGATGATGCGCCCCGAGACCTGGAACAGCATTCTCGCGACCATGGCCGCCGTGCGTGAGGCTCACGGCTGGCGGGAGTAAGGGAGAACCAACATGAGCGATAAGAAGACTCTGAATATCGGACTGGTCGGCTGCGGCTTCATGGGCCGCACGCACTCCAACGCCTGGGGCAAGGTCGCCAACTTCTTCGACCTTCCGTACCGCCCGGCGCTCAGGGCCATCTGCGATGTCAGCCCGGGAAGGGCCGAGGCGTTCGCCTCGCAGTGGGGCTATGAGTCCTTCGAGACCGACTACCGGCGCCTGATCGAGCGCAAGGATATCGACGTGGTCGATATCGCGGTGCCCAACAACATGCACGCCGAGATCGCCATCGCCGCCGCCCAGGCCGGCAAGATGGTCACCTGCGAGAAGCCGCTTTCCATGAACCCCGCGCAGGGCGAGAGCATGGCCGCCGCGGTGGAGAAAGCCGGCGTGGCGAGCATGGTGTGGTACAACTACCGCCGCATCCCCGCCGTGACCCTGGCCCGGCAATTGATTGGCGAAGGGCGGCTCGGGCGCATCTTCCATTACCGCGCCAAGTTTCTCCAGGACTGGACCATCTCGCGCGACCTGCCGCAGGGCGGCGACGCGCTCTGGCGGCTGGACGTGAAAGTAGCGGGCAGCGGCGTCACCGGCGACCTGCTGGCCCACTGCATCGATACGTCGATCTGGCTCAACGGCGAAATCGACCGCGTCAGCGCCATCACCGAGACGTTCGTCAAGGAGCGCAAGCACAACCTGACCGGGAAGGTGGAGCCGGTGGGCATCGACGACGCCAGCGCGTTCCTGGCGCGCTTCGCCAACGGCTCGATCGGCACATTCGAAGCGACGCGCTACGCGCGCGGGCACAAGGCGCTTTACACGTTCGAAATCAACGGCGAGCACGCCTCCATCTTCTGGGACCTGCACGACCTGCACCGCCTG
The DNA here is from genome assembly GCA_041946965.1 of Bryobacteraceae bacterium. Lineage (GTDB taxonomy): Bacteria > Acidobacteriota > Terriglobia > Bryobacterales > Bryobacteraceae > JBHGBM01. Next base: position 11,479 of record JBHGBM010000045.1, read on the forward strand.
GAGTTCTTCGATCACAAGGACGAGGGCAGGGTTCGCGGCTGGCGCTCGATCCACGTGACCGACGGCGACCATCCCTATATGAAGCAGTGGTGGGTGCCGGGTCTGCAAATCGGCTACGAGCACAGCTTCGTCCACGCGGCTGCGGATTTCATCCAGGGCCTGGGTTCCGGCACGCCGGCTTCCCCGACGTTCCGCGAGGCGCTGGCGACCGACTGTGTTTGCGCCGCGGTGCTGAAATCGGCCGCCACCGGCGCCTGGCAATCCGTGGAGCGCGCCTGAGGGCGGCTGCGGATTATTGACCTTTCCGCTGCGTCCGGCGGTAGCGGATCGATTCCACAATCTGGCTGAAGCGCGGCTCTTCGCGAATCGCGGCCAGCAGGGGATTGCGCTGGAACCACTCCGCCCGCTCATCCCCAACGCGCACCGCCCTTTCCAGCCAATCGAGCGCCTTGGTTTTGTCTCCCAGGGCGGTATAGAACTCCGCCACGACCGATGCGTGGTACAAAAATTCGCCGTACTTGAGCACTTCCGCATCCATCTCCCTGAGCGCCTCTGCCCGTTTCCCTTCCAGCGCCAGTTGGAGCGCCCACAGCAGGCGGACCCAGTAGTTCCGCGGCTCCATGGCCCGGGCCTGCTCCACCGTCCCGCGCGCCCTGACGAGGTCGCCGTTGCTCATGTGAGCCATGGCCAGTATGAGCAGCGCGGGAACGTTTTTCGGGTCCTGTTCGAGAACCTTCTCCAACTCGCGAATCGCCCCGCGGGGGTCTCCCATTTCGCGCATGGTCTCGCCGAAGTTCCAGCGCGCCGGAAAGAACAGCGGGTCGCGGTCCAGGAGCTTCCTCCACAGCGTCTGGGCTGTTTGAGTATCCCCGTTTAAATGGTGATAACTCGCCACGAAGTTCAGACCGTCGTTCTCGTTGGGATCCAATTCCAGCGTCCTTCTCGCTTCCTGGACCGATAGCTCCCTGCGCCCCTGATACAGATATACCAGGGACAAGCCGGCGTGGGCGCGGGCCGAATTGGGATCGTCCTGCAAGGCCCGCCGAAGCTCCTCCTCGGCTTTGTAGAGCCAGGCCGTGTCATTGGACATTCCCGAGTCGATCAATAGAATGTGGGTGAACCCGTACCAGGCCCGCGCATGGGCGAACCGGGGATCCAGGTGCAGGCTCTTTTCGAGCAGGGCCCGCGCCCGCGGCAGGTCCTGCTGGGTGTTGAGGAACAGCAATGCCCGCTGGAGGTACTCATTCGCCTCCGGAATCTTCGAGGGCAGCGGCGCAAAGGTGCGCGGGTTGCGCGGCCACAGGGCCGCGGCCGCTCCGAGGGCCGCCAGCGTGGCCGTCCCCCCGGCGATCCACAGCCACGTGCGCCGGCTCAGCGGGCGCCGCGCCGCGGACTCCACCGACTCGATGGCCGCCCGCGCCTCGCCGCCGCGCTGGTATCGCTGCCCCGGCTCCCGCGCCAGGCAGCGGCCTACGACGGCGCGTAATCCCGCGCCGATCCGCGCCGGCAATTCCGGCGCCGGTTCCCGCAGCACCGCCGCCGTCAGATCAAACAGGCTTTTCCCCTGAAAAGGAAGCCGGCCGGCGGCCATCTCGTAGAGCAGCACACCGAACGACCAGATATCGCTGCGGGCGTCGGCCGGCTCTCCCCGCAGGACCTCCGGCGGCATGTACGAAAAGGTTCCGGCCACCATTCCCGGCTGGGAGACCTCAGTTCGCGTCGCTTCCTCGCCGCCGATGGCCTCCGCCAGCCGCTTGGCCAGGCCGAAGTCCAGCACCTTGACGCGGCCCTCCGGCGTGACCATTACGTTCGAACTCTTCAGGTCGCGATGCACGATGCCGCGGTCATGGGAGTGCGCCAGCGCCTCGGCGATCTGCTTTCCGTACCGCAGCACGTCGCCGGGCGGCAGCCCTTCGGCCGGAATCAGTTCGTTCAACGGCCGGCCTTCGACGTACTCCATGGCGATGAAGGTACGGCCGCCGGCCTCCGCAACCTCGTATATGGTGCAGATATTCGGGTGATTCAACGCCGAGGCGGTTCGGGCTTCGCGCTGAAAGCGCTCCAGAGCCGAGCGGTTGCGCGCCAACTCTTCGGGCAGGAACTTCAGCGCGACAGCGCGGTTCAGCGTGATATCTTCGGCCCGGTACACCACACCCATCCCGCCCTCGCCGAGTTTGGCGATAACGCGATAGTGCGAAATGGAGCTTCCGAGCACGGGTGGTCAGTCATGCAGGATATCCCGTTGCGATGCGGGATTCAATCGCGATACCGGCGCTAGCGCTTCCTGCGCCCGCCCTTGCGCTCGCGCTGCTCGCGGCGGTCCGGCGCGTTCTCCGCGGCCTTGAGCCGCTGCGCTTCGGTGATGCGCGCGTAGTCCGGCATGGACATGCCCGCGATCTTTACGGGCGCAGGCCGCGCGGCGCGGGTGGCGGCGATGCGCTTGCGGTATTCCTCTACGCGCGTCCGCTGCTTCGGGTCGTTGGCCAGGTTGTGGTCCTCTTTCGGGTCGTTGCGCAGGTCGTAAAGCTCGAAGGGGCCCGAGCCGTCCAAACTGTTGTCGATCAGCTTCCAGTAGCCGTCCACCCACATGCCGCCGCGCAGTTGCGAAAAGCAGGTGTTCTTCCAGGCGGCGTCGCCGCCGCGGGCCAGCTTGAGGAAGCTGCGTCCCTGCACGCCCTCGGGCACCGGCAGGCCGGCGGCCTCCAGGATGGAGGGCGCCAGGTCCGTGTTCTCGATCACTTTATCCACCACGCGCCCGCCGTTCTCCGCCGCCCCTTTGGGCCCGCGCCACAGCAGCGGCACGTGCGCCGCGCCCTCGTATTGAATGCCCTTGAACCAGCGGCCGTGCTCGCCCAGCATGTTGCCGTGATCGGCGGTGAAGAGCACCAGGGTGTTGTCCGCCATGCCCAGGGTTTCCAACTCGCGCATCAGCAGGCCCACGTGGTCGTCGATGTGGCTCACCGCGCCGTAGTACTTGGCGGTCATCACACGCATCATCTCCTCGTTATCCACGTAATGCCGCAGCGACTGCCCACGCTGCTTCGCGCGAATTTCTTTCGCGTTGGGGACGAGCCGCGGGATGGGCATCTTCTTCGGGTCGTACTTGCTGAAATACGGTTCCGGCTCCACCGACGGCGAGTGCGGTTTCAGGTAACTGGTGAAGAGAAACCACGGTTGGCCCGCGGCCTTTCGCGCGCGCAGATATTCGAGCGAGCGCGCCGTGATCCATTCCGTTTCAAAATCCTCTATGGGGTATTTGAAAAGCCCGACGTCGCGGCCTAGAGGGTCGTCGGGCCACGGGCACGTCCCCGGCACGGTCGGGAACTTCGCTGGCGAGCCGTGTTTCTTGCGCAGGTATTCCATGTAGCCCAGTTCCGGGGTGGGGCCTTCGGCGCTGAACGACCAGAATTGGTCAAAGCCGTAGCTGAACTGGCGAGGCGTGTAGTGCAGCTTGCCCGCGATGGCGGTGTGATAGCCGTAATGCTTCAGGATGGAGGGCAGGAAGATCTCACCGGGATGGGCGGGAACGCCGTTCGATTCCACGCCGTGCACGTGCGCGTACCGCCCGGTGAAGGCGCTGGCGCGCGAGGGTGAACACACCGGCGAGACGGTGTAGCTGCGCGAGAAACGCACCCCGGCGCGCCCCAGCCGGTCGAGGTTCGGGGTGGCTACAACGGGGTTCTTCTCCGAACTCATGGCGTCCCAGCGCATCTCATCCACCATGATGAAGAGGATATTAGGGCGCTGCTGCGCGGCGTGAAGGGGCGCGGCTGCGGCGGCCGCGCCAGCAAGGAATTCCCGGCGAGTGAACGGGCTCATCGGAATCTACGTTATCATTACTCGACCAGCTTCAGGATCATGCCCGTGTCGGTGGCAACCCAGATGTCGCGCGCGCCCGCCGAAGCGAACATGGCACGTCGCGCATTGGCCCGGTAATCGACCTCCATTTCGGTCCACGTGGAGAGATCGCCGCTGGTGAGGATGTGGAGCTTGCCGGGGATGGGTGCGCGAAGCAGTTTGCCGGGGATGCCGATGGCCGCCAGATAACCAGGCCCCGAAGGCGCCACCGCGACGTCGGTAACGGCGCGGTCCCTCTCGCGGAACGCTCGCAAACTCTTGCCGCTCCTCCATGCCAGCGAGAACACCTCAGACGGGTAAGCGAACGATTCGGCGAACTCCACCAGGCCCAGGCCCCGCCCCTCGGGGGTGAGCCGCACGCGCGCGATGCGTCCGAAAATGGACGTCGTCGCCGCGTTCCACGTCTTGCCGCCGTCGCGCGTTTCGAGCGAGACGGACATCGTCGGCCATTCACTGCGGCTGACGGCTTTTTCCGGCTCCATCCAATCGGGAAACTCCTGGCTGGCGCGGCGCGGCGGGCGGTTGTAGCCGATGATCATCCCGACCTGCGGCGTAACGAATGTGATCCAGGTGAATGCCGTGTATTCCGGCCGGGCCTTCACGGCATCGGCGGCGGCCACGCGCGTCCACCGCTTGCCGCCGTCCGCGGTTTCGAACACGGACTTCCTCAGTCCCACGCCGAAACCCCGCTCCGGGGTGAGGAAATGCACGCGCAGGATTTCCTTCGGTGCGGGGATCTTCTTCCAGCTCCGCCCGCCTTCGATGGTCTGGTAAATGCCCTTTTCCGTCACGATCCAGCCCACGGACTCGTTCAGGAAAAAACAGGAGACCGCCGGGGACGGCAGTCGCACGGCGGTCCAGTGGGCACCGCCATCAATGGTGAGCGCCGCGGAGCCGCGGTTGCGGCCCTTGTCCGCGAGGTAGCCGACGGCGATGCCGCGTTGCGCGGTGGGAAAGGCCAGGTCCAGGATGTGGAAGCTGGACTCGGCTTCATCGTGGAAGTACTGCATCTGCCAGCGCCCGGCCGCGCTCAGAGCGCCCGGCAGCAGGGCGGCAAGAATGCAGAGTTGTGCGCGCATGTTACCGTTTCGGAAGCACCGGTCCGGAGGAGAGCACCAGTTCGGCGTGATTGGCGGATTCGATGGCGTCGGGATCCATCCGCGCCAGAACCAGCGCGCAGCCCACTTGTTCGGCGACGGTGGTGATCACCTCCATCTCGTTCCCGGTATGCTGGTGCGGCAGGCGGTGATGCACGTTGATCACGCCCACCAGGCGGTTGCGCGCGATCACGGGAGCGGAGAGGAAAGCCTCAAAGCCGTCCTCCGGCAGCTCGCTGAAGCTCTTGAAGCGCGAATCGCGATAGGCTTCGCGCGAAATCGCCAGCAGCTTGCGCTCGCGGGCCACCCAACCGGTCAGGCCTTCGCTCGGCTTCAGCCGCACCTTGCCGATGCTCGAAGGATGAGGCGTGTTGGAGGCGCAGAGCACCAGTTCATCGCCGTCCATCACATACAGCAGGCAGGAATCGCACCCGGTGAATTCCACCACCAGCGCCACGATGCCTTGCAACACTTCCTGCAAGCTCATCTCCCGCACCATGAAACGGCTGATTCTCTGGAAAAGGCGAAGCTGTTGCTCCGTGCGTTGCAGGTGCTGCTCCAGCTCCTTGAACTTCGGCACGCCTTTATTATAACGGCGCGCGCAAAAAAAGAGCCTGACCCGAAGGCCAGGCTCGAAGGGGAACGAAGAAATCGAAATCAGGAGAGCTTGAACTCGGCCTTGACCACCTCGTCTTCCATCGAGTGCTGGAGGTTGAAGCCGAGCTTCTCGCAGATCCGCATCACGTCGCGATTGTCCGGCAGGATGTCGGCGGTGAGCCGTGAGAGCTTCTCGTCGGCGCCGACTTTAACCAGCCGTCCAAGCAATTCCTTGCCGAGCCCGCGGCCGTGGCAGCGGTCGCTGACCAGCACGGCGACCTCGGCTTCATTGGTGCCGTGGATCTTGGTGAGCCGGCCCACTCCCAGGATCTCCGGCTCGCCGCTGATCGGGTGCTTCCGCTCCGCCACCAGCGCCATCTCGCGGTCGTAGTCGATGAAGCAGATGCGCGTCAGCCGCTCGTGCGCGGTGCGCTGGCTCAAGTTCATCAGGTGGAAGTAACGGAGGTACACGCTGCGCTCGGAGAGCGTCTCGTGGAAGCGGACCATGGCGGGCTCGTCCTCCGGACGGATGGGACGAATGGTCACCTGTTCGCCGTCTTTCATTTTCCACTCGGAGACGTAACGCACCGGATAGGGCCGGATGGCGAGCTTGGGAAGCTGATCTTCGGTCACTTCCGGACCGTGCAGCACCACGCGCGCATCCAGCGCCACGAGCCGGTCGGCCGAAGCCAGCAGCGGGTTGATGTCGATCTCCTTGATCCAGCGTTGCTCCACTACCAGGGTGCTGAAGCGCACCATGAGCTGTTCGAGGGCCGCGATGTCCACCGGCTTGCGGCCGCGAACGCCCTGGAGCGCTTTGAAGATCTTGGTCTGTTCCATCATGCGCCGGGCCAGCGTGGTGTTCAGCGGCGGCAGCGCCAGGCTGCGGTCCTTGAACACTTCCACGAGCTGTCCGCCGGTGCCGAACAGGAGCACGGGGCCGAACTGCGCGTCCATGCTGCACCCGATGATCAGCTCGTATCCGTCGCTCAGCTTGATCATGGGCTGCACCGTGACGCCCTGGAAGTGCTCGGCGCCGGCTTTCGCCGCAACCGAAGACTTGATCAGGTCCCAGGCGCGCCGCACGGCTTCGGCGTCCTGAAGGTTGAGCTGTACTCCGCCCACGTCGGTCTTGTGAGTGATGGTTTCGGAGTACAGCTTCAGCACCACCGGGTAGCCGAGCGTGCCGGCGAATTTCACCGCGTCGTCCACGGTGGCCGCCACCAGGGTCTGCACCGTCGGCACGGAGTAAGCGTTCAACACTTCCTTCGATTCGGATTCGGTGAGGACGGTGCGTCCCGCGGCGCGGGCTTCCTTAATGATCTTCTCCACCAACGCGCGGTCGGGATCGCTTTCCGCCGAAGCTCCCAGGGACGGGGTCTCATAGAGGCCGCGCAGGTTGTAGCTGTAGCGCCACATGTAGTTGAAGGCGCGCGCGGCGGTGTCGGGATAGGCGAAAGTCGGGATATTGGCGCGGTTCAGGATGTTTACGCCGGCCGCAACGTCGGAGCCGCCCATCCAGCTCGCCAGGATCGGCTTTTCGAGCTTGGCGTAGGGCTTCAGGTGTTCGGCGGTCTGGGTCGGGTCGGTCATGGACTGCGGCGTCAGGACCACCAGCAGGCCGTCCGTGTTGGGGTTCTTGGCGGCGATCTCCACCGCCCTGGCGTAGCGCTCCGGCGCGGCGTCGCCCAGGATGTCGATGGGGTTGTTGTGGCTCCAGGCGGAAGGCAGGAACGTGCTGAGCTCGTCCATGGTCGCCTGCGGGACTTCCGCCAGTTCGCCGCCACCGGTGATCAGGGCGTCGGTGGCCAGCACGCCGGGGCCGCCGGCGTTGGTCAGAATGGTCAGGCGCGGTCCCTTGGGGTTGGGCTGCTTCGCCAGAACCTCGGCCATGTAGAACATGTCGGCGATGCTGTTGACGCGCAGCACGCCGCTGCGCCGGAAAGCCGCCTCGAGCACCTCGTCGCTGCCCGCCAGCGAGCCGGTGTGGGAAGCCGCCGCTTTGGCCGCCGCCGCCGTGCGCCCGGCCTTGATGACGATGATCGGCTTGTTGAGCGCCACCTCGCGCGCCGCGGAGATGAACGCCCGCGCGTCGCCGATGGTCTCCATGTAGATCACGATGCTGCGGGTGCGCGGGTCATTGCCGAGGTAGTAGATCAGGTCGCCCCAGTTCACGTCGAGCATCGAGCCGATGGAGACAAACGCGCTGAAGCCGACCATTTCCTGCAAGCTCCAGTCCAGGACCGCCGTGCACAACGCGCCGCTCTGGCTGATGAAACCCACGTTGCCCGGCCGCGCGATGGTGCTCGCGAAGGTGGCGTTGAAGCCCGTGAGCGGGCTCATCACACCCAGGCAGTTCGGCCCGATGATGCGCATGTTGCCCTTGCGTGCTTCGGCGAGCACCTGCTGCTCCAGTTCCATGCCTTCCGGACCGATTTCCTTGAATCCCGCCGAAATGATGATGGCGCCTTTCACGCCTTCCTCGGCGCACTCGCGGATAATCCCTGGTACCGACTTGGCCGGAGTCACGATCACGGCCAGGTCCACCTGCTCGGGAATCTCGGTGAGGCTCTTGTATGCCTTTACGCCCAACACGCTCGGGCGCTTGGGATTGACCGGGTACACGGTGCCCCCGAACGGGCTCGTGACCAGGTTCCAGAGGATCGTGCGGCCGACCGTGCCAACGTTCTCCGTGGCGCCGATCACCGCGACGGTTTTCGGGGAAAAAAAGACATCCAGCGGCTGAGGCCGGTTGATTCTACGTTTGGCTTTGGATACTTGCATGATCTTGTGGTCCCGGCGCGCTTGGGGAACTCCGTGCGCCGATTCCTCCTGAGTTAGTGCACTGCCGTTAAACCAGAGTGTATCAGGCGTGCATCTTGGCGAAACTACTATTTTAGAGCATTTTTGCCTGTAACCCTATACACGTGGCAGGGGTGTACGGACTTGCGGGTCCGAATCTCCTATGGCGGCTGCTGGTACCATGGATGCATGAGGGGAAACGCCGCGCAGGACCGCCTGGCCGAGCTTCGAAACGGCCTGATGCGGGTACACAAAGCACTGGTGGAAAGCGAGCGTTCCGTCTACGAGCGCGATGTGGCCCGGATAGCGTCTCCCGGGCAAATGCTGAATCTCCTGCTGAACGCCCCATGGTTTGTCTGGCTGCGGCAGCTTTCCGAACTGGTCGTGCTGATCGACGAAGCCCTGTCCGATCATGAGAATCCGGCCGGCGGGCCGGACGCGGAGCGATTCCTGGCTCAGGCCCGCGGCCTGCTGACCCCCGCCGAGTACGGCGACGGCTTCAACCGGCGCTACTTTGAAGCGCTCCAGCGCGACCCGGATGTGGTGCTGGCGCATGGGGCCATGATGAGGCTGCTGGCGAATTTAGAAGGTTGACGCCGCCCGATCAGCGGATGGCGCTCGCAACGAACGCCGCCACGTCCCGCTTGAGCTGGTAGCGCGCCGCCTTGGTGTCGTACATCATGTGGCCCCCGCCATAGCAGCCCGTGGTGATGTTGCGGCCGAACTGCGGCGGCTCCACATGCGCTGCCAGGTACCGGTTATCGGCGCAACTGTTCAGCGAATCGTACAACCCTGCGGCCAGGAATACCCGGATCGACGGGTTGATCGCCATTGCGCGCCGCAGCCACGGCTGGGCCGGAGGCGGGCCGTCGCCCGAGCCCACCGAGGTTTTCGCCAGGGCCCCCGCGCGCGCGTCCGTGGTATTCAGCGGCACATCCAGTTGGTCCCAGACCCAGCGCACGCCAATGGAAGCGCCGCGGCCGGGAGGCGTGGGCCAATAACCTTCCTCGATGCCCTGATACGGCAGATCGCTCTTGAACCCCAGTTCGTTGCGCAGATAGCGCATCACTACCCGGCTGCGTGCGGCGCCGCCGGTGCGCGCGGGCGGTCCGGGAGCCGTTTTCAGCCGCATGTCGTACCGCCCCAGAGTCAGCTTCTGGTCGCGCAAGAGCGTGGAGGTGAACTGCGGCGAGGTCATCATCAGCGACTTGCGGTCGATGGTGGAGGGATCCACGCCGGTGTAGCGGGCAAGCCGCGCCACTACCCGGTCGCGTTCGGTTTCAGTGAGCTGGTCGCGCCGGGTCCAGGCGGGCGCGTATTCCTCCAGCGCCCAGCGCTCGACTTCCTTCAGTGTCGCGGCCTCATCCCGCAGCAATTCAGGCGCGAGTTTCCTATGGTAGAAGGCCGCGGCCGTCCGGCTCGGAACAAAGAGCGCCACGCGCACGGCATCCGGCGATACCGGCCCCATCTGAATGCCGCCGGAAATCAGCATCACCCCGGCGACGTGCCGGCCCTTTTTTTCGAGCGCCTCGGCGACGCCGGAAGCCCGCCACGTGCCGTAGCTTTCGCCTCCCAGGAAGATGGGCGCATGGAGCCGGTCGAAGCGCGTGAGGTACACGCGGATGAACTCCGCGATGTAAGCGATATCGCCCAGCGTGCGGTAGAACTCCGCGGCATACTCCGCTTTGGCGGGCCGGCTGAAGCCCGTACCCACGGGATCGACGAATACGAGGTCGGTGAACTCCAGCCAGGTGGCGTCGTTGTCTTCCATGACCGGCTCGACCGCGGGCAGCCGGGCCGGGTCGTCGCTGCTCCGGATTCGCCTGGGGCCGAAGCCGGACAGGTGGACCAGCGTCGAGTTGGCGCCGGGTCCGCCGTTCCAGAGAAAAGTCACGGGCCGGGGCGCCTGCCCCTTCGGCTGGTCCAGCGTGTAGGCCACGAAGAAAACGCGGCCGCGGATCTCGCCGGCTTCGTTGTTGAGGATGGGAATCAGGCCGGCGTGGGCCGTGTAGGCGAGCGTTCGCCCGTTGGCGCGGACCTGGTGGCGTGTGGTGGCCAGTTCCGGTTCCGCGCCCGGCGCCGGCAGGCCCGCCACGAGCGCCGCGGCCAGAGCGGCCATCGGGATGCAGACGCCAACTTTCATTTCGCACGCCCTCCCGCATAGAATTTCGCCGCATCCGCGCGCAACTGGGTCCGGACGGCGTCATCGGTGTAGAGCGCGTGGCCGCCGGCATAGGAGCGGACCGTCACTCGCGGCGCCAACTCCGCCGGCAGCCGGGCCGCGGCCCGTTCCACCCCGAAGTAACTGGAAACCAGGTCGTAATAGCCGTTGGCGACCAGCACACGGAGATTGGGGTTGGCCGCCAGGGCGGCCCGGAATGCCTCCGTGGGCGAAGGCGGGGCGGGCCCGCTTGCCGCCTTCGAGCCGGAGGCGGGCGTCTGGCGGCTCCAGCGCACAGACATCCAGTCCCCGCGGAAACTCGTAGGCGGAGGATACCCTCCGCCGAAGGGCCCCTGGTAGAAAAGGTCGCTCTTGTAGCCGAGCTCGTTGCGCAGATAGCGGATCACGGAGACGCCGTCGAGGATGTCTTTCAGGCTTGGGTCGGTAGTCGGGTCGTACATTGGCGCCGGGTCGCGCGGACCCGTAAGACGGCTGTCATAGCGGCCCACCATGAGGTTGGCGGGCGCCAGCAACTCCAGCGAGAGCTGCTCTATCGGCACCGCCAGCCTGGCACGGTCGATGCGGCCCAGCGGCAGCCCGGTGAAGCGCGAGAGTTGCGCGGCTACTGCGTCGCGCCGGGCGTCGCTGAGCTTCTCTCGCTCCGCCAGTGCGGCTGCATACTCGCCCTGCGCGTAAGCTTCCGCCGCGCGCAAGGCATCCTGCAAGGTTCCGCCTTGCAGGTCCCCCGGGAGCTTCCGGTTCGCATAGGCCGCGGCTGTAAGGGTGGGCAGGCCCAGAGCGGTCCGCAAGACCGGGTCCGATTCGATCAGCGGAAACCCGCCCGCAAGCATGATGACGCCCACCAGCCCGGTGCGGCGGCGTTCGAGCGCTTCCGCTACCAGTGCGCACCGCGTCACGCCGTAGCTCTCCCCCAGAATGTACAGAGGCGCGTCGAACGAGTCGAAGTGCGTCCGGTACACGCGGATGAACTCCGCCACCGACTCCGCGTCCCCGCGGCTTTGATAAAACTCGGCGGCATATTCCGGCTTGACCGGACGGCTGTATCCGGTCCCTATGGGATCCACAAACACCAGGTCGCTGAAGACGAGCCAAGTGTCCTTGTTCTGCACCAGCGCCGTCCCGGAGGGCGACAGGCGCGGCAGCGAGCCGGCCGCCGGCGCCACGCGCTTCGGTCCAAAGCCGAGCAGATGCACCAGCCCGGCGTTCGATCCCGGCCCGCCGTTCCAGAGAAAGGTGAGAGGGCGGGGCGCCGCACCTGGCGGGCGCTCCAGCGTGTAGGAGACGAAGAACATGTTCCCGCGCACTTCGCCGGTGTCGTTATGGCGAATCGGGAACCGGCCGGCCCGGGCCGTATAGGCCAGGATCCTGGCGCCGATGGCAACCTGATGGCGGGTTGTGACCAGCGCCTCTTCCGGTTGCGGCTGGGCCGTGAGCGCCACGGCCGCTGACCACAAAATCCAAAAGCGCAAACAAGTTTTCATCGCTTCCTCTCGCCATCTTCCAGGAAGAGCCGGCGCCGCCAGGCTGGGCTTCCAGCCTACCATAGCACGGGACTTTCGCAAGCACCCAGCGCGCGCCGCGGCAATTCGAGTTGCACGTGCAATACGTGTGAGAGCTTGTTATGCTTATACCTCACCAGGTCCGAATTGATGCCAAGGAGGTTGAAATGTATCCATTTTTGAATCGCCCGGTGGCGCTGGCTCTCTTCCTTTTTCTGACACTTGCCGGAAGTGCTATGGCCCAGAGCGCGGACACTGCATCCGTGCAGGGCACGGTTGCCGACAGCCAGGGCGCGGTCATGCCGCAAGTCACTGTTAAAGCGACCAATACCCAGACCGGATTCGTCCGCAGCGACGTCAGCAGCGCCACCGGCGCCTACCGGCTGAGAGCGCTGCCGCCGGGCTCCTACGAACTGTCCGCGGAAGCCTCCGGGTTCCAGACGACGGTGAGGAAAGGCATAATCCTCACGGTTGGACAGGAAGCGGTCATCGATTTCACTCTCGCGGTGGCCGGCGTCCAGACGCAGGTCGTGGTCGAGGCAAACGCTCCCATCGTGGATACGGTGAGCCCCACGACCGGCGCCAACCTCGTCGGGAACCAACTCCAGATGCTGCCGACCATTTCCCGGAACTATACCGATTTTCTACGCATCATTTCGGGCGCCCTCAGCACCAGCAACGGTGTCTCCATGTTGGGCGCGCGCGGCGAGTCCAATAACTGGCAGATCGACGGAGTCGACAACACGGCCGACTCCAGCGGCCAGCAACGGCTTGCGCCGCAGCTCGACGCGATCTCCGAGTTCCAGGTCCTGACGCACAGCTTTAAAGCGGAATACGGACACGCCGCAGGAGCCGTGGTCACCGCCATCTCCAAGTCCGGAACCAACAGTTTCCATGGTTCCGCCTATATGTTCTACCGGGACGAGAATTTCCGCGCCTACAGCCCGTTTGAGAATACCAGCCAGCCGAAAGCGCCCTTCAAGCGGATGTACAACGGGGGCACCTTCGGAGGACCCATCAAGAAGAACAGACTGTTCTTTTTCCTGGCGTACCAGCGGTTATATCAGGACCAGAACACGCAGGCGACCTGGGCCCTTCCCGACACCGTCCCGGCGTTTTCGGAGAAGACGCTGTCGTTCTTCAGGATGTACAACGTCGACCCCAACCAGTTCACCGGAGGCCGGCGCCTGTTTATCACCGCGCAGCCGCTCACCTCGCACCAGCCGAGCGGCCGCCTCGACCTGGACCTGGGACGCGGGCATTCGATTTCGACCCGCTACCAGTTCTATCAGTCCAAGCAGACCACCAACAAGACGGGGACGCTGTTCGATCTCACCGGCACCACGGCCTGGAATCGTTCCAACGACATCAACATCAACCACAAGTGGGTTATGTCGTCCGCACGGGTGAACGAGTTCTACGTTCTCTACACGCGCGACCTGAACGGATACTTGAACGACTATCCCATGCCGATCCTGAACGTCACCTCGGCGAACATGGCGTTGGGCGGCAGCACGAACTACCCGCAATCCATGGTGGGGAACCGGCTTCAGGTGAAGGACCACTTCATCTGGGTGCGCGGAAAGCACGAAGTGAAGGCGGGCGGCGAGATGAAACTGTCGCCCTTTACCGCGGTGGTGGCGAATCTGTTCCAGGGCATGTATGTATTCCCGTACCTGACCAACCCGGCTCCGTCACCCGTAATACCGTCGCTGGTCAACGGCATTCCCGCGGCGCTCGTGCAACAGGTCGGCGACCCGGCCATTCCGCTGCACAACAGCTTGTTCGGATGGTTCGTCCAGGACGACTGGCGCGTGCTGCCGAAGCTGACGCTGAGCTTCGGCGTGCGCTACGACTACCAGATCTCGAAGATTCCGGCGCTGCTGGCGAATCCGGGGTCTTACAACTATTACGGCGTGCTTCCCATGAACGGAGCCGAGGATCCCGCCATCAGCCGGGACAAGAACAACTTCGCGCCGCGCTTCGGCTTTGCCTGGGCGCCGACTCCTTCGCAGACCATCTATGGCGGGACCGGGATCTTCTATGACCAGGTGATCATCAACAACTTCGTCTCGGCGCTGTTCACGCCGCCGTACCGCGCCATCTACCAGATCAGTTCGCCGCCGTTCCCGCAGCCGGTCACCTCCTTTGGCACGCTGGCGGCTCCCAACATCGGCTTTCTCGACCCGAGCTTCCGTGCGCCCTGGGCGTGGAACTCCGCGCTCGGCTACCGGCGCGAGATCACGCCCAACATGGGCCTGGATGTGTCGGTGGTCGTCAACCGGGGCTTCAGCCAGCAGATGTCGATGAACATGAATACCGGCAGGACGGGCAGCGGCAAGCTGGACGGCACCGGCTACGTCCGGCTGAACCCGAACGTGGGCGGCGTCAACCGGTACTTCAACGGCGGCGGCAACCGCTACGAAGCCTTCCGCGCCGAGCTGAAGCGCCGCATGAGCCGCCGGATTTCGGGCGGCATCGCATACACATTGGCGTGGTCCAAGGACAACTCATTCACCAAGATCACGACCATTCAGGTTCCCACCGCCCCCTGGCTGAACTGGGGTCCCTCCAACTACGACATCCGCCACAACCTGGTATCTCACGTGGAAACGGAGCTGCCCCTCGGCTTTCAGTTTGCCGCGATCCTGGAGGCCCGCACCGCGATGCCTCTCGACGTAACCACCGGCGCGTACGACCTGAACGGCGACGGCGTGACGAACGATTGGGTGAACCAGGCCATCTGCGTCAACATTGCCTGCCAGGGATTCCAATACTCGCGCAACAGCGTGCGCCAACTCAGCACCGCCGAGGCCAACCGGCTTCGTTCCCTTTTCAACCTGGCGCCGATCACGGCATTCGCCAGGAACCCGAACTTCTGGAATACCGACATCTCGTTGCGGAAGCAGATCAACATCCGGGAGGGCCACAGCGTGACGTTGATTCTGGAAGCGTTTAATGCCTTCAACATCGAACAGTACCGTCAGCCTGTGGCCAGCATTTCGAACAACCTGTTCGGGCAATGGACCAGCGTGACGCAACCGCGAACGATGCAACTCGGCATTCACTATCGCTTCTGACGGAGGCCGGCCACGATCCGCACTGCACCCCGCAGCCCTGGCAGCGGCATCCCGATGCGGCGGCTGGCCGGAGCCGTTGCCGGCGCCGCCGTTGCCGGGCTGATCTGGTGGCTGCCCGCTTTCGACGGACTGGCGCAAACCGGCAGGGCCACCGCGTCGGTCCTGGCTCTCGGCGCGGTTTTCTGGGCCGCCGAGGTTTTGAACACCGGCGTGACCGCGCTGCTGGTGCTGGGCCTGTTGCTGTGCGCCGGAGTGCCCGCCTCCACAGCGCTGAGCGGTTTCGGTTCCCCGGCATGGTGGATCCTGGTTTCGGTCCTGTACCTGGGAACGGCGATGGAACGAAGCGGTCTCGCGCGGCGTTTGGCTTACCGGATTCTGCTCCTGTTCCGGCCCACCTATGGCGGGATTCTGTCGGCTTTTTGCGCCATCGGCTTCGTGCTCATGATCGGCATCCCCTCGATGACGGTGCGCACGGCGATCATGGTTCCCATCGCCTGGGCCCTGGTTCAGGCGCTGCCTCTCGAACGGCCGGGCCGCGGCGCCGCCCTGATCGTATTCACGGCATTTGAAATGGCCGTCCTCCCGGGGACCGCCCTGTTGACGGGCGCGCTCTGGGGACCTTACATTGCGGGGCTTTTCGCTTCGTCGGGCATCGCTCTCTCGTGGCTCGAGTACGCGCGCATCATGGCCCTGCCCACGCTGGCATGGTGCGCACTGGTGGTGGCGGGCAACCGCCTGGCGCTTTCGCCGCGCTCTACCGTGCTTCCGCACCGGGAGCTGCTGCGCGCGGAGATGGCCGGGCTGGGGCCGCCGAAGTCCGCGGAACTGGCCACGGCCGGTGTCGTCTCGGTGTCAGTGCTGGCGTGGGCGTCGCAGCCGTGGCATCGCCTGCCAGCCGAAGCTATAGGAATGCTGGCGTTCGTCGCCCTGTTCGCCCTGGGAGTCCTGAAGCCGGCGGATATCGGCAGCGGCATTCCCTGGCCGCTGGCGATCTTCGTCGGCGGCATGCTCGGCCTCACGCAGGCCATCACGGCGTACGGAATCAACAAGTCGCTGGCGGCCCTGGTGGTTCCGGCGCTCGAACCTTTCACGCACAACGCATTTGCCTTCGTGATTGCGTTGGGCGCGGCGATCGCGGTGATACGTCTGATTGAGCCGGGGGGCTTCATCACCATCGCGGCGTTCTTTCTCGCCCTGCTGGGAGCGGCGACGCCGCTCTCCCGGGCGCCGCTGGCCCTGGCCGGAGCGATTCTGCTGCCGGTTCACGTGTTCTGGTTCAGCTACCAGAACATCTGGATGGTGATGACCGACGGGATTACGGCGGGCAAGGCCTATTCGACCGCCGACCGGCTGCGCTTCGCCGCGGTCTTCTTCGTGGCGACGCTGGCCGCCCTGCTGCTTGCCGCCGCCTACTGGCGCTGGCTGGGAGTGTTATAAGCACGGAGAGTACCTCCATGAAAATCAAGCGTCGTCATCTGCTGGCTGGAGGCGCCGCGGCGCTGGCGCCGGCCGCGGGTGCGCAAAGCGTCGTGGAAGCGCTGCCGCGCAAGGCCGATTTTGCGCTGCGCGAAGGACAAACTTACATCAATTGCGCCTACACCCACCCGCTGCCGGCCGCCTCCGCCGAGAACGTCCGGCGCTATGTGCTTTCCCGCTCGCAGCCCGACGGGCCGGCTTACGAGCGCATCGACGTCAAGGCCGAGTTCGCCGCGCTGATCAATGCCAAACCGCCGGAGGTCGCGCTGGTTTCGAGCACGTCGATGGGCGAGAACCTGGTGGTCAACGGCCTCGGGCTGGCGAAGGGCGGGGGAAACGTGGTCACCGACGCCCTGCATTTCGAGGGCGCCCTGATCCACCTCAAGGAATTGCAGAAGCAGGGCCTCGACTTGCGCATCGTGATGCCGCGCGACGGACGTATCGAACTGAAAGACCTGGAGCGGGTGGTGGACCGGAAGACCAGGCTCATCGAGCTGTCGCACGTCGCCATGCTGACCGGTTTCCAGCACGACCTCAAAGCAGTGTGCGATCTGGCGCACGCCAACGGCGCGCTGGTGTATGCCGATGTCGCCCAATCGGCTGGATGCACTCCCATCGACGTGAAAGCCACGGGCCTGGACTTCTGCGCGTGCAGCAGTTTCAAGTGGCTGATGGGCGATTTCGGCCTCGGATTTCTCTACGCGCGGGAGGACCTGCTCGGCCGCATCGTTCGCAGGTCCCAATACGGTTACTTCCAGGCCGCGCGCATGAGCACGCATTTTCTTCCCTACGATCCGCCGGGAAAGGACCCTCTGGCCTACGAACTGAACGCGAACGCCACGGGTCACTTCGAGGTGGGCACGTATGCCATCGGCGTCCAGGCGGCGCTCTCGAAGTCGCTGCCGTATATCCGCAGGTTGGGCGTCGCGAACATCGAGGCATACCGGCAGCCGATGCTCCAACGGCTGCACAAAGAGATGCCGCGGCTCGGATTCGAACCCATGACGCCGCCCGATAGCAGGTCGGCCCTGATTTCATTTGCCGTGAAAGACGCGGTTCCCTACGCCGCCCGCCTGAAGAAAGCGAATGTCAACGTCAGACTGGGCAGACATTTCATCCGCCTGTCGCCGTCGGTGTTCAACGACATGGCGGATATCGAACGGTTTCTGGAGGCAATCTCGTGAGTGCTGATTCCGGTGTTCTCTGGCTGAGCGAGGCGGATGTGCGCCAGGCGCTTTCGGGCTCCTGTCTGATCCCTGCCATGGAAGCCGCCCTCAAGGCGTTCTCTTCCGGACAGGCGGTGCAGCCCGTGCGCACGGTGGTGCCGATTACGGGCACTGCCGGCGTGCTGGCGTCCATGCCCGGATTCGTGCCTCAGCAGCAGGCGCTGGGCGCCAAGCTGGTGACCTTCGTGCCCGACAACGCCCGGCGGGGCGTGCCCACGCACCTGGCCATGGTCGCCCTGTTCGACGCGGTGACCGGCGCGCTGCTGGCGCTCATGGACGGGCGGTACATCACCGAGGTGCGGACCGCGGCGGTTTCCGCGCTCTCGATCCGCGCGCTGGCCTGTCCTGATGCACGCCGTTTATGCGTGCTCGGCTCCGGCGTTCAGGCGCGGAGCCACATCTCTTTGCTGGCGGCTGAAGGGCGATTCGAGAAGGTGAGCGTGTGGGGGCCGGAAACGGCGCAAGTCGAACGCCTGGCAGCCGATCTTTCGAGCGCGCAGTTGCCCGTCGCCGCGGCGGAAACCGCGGAAGCGGCGGTGGCGGACTCCGGCGTGGTCGTGCTGGCGACATCGTCGCCGGTTCCGGTCATCCAGAGCGCTTGGGTGCGGCCCGGGACTCACGTGACGGCGATCGGGGCGTGCCGCCCGAATCTGCGCGAGATGGATCCGGCCCTCATCGCCCGCAGCCGGCTGTTTGTGGATTCACGCGCCGCCGCGGTGGTGGAGTCCGGAGACATCGTGATGGCCATCGCGGAAGGCCACTTCGAGGCCGGCCATATCGCCGGGGAGTTGGGTCAGGTGTTGCTCGGCGAAGTAACTGGCCGCACCAGCCGGGATGAAATCACCGTTTTCAAGTCGCTCGGCCTCGCGGTGGAAGACATTCTGGCGGCGCAGGTCGCCTACCAGGCGGCCGTCGAGCGCGGCATAGGAACCAGTCTGTCCATCTAAGGAATAACCACAGATGCACACCGACGAACACGGATTACAGCGCCGGCTCGCTTGCACCGGCACGATTGCCGTTGTCCTCTTGGGCGCCACTCTGGCCGCGCAAACTCCCTTCGTAACCCGGCACTCGGGGGTGTTCAACGGCCGGCGCGTGGATTACACCGCAACGGTCGGCGAGACCGTCGTGACGGACGAGAAAGGGAAACCGGCCGCCAGTTTCTTTTCGATATCCTATGTCCGCGAGGGCGATAGCGGAAAAGACCGCCGGCCGGTGCTGTTCCTGTACAATGGCGGCCCGGGTTCGGCGTCCGTGCTCTTGCACCTTGGGGCGTTCGGCCCGCGGCGGGTGGATCTGCCCGCCGATATCGCCGCACCCGTCGCGCCGCCGTATCGTTTGATCGAGAATTCTTACACGGTCCTCGACTGCGCCGACCTCGTGTTCATCGATCCTCCGGAGACCGGGTATAGCCGGCTGCTGCCGGGCACCGACCGCGCGCCGTTCTACTCCGCTCCCGGCGACGCCAAATTCGTCGCCCAGTTCGTCCGCAACTGGGCCAAGGCCAACGGGCGCGAGGCTTCACCGAAGTTCATGCTGGGCGAGAGCTACGGCACCATCCGCGCGGTCCTGGTGGCGGACGAGTTGGCGAAATCGGGCCCGGAAACGGCGCTCGACGGCGTCGTGCTGCTGGGGCAGGCGGTGAACATTGTCGAGACCGTGCAGCGCGCGGGCAATATCGTCGGCTACGCCGTCAACCTGCCTACACTCACCGCCATTGCCTGGTACCACCAGCGCATCGACCGGGGTGGAAAGCCGTTGGATGCATGGCTCGAAGAGTCGTACGGGTTCGCCATCGGCGAATACTTGAACGCGCTGGCTCGCGGCAGCGACCTGCCGCAGGCCGGGCGGGAGCGAATTGCCGCGCGCCTGGCTGGGTTGACCGGCTTGAGCGCGGGCTACTATCTCGAAAACGGCCTGGTGATTTCCAAGGAACGGTTTCGCCGGGAGATACTCCGGGACAAGGGCCTGATCGTCGGCCAGTACGACGCGCGCTATACCGGGCCGGCCGGCGCGTCCGGCGGCCCGCCGGCCGATCCGTCGATGAAGATGTACCCCGCGTTCACCGCGCTGATCGGCAAGCACCTCACCGAAACCCTGGGTGTGAAGCTCCAGCAGGAATACCGGACGCGCGATCCGGGCGCGCGGGACTGGAACTATGGAGCCCCATCCTCGCCGTTTTCCGATTACGACTGGAGTTCCTCCGTCACGCGCGCGATGAAGGCCAAGCCCCGCTTTCGCCTGATGGTCGGCACGGGGGTTTACGATACGACCACCACAACCGGCGCCGCACGATACTTCCTTGCGCGCGGCGGCTTCCCGCCGGAACGCGTAATCTCGCGGGTGTATGAAGGCGGCCACATGGCCTACACCAACGAAGCGGCGCTGAAGGCGCTGACCGAAGACGTGCGGGCATTCATCAAAGGGGAGTGAGCATGTTCCGATATCGATCGTGTTGCCCGGCCGTGGCCGCGTTTGTGCTGGCGGCGTGCGCCGCCCGCGCTGCCGCGCCTCCGCAAGCCATGGACGAGGATTTCGCCCGTTCCGTCAAAGAGTGGACCACCAGGCCGGAGTTTCTGAACCCGCTGGTCGATCACCTGCCGAAATCAGGCGCTGCGCCCTCGCCGGGTGAAGCGCTGGGCGCGCATATCGGGAAGCCGAAGGTACTGCACTACACCGCGCAGATTTACGGGTACCTTCGCAAGCTCGAGGCCAAATCGCCGCGCGTGAAGCTGCAAACCATCGGACGGACGGAGGAGGGCAAGGAGATCCTTGTGGCCTTCATTTCCTCGGAAGAGAACATCCGCAACCTGGAGCAGTTTCGCGCCCTGCTGGTTCGCCTGGGCGATCCCCGCCGGACCCCGGAGGCCGAAGCCGCGGCCCTCATCCCCAAGGCGAAACCCATCTACCACGTTGTGGGCGGTCTTCATGCCGCCGAGACCGGTCCCCCCGAGATGCTCACCGAATTGGCCTACCGGCTGGCGGCCGAGGAAAGCGATTTGATCCGCGGCATCCGCGAGAACGTCATCGTCGCGCTTACCCTGGTCGCCGATCCCGACGGCCGCGACCGTGTCGTGGACTGGTATTACCGGCACAAAGCGGATGCCGGCGGTGCGGCCCAGCGAATCCCCGGCCCACCCTATTGGGGGAAGTACGTCTATCATGACAACAACCGGGACATAAACTTCACCGGGTTCTCCGGCGCCGCGCATCTGGATTTCCACCTGCGCTGGCGGCCTACGGTGATGCACGACCTGCACGAGTCGTTGCCGTACCTTTACATCTATTCGGGCTATTCGGTGAGGGACCCCGGTCTCGATCCCATCCTGTTCACCGAGATGTACTGGTTTTCCAACTACCAGAAGATGCAGATGGTGGGCTACGGCATGCCCGGCGTGTGGGACCACGGAACCTGGGATATCTGGTGGCCGGGCTACTTTACCTCCATTGCGGCCTATCACAACGCCGTGATGCAGATGTACGAGACGTTCGGCAACAGCGGACCCGATACCGTGCAGCGCGACATCACGCCGCCCAAGTCCGGCCCCGGC
Source organism: Bryobacteraceae bacterium (assembly GCA_041946965.1). Taxonomy (GTDB): domain Bacteria; phylum Acidobacteriota; class Terriglobia; order Bryobacterales; family Bryobacteraceae; genus JBHGBM01. Next base: position 32,847 of record JBHGBM010000045.1, read on the forward strand.
GGCGCTCCCACCCCGTGGTTCCTCGCGCCCGATTACACCGCACGGGATTGGCGCCGCCCGCTGCCGGCCTATCGCGAAGTGCTCTGGTCGGCAAGGAACAACATCAACTACATGCAGACCGGCGTGTTGAGCGCGCTGGGCCTCACCGCGGCTCACCCCCGGACGGTGATCGAGAATTTCTACCGCAAGAACCGGAACTCGATTGCGGAGGGAGCCGCCAAGGCGCCTCACGCTTTCCTGCTCCCGGGCGATCAGCCGGACCTGACCCGCGTGGCTTTCGTGGTGAATTGCCTGCGCCGGCAGGGCATCGAGGTTGGTGAGACCACCGCGGACGTGACGCTGAAGGAAGGCAGATTCCCCGCCGGATCGCTGCTTGTGAAACTCGATCAGCCGTTCGGGCGGCTGGCCCGCATCCTGCTCGAGCCGCAAGTTTACGAGGGCGACTCGAAGAAACTCGACGATACGGCCTGGACCCTCGGGCTGATGGCTCATTGCCGCGTGGTTCCGGTCGCCGGCCGCTCGGTGCTCGGTCTCTCCGTGCGGCCCGTTGGACGGTACGCACCCAAGGGCAGGATGCCCGCGGCGGGCGCTCCCTTTTATGCGGTCGTGGACCACGGGTCGGTCAACCTGGCAACGCTGAGATACCGGTTGGGAAGGGCGCCGGTGCAGGTCGTCGGCCGGGCCTTCACCGCGGGCGAAACCGCGATCCCTTCCGGCTCCCTGGTCGTGCCGGGAGAGGCGCAGGCGCAGCTCAAGGGTTGGGTGGAGGCCATGGGACTCACCGCGGTCGCCCTGAGGCAGCGCCCGGAAGTGCTGCACGATGCCCCGCTGCCGCGGCTCGCGGTCTACTCGACGTGGGGATCGACGCAGGACGTCGGGTGGGTGCGGTACGGGCTGGACCAGTCGGAGGCTGTCTACGACCTGATCTACAAGGAGCAGGTGCGGCAGGGGGGGCTGAGTTCGAAGTATGACGTTATCGTGATCCCGAGCCAGGGTGGCCGCGGCGCCAAGAGCATCGTCGAGGACATTCCCGCGGCCGGCAAACCGCTGCCTTACAACCAGACGCCCCAATTCCGGTTCCTGGGCATGTACGGCTCTTCGCCGGATATCCGCGGCGGCATGGGAGAAGAGGGCGTGGGCGAACTGCGCTCGTTCGTTGAACAGGGCGGCACGCTGATCACGCTCGGCGCCGCCAGCGAACTGCCGGTGGCGTACAAGTGGACCAGCGGCATCGAGACCGCCAGGCCGTCGGCGAAGTTCCGCGCGATCGGCCCGATTGTCCAGGCGCAGATAGAGGCGCCCGCGAGTCCGCTGTTTTACGGATACAGCGCGGCGGCGATGCCGGTGCGGTGGGCTTCCTCCACGCTCTACAAGGTGGCGCCCACGGCGCAGGCCGAAGTTCTGCTGCGCTTTAAAGGCACGCCGGACGCCTTGCTGAGCGGCGAGTGCATCGGCATAGAAGAAACCGCCGGCCGCCCCGCCATCATCCGCGCTCCAATGGGGCAGGGACAGCTCGTCATGTTCGTGACCAATCCGATGTTCCGCCACCAGAACGTCGGTGAGTATCGCTTGTTGTTCAACGCCATATTCGCCCACGGAATCAAGGCGCGGTAAGGCCCGGTATGGCCGGAGGTTCATTGAGATGAAGACTCGCACAGCGTTGATAGCCCTTGCCTGCATGGCGGCGACGCAGGCCTCCCCGCAAACTCCCCGGGCGCCGGTCGCGGCGGTCACCAAGCACACCGGGACGTTCAACGGGGAGACCGTCAAGTACACGGCGACGGTTGCCGAGACGTTCATCCCGGGGCCCGACGGCGCTCCCGCCGCGGTCATGATCAACACGGCCTACGTGCGCGACGGCGTGCCGGACCAGACCCGGCGCCCGGTGATGTTCGTCTTCAACGGCGGGCCGGGCGCATCATCCTCTCCGTTGCACATGAGCGCATTCGGCCCGCGCCGCAGAGTGCGCAACGAGATCGTTGACAATCCGTTCAGCCCGCTCGATTCCATGGACCTGGTTTTCATTGACCCGATCGGCACGGGCTTCTCCCGCCCGTTGCCCGGAGTCGATGGGCAGCCGTTCTGGAGTATCACCGGGGACGGCGCGTCCGTATCCAAATTCATTCAAAGCTGGCTGGCGGGCAACCGGCGCGAATCGTCGCCCCGCTTCCTGTGCGGGGAGAGTTACGGAACCATCCGGGCAGGCCAGATTCTCGAGACCGGCCACAAGAACAAGGGGCTGAGTTTTGACGGCGTCCTGTTGCTTTCGCTTGCCGCGCGCCTGGCTGGTTCGGAGATGCCGTTTGTGACCACTTTCCCGACCTTCGCCGTCGCCGCGGCCTTCCACGGCAAAGTCGATGCCGGCGGCCGTTCGGCGTCCGAGATCTTTGACGAAGCCGCGAAGTTCGCCCGCACGGAGTACATAGGCGCGCTCATTCAGGGCGATGCGCTGCCGGCGGCGGAGAAAACGCGCATCGCGCAGGAGATGGCCAAACGCATCGGTCTTTCCGAGGAATTCATCGCCGGAAAGAAACTTCGCATCGGCAAGCCGGATTTCATGTTGAACCTGCTGAAGGGCCGCGGCCTGCGCACCGGACAGCTCGACAGCCGCGCCACCGGCGAACTGGCTGCCTATGCCAATCGCAAGCCGCCCGCCGATGACCCTTCGATGAGTATGCCGGCGCCCGCCGCGCCGGATAAGGCGGCCGCGCCAAGCCTGCTCCAGACGTATTTCACCCGGGAATTGAAATTTCCAGCCACGGAGAACTACCGGTCGTTGAACCTCGACATCAACGCCAAATGGAAGTACGACGTCGAGAATGCGTTCAGCGATACCGCCGGGCGGATTGCCGCGGTCATGCGGGAACAGCCCAAGTTGCGGCTTTTCTGGGCCGCGGGCTACTACGATATCACCACCCCGCTCGCCGCCGGCAAGTATACCCTCGACCAGGCCGGGATCCCGCCCGAACGCCTGACCGCGGCGCTGTTCGAGACAGGCCACTCGGTCTTCGAGGGCGACGAGAACCTGGCGAGATTCACTCAAGCCGTGCGGCAGTTCGTAAAGGGCGGGGCGGCCGGCTCAAGCGCACAGCCCGCCTCGGGCATCAAACTCGAGTGGACGCTTCGACCCGAACGGGAAGCCGGCCCGGAGGTAAAGGCCGTGGCCGTGCGCATGGAGATGACCGGCGCGCCGCAACCCGGCGACAAGCCCTTCAGCCTTTGCTCTCCGATCGTGTACGCCAGCCGCGGCGGAATGGCGGACCACGTCAAGAACCTGGAGGTCAAAGACTCGTCGGGCGCCGTGCCGCTTGTGGTCGAAGACGATCCTGTGAACAAGGGCGGCTTCCCGTATTACCGCCACTGGCGGGCGACGCGGCCCGTGTCGCCTCCGGTGGTGGTGACGTATCGCATGGGCCCGAACACCGGCGCGCCGATCCCGGGACCGCAGTTCGATTACTACGCGCATGGCGGCGGCATCAGCGCCGGCGGGATGGCGTTGTTCGTGCTGCCCGAGAACGTGGGGCCCGCGATCTCGCGCGTTCGATGGGACCTCTCGGACCTGGCGCCGGGATCGATTGCCGCCAGCACCTACGGCGAGGGCGAGATCGAATTGCAGAAACCCCCGGCGCAGCTCGCGCAGGCTTACTACATGGCGGGTCCGCTGGGTTCTTACGTGCCGCCCGGGGCGCCTTCCGGCTTCCGCGCATATTGGCTGGGACAGCCCAATTTCGAACCGCGGAAGGAAATGGCCTGGGCGCATCAGGCTTACGAGTATCTCAGAAAGTTCTACCGGGACTCCACGACACCGGTATATCGCGTGTTCGTGCGGGCGCTGCCGGGCGCGCAGCGTGTCATGGGGGGCACCGCCCTCCAGAATTCTTTTATGGTGGCGGTCCCGGCGGGTGCCGCCGACCCGTCGGCCGCCGCGCCCAGGAACACGCTGGCTCACGAGATGGGACACATGTGGGTGGGCGGCCTTACCGGCCGGACCCAGGGAGGCGTGACGTGGTTCGCCGAAGGGCTCAACGTGTACTACACGCGCCTGCTGATGTTGCGCGCCGGTCTCGCCGGCGTGGACGACTATGAAAAGGACATCAACGCCAGCGCCCGGGGGTACTTTACCAACCCGTACCGGAACGAATCCGCCGAATCGCTCGACCGTCTCGGCTTCAGCACCGGTATCGGCGCCGGATCGGCGCAGAATGTCCCCTACATGCGGGGCAGCCTGTACTTCTCCGATGTCGATGCGAAAATCCGCGCGGCATCCGGCGGCCGGCGCAAGTTGGACGACGTGATGTTGCCGCTCTTCGATCGCCGGCGGAAGGGCGAACCCCTCACCAAGGAAGACCTGATCCAAGCCCTGGTGAAGGAGATAGGCCCCGCGGCACGTTCGGAGTTCGAGGCGGTGATCGTGCGCGGCGAGACGATTGTGCCGGTCTCGGAGGCATTCGGCCCCTGCTTCGAGCGCCGCCCGGCCAAGTACGAGGTGCAGGGCAAGGAAGTGGCCGGGGTTGAGTGGGTGCGTGTGACTGCGGTCCCCGATGACCGCTGCCGGGAGTGGTAGAGCCCTCGAAACGAGCTACAACTCCCGATCCGTCGCGGAACTCCGGACCGTGACGGTGTCCTGCCAATCGAAGCCGCCTTGCCGGGGAGGCAGATTGTGCGCCGCCGCGTAGCGATTCCGCGCCGCTCTGAGCTCGTTCACCCAATCGCCGAAAGGCAGTGCGAACTGCCGTTCCATCACGTACGACATCCCCTCCTGCCGGCGGCGCGCGCCTTCGGTAGGTCCCATGTCCACGAAGTTCTGGGGATTGCGCGCCACGCGCCGCCCGTTGCCCTCCCGCACCCTGGGCATCCATGTCTTGTAGTACGTCGCCGTGAGCCTTTGCAGCGCCTCGTTGCGCTCGTCCCGGATTCGGTCCGCCACCGCGAGCGCCGCATCGAGTGCGGCGACGGCCTCGCGATACCGCAACCTGCCGGCGTGTTCCTGCGCGGTTTCCAGGCTCTTCGCGATCTCATCCAGCCGCTTGAACAGCAGCAGGTTCTGGCGGCAAACTCCGGCCAGCGAAAGGTAGACTTCCAGGTTGTAGCGGTTGAACTCCACCGAGCCGATGTTCCTGTAAAGCAGGTCCAGCAGTTCGTCGTTCTCGCCCAGGAACTTCGCAGCCATCTCCAGACGGCGCGCGTTCTCCTGACTCCAGTTGCGGCTGAGCCGCAGATAATCCCCGGCGGGGGAGGGAGGCAGCGGCAAAGTCGAAATGCGCGGGGTAAAAGGACCGATTCCGTACGAATAGCCAAATACGAGCGGACTCCTCTCCGAGGGCACGCTCTCCCAACTGCTGCCGTAGAACTGGGCCTGCGTACTCATCAACTGGTACAGGCGATCCATCGCGCTGGCTCCCCGGCCATAGTAGAGCCGGTAGAACCGGTGCGTCAGTTCACGCGGGTCGGACGACCCTGGGCGCCACGCCGCCGCCGCTCCCAGCGCGTACCCGAGCCAATATGTTTCGGGGTGCGGCCCCGTGTCACCCCAGGCATACACCTCTGCGCCCACGATTTCGGTTTGCTTTCGGGCCGCCGTAAAGGAGATCTCGTCGAAAACCCGCGCAGCGCGCTCCACAGCGGCGCGAGGGTGGACCTGGCTCTCCGGCGCGAGCACGTAGTACGCGGGGAACAGCGGATCGTTCGGCAGTGAATTGGTGTAGATCATCTGCCGTATGCCGCGCTTCCGGAACTCTTCGTTGTACACCGTGCCGTAGATTTCCCCGTTGATCAATCCCGCCGGCAGCATCGGGACATCTTCGGCCTGCAAGGGAGGCTCGCCCCAGAAGATCACCTTGCGTCCCCGGCTTTGCAGATACCCTGCCGTCTTCTGAATGAATTCGGCAAGGACCTTGCTCGGGCCGCCCAGTTCTTTGGCGCGCTGCGCCTCGCGGCACTGTGCATTGTCGGCCTTGCCGGCGAACCACGCCTCGTCCGTCGAGAGGTGGAAGTAGTTCACACCTCTGTTGGCGTCGATGAGGTTCTGCATCATCCCGTGCAGCAGCCTGTAAGTTTCGGGATTGGTGGCGCACATCTCGAAGGCCACTTCCGGAAACGCGCGCAGGTGCTTGTACTCGTCGTGGTTGAGGATGAAGTTGGCGTGTGCGGGACCATCCAGGTACGGCACAACCTGCACATGGTGCCGCAGGCCGTAGTCGGTGAGTTCCTGAAGCTGAGCCGGCGAAAGCGCGTTGGGGTGCACCAGCGCGGGTGCGCTGGCATACTCGAAATGTTCGTTCAGCCGCAGAGCCAGGGCGTTGGCCTTAAAAAAGGCCGCGCGCCGCACGGCCTGCTTCAGGACCTCGAAACGATCGAGGTGCTGCTGTTGATCCCAGAACAGTTCGCGATAGCTCACGTCCGGCCAGTCCACAATCTCGCCCTCGGGCAGCCAGAGGCGGCCGCGTTCCGGTTTGAGCAGTTGGACCAGCGTTTCCGCACCGTAGAAGAGGCCCGCGGGTGCATTCGCCGCGATGCGGATGCCGGAGGGGCTCAGCCGCAGGCGGTAGGCCTGCGCCGCCACGGCCGCGCGGTCCGGGTCGGTCGCTCTTCCGATCTCGACCGAGCCCGGGCGCATGGAGAATTCGATCGTCTTGCCCTGTCCGCGGGCCGGCAGTTTCAGTTGATGCCGTTGGGCCAGTTCGCGCTCGAGCGTTTCGACGGCGGCGCCGGCGTTGACGCCCGGCGCGATGCTCCAGGTTTCATCGATAGCGAAATCCGCGTCTTTCAGTTGCAGCCGTTGGGGCTCGGGGATCAGCGTGTAGCCGCGGATGTAAAGAGGCGATATCGCCTGCCCGGAGAGACCGCACGAAGCGATCACGCAACACAGCAGAATCCGCACCGGTTTAACAGTCGGGCCGGGACTACCAGATCACCCGGCCGGTCAGTTGCACCTCCCTCGGACTTAGCGCCGAGGAACGCATACTCAGAACGCCGTTCCCACCCGCGTTCGGCGTGCCCGGGCGATTCAGCACGTTGAAGAAATCGGCGTTGATGCGGATATGCACGCGCTCCGTGATGGCGACCTGCTTGAAGAGCGAGGCGTCCAGCCCCCAGCTTCCGGGACCGTGAATATACTGGTTCCGCCACGCCGGCAGGTTGTCGTTGTAAGTGATGCGCTGCACGGTGCCATTCTTCAGCGTCAACCAGACGGTATTGCTCCCATAGTACGGATACAACGGGTCGCTGGTGGACGGCTTCGCCGGCCACGGCAGCAGGGGCTGTGCCGCCGGCTTGTAAGTGTCGGGCACTCCCATGTAACCGTTTGGCTTTCCGGTGGATGCATTGTAGCTGTTGATCTTGTCGGCCGGCAGGTAGCCGTTCCAATACAGATATGCGGGATAACAAGTCCCGCTCGTGCAATCCTGGATCGGATACTTCTTCTGGTAGATCTCGATCTTGCCGCTTCCCAGGTTCGGGAATACGTTGGTCGGCAGCGTGATCCAGCGGGTACTCCAGTTGCCCATGCCGGCGATCTGCCAGCCGCCGATCAACCGGTCCAGGAAGCCGCCGGCGTTCCGGCCGAGCAGCTTGCCCTTCCCGAATGGAAGCTCGGCGATCCAGTTCCACCGCACGCGGTGCTGCGGAATGCTGCTGTCTCGCCCGTAATTGAGGAAGCGGTTCCGCTGGTCCGTATCCTGCGGCACAGCCCCGGGCAAAAACTGGTTCACTGCGGCGATACCCCCGGCCTGTTCAGACATGGCCGTTACGGTGTACGCATTCCCGAAGTTGTAGAAGACCTGGAAACCATATCCGCGGTTGAATCGCCGCTCCGCCTCCAACTGCACGCCGTGGTAGTTGGAGTAGCCGGTCTTCTGATAACGGTTCAAGTTTCCGTAGACCGTCTGGTCCCAGTCGCGGCGCGCCACGGCGGAATATTCCCCGGTCGGGAGTTGCAGGCCCGTGGTTGCGTACCAGATATAGTCCGGCATCGCGTTGTTGATGGCCCGGTTCTGGTCCAGGTTTCTCCCCGCATTTCCTACGTACCCGGCCCGGACCACGGTGTTCTGCATGACTTCCTTCTCAAACGTAACGTTCCAGTCGTGGGCCAGTGAAGTAGGCTGGTTGGGATCGAAGGAGAACACGGAGGCGGAACCGCGGCTCAGGCTCAATACGCTCTTGGGATCGTTCAGCGACACCGCATCGCTGCTGTTCTTCCCGGCCACGATCGTCGGAACCGAGCGCATCAGGTAGTTCCGAATGCCATCGGGAGAGCGCTCGGCGGCATTGGGGTTGTTGTAGAAGCGCGCGGTCGAGGGCGTGTTGGAGCGCATGGTGACGCCCCAGCTTCTCACAGGCAACGGAAAATAGGAGAGGCGGTAGCCTCCGCGCACCACCAGCGGCCGCAAACCCCCTCCCACGCGGTAGGCCACGCCCAGCCGGGGGCCGAAGTCGTTGTAGTCGTTGTGGACGAGGTTGTGGGGCAGGCCCGCGTCGCGATAAGAGATGAACTTGGCCCCGAGGCTCTCGAACCGCTGCACGATCACCGGCGTGGTCGCGCCGGTCTTATAGAAGTTCTCTACGGTGTCCCCCAGAACGATCGCGCGCTTGTCGAAGTCGAAACCGATCACGAAGTTGTTCTTTTCCTTGTACGCCGGGAAGAACTCATACCGCAAACCTAAATTCAGCGTGAGTCTTGGAGTAACCTTGTAATTGTCCTGAAAATAGGCCGCGTACTCCCTTCCGCGCGAGTACCAGTAGCCACGGACAAACTGGTTCGAGTAGGTCATCACTCCGAGATACATGTTGCCCATGTTCTGTCCGGTGAATGGCGTTGGGCTCGGGGCCGTTCGCGCCGTGGTCGGGTCGTACAGGGAAGTGGCGAGGCTGTTGAAGCTGTGGTTCCCCTGCGGCTGTTGCTGGTCGGGGAGGATGTTCAACCGGTCCCCCCGCCAGTGGAAGCCGAACTGCAACTCGTGCCGGCCCTTGATCTTCGTCATGTTGTCGTCAAGGATGAAGTAAGTGAACGGCGAGTCCTGTGTGTTGTCCGTCTCGAAGTAGTAATCGTCCAAGCCGGTGTCGTATATCCCCGGCCAGCCGGGAGCGCCCAAGGGGTTCGGCAGTCCGAGCCGGTCGGCGTACTTGACCCCCGGCTCCCCCGTGCCTTTGTAGCGCTTGTCTTTTGCGGCGCTCAACAGAAGCTCGTTGAAGAAAGTCGCCGAGAAGGTTCGCACGTAGGAAAGGGCCGCGTTCTGGTTGGGCGCGATCCGCCTTACGCTGCCCGCCACCATATCCAGCATCGGCAGGTTCCAGTCCTGGGAGAACGTGTACTCGTCCCCTTTGGTGTAGCGCATGAAGAAGCGGTCATTATCGGTGAAACGGTGATCGACTCGCGTGGTGATTGTATATTGCCGGCTTGTGTTGGGCGCTTTTCCCCACCAGTTGCTGTCCAGAAGAGGGTTCACATCGGGATGCGTCGGCAGGGGCGTGATGGCGAACAGTTGTTTGGCCAGGGGGCTCATCCGCGCCGGGTCGATGACATTGAGCTGTCCTCCGTAGGCGAACGGCTGCCGCTCCCACGTGGTGGTGTTGGTGGTCCAGGGATCGTACAGCTTGTATAAATTGCCGCGCGAGTCCGTCAGGCCCCGGAAATCGCCGTTCCGCATCGCCTGCGTCGGCACCGTGCCGTTCCATCGCGACTCGGCCGCCAACCGGTAGGCCTCGTAGGAGAAGAACCAGAAGGTGCGGTTCTTGCCGTTGTAGATTCCGGGAAGCCAGACCGGACCTCCGGCGGACGCGCCGAATTCGTTGCGGATCAACTTGGGAGCCTTCGTCCAGGTGTCCGTCCGCGAACGCGCCACCCCGATGGCGTTGTTCCGCGCGGTTTCGAACGCCGCCCCGTGGAGATCGTTCGTGCCGCCCTTGGTGGCCACGATGACCGTCACCGGACGGGTCATTTTGGCGGACGAGTTGTTGGTCTCGACCTTGAACTCCTGCACCGTGTCCAGCCCCGGCGGGCGTCTTTGGCTGGTATAGCCCCAGAGCCTGTCGCCGATCGCAGCGCCGTCCAAGAGCATGTCCTGGGTGCCGGTCTTCTGGGCGTATGCCCGGTTGCCTTCCATGCCCGGAACGGTCTGTAACAGGGTGCCGATGTTCCGGCCGTTAATGGGCAATTGTTCAATGCGTTCCCGTTCGAGAACGTGGCCCAGCGTCGCGTTGTCCAACGTAGTTAGCGGCGTTACGTCGCGAACCGTCACCGTCGCGGCGATTTGCCCCACCCGCAGGGTCACGTCGACCACCGCTCTCTGTTGCACCTGCACCGTCAGGGTGCCTTCGAACTTCTCCATGCCGGGCGCTTCGACCGACAGGGAGTAGGAACCCGGGGTGATGCCCGGGAACATGTAAAAGCCGACGTCGTTGGTGGTGGTCTTGAGCGTCACCTGCGTTGCCGTGTTCGTCAGCGTCGCGGTAGCGCCCGGGACGAAACTTCCGCTCTGGTCAGTTACCGAGCCGCTGACGGCGCCGGTGCCGGACTGTGGCATAGCGGGCAGCACGAACAGCAGGATCACTGCACTAAGCGTTAGGGCCCTGTAGTTGTGCATTGCGCACCTCCCCGTTTAAGCAGCCTAACCCTGAGCACGCTGGTTAGCGTACCGTATAGATCCGAAAAGTCCGAGCTATTCCTATATCAGGAAATGTATATCCTTCTCTAGCCCCGGCGTCAAGCCCCACCCGGCGACCTGTCGCTAGCATGTGATTTGTCCGGTCCGATTAGCACGTGAATTGTCCGGTTCGGGC
>JBHGBM010000046.1:0-43200 GCA_041946965.1 Bryobacteraceae bacterium
CGGCGGCCAGGTGACCGACCTGTTCACGCACTGGATCGACGTGGTCCACATGTTCATGGAGCAGGACAACCCGATTTCGGCGGTGGCTTCCGGCGGCGTCTACCATTACAAGGACGGCCGCACGGCGCCCGATACCATCAACGTGCTGCTCGAGTACCCGGCCGAGTGGACCGCCACGTTCGAAGCCACGCTCTCGCCCGGCATCACCGGGGCGGGCGTGGAGATGTGCGGCACCGAGGGCAGGCTGCTCATCACCCGCGGCTATTTCGAGTTCACGCCCGCGGGCAAGGGCGCGCAGCCGGTGCGGGTCAAAGCCGAGCGCGACCAGACCATCGAACACGTGGAGAATTTCCTGGACTGCTGCCGCACGCGGAAGCTCCCCAATGGCGACGTGTACATAGGGCACCGCTCCGCACAGGCCTCCCACCTGGGCAACATCGCCTACGTGCAGAAGCGGCGCATCAAGTTCGATCCGGAACGGGAAGAGATCCTGCCGTTGTAATCACACGAACAGCGCGCGCCAGGTGGTGACCACCAGGGCGTGCGCCACCATGCTGGCGCGGATGCTGCGCGTCTTCAAATAGGCGCGGCCGTAGAACCATCCGGCGATGGCCGCCACGAGGGCGAAGCGCCAGTTGGGAAACTCGCGGAAGCCCAGGTGTACCGCGCCGAAGAGGATGGACGCGGTGACGAGCGCCGCCTGTGCGCTGCCCGTCCACTGCTCCAGCCACTGCTGAAGCAGGCCGCGGAAGAAGAACTCCTCGCTCAGGGCCACTACCCAGAAGATGCCCAGGAACGTGCCGGCAATCTTCCAGGCGGGCGCCACGGGACCCAGCCGGAAGGCGCCCAACGCCAGTGCGACAGGCAGCCCTACCGGCAGGAAGTACAGGAAATGCAGCGCGCCGCTCTTCCATTCCGCGCGGCTGGGCAGGAAGCCGAAGCCCGTGCCGCCGGCGCGCCGCTGTTCGAGCAGGGCGATGGCGCTCACGTGGATCATGGCGAGCTGGCCGAGGATGTCCACCTCCAGCCGCCCCGCGGGCGGGTAGATGCGATCGAAATAGTGCGTGAGCAGCGCCGCCGCGAGCAACGCGAGGTAACCGAGGTCGGCGCCCGGCGAGCGCGGCAGCAGCACGTGCCAGAAGGAGAGCGCCACCGCCAGAGCGGCCAGCAGCGCCGCCGCGTTCCATGCGAACCGGCCCGTGCCGAGCGTGTACACCAGGTAGGGCAGCAGCATGGACGCCGCCAGCAGCCAAGGGCGCGCCAGGCGCCCGCGCGCGGCTTCGAAACCCGCCGCCAGATAGAATGAGTATTCGAGAAGGAATGCGGCCAGCAGAGGAGCCGCCAGCCACGCCGGAATGTCTTTCAAGCGAGCATACGCCACGCCCGCCGCGCCCAGCGCGAGCCACCCGGCAAGCAGAGCCGCCCGGAAGCCGCCGAGCGTCTTCGTCATCGGCCTCATTCTAGCATCCGTTGCCGCGGCGGCCGGTCCGCCGCCTGATCTGGTGCGCCGCGCCGCGCGTGTGGAAAGCGAAACCCGCGCCGCACGCGACCAGTATATGTACCGGCAGTCGGTAACGGTGGAGGAATTGAATGACCGCGGCGTCCGCGTGGGCGACTACCGCGAGGTTCGCGAGGTGATCTTCTCCCCCGCCCGCGAGCGCATCGAGCAGCTCGTGGGCGTTCCCGCCTCGAACCTCAAGCGCCTGGTGCTCACCGAAGAGGACTTCCGCGATATCCGCGACGTGCAGCCCTTCGTCCTCACCGAGGACGAACTGTGGAACTATGACACCAGGTTCCGCGGCGAGGAGAACATCGACGATGTAGACTGCTGGGTGCTGGAGGTCCGCCCCAAGCGCATGCTGGAAGGCATGCGCCTGTTCGAGGGCATGCTGTGGATCGGCAAGCAGGATTACGGGATCGTACGGCTACAGGGACAGGCCGTGCCGCCGGTGTACCGCAACGGCAAGGAAAACCTCTTCCCGCACTTCACCACGCTGCGCAAACAGATCGACGGCCGGCACTGGTTCCCGATCTTCACCTACGGCGACGATACGCTACCCTTCCGCACCGGTCCGCAGCGCATACGGCTCACCATTCGTTACATGAATTACCGGCGCTTCGGCGCGGACTCGACGGTCAAGTTCGGCAAACCTTGACACGGATCTCTTTGTCCGTGTCCATCCGTGGCCCAAATTATCTTTGCCGGTACTCCGGGTTGTTCTTGCCGTCGCCCTCGAACGCCGGACGCGGCTGCGGTTTGCCCGTCTCGCGCTCCGTCTTCGGGTCGAAGAACTTCACCTTGCCTTCGCGGTAGGAATCCACGCCGAGCTTGATGGCCGTCATGATCTGGTAGCCCAGGTCGGCGTTCAGCACGGGTTTGGAACGGTCCCGCACGCAGGCGAAGAAATTGTCCGTGTGGAGGCGGTTCAGGTTGCCCCTGTCCTCGGTTTCGTAAAACTTCGCTTCGGCTGCCTCGCCGCGCCTCTGGCCGCGCCCGATGGCTTCCGGCACGACGCGGACACCCTTGCCCTCGAACGCGATGCTCGCCTTGTGGCCGTAGATCACTTCGGGGAAGTACTTGCCCGGCGCCGCGTTGGCCATCGACGATGACATGTTCACGTAGAAAGACGGGTACTCGATGACGGTGGCGTAGGTGTCCGGCACTTCGCGGTCCTTCTGCACGTAGATGCCGCCGGAACCGGTGACGCGCGTGGGGAACTGCGGTCCCATCGCGTACAGCAGCGGCCCCAGCTTGTGATAGAAAAGGTCGGTGGCGATGCCGCCCGAGTAGTCCCAGTACTTGCGCCAGCGGAAGTAGCGCTCCGCGCTGAACGGCCGCTTGGGCGCCTTGCCCAGCCAGCGCGGCCAGTCGATGTTCTCCGGCGTACCCTGCTCGTCGACGTGGTAGTTCCACTCGCCGAACTCGCTGTTGCGGCTGTAGGTGCCCTGCGCCCAAAGCAGTTCGCCGATCTCTCCCTGTTCGATCAGCTTGCGCGCCATGTGGTGGCGCGGGTCGGAGAGGTGCTGGCTGCCCACCTGGAGCACGCGCTTGTGGCGCCGCGCCGCCTCGGCGGTCTGGCGCGCCTCGTCGACGGTCAGGGTCATCGGTTTCTGGAGATAAACGTCCTTGCCGGCGGCCATGGCGTCGATGGCCATTTGGGCGTGCCAGTGGTCCGGCGTGGCGATGAAGACGGCGTCCACGTCGGACCGTCCGAGCAGTTCACGGTAGTCGTTGTAGACGCTCTTGTCCTCCAGTTTGGCAACGCCCTGGGCGCGCTTTCTGCGCACGGTGTAAACGTCGCAGACCGCCACCACCTGGACGCCGCCCTTTTCTTCCTGGCTCTGGGCCACGAGCGCGCGCAGGTGGCCGGTTCCCATGCCGCCCACGCCGATGGAGCCGACGTTGATCCTGTCATTCGCGCCGATGACGCGGGCCGCCGAGGCGGCCGGAATTCCGGAAAGAGCGGCGCCGGCCAGGAAGCCGCGCCGTGAGAACGAATTCACCATGCCGCTATTGTAGCGGTCACGCGGCGACTGCGCCGCGAGTGGGCCCCCACTCGCCGGCGAGCGTCTTGCCGCGGGCCGTGACTTCGCGCATTTCGGCTGCGTCCAGCGGCTTGAATTCGCGCGCGGCAGCCAGGCCTTCGCGCAGTTCCTCAGGGCTGCGAAAGCCGATGATGGCGGCCGAAACGCCCCGCAATCCCCACACGTAGCGCAGCGCGGCGCGGTAGTCCTGCGGGGTTGCGAGCTTGGCGCCCTTCGGGGTGAGCGGACCGCCCAGCGCCTTCATGGCGATCACCGGGATGTTGCGCTTGCGCGCCTCCGGCAGCAGGGTTTCTTCCAGGCGGTAGATGTGCCGGTCGACGAAGTTCAGCACGCAGGTCAGGATTTCGATCTCGCCCGTGTCCATGGCCCGTATCACGCGCGACGGCGCGGTGTGAGTGGTGCACCCGATGTGCCGGATCATGCCCTGCTTCCTGGCTTCACGCAGCGCCGCGAGCGCCCCGTTGGCGCTGAGCGGCAGATCGAGGTCGGACCAGCGGTCCGTGCGCGCGATGTTGTGGATCTGCACGCAATCGAGGTGATCGGTTTGCAGGCGCTTGAGGCTCTCGCGGATCTGCTCCATGGCTTGCGATTTAGTGGGCGTCTCGATCTTGGTGGAGAGGAACACCTTGTCGCGCTTGCCTTTGAGCGCGCGGCCCAGCCGCTCCTCGGAAACGCCGTAATTCGGGGCCGTATCGATGTAGTTCAGCCCCTGCTCGATGCCTTCGGCAACGATGCGGTCGGTGATCTCCTGGCTGGAGCGCGGTTCTCCTATGCGTTGCGCGCCGAAAGCCAGGATAGCCGCCCGAAAGCCGATCTTGCCCAGGGGCCGCACGGGCAGGGCGGCGGATTGCGCGCCGCGCGCCAACGCCGAACCTGCAACCAGGAGAGAGAAGTCACGCCGGGTGATCGAGTGCATAGATCTGAACATTTTATACGGATTTCACTCGTTCACGTGGACGACTTTGGCCGGTGGAAACCCGTTGAACCAGGTGGAGGAGGCGTTGCTGTAGGCGCCGATGTTCTCCGAATAGACCAGATCGTCGATCTGGAGCTCGGGTAGTTCCTCGGCGTGCGAGATGGTGTCGAGTCCGTCGCAGGTCTGTCCGAAGACGGCGCTGATCTCGGTGGCGCCCTTGCGCAGCGATTTGAAGTGGTAGGGGCAGTGGTCGAAGATGATGCCGGAGAAGGTGTGGTAGACGCTGTCGTCGATATAGTAGCAGGTCTTGCCTTCGCGCACGGCTTTGCCGATCACGCGCGCGACCGCGACGGCGGCGGTGGCCACCAGAAAGCGGCCGGGCTCGGCCAGGATCTCGATATCGTGGGGAAACAGGCGCGCGATTTCCGCGTTGATCTTGCGCGCAAGCTGGCTGAAGGGCTTCACGTGGCGGTCGTAGGGGACGGGGAAGCCGCCGCCGATGTCAAGGATCTTGATTTCATGCCCGTGCGACTTGGCCTCCGCCATCACCGCGGCGGCCATGTTCAGCGCCTGAACGAAGTTGTCGAAGTTGGTGCATTGGCTGCCGACGTGGAAGCTGACGCCCTCCACCACCAGGCCCGCGCGGAAGGCCTCCGTGATGAGGTCCACGGCCTCGCCCGGGTGGCAGCCGAACTTCGAGGACAGCTCCACCATCGATCCGGTGTTGGGCACGCGCAGGCGCAGCACCAGCCCGGCGTGCGGGGCGTACTTGCGGATCTTGCGGAGCTCCTCCAGGTTGTCGTATGTGACCAGGGGCTTGTAAGGGTCGAGCGCCTCGAGCGTTTCGCGCGGCTTGATGGGATTGGCGTAGACGATCTTGTCCCAGATGAAATCCTGCTGCTCCTTGCGGGGCAGATCCCGTATGTTCTCGCAGACCAGCATGAACTCCGGGAAGGAGGCGACGTCGAAGCTGGCGCCCGCGCGGTAGAGTGTGCGCACGATCTCCGGCGCGGGGTTGGCTTTCACGGCGTAGTACGCCTGCACCTTGGGCAGGAACTTGCGGAAGCGGGCGTAGTTGCGGCGGATCACGTCGTGATCGATGATCACCAGCGGCGTGCCGTGCCGGCGGGCCAGCTTCGGGATGTCGCGCGTCGTCATCGGGCTAGAACGCCGGCTCGGAGCCGTCCACCATCTTCACCTTGTTGTGTTTGAAGTACTCGCGGGTGAGCGCCTCGACCATGGGTCCGCGCCGGTCGTAGAGGCGCTTGGACTTCCTCGGCTTGTGGCGGGCCAGCGCGTAGTGCGTGAGCAGCGGCATG
Source organism: Bryobacteraceae bacterium (assembly GCA_041946965.1). Classification (GTDB taxonomy): domain Bacteria; phylum Acidobacteriota; class Terriglobia; order Bryobacterales; family Bryobacteraceae; genus JBHGBM01. Next base: position 5,782 of record JBHGBM010000046.1, read on the forward strand.
GCGATGGTCGTATCCGTGTAGCAGACCAGCGCGTCCGGCAGCCGGCTCGGATCCACCTTGCCCCAGCTCACGGCTTCGCTGGGAGTGGCGCCGCTGAGGCCGCCGGTATCGGGCCGTGCGTCGGTTACTTGCAGGAAGTAGTCCTGGCCGAACTCCTTGATGCGCAGCACTTCCTGGATCTGCGGCTCGGTCTGCAACATGAAATTCTTGGGGCTGCCGCCGCCCCACAGCACCACGGCGCTCTTGCCGCCGGCGCGCTTGGCCGCCAACACGTAAGCCGTGGTCTCGTTCACGTCGATGGAGGGATTCACGCGCAGCTTGTTGCCGCGCAGTTCCACGCCCGCCACATTCATTCCGATGGTGGAATCTCCCGGCGAAGAGGTGTAGCAGGGCACGCCGGCGCGGTAGGCCGCGGCCAGCACCGAAACGTCCTTGAGGCCCGCCTTGCGCTCCCACTCGGCCGCGTACTTGCCGAGCAGGTAGTGCAGCTCGGCCGTGCCCATTTCCTTCTGGAACTCGGGCTGCACCAGGATCCCGCGCAGGATTTCGTCCGTGGCCATCAGGCAGTCGCTGTAGCCCAGCAGGACGTCGTAGATGCGCACGATGTCGTTATCGCGCAGTTCCGTGTCGTCAAGTTTGAAACTGCCCACGTGCACGGGATAGTTCAGGGCGAAGTGCAGGTCGTGGTAGAGATTGGCGCCGGTCGCGACGATCCAGTCCACGAACCCGGCCTTGATCAGCGGCACGATGGAGCTGGCGCCGAGCCCCGCGGGGGTGAGCGCGCCGGAGAGGCTCATGCCGACCGTGACGTCGTCCTCCAGCATCTTGCCGGTGAACAACCGGCAGGCTTCCTTCAGCCGCGCGCCGTTGTAAGCCAGAAAGGTCTGGTCGATGAGATCCGCGAGCTTTTCACGCCCGTTGATGTTCCTGGGCAGAATGCGCGGTCCGGAAAGAAACTGGTCCCGCTTGGGGCACTTCTTTTTCCGGAGCCAATCCGGCGTTTCAGACAGGTCTTCCCGGTAGCGCCTGGGCGCGTTCGTAGCGTTCTTTTTTGCCATGGTTCCTTTCTGATTTTCGCAGAAGGCGCGATGTTAGACTACATTCCGTGAGCGGCTTTTCAATGCCCGCGGAATGGGAGCGGCACAGCGCAACCTGGCTTGCCTGGCCGCACAATCCCACGGATTGGCCGGACAAGCTCGACACCATACGCTGGGTCTACACCGAAATCGTCCGGAAAATCGCGCCCGGGGAAACGGTGCGGATGCTGGTGCGCTCCGCCGCCGAGGCGCGCGCCGCGCGCATGCGGCTGGAGCGCGCCGGAGCGGACGCGGGGCGCGTGGAGTTCCTCGTGCATCCCACCAACCGCGGCTGGACGCGCGACAGCGGGCCCATCTTCGTGAAGCGCGGCGATGAAAAGGCCATCGTGCACTTCCACTTCAACGCCTGGGCCAGGTACGCGGACTGGGACAAGGACCGCCGCGTGCCCGAGACGGCCGCCAGGCACACCGGCAGGCCACTGATCGACGCGCGCGTCGAGGGCCGGCAGTTCGTGCTCGAGGGCGGCGGCATCGAGGTGAACGGCTGCGGCACGCTGCTCACCACCGAGGAATGCTACCTCGATCCCGAGACGCAGGTGCGCAACCCGGGCCTGGACCGCGCCGGGTACGAGCGCGCCTTCCGTGAGTACCTCGGCGCGGCGAACACGCTCTGGCTGGGCGGCGGGCCGGCGGGCGATGACACGCACGGGCACATCGACGACATCTGCCGCTTCGTGAACCCCCGGACGCTGGTGCTGATCCGGGAGAAGCGCTGGGAAAACCCAAATTACCGCGCGCTGGCGGAAAATTGGGAGCGCGTGCAGGATTTTCGGCTGGAGGATGGGACTAAGCCCGAAGTGATTGCGCTGCCCATGCCCGCGGCGCTGTACTTCGACGGCGGCCGCCTGCCCGCGAGCTACGCCAATTTCTACATCGCGAACGCGGCGGTGTTGGTGCCGACCTTCAACGACCCGAACGACCGCGTGGCGCTGGGCGTGCTGGGCGAGTTGTTCCGCGACCGCCCCGTGGTGGGCATTCACGCCGTGGACCTGGTGCTGGGGTTCGGAACGCTGCACTGTTTGACGCAGCAGGAGCCGGCGTAGCGGCGGCCGCGGTGTGCGGCTCCCAAAGCCGCAGTGCAACCTCGTTAGAATTGAAAGGTGACCACGCAGGCGAAACCGGCGCCGAGGGCCAGGTCCTTTTTCTCGCGGCACGGCACACTCTCGAAGTGGCACCCGAACTACGAGTACCGTCCCGGGCAGGTGGAGATGGCCGAAGCCGTCGAGGCGGCGCTCGCTGACGGCCGCCACCTGATCGTGGAAGCCGGCACGGGCACCGGCAAGACGCTTGCCTACCTGGTGCCCGCGCTGCTCTCCGGACGCCGCATCGTGGTCTCCACCGGCACCAAGAACCTCCAGGAGCAGCTTTACTTCAAGGACGTCCCCTTCCTCCAGCAGCATTTCCCGCGCCCGCTGAGCGTGTGCTACATGAAGGGCCGCGCCAACTACGCCTGCCGCCAGAAGATCTACGACGCCGAGAAGGAGCCCGTGCTCGCGGGCCTGGAAGAGGTGGCGGATTTCCAGATCATCCGCGAGTGGGAGAAGACCACCGAAGCCGGCGACCGCGCGGAAATCCGGACGCTGCCCGAATCGAGCACCGCCTGGGGCCGCGTGGACGCGCGCGGCGAGATGTGCACCGGCCGCAAGTGCCCGCAGTTCGACCGCTGCTTCATCACCATGATGCACCGCAGGGCGCAGGAATCCGACGTGGTGATCGTCAACCATCACCTGTTCTTCGCGGACCTGGCGATTCGCGGCGAGACGGGCGAAGGCGGCATCCTGCCCGAGTATCACGCGGTGGTCTTCGACGAGGCGCATGAAATCGAGGACGTGGCGGCGCAATATTTCGGCAGGTCGGTGAGCAATTACCGCTTCCAGGAACTGCGGCGCGACGTGGGCGCCACGGCCAAGCGCAAGAAGTTCGGCTCGCAGGAACTCGACCGCGTGCTGGAGCGGGTGGACGAACTCACCACGCAGTTCTTCGGCCTGTTCGCCAATGGCGAAGGGCGCGCGGCGTTTCGCGGGCGCGCTGCGTTTCTGGAAGAGAACGAAGATCTCTACCACGATCTCCGCACCGCGCTCGATCTGGTGCGCTCGCACCTGCAACTCATCCAGAACCCGCCCGACGAAATCATGCCCCTGATGAGCCGCACGGTGGACCTGGCGGACTCGCTGAAGTTCCTGCTGGAGAGCGAAGACGAGGAATTCGTCTACTGGCTGGAGCGGCGCGGCCGCGGCATATTCCTCCAGGCCACCCCGGTGGATGTAAGCGGGATCTTGAGCCAGCGGTTGTTCGACGTGGTGGGAACCGCCGTGCTCACTTCGGCCACGCTCGCCGTGGCGGGGCGATTCGATTTCGTCGAGAAGCGGCTGGGCTGCCGCGCGGCGCGCACCGCCGTGGTGCCGAGCCACTTCAACTACCGCAAGCAGGCGCTGCTGTACGTTCCCCAACACCTTCCGGACCCGCGCAATCCGGCCTTCCCCGGCATGGCCGCGGACGAGATCCTGACCCTGCTGCGGCTGAGCCGCGGGCGCGCGTTCGTGCTCTTCACCAGCTACCAGCAGATGCGCATGATTCACGACCGCGTCGCCGGCGAGATCGAATACCCCACGCTGCTGCAAGGCACCGGGCCGCGCACGGCCCTTCTCGACGAGTTTCGCGCGACGCCCCATTGCGTGCTTTTCGCGACGTCCTCGTTCTGGCAGGGAGTGGACGTGCCCGGCGAGCAGTTGAGCTGCGTGATCATCGACAAGCTGCCCTTCGCGGTCCCGAGCGATCCGGTGGTGGAGGCGCGGCTCGAGCGCGTGCGCCGCGACGGCGGGAATCCCTTTTACGATTACCAGGTGCCGCAGGCCGCCATCGCGCTCAAACAGGGCTTTGGGCGCCTCATTCGCAGCCGTTCGGACCGCGGCGTGCTGGCGATGTTGGATAACCGCGTGACGAAGCAGCGCTACGGACAGGTGTTTTTCGACAGCCTGCCCGATTACGATTTCACGACGGACATTCACAAGGTGGAGAAGTTTTTCAATGTTTGAAGTTTCCGTGGAAGAGACTTTTGCGGCGGGCCACGCCCTGCGGCACTATCACGGCAAGTGCGAAAACGTGCACGGCCACAATTACCGCGTGCTGGTCACGCTGGCGGGCGACCGGCTGGACGAAGCCGGCCTGCTGGTGGATTTCGTCGAGCTGAAGCGCGTCATGCACGCCGTGCTCGACCGGCTCGATCATCGCTTCCTCAATGACGTGCCGCCCTTCGATACCCTTAACCCTTCGGCGGAGAACATGGCGCGCTATATCTTCGAGGAGATTGCTAAGGGCTTGCCCTCCGGTTCGCCGGCGCGCGTCAGCGAAGTCAAGCTCTGGGAAACGGACACTTCGAGCGCCACATACAGACTGTAAACATGGCCGTCCTTCTTGCCGTCTTCGCACACCCAGATGATGAATTCAGCGTGGCCATGCTGCTGGCCGCGTACGCCAAGCGCGGGCACGACGTGTACCTCGCCTCCATTACCTCGGGCCAACTCGGCTCCACTCCCAACATGAGCGTGCCGAAAGGTCCCGAACTGGCGCGCGTGCGGGAGGAGGAACTGCGCTGCGCCGCGAAATGCCTGGGCATCCACGAGCCGATCGCCATGGGTTTCATGGACCAGGGCATCAGCTCGCGCGATGCCGCCGTGGAGGTTGCCGCCGCGTTACGCGAGCTTTTCGCGCGCATCAACCCGGACGCGATCATTACCTTCGGTCCGGACGGCATCAGCGGCCACCCCGACCATCGCGCGGCGAGCAACCTGGTGACTGAGGTGTGCGCGGCCGAAGCGCGCAAGCTCTATTACGTCACCGTGCCGGCTTCGTGCGCCTCTCCGCCGCCGCCTCCCTTCCGGCGGCTGCGCACCACCGCGGATGCGCTCATCACCACCGTGGTGGATTGCCGCGGGGGGCTCGACGAAGCCGCCGCGGCGGCGCGCTGCCATCGCAGCCAGTGGAGCGCCGAGCGCGCCGCGCAGTTCGATTCCCTCAACCGGGACGTGTTGAAAGGACGTATCTACCTCCGGCTGGCGTTCCCCTCTGCGCACCACCCGATGGAGGAGGACTTATTTCAGGACTGACCGCCGGAAATCGCCCGCAACCGTCTTGACAGCACTCAGGCTCGGCGTCATGATGTTATTGGAATCAGGGCCAAACGTTCGGTCCCGCGGTTCCCGGCTCTCAATGGGGAGCTGAAAAGCCGATCCCCGAAGTAGGGGGATTTGAAAATTAAGGAGGAAGTTACATAGAGCCTATCCACAAGAGGGGCGGCTACCGACTTCCTCGGCTGACCGGTTGCTGAGCCAGACGCGCCTACAACGCCTAACTAGCTGTTGACGCAGGCGCCGCGGTACTTGCACCGCAGTCGGATTCTTGCTCGTGCGCCGGTTCGGGAGGGGTTGGCGGTCGCCCTTTCGTATTTCTTCGGCCACCCTCCCCTTCCGTGCTCCTTCATCTCAACGTTGCCAGCCAGATATCCGATTCGGTTACCCGCCGCGAATAGCAGGCCGTCTTCCCGTCGCGCGTAAGCCGAGGCGGGCCGAGAATGTCGCGCCTCGCCGAGTAAACCTTCCGGACGTGCCTGGAGCGCGTATCGGCGATGTAAAACGCCGTTCCGTGGGCCACGAACAGCACGCGGCGGCTGTCGGGCAGCCACACCGGCCACTCGCCAAAATCGGCAAGCCGGTCGTAGGTGCGCGAGCGTAGCGTGTATACGGCGATTCCCTGTCCTTGCACCTCGCCAGCCAGGCGCTCGCCGTCCGGCGACCAGGAATTCACGAGGAAGCGCGTGGAGGAAGCATCCGTGGGCGGCAGCATTTCGGGCGTTTGCTGCTTCCACGGGCGATTGGGATCGAAGATGCAGACTCGAGACTGGTGGGACGAAGCCATGCGGGAGCCGTCCGGCGACCAGGCAAGATAGGAGCCTCCACCCTCGGTGAGCTGCTGCATCTCGCTGCCGTCGGTCCGTATCTTCCACACTTCGTGGATGCCGGAGCGATTGGAAAAAAAAGCAATCCACTTGCCGTCGGGCGACCACCGCGGCATGCGGTCGATGGCGCTGTCGCCGGTCAGTTGGCGCAAGCCCGAGCCGTCCGGACGGGCGATGTAGATGTCCCCCTCCGGCTGGGTGAGCGAGTAGAAGGCAACCCATTCGCCTTCCGGCGATGGATCCGGCGAAGACCAGCGCCTTGAGCCGGTAGTCACCCAGGCCGGTTCCCCCTGTACGCCGCCGGAGGCATCCATCGCGAGCTGCTGAATGTTTATCGTGAAGAGCGCCGAGGTGTACGCAATGCGGCCGCCGTCGGCCGAGACGCTGGGGTGCGCGAGGTATGGCGCGGGCGTGGTAACGGGCGTGGGATCCCCGAGCGCTTTGCCCGATCGTTCGTCGATGGGGACGCGCCACAGATTCATGCTGCCACCCCGGTCGCTGCTGAAGTAGACGTACTTCCCATCCGGCGACCACACGGGATTCCAGTCGCGGTGGCCGCCGCTCGTGACGCTCGCGGGGACTCCACCAGCTACCGGGACGGTCCATATGCCTCTACTCTGGCCTGAATCCGCCGCCCTGCGCGTGAACGCAATCCGGTGATTGTGCGGCGACCAGCTCGCGAGCACAGCGTCGCTTTCGCAAATACGGCGGGTCACCCCGGTGCCCACGTTTACGGCCCACAGTTCGCTGCGAATGTTTATGTTCTGCGGATTCAACTCCACGTTGTCCATGGTGAAGGCGAGATGAGTGCCGTCAGGCGACCACGAAGGGTTGTAGCCCGCGCGTGTCACGCGCCGTATCGCCTCGCCCGTGCGGCCCATGACAAAGATGCCGCCTCCCTCGCGGCTGGAGCGGAACGCGATCCGCTCACCGTCCGGAGAGAACGCGGGCTGGTCGTCATCGGCTTCCGCATCCCGGGTGATCGCGAACGGGGTTTGCCCGCTGACGCTCTGGAGATAGATATGGCGCCGGTCCGCTCCCGTGCCCGCCGCGGCGTAGACCAGCCACTTGCCGTCCGGTGAGAAACTCGGGAACCACTCAATGCCGGGTTGAGAGGTGATCTGGGCGAACGCCGCGTGCGGCACGGCCGGGCGGATCGCCGCCGGGCGCCGTGAGAGCCAGAACGTGAACGCGGCGGCGGTGACGGCCAGGGCTCCGGCGGCGATCCAGACGAAACGCGGCCGCGGCTTCCGGCTTGCGGCCCGCTCGCCGGGCGCGCCCTGCGTTTGCAGCTCTTCCAGGTCGTTGCGGAGATCGGTGGCGCTCTGATAGCGCCGCGTGGGATCTTTCACCAGGCAGCGCAGGATGACGCGGTCGAGACCGTGTGGAAGCGCCGGGTTGATCTCCGCGGGGGCGGCCGGCGAGTCCTTCAGGATCGATGAGATGATCGACATCGGGCAACTGCCGCGAAATGGGCGCACGCCCGTGCACATCTCGTAGAGCACGATGCCGAGCGAGAAGATATCGGACCTGGCGTCGGCCGGCTGCGCCATGGCCTGCTCCGGCGACATATAGGGGGCGGTCCCCAACACGTGATGCGGCGCGGTCAACTCCCGGGCGGTTTCCGTTTCCGCGTCCGGAGAACTCGGTTCGCTGCGGTTCAGCTTGGCCAGGCCGAAATCCAGTACCTTGACCCGGCCTTCCTGGCTTAGCATCACATTCGCCGGTTTGAGATCGCGGTGGACGATGCCGGCCTGGTGCGCCGCGCTGATGGCGTCGCACAAGGGCATGGCGATGCTAAAGAACTCCGGGACCGGCAAGCCGCGCGCCGGTATGATTTGCGCGAGGGTCTTTCCGGTGACGAGTTCCATAGTGAGGAAATGCAGGTCGCCGTCCTCTTCCACGCCATATAACGTGACCACGTTGGGATGATTCAGGGCAGCCACGGCCTGGGCTTCGCGCTCGAAGCGCTCGAGGCGGTGCGGATCGGCTCCCACTTCCCGCGGCAGGAATTTCAGGGCGACGGCGCGGTGCAGCCGCGTGTCCTCGGCCGAGTACACGTCACCCATCCCGCCGCTGCCGAGCTTTTGCAGGATGCGGTAATGCGCGACGGTCCGGCCTTCCACTTGCCAGTCTCCGCTTCATGATCAATCTACACCCGAACCCGCCGCCGCGGCAGCCCCGGCTTTCATGGGCGAACTCCGCTAAACTGGTTGTTCCGTGAACGCCGTCGATTTTCAGGGTGTCTCGAAGAGCTACTCGATTTACGACTCGCCGGGAGACCGCCTGAAGGAACTCATTACTTTCAACCGGCTGCGCTGCCACACGGATTTCTGGGCGCTGCACGACCTCACCTTCCAGGTGCGGCGCGGCGAGACTTTTTGCATCGTCGGCGAGAACGGATCCGGGAAGAGCACCCTGCTGCAAATGGTTGCGGGCATTCTGCAACCGACCTCCGGCACGGTCAAGGTGAACGGGCGCGTTTCCGCATTGCTGGAACTCGGCTCGGGATTCAATCCGGAATTTACCGGCCGGGAGAACGTCTACCTGAACGGCGCCATCCTGGGGCTGAGCACCAGGCAGATCGACCAGCGCTACCCCGATATCGCCGACTTCGCTGAAATCGGCTCCTTCATCGACCAGCCGGTCAAGACGTATTCAAGCGGCATGGCGGTGCGCCTGGCGTTCGCCGTGGCCATCAACGTGGACCCCGAGATCCTGCTGGTGGACGAGGCCCTGGCGGTGGGCGATATCTACTTCCGCCAGCGCTGCATGCGCAAGGTGCACGAACTGCGCTCGCGCGGTGTGACCATCCTGTTCGTCTCGCACGCCATCGGCGACGTGAAGGCCATCGGGGACCGGGTGATGTGGCTGGAGCGCGGGCGGGTGGTCGAACTGGGCGAGACGGACCGCGTGGTCGCCAAGTACCTGGCCGCCATGGTGGAAAAAGACTCAGCGTATCTGAAATTGAAGAAAGACCGCGCCGGAGCGGAGCGCCCCGCCGGACGCATCGAGGCCCCGGAGGTCGCCGGCCGCATCCCCAACATCGACCACCGTTACGGGGACGGCCGCGCGGAGGTGCTGGGCATTGCGCTGCTGGACGAGAACGGCGGGGAGGTACACCTGCTGGAGCCGGGCGCGCGGCTGGTGGTGCGCATCAGCGTGCGGGCCAAGGCCGATGTGCCGCTGCCGATCGTCGGTTTCATGATGCGCAACCACCTGGGCCTGGATTTCACCGGTACCAACACGGCGCGCGAGGGCCACGAGTTGCCGCCCATGCGGGCGGGCGACATTTGCACGGTGGACTTTCATCTGGAGATTCCGGAGCTATACCCGGGCTCGTTCTCGTTTTCGCCGGCCATCGCAGACGGCACGTTGCTCGGCTACGACATGTGCGACTGGATCGACAACGCCGTGGCCGTCCAGATGGGACACGGCGAGGGCCAGATCTATGGTTACATGCGCTTCCCCTGCCGCGTGGAGGTGAACGCGCGGCTGGGCCAGGCGGCGGAGCGGAAAGTTGGCTGAGTTCACCGGCGAGCGGCTGATACCCGGCGAAGTGGATGCCGATCTTCTGAACGAGCATCTGGCGCGCTACGCCTTCGCAGCGCGGCTTTCGCGCGGCAAGCGCGTGCTCGACGCGGGTTGCGGAGCCGGCTATGGTGCGGCGGAACTGGCCAAAACGGCGCTCGAGGTCACGGGCGTGGACGCGTCCGGGGAAGCCGTGGCTTACGCGCGCGAGCACTACCGCCTGCCCAACCTGCGCTTCGATCAGGGTAGCGTGACGGCGCTTCCCTACGCCGATGCGAGCTTCGACCTGGTGGTGGCCTTCGAGGTCATCGAGCACCTTGACGACTGGCGCTCGTTTCTGGCGGAGGTGCGCCGCGTGCTGGTTCCCTCGGGGCAGTTCATCGTCTCCACTCCCAACCGGCTGTATTACGCCGAATCGCGCCGGAAGGCAGGGCCGAATCCGTTTCACGTGCACGAGTTCGACTACGTCGAGTTTCGCGCGGAACTGGCGGCGGTGTTCCCGAACCTCTCCATGTTTCTGGAGAACCATTCAGAGGGCGTGGTGTTTCAGCCGGTGGAGCCGGGCGAGACCGCCGAGGTTCGGGTGGATTCGGCCGAGGGCTCGCCGGAGGACTCGCACTTCTTCGTGGCGGTCTGCGCGCACCGCCCGCAGCTCGGGAACCCCACCTTCGTCTACGTGCCCTCCAGCGGCAACGTGTTGCGCGAGCGGGAACGCCATATCGCGCTGCTCGAAAGCGAACTGGAAACCAAGAACGCCTGGCTGGAGAAAGCCAAGGCGGAACTCGCCGAGCTCAACGCGGACCATCAGAAACTGCTCGCTATGTTCCGCGAGCAGAAGGAGGAGATGGAGCGGCGCAATCGCTGGGCCGAGCAGCTCAGTGGGGAACTCGAAGCGGCCGGCGAGCGCATCGTCGAGTTGCAGGAGGAGGTGGCACGGGAGCAGGCCGCGGCGCGCCAGATGGCTTCCGGCTACGAGAGCAAGATCGCCGAACTCGAGCGCGAGAACCAGGCCAAGACGGAGTGGGCGCTCGAGACCGAGCGGCGGCTGGGCGGCGAACTGGAGGAGAAGGCGCGCGAGCTGGCCCGGTGCGTCGAACTGCTGGAGGCGTCCGAGCGCCAGGTGGAGGAGCGCACCGCCTGGGCGCGCCGCCTGGAGGCTGAAGCCGCCGGGCTTCAGGGCCGCCTGGCGATGTTCCAGGCTTCGCGATGGGTGAAGCTCGGCCGCAGGTTCGGTTTGGGTCCCGCGCCGCCTGGCGGCTCATGACGGCGTTCCTGCTGCGTCTGCTGCGCGCGCTTCCGCTGATCGTGCTCTCGCCCGCGCTGATGGCGGCGGCGGCGCTGGCCATGGCGGCGACAGATCTCTGGTGGCTGCTCTTCGGCCGCCGGCGTCCGGATGCCGCCGGCCGCCCGCGCACGCACGCGGCCACCGTGGTCATCCCCAACTGGAACGGCCGCGGCCTGCTGGAGCGGTACCTGCCTTCGGTCGAGGCGGCGCTGGCCGGCAACCCCGAAAACGAAATCGTCGTGGTGGACAACGGCTCCACCGACGGCAGCGCCGCGTTTCTGCGCGAACGCTTCCCCCGCGTGCGGCTGCTCGCGCTCGACCGCAACCTGGGCTTCGGCGGCGGCTCGAATGCGGGCGTGTGCGCGGCCCGCAACGACATCGTGATCCTGCTCAACAGCGATATGCGGGTGGAACCGGATTTTCTCCCGCCGCTGCTTGAGGGTTTCCGCGACCCGGACGTCTTCGCGGTCTCCTGCCAGATCTTTATCAGCGATCCGGAGAAGCGCCGCGAGGAGACCGGACTGACGCAGGGCTGGTGGCAGGACGGCGGCTTGCGCGTGCGCCACCGCGAAGATAAAGACATTACGGACCTGTTTCCATGCTTTTACGGGGGCGGCGGCTCCTGCGCGTTCGACCGGGGAAAGTTCCTCGCGCTCGGCGGCTTCGACGAGCTGCTGCGGCCGTTCTACCTCGAAGACACCGACCTCGGCTACCTGGCCTGGAAGCGCGGCTGGAAGGTTTTGTATCAACCCCGCAGCGTGGTGTGGCACGAGCACCGCGGCACCATCGGCAGGCATTTCAGCCACGCCCAAATCCAGGCGGTGCTGAAGAAGAACTTCATCCTGTGGGCGTGGAAGAATATTCACGAGTGGCCGCGGCTCGGCTCGCAACTGCTGTTCACCTGGGCGGGCGCGCTGCTCAGCGTGGCGTTCGGCGACGAAGCCGGACGCGCGAACCTGGCCGGCCTGGCGCGCGCGGCGCTGCAATTGCCCCGCCTGGTTCGCTCCCGGTGGCGGGCGCGGTCGCTGGCCGTAGTGAGCGATACCGAGGCGTTTCGCCGCCCCATGGGCGGGTACTTCCACGACCGTTTCGGCGCGGCGGAAGCCGATCCCGAACGTCCCCGGGTGCTGTTCGTCTCCCCCTATCCCATCTGCCCGCCGGTGCACGGCGGCGGCGTCTTCATGTACCAGACCCTGCGGGAGCTGGCGAAACTCGCCGAAACCCACGTGGTGGAACTGCTGGACCAGTGGTGGCAGGCGCCGGCCAACGAGGAGATGCGCGAGTTCTGCGCATCCGTGGAATACCTGGTGCGCATGGAGGGCCGCACTTCGGATGCCGGCTCGCTGCTGCCGCACGCCGTCAACGAGTTTGCCAACCCGGATTTCGAGTGGCTCATCCACCGGCAGATGTACCTGAAGAAGATCGACGTGTTGCAGCTCGAATACACGCCCCTGGCTCAGTATGGCGGCGAGTACCGCCGCATCGCCACGGCGCTGTTCGAACACGATGTGTACTTCCAGTCGATCGCGCGCGGCCTGCCGCACATGCTGGGCGCGCTGGCCAAGGTGAAGGCGCGCCTGGAATACCTGCGCGCGCTGCGCTATGAGCTGCGCATGCTGCCGCGCTTCGACCAGGTGCAGACCTGCACGCGCGAGAACCTGGACTACCTGGCTTCGTTTCTGCCGGACCTCAAGCCGCGCATGCGCGACGGCCTGCGCGCGGGCATCGACACCTCGCGCTACCAGTTCCGCACCGAAGGCCGCGAGCCCTGCACCATGCTCTTCCTCGGCAGCTTCCGGCACGACCCGAACCGCGCGGCGCTGGACTGGTTTGTGAAACGCGCGCTGCCGCACATCGCCCTCCGGCGGCCGGAGGCGCGGCTGGTCATCGTGGGCTCCGACCCGCCGCCCGCCCACGCCTACGCGGACTACCCGGTGGAACTCGCCGGTTATGTGGAGGACATCCGCGAGCCGCTCGGGCGCTACGCCGTTTTCGTGTGCCCCATCCTGAGCGGCTCCGGGGTGCGGGTAAAGCTGCTGGAGGCCTTTTCGGCGGGCATTCCGGTGGTCTCCACCAGCGTCGGGGCCGAGGGCCTCGCGACCCGGGACGGCCCCGTCTGCCGCCTGGCCGATGACCCGGAGGCGTTTGCCCGCGCCGTCCTGGACCTTTTCGAAGCGCCGGAGGACGCCGCCGCCATGGCGCGCCGCGCCCGCGCCGAGGTCGAAGCCAACTGGGACATGGCCGCCATCACCCGCCGGCTGCTGGCCAGCTACCGCGAGGCGCTGGCGGCCAAGCGCAAAACGGCGGTTGTGGGCCGCGCAGCCAACCCGTTACAGTAGGTGTTTGGCCCCTGCTTTCTCCGCTTCACAAGGAATGGCTGCGCCGGTATACGCTACGGCGATCGGTATCGGCGGCGTGCTGCTCGGCCTCTGGCTCACCGCGGCGCGGCAGCGCGCCCGCGGGGTGATTCCCTTCAGCGCCGGCGTGCTCCTCGGCGTCGCGTTGTTCGTCCTGTTCCCCGAGCTCGTGCATGACGTCGGCTGGGCGCGCGGCGCGGCCCTGGTGACCGGCGGCTACCTGGTGCTGTTCCTGGTCAACCGGTATGCCTACCCGGTTTGCCCCACCTGTTCCCACGATCACGACCACAATAGCTGCGCCACGGAACTGCACGGTTTCGCCGCGCCGCTGGTCATCGCGGCGGCGGTACACAGCTTTTTGGATGGCTGGAGCATCTCGACCGCCGAGCACGCCCTCACGGCGGAGGTGCGGCTGGCGATCCCCGTGGCCGTGGCGCTGCACAAGCTTCCCGAGGGCGTGGCGCTGGGCGCCATCATCCGCGCGGCGGTGCGTACGCGCGCCGCGGCATTCGGCTGGTGCGCGCTGGCCGAGGGCACGACCCTGGTGGGCGGCTCGGTCGGCTTGCTGCTTGTCCCTTACCTGGGCGCGGGGTGGATCAGCTATCCGCTGGGGGTGGCGGGCGGGCTGTTCGTCTTTCTGGCCACGCACGCCGTGCACGAGGAGTGGAAGAGGCGCGGCGCGGCCCCGGCGGTGTGGCCGGCGCTCACCGGCACGGCGGGCGCGGCGGTGCTGCAACGCGGCGTCGAGGCGCTGTTCCGGTAACGGCCAGCCGCCCTACAGCGTCTGGGTCACTTTCGTCAGCGTGCGAGGCTTATCCGGATCCAGGCCCTTCTGCGCGGCCAGGGTCGCCGCAAAGATCTGGGCGGGAATGATGTAGGGGATCGGCGTGAGCGGCTCGGCCATCCTGCGCGGCAGCCGTATGGTTCGCGTGCCGGCGGCCATCGCTTCCGGATTGCCCGGGTCGGAGATCACCACCGCTTCACCGCGCGATTGGCGCACCCGGTCGAGCAAGGGCCGCAGCGCGGGCCACGTGGGTCCGGAAGGACAGAAAAGGAACACCGGGAAATTGCGCTCCACCACCGCGATGGGGCCGTGCAGGAAATCGGCCGAGGAGAAGCGCTCCGCCACCACGTAGCAGGTTTCCATCAGCTTGAGGGCGAATTCAAAAGCGTTGGCGTAGTTAAGGCCGCGGCCGAGCACCACCGCGCGCGTCATGAAGCGGTAGCGCTCGGAGAGACGCGCGATTTCCGGCTCCACCGTCAGCGCCCTTTCCGCAAGCTCCGGGATGCGCCGCAGGGCGTCCAGCCGGACGCGCCCGCCCAGCGCGTAGGCCAGCAGGTAGAGCGCGAGCACCTGGCCGGTGTAGGTCTTGGTGGCCGCGACGCTGCGCTCCTTGCCGGCGCGCACCAGCAGCACGTGTTCGGCGATGCGGGCGAGGCTGCTGCCTCGCTCGTTGGTGATGCCCAGCGTGAGGGCGCCTTGCCTGCGGGTGCGTTCCAGCACAACGTTGGTGTCGGTCGATTCGCCCGACTGCGAAATCCCCACGACCAGCGCGTCCCGGTAATCCACTCTCGATTCGTACAGCGTATAAATCGAGGGGGCCGCGAGGGAGACGGGAATCCCGGTGACGATCTCCAGAAGATACCGGCCGAACAGGGCGGCGTTATCCGAGGTGCCGCGCGCCGCGAGCACGATGAGACGCGGCCGCCGCCTCTCGAACAGCCCGCGCAGGCGCCCGACGCGGCGCATCTCGCCGGCCAGCGTGCGCTCCAGCGCGGAGGGCTGTTCCCGGATTTCCTCCAGCATGCGGGACATTGCTTCCACTAACATAGCAGTATTGGAATTATGCGAAACCTGGTGATGCTTCTGCTGGCTGCGGCGGCCTCGGCCCAGCAGCCTCCGCGCTCCGCGCCCGTGGGGACGCACGATCACGGCCAGGACCAGATCCTGAAGGCCATTGACGACCTCGCGTGGCGCGACAAGCTGGGCGACATCGCCCTGGTGGACAAAGTAACCTACGCCAGCCTGCCTGCCGCCAAAGCGCCTGTACCCACGGCGCCCGGAGCCAGGAACCCGCTCATTATCCGCGCCTACGTGTTCATCCCGAAGGACCTGGACCGCGCCGCGAAGCATCCGCTCATCGTGCTGCCGCACGGCGGCGTGCACAGTAATTTCTCGAGCGGCTCGGCGCACATCGTGCGGGAGATGGTGGAGCAGGGCTACACCGTCATCGCTCCCGACTACCGCGGCAGCACCGGCTACGGCGGCGAGTTCTACCGCGCCATAGACTACGGCGGGCGCGAGGTGGACGACGTGTACGCCGCGCGCGTGTGGGCGCTCGAGACTTACAGCTTTCTCGACCCGAAGCGGGTGGGCCTGGTGGGCTGGAGCCACGGGGGGCTGATCACCTTGATGAACATTTTCCAGCACCCGCAGGATTTCGCCGCCGCCTACGCGGGCGTGCCGGTCAGCGACCTGGTGGCGCGGCTGGGCTACGCCACCGAAGGCTACCGCGCCCAGTTTTCCGCGCCCTACCACATCGGCAAGAGCGTGCGGGACGATATTCAGGAATACCGCCGCCGCTCGCCGGTGAACCACGTCTCGAAGCTGGCCACACCGCTGCTGATCCACACCAACACCAACGACGAAGACGTCAACGTGCTCGAAGTGGAGCACCTGATTGCCGCGCTCAAGGCCGAGGGCAAGAAGTTCGAATACAAGATTTACCAGGACGCCCCCGGCGGCCACTCCTTCAACCGGCTGGATACGAAGCTGGCGCGCGAATCGCGGGCGGAGATCTACCGTTTTCTGGCGCCGTATCTAAAGCCGGCGAGACCGGTTCGGTAATAGCGCCTCCGCCACCGCCCGCGCGATGCGCGCGGCCCCGGGCGTGTCGCCGTGAACGCAGATGGTATCCACGCGGGCCGCAAGTTCGAGCGCGTGCGCGGCGGCTTCGGCGGGATCGGTGATCAGGGCATCGGGGAACTTGCGGGGACGCAGCGTGCCATCGGGTTCGTAGCGGCGGTCGGCGAAGCCTTCGGCCCGGACGCGAAAGCCCATTTCGCGCCAGACCTCCAGCATGACGGAGCCGGCCAGGCCGAACAGCACCAGGCCGCCATCGAACCGCGCCGCGCCTTCCGCGATGGCCCGCGCCGCCGCCGCGTCGCGCGCGGCCACGTTGTAGAGAGCCCCGTGCGGCTTCAGGTGCGCCAGCGCGCCCGCCGCTTCGGCCAGTGCGGCGGTCTGCGCGTACACGGTTTCGGCGATGCGCTCCGGGGAAAGCGGCAGCGCCACGCGTCCGAAATTGGCGCGGTCGGGGTAGCCGGGGTGCGCGCCCACCTTCACTCCGGCGGCTCGCGCCAGCTCCGCGGTGCGGCGCATGGTTTCGGCGTCGCCCGCGTGGCCGCCGCAAGCCACGTTCGCCGAAGTGATGTACGGCATCACCAGCGCGTCGTCAAACCCCTCGCCCACGTCGCAGTTCAGATCGATCGCAGCCATTGCTCCTGTTCCCTAAGCAGCGCCAGGGCGCGCTCGAAATTCACCGGTGCAAAGGTCAGGGTATCGCGCGGACGGAGTTGCCCGGCCGCGTGCATGTCGGCGGAGATTACGTTGGCGATCTTCGGATAGCCGCCGGTGGTCTGGTGTTCCACGAAGAGGATGATCGGCTGGCCCTCCGGCGGCACCTGCACCGCGCCGAGCGGGACGCCCTCGGTGACCATGTTGCCGGGGCGCCGTTCGAGCGCCGGGCCCGCCAGCCGCAGCCCCATGCGGTTGGAAGCCTCCAGCACCACGTACTCCCAGCCATAGAAGCCGCCCGAAAACCAGTCGCTCTGCGGGCCGGGTGTGGCGCGCAGCACACCGTCGCGCCGCGGCGGCGCCAGGACGCGCGCCGATGGCCGCCGCACCTCGCCGCCGCCGGTGGCGAGGAGATCGCCCGCGCGCAATTTCCGCCCGCCCAGGCCGGTCAGCAGGTGCGTGGACCGGCTGCCGAGCACGGGCGCGCTGGCGATGCCGCCGCGCACGCAGAGGTAGCAGCGCGCGCCGTTGCGTGCCGGGCCGCAGCGCAGCGAGGACGCCTCCACCGCCTGCCACGCGGGGACGCCGGCTTCGAACTCCGCGCCTGTCAACGCGATCACCGCGGGCGGGTCGAATTCAAACGTGCCGCCCGCGAGCGTCATCTCCAGCGCGGCGGCGTTCTCGTGATTGCCCACCAGCAGGTTGCCCGCCCGCAGCGAGAGCGCATCCGCGGCGCCCGAGGCGGAAACCCCCAGGTGCGCATAGCCGTAACGGCCGAGGTCCTGCACCGTAGTCAGAAAACCGGGTTCGATGACGCGGATCATACGGGCCGGAAGCGCACGCGGTCCCCCGCCGCGAGCAGCGCGGGCGGGTCGCGCAGCGCGTCGAACAGCGCCAGCCCGGTCCGCCCGATAATGCGCCAGCCGCCGGGCGAGGCTACGGGATACACGCCCGTCTGCGTCCCGGCTATGCCCACGCTGCCCGCCGGCACCATGCGCCGCGGCGCCGCCAGCCGCGGCGTGGCGATCGCCTCCGGCATGCCGCCCAGGTAAGGGAACCCCGGCGAGAATCCCAGGAAATACACCACGTACTCGGCTCCGGAGTGAATCGCGATCACCTCATCCGTGCTCAGGCCGTTGTGCCGGGCCACGTCATCCAGGTCCCAGCCACCGTAGCGCACCGGAATCTCGATCAGCCGCGGTTCGGGGAGTTCCACGGAAGCGAGCGGCAGGGCTTCTATCTGGCGCCGCAACTCTCCCGCCTCGCGCAGCCGCGGATCGAAATCCACCAGCACGGAGGCATACGCCGGGTGCAGGTTGCGTACGCCCCCCATACCCTGGAGCGCGCGCATCATGCGCCAGACCTCGCGGTGGTCCGGCAGATACACGAGCAGCGACGCATCGCTCGCCTGCCGTATGTCCATCGGGCCTATTCTATCGGAGCGAGCAGGGCCCGCACGGGGGAGCCGTCGGCGTCATCGAGCCGCAGCGGAAAGGCGAACAGGGTGTAGCGGCCGGGAGCCGCGGCGGAGAGGTCCAGGCCTTCCAGGATGAGCACGCCGGCGCCAAGCAGGATGCGGTGCGCGCGGTATGCTTCGTCGCCGAACGGGTCCACGCTGAGATAGTCGATGCCCGCCAGGTTCGCCCCGCCCGCCGCCATGCATGCCGCCGCTTCCGGGCTTATGTAGACGTGTCCGGTATCGTACACAGGGCTCCATGCGCCGGAGTGGCGGGTCTTGAAAAGCAGGTTCAGGCCGCGGCAGGGGGCGGGCACGTCGCCCGGCGTCACCGCGCTGCCGCGCACCTCGATGACCCGCGCCTCACCCGTGAAACGCTCCAGCGGCAGCCCGGCCACGTCCGGGCCTTCGGGGAAGAAATGCCGCGGCGCGTCCAGGTGGGTGAGCACGTGGGTGGTCAGCTCGAGTGAGGTGAGCCGGAACGGCGATTCGCAGATGACCTGGGTGCGGACACAGGGATCGCCAGGGTAAACCAAAGCTGCCCCGGAGATTGGGCGGGAGACGTCCAGCAGTTTCAAGCGCGCGCGCCGCCGGTTGTGGGCATTTCGCCGAGCACTTCGCCGACCTTCTGCCCCAGCTCTTCGAGCGTGAACGGCTTGATCAGCAGGGCGTGGCCCTTCTCCACCACGTAGTGCTGAACCACCTGCGTGTTGTCATAGCCCGACATGAAAAGAACCTTCAGGCCGGGACGCAGTCTGGTCAACTCGTCGGCAAGCTGGGGGCCGCTCATCCCGGGGGCCACCACGTCGGTCAGAAGTAAGTCGATATTGCCCTGCCGGTTACGAAAAAGTGTGATCGCGTGCTCGCCGCTATCGGCCGTGAGCACGCTGAACCCATAACGGCTCACCATTGCGCCGACCAGCTTGCGCACTTCCGGTTCGTCATCGACCACTAATATAGTCTTTTTCCCTTCAGGCGATGCCATGGCAATTGGATTCTAACTAATAGGCGCGGCGCGCGGCAAAGCTCCAAACGGATAGGAACGTACGAAACGGTACGCCAAGGCCGAATATAATATGCCCATGCGATTCGTTGTTACTTTCGCCGCGGCAGCTTGCCTGCTTGCGCCCCTGGCGGCGCAGGAGGTGAACGTCGATATCCCTTACCAGAAATTCGTGCTCGGCAACGGTCTCACCCTGCTTGTGCACGAGGACCGCAAGGCCCCCATCGTGGCCGTGAATATCTGGTATCACGTGGGCTCGAAGAATGAAAAGCGCGGCCGCACCGGTTTCGCGCATCTGTTCGAGCACCTGATGTTCAACGGCACCGAGCATTTCAACCAGGACTATTTCAAAGTGCTGGAGAAGATCGGCGCCACCGACCTCAACGGCACCACCAACAGCGACCGCACGAACTATTTCCAGAACGTGCCCGCCTCGGCGCTGGATACCGTGCTCTGGATGGAGTCCGACCGCATGGGCCACCTGCTGGGAGCCATCGACCAGGCGCGGCTTGACGAGCAGCGCGGCGTGGTCCAGAACGAAAAGCGGCAAGGCGAGAACCGGCCCTACGGACGTACCTTCGAGGTCATCACGGAAGCCACCTATCCTCCCAATCACCCCTACTCCTGGTCGACGATCGGGTACATGGAAGACCTTTCCGCCGCCACCCTGGCAGACGTGCATGAGTGGTTCAAGACCTACTACGGCCCCTCCAACGCCACGCTGGTGATCGCGGGCGACATCGATCCCAAGACCGCGCGGGAAAAGGTGGAGAAGTTCTTCGGCCATATCCCGCCCGGCCCGCCGGTGGCCCAGCAGCGCTCGTGGGTGGCCAAGCGCACGGGCACGCACCGCCAGGTGATGCAGGACCGCGTGCCGCAGGCCCGCATCTACAAGATCTGGAACACGCCGCAGATTTTCAGCGGCGAGAGCGAATGCCTCTCGCTGGCCTCCGCCATTCTGGGCCGTGGGCGCACCTCGCGCCTGTACCGGCGGCTGGTTTATGACGAACAGCTTGCCACCGACGTCACGGCCATGCAGATGGCGCGGGAAATGGCGGGGCAGTTCATGGTGATCGCCACGGCGCGCCCCGGGGTGGAACTGGCGCGCATGGAAAAGGCGCTCGACGAGGAGGTCGCCAGGTTCCTCTCCGGCGGCCCCACCCGGGAGGAGCTCGAGCGCGTCAAGACCGTGGTCACCGCGGCTTTCGTGCGCGGCCTGGAGCGCATCGGCGGTTTCGGCGGCAAGAGCGACGTGCTGGCCACCGGCCAGGTGTACGCAGGCGATCCCGGCGCCTACAAACGCATGCTGGCGCAGTACCAGTCCGCCACGGCGGAAGACGTGAAGCGCGTGGCGAACGCCTGGTTGAGCGACGGCGTCTTCGTGCTGGAAGTTCAGCCGTTCGGCAACTACAAGCCGGCCAACGTCAGCGTGGATCGCTCCAAGGTGCCTGAACCGGGCGCGCCGCCCGCGGCCCGGCTGCCGAAAATCCAGCGCGCGCAGCTTTCGAGCGGCCTCAAGATCGTGCTGGCCGAACGCCCCGGCATCCCGGTGGTGGAATTCGACCTGCTGGTGAACGCGGGCGCGGCGGCGGAAAGCGCGCCCGGCGTGGCCGAGATGGCGGCGGACATGCTGACTTCGGGGACCAAGACCCGCAACGCCATCCGCATCGCCGAGGAATCCGAGTCGCTCGCCGCGAACCTGCGCGCCTCTTCCACGCGGGATACCACCAGCGTTTCGCTTTCCGCCATGAAGAACAAGCTTGACGCCTCGCTGGAGCTCTGGGCGGACGTGATCCTCAACCCCGCCTTCGACGCGCAGGAATTCCGGCGCATCCAGAAGCAGGCGATTGCGGCGATCATGCGCAGCAAGGCCTCGCCGGACGCCGCGGCGGCGCGCGTTTTTCCCGCGGCGGTATGGGGAAGGGAGCACCCCTACGGAAAGATCGTGACGGAAAAGGACCTGGCGGCGCTCAACCCCGCCGCGCTGGCCCGTTTCCACCAGCAGTGGTTCCAGCCGAACAACGCCGTGCTGGTGATTGCCGGTGATACCACGCTCGCCGAAATCCGGCCCAAGCTCGAAAAGATCTTCGCCGCGTGGAAGCCGGGCCGGGCGGCGCCGCCCAAAGTGACCGGGGCGCCGCTCGCCGAAAAGCCGCTGGTGTACCTCATCGACCGCCCGGGCGCGCCGCAATCGGTGGTGGTGGCCGGCCACATTGCGCCGCCGCGCAACAACCCGGACGAGATTGCCATAGAAGCCCTGAACGCCATCTTGGGCGGTGCATTCGTTTCCCGCGTGAACATGAACCTGCGCGAGGACAAGCACTGGACCTACGGCGCGCGCACCTCGCTGAGCGGCGGCATCGTGCAGCGGGCCCTGACCGCGCGCGCTCCCGTGCAATCCGACAAGACGCGCGAAACCATGATGGAACTGAAGAAGGAGTTCAGCGGCATCGTGAGTTCCAATCGCGTCACCGCGGAGGAGCTGGACCGCGTTCGCGAGCAGCGGTCGCTGCGGCTCTCGGGCCAGTTCGAGAGCACCTCCGCGGTGGTCGATTCCATCGCGGAGATGGTGCGCAACGGGCTGCCGGACGATTTCTACGACACCTACGCGGCCAACATGCGCAAGCTCACCCTCAACGACGTGAACACGGCCGCCGAGAAACTCATCAAGCCGGACCGCATGATCTGGGTGGTGGTGGGCGACCGCTCCAGGATCGAAGCGGGAATCCGCGAGCTGAATTACGGCGAGCTGCGCATCGTGGACGCGGACGGAAACCCGGCGCCGTAGCCGCGGCTACCGCGTGAACATGGCGATGGCCTCGATCTCGATGAGGAGTTCGGGGCGGCACAGAATGGCCTGGATCCCGGTGGAAGCCGGCAAGGGGTCCAGGCCCTGCTCTTTGTAGAACGCCGTGCGCTCCTCGTTGAACGCGGCGTAATCGCGCTCGATATCCCGCAGGTAGCAGGTGGTCCTCACCACGTCGTGCCAGGTGGCGCCCTCGGCCGCCAGCAGCGCCGTGATGTTCCTCAAGGTGCGCCGCATCTGCGCGCGGAAGTCGCCGATGTGGACGGAGTTGCCGTGCTCGTCGATACTGGCCGTCCCCGAAATGAGCAGGATCGTGACCCCGTTCAGGTCGATGCGCATCCCGCGCGAGAAGGAGCTCGGGCGTGCGTACTGATAAGCTTCGTTGAGCGCTTCCGGAGCGCTGATGGCGCGTTTGGCCAGTTTGACGATGTCTTCGGCGGGCATGGATACCTGAAAAATATAACCCGGCGCGCAAGGGAATGTTCCGCGCCGCCCTCGCGGGCGCCGGCTCCCTCCCCCCAGCCGGCGCCCGCCGCCTTACTCGCGCCCGACCCAGTTCTCCGCCGCCGTGTCTGCCGGCGTCACGCGGCGCGAGCCACAAACCGGAACCGTATCTTATCGGCGCGATTTCGGCCCGGTTGCGCGGCGCTTGATATAATCCGTCCCCGGGAGAACTAACATGCGCCCGCTGTCCGGCATCCTCGCTTTCGCTGCTTTTCTGCTGAATTCCTCCGCGCTGTGCCAGGAAACGCGCAGCACCATCTTCGGCCGTGTGCTGGACCCGCAGGGCGTTGCGGTGCACCAGGCCAGCGTCACCATCACCAACCTGGAGACCAACACCTCGGTGGTCTCGGTGACCAACGAGACCGGATATTACGAGGTCAGCCTCCTGTTGCCCGGCGCCTACCGCGTCAGCGCCGCCGTGAGCGGTTTCCGCACGTCGGTGCGCGAAGGCATTTCGCTCCTGATGGACTCCCGCGCGCAGGTGGACCTGAAACTGGAGCTGGGCGCGGTGACGGACTCGATCACGGTGACCGCCGCGGCGCCGCTGCTGGACACCTCTTCGGGATCCTCGGGACGGGTGCTTGACAGCCGGACCCAGATGGGACTTCCGGCATCCGCCGGCAGCACGCTGATTCTGGCGGTGTTCGCCCCGGGAGTTCAGACCAGCGGCGAGGTGCAGGCGGTGAGCCCGCAGGGGCAGGGCTCGGCCTCGAACTACCAGGTGAACGGCGGCGTCGGCGGCAATGAATGGGCGCTGGATGGCGCGCCCAACATGGGAATCAATCGCTCGGTGGCTTATGTTCCGCACAGCGACACCATCTCGGAAATGAAGATGGAGACCTCCGGATTCGACGCCGCCATCGGACATACCACCGGGGTGATGGTGAACCTGCTTTCCAAGACGGGCACCAACCGCTATCACGGCTCCGTCAGCGACATCCACGTGCAGGACCGCTGGAACGCCATGAATTTCTTCGAACGCCAGTTGTATTACCGCAACCTGGCCGCCGCGGAAGCCAGCGGCAACACCGCCCTGGCCCAGAGCCTGCGCAACTCTCCGCGGCAGCCTTCCGGCCACCGCAACCAGTACATGGCCACGCTCGCCGGTCCGCTGATCATCCCGAAGGTGTACAACGGGCGCGACAAGTTGTTCTTCTTTTTCAACGCCGGCGGCTTCCGCATTATCACCTCGGCAAACCCCGAATACCAGAACAAGACCTTTCCCACCATGGCGCACCGGGCCGGCGACTTCTCCTCGCTGCTCCAGGTGGACTCCGTGCGTTACCAGATCTACGACCCGCTGAGCGTGCGCCCCGACCCGGCGCGGGCCGGCCACTACATCCGAGACCCGATCCCAGGCAACATCCTCCCCTCTTCCCGGATGGTGAACCCGGTCTACGAGTTCTACCGCAAGCTGCCGGCCCCGCCCAACCGCGATCCCCTGGACCCGCGCATGGAGCCGGCGAACAACTATCTCGCTTCCGACATGCCGCAAAGGCCCAATTACGACGTGTATGGCGCGCGCTTCGATTACCACCACTCCAGCAAGCACCGCTTCTTCGTCCGCTACACCTGGGATGAATGGACCAGCTACATCAACGACTGGACTTACAACACCTATCCCGGCCTGATGGCTACCGGACCGATGCGCCGCAACAATGGCGGCATCGTCGATTGGACCTGGGTGGCGAGCGCCCGGACGATGTTCGATTTCTCCATCGGCATCCACCAGTACAGCCAGGGCAACAAGCGCGAGATGATTATGGACTTCAAGCCCTCCGACGTCGGGCTGCCGAAGTACCTGGACGAGAAGGCGGGCTCCCAGCACATTCTGCCCAGCATGACCATCACCGGCTACCGGTTCCAGAACGCGGTGATGGGCAACAACGTGGGCACCATGGTGCTGCCGGCCACCCAGACCACCAAGGCGGATGTATCCCACGTGCGCGGGCGCCACTCGCTGCATGCCGGCGTGGACATCCGCAACCAGTACCGCAGCGGCGGCGGGGGCGGCTTCACTTCCGGCAATTTCACCTTCAACAATTTCTATACGCGGCGCAACGATGACACCCTGACGCCGGCCGGCGACCTGGGCCACTCCTGGGCCGCGTTCATGATGGGACTGCCGACCACCTCGGTGGTCGAGACCAACGACACCCATATCACCCACAACATGTACTTCGCCTGGTTCGTGCAGGATAACTGGCGCATCACCCCGAAGCTGAATCTCAACTTCGGCCTGCGGGCCGAGTACGAGCAGGGCCAGACCGAGCGCTACAACCGCATGATCGGGCCTTTCGATCCTTCCGCCACGCTGCCCATCGCCGCGGCGGCCCAGGCGGCCTACGCGGCCAAGCCCGTCCCCGAACGGGCCGCGGCCGATTTCGTGGTGCGCGGCGGCTCCACCTATCCCGGCTCGGGCGGGAGACCCCGCAACATCCTCCAGAACGCGCTGATGTGGCTGCCGCGCGCCTCGGCCGCCTACCAGGTAGGCCGCAGCACGGTGATCCGCGCCGGCTACGGCATGTTCTACGACACCATGAACGTGCTCTACATGGCGCCCAACCAGCTCGGGTTCAGCCGGGACACCACGGTGGTGGCAAGCAACGACTTCGGGATGACCTGGAACGCGGGCAATCCGCGCGCCGGAGTCTCCCCTCTCACCGACCCGTTTCCGGTCCGCGTCACCGGGGACCGTTTCGATCTTCCGGTTCGCGATGCCCTGGGGGTCATGGCCGTGGCCGGCGCCAGTTCCAGCAGTATCGCCTTCAATACGCCGCACCCCCGGTTGCAGCGCTGGCGGGCCGGCGTCCAGCATCAACTCACTCCCAACATGATGGTGGAAGCCGCCTATGCGGGTTCCTACGCGAGCCGCGTGGGCGTGTCCAAGAACGTGGACGCGCTGCCGGAGCAGTACTGGGCCGGCGGCCTGGTGCGCAATAACGCCCTTGCCACGAACCTGAACTCGAACGTGACCAATCCGTTCGCCCTCGCCAATTTCAGCGCTCTGCGAACCGGCAGTCCCTTGGTGTACCAGGACATGAGCAGCAAAGCGTTCTTCACCAGCGCCACGATCCGGAAGAACCTTCTTCTGCGCCCGTATCCCCACATGAACGGGGTCACGCAGGCCAACATGCCGGTGGGGGAGATGAAGACCCACCAGTTCGAGGCGGTCTTCGAACGGCGCTTTTCGCAGGGTTTCAACCTGTACGCCGCCTACACGCGGTTGTACAACCGCGGCTCGGATTACTTTTACAACGAGTGGGATACGGCGCCGAGCTGGCGGGAATCCAACAACGGGCGGCCGCACCGGCTGGCCGCCACCGGCATCTGGGAACTCCCCTTCGGGCGCGGCCGGGCGTTGCTGAAGAGCGGACCGCTCAACGTCCTGCTGGGCGGCTTTCAGGTGGCGCTGCGCTACGAATTGCAGCCCGGCCCGCTGATCGATTTCGGCAACCTGTTCTACTACGGCAACCTGGAAGACATCACTTCGGGCGAGCGCACCTTCAGCCGCTGGTTCAACACCGCCAACTTCGAACGGACATCTTCCAAGACCCCGGCCGCCTTTCACCGCCGCGTCTTCCCGACGCGCATCGACGGGCTGCGCGCCGATTGCACCAACATCTGGAGCGGCAACGCGCAACGCGATTTCCGCATCACCGAGAGGTTCACGTTCCGGTTCCGGGTGGACATCCTGAACCTGGCGAACCGCACGCAATTCGACGCGCCGGACGTGAGCCCGGTCTCGAGCACGTTCGGCGCCGTCACCGCGCAGTCGCTCACCGTGAAGCGCTGGATGCAGTTTACGCTGCGCGTGGCATTCTGACGGGAGTTGACTGGGAGTTCCCGTGATCCCCACCCTTCGGGTCCCGGTGACATTTTACCGGGCTGCTCCTTCGACCGGCCGATTGACAAGACGGCCGTGCGGACATATTCTTTCTGAATACGATTGTTGGGATCTGGAGGATCCCAAACGTAGGATAGGCGCGTTTGCCGGCGTCGGCGCCGCCGAACCGCCTGGGTGGGACATCGTTACGGATAGGGGAAGATCATGAACACTCTACGCGTGGCAGCGTTGCTCGCGACGCTGCTTCCCAGCGCCACCGCCGTCTTTGGTCAGGAAGCGCGGGGCAGCATTACAGGGCGGGTGGTCGATCCGCAGGGGGCCGTGGTACCCGGCGCCGCGATCGTCATCACCAACATCGAAACCAACACCATCACGCGCACCTCAAGCAACGAGACCGGATACTATGAGGCGAATTTCCTCAACCCCGGTGAATACAGCGTCAGTGCGGAGGCGGCCGGGTTCAAGAAAGCGCTGCGAACCGGCCTGGTGCTTCAGGTGGCGGGCAGGCTGGATGTGCAGATCGAGCTGAGCATTGGCGCGGCTGCCGAGACCATCGAGGTCACCGCCGAAGCCCCGCTGCTGGACACCACCACCGCCGCCGGCGGCCGCGTGATCGACAACCGGCAGATCAGCCAGCTTCCGATCTCCGACCTAAACCCGTTCGCTCTGGCCGCGGTCGCTCCGGGGATGTTCTCGACCGACCAGCCCGAATACGTGCGGCCGTTCGATAACGGCGGCACTTCCGGTTTCCGCACGCTGGGCGGGACGGGCGCCTCGAACGAATACACTATGGATGGCGCGCCGGTATCCGGCACGGGCCGCCGGGTCGGGTTCAACCCTCCCGCCGACGCGGTGGAAGAGTTCCGGTTGGAGACCTCGAACTTCGACGCCTCCAACGGCTTCACCTCGGGCGCCACGGTCAACGTGAGCAGCAGGGGCGGCACCAACACGCTGCACGGCTCCATCTTCGATCAGCACTGGCAGCAGCGGTGGAACGCCACGCAGCACTTCACGCGCCTGGCTTATGAGGCCGGTCGCGCCAGCGGCAAGATCGCGCCCGGGACGCAGAAACAGGCCAGCGGGAGATCGAATAACTTCGGCGGCATGGCGAGTGGCCCCGTGTACATTCCCAAAATTCTGAACGGAAAGGACAAGCTGTTCTTCTCCTTCGTATACAACGGCATCAAGCAGGCCAAGGCGGAGACCACCAGTTCCATCAACCGCAGCGTGCCGAAGATGGCCTGGCGCCAGGGGGATTTTTCCGACCTGCTTGCCATCAACGCCGCCCAGTACACCGTCTATGACCCCCGGACGGCCCGCCAGCAGGGGAGCCGGGTGGTTCGCCTGCCGTTCCCCGGCAACAAAGGCGTTCCCATTCTCAACCCGATGTACAGTTTCTATTCCAAGATCTACCCGGTTCCGAACGACGTGCCGGGCTTGGTGAACGCCGAAGGAGCCAACAACTACTACGCCGCGCAAATGCCAAAGAACGAAAACTTCTACTCCCACGTGGAGCGCGGCGACTACAACATTTCGGAAAAACACCGGGTGAGCGGACGCTACTTCTACAACCACCGCCTCGCCGACGAATACGACTGGACCTACGAGACCATGCGTGGACTGCAACGCAACGGCCTGGTGCGCCAGAACCAAGGCGGCGGCGGCGACTGGATCTGGACCATGAGCGCCAGGACGATCCTGAACATGGGCGTGAGCTGGATGCGGTTCTCCGAGGGCAACGACTCTCCCACCCGCACACAGTTCAAGCCGAGCGACGTCGGTCTGCCGAAGTATCTCGACGACAAAGCCGGCAAGTACACTTCGCTGCCGCGGCTCGACTTCGACAGCATCGAAGACGTCAGCGACAGCTATCCGGTGGTCGGCGGCCTCGGCTCCACCGGCGAAATCAGCCTGCGGATGACCAGCATCCGGGGCAACCACTCGTTCCGCTACGGCTACAACTACCGGCGCTATCAGTACACCGCGTTCGGTCCGGGAAGCAGCTCGGGCATATTCCAGTTCCGCCGCGACTTCGTGCGCTCCACAGATGCCGATACGGTGGCTTCGCATCGCGGGCTCGAGTGGGCCGCGTTCATGATGGGGATGCCAACAGCATCAGCATCGACACCAACGACTCGGCGTATGCCTGGACGCCCTACCAGGCGGCTTACTTCCAGGACGACCTGCGCATCACCAACAAACTCCGCCTCAACCTGGGGCTGCGCTTTGAACGGAACGGCGGGTCCAGGGAGCGCTACGACCGCGCGCTCGGCGGGGGGTTCGACTGGGGCGCCACTTACGCGTTCGCCGACGACGTCCGGGCGCAGTACGCCAAAAACCCGATCCCGGAACTGGCCCCGCAGGACCTGAAGATCCAGGGGGGCAACTATTACCTTGGAAAGCCGAACAAGACGTGGACCTCGCCCTTCAACATGCTCATGCCCAAGGCCGCACTGGTATACCAGTTGAATAACAAGACGGTCCTTCGCGTGGGCTACGGATGGTGGTATGACGGTTCCTTCAACGTCAACAACGACCGGCCGGCCCAGGACGGTTACAGCCAGGCCACCAGCACCCAGATCACGACCGACAACGGTTTGACGTTTTGCTGCGGCGTCGGCGCGATCGGCAATCTGGCACAGGGGCGGACGCTGCTGGCCGATCCGTTCCCGACGGTGAGGGCGGGCGGCGCCAGATTCGACACCCCTTACGGAAACAGTCTCGGCGCCTATATCCGCGTCGGCCGCGGTTACACGTTCCGTCCCTACGATTTCAGGTCGCCGAAGCAGCAGCGCATCCGCTTCAGCATCCAACGGGAAATCACCAGGGACCTGGTCGTGGATGTCTCCTACAACGGCGCCTATGCGCGAACGTACCTGGAACAGCGCATTGACTATCTTCCCGCTCAGTACTGGGCCCAGGGCAATGTTCGCCGGCAGGATGTCGACGACTGGCTGAATGCGAACCTCCCGAATCCCTTCCGCCTGAGCGCGATTCCGGGCGTGCAGGCGAAACTCGACGCCGGCACTTACACCTGGCTGATCAACCAGGGCTTTTTCAACGGCACCAACATCCGGCGCAACGTCCTGCTGCGCGGGCCCTACCTGCACATGAACGGCTTGAACGGTTACCGGCCCGGCCAGGAGTATGAGAACAAGGGCAAGACCATTTACCACGACGTGCAGATCCAACTGGACAAGCGTTTCTCCAAGCACCTGACCTACCAGGTCATGTACACCTGGGCGACCGGACGCGACGCCGACTGGTTCATGAACCAATTCGACACGGTGCCGACCTGGCGTCCGAACCAGGCCGCCCGCGGGCACCGGTTCGTCACCACGGGCATTTTCGAGCTGCCGTTCGGCAAGGGCCGCACCTGGGTGACACAGAACCCGGTTCAGCATGTGGTCGGCGGATGGAACCTGGGCTGGATCTACAACTTCCAGTCCGGCCCGGTGGTGGGTGACTGGGGCAACCAGTTCTTCTACGGCGACATGAGCCAGATCCTCACTCTGTTTGATCAAAAGGCCACCCAGGACAGAGACATGCACCAGTGGTTCCGGCCGGACATCGCCTATAAGGGCACCGGCGCCGTGCCGGCCAACTTCGTGGGCTTCGAAGGCCGGTCCAACATGCGCCCGGGCGACTACCACGTGCGGGTGTTCCCGAGCCGGATTAAGGGTCTTCGCGCCGACGGCATCAACAAGTGGGACCTGAAGATCGAGCGGCAGTTCCGCATCAGCGAGCGGGCGCGGACCCGCTTCTCGGTGGATCTGCTGAACGCTTTCAATCACACCAGCTTCAGCGGGCCCAACATCGACCCGACGAGCACCAACTTCGGCAAGGTCACTTCGCAACGCGGTCCGAGCCGGATCATCCAGCTCAACCTGCGCGTCGAATTCTGACAGGCGCAGCGGCCCTCTCTACGCCGCGCGCGCAAGCCGGCGGTGGCGCGGCGTAGAGAAACCACGCAAAAGGCGGGAAGCATTTTTGTGCTATCTTGCGTTTTTCACCTGCCGCGCGAAAGATAGCCAACTATGAATTTGTTTTCCACAAAATCGGTAGACGGCATCATGGCCGAATCCGAAGGCGGCGAGCACCGCCTGCGCCGCACGCTCGGCCCCATGCAGTTGATTTCCCTCGGAATCGGCGCGATCATCGGCGCGGGCCTGTTCTCCCTCACGGGCGTGGCCGCGGCGGAGTACGCCGGCCCGGCCGTGGCGCTCTCCATGCTCGTGGCCGCCATCGGCTGCGCGTTCGCCGGCCTGTGCTACAGCGAGTTCTCGTGCATGATCCCCGTGGCCGGCAGCGCATACACCTACGCTTACACCACGCTCGGCGAGTGGCTGGCCTGGATTATCGGTTGGGACCTGGTGCTGGAGTACGCGGTGGGTGCGGCCACGGTCTCCATCAGTTGGTCGGGTTACGTGGTTTCGCTGCTCAACGACCTGGGCATCCGGCTGCCGGCGCAGTTGGTGGCGGGGCCGCTCGAGCCCCTGAAGCTTCCCGATGGAACCCTGATCCATGGCGTCATAAACCTGCCGGCGGTCTTCATCATCACGGTCATCTCGCTGCTGCTGATGATCGGCATCAAAGAATCCGCCCGCACCAACGCCGTCATCGTGGTGATCAAGGTCGCGGTGGTCCTGGTGTTCATCGGACTCGGCTGGCGCTACGTGGAATCGGCTAATTACACGCCGTTCATCCCGGCCAACACCGGGGAGTTCGGACGTTTCGGTTTGAGCGGCATCATGGCTGGGGCGGGGACAATCTTCTTCGCCTACATCGGCTTCGACGCCGTCTCCACCGCGGCGCAGGAGGCGCGCAATCCGCAGAAGCACATGCCCATCGGCATCATCGGGTCGCTGATCATCTGCACCGTGCTCTACGTGCTGTTCTCCGTGGTGCTCACCGGGATGGTCAACTACACGCAGTTGGGAGTCTCCGCGCCGGTCGCGCTGGCCATCGACAAGACCCCGTTCCTGTGGCTGAACAAGCTGGTGAAGCTGGGGATCATCGCCGGGTTCACCTCCGTGATCCTGGTGATGCTGCTGGGACAGTCGCGCGTGTTTTATTCCATGTCGCGCGACGGGCTGGTGCCTCCGGTGTTCTCCGCGGTTCATCCCAAGTTCCGTACGCCGTGGCGCTCGAACCTGCTGTTCTGCTTTTTCGTGGCTCCTTTCTCGGCGTTCTTGCCGCTCTCGGTGGTGGGCCACATGACCAGCATCGGCACGCTGTTCGCGTTCGTGATCGTCTGCGCCGGCGTGTGGGTGATGCGGCGCAAGAACCCCGGCGCGCCGCGTCCGTTCAAGACGCCGCTGGTTCCGCTGGTCCCGATCCTGGGCATCGTCTGGAACTTCGCCATGATGTATTCGCTCGGCTGGGACAACTGGATCCGGCTGGGCATCTGGTTCCTGATCGGCCAGATCCTGTACTTCATCTACGGTTACAAGCACAGCCACCTGCGGCGCGGCACGGCGAAATAAGCGTGTAACATGGTCGCATGACGTTCGTCTTGCCGCTGCTTGCGCTGCTGCTCGCCGGCAATATCTATCCGCACCGTTGGGTGTGGGTTTCGCGCAATCTCTCGCGCGACCAGGACGTGGAGGATATACGCGGTATCGCGGAGACCGCGGCGCGGCACGGCCTGACCGGCATGGCGCTCTCCTGCGGGCTCGACCGGCTCAGTCTGCAATCGGCCGCCTACGTGGAGCGCGTGCGGCGGGTCAAGGAGATCTGCGACGGGCTGGGGCTCGAAATCATCCCGAATGTCTTCTCCGTAGGTTACGGCGGCAGCCTGCTGGCCTTTGACCGCAACCTCGCCGAAGGCCAGCCGGTGAAAGACGCGCTCTTCGTGGCGGACGGCCGCACGGCGCGCCTGGAACCCGATCCGGCCGTCGCCTTCGTCAACGGCGGCCTCGAGGAGTACGACGGCCACAAGCTGAAAGGCTACTCGCTCCAGGACGGCCCCGGTTCGCTCAGTTACATCGACACCGAAACCTTCGCCGAGGGCGCTTCCTCGCTGCGCTTCGAGAAGCTCGAAACCGCGGCGAACGGCAACGCCCGGCTGATGCAGATGGTGCCCGTGCGTCCGTACCGCTGCTACCGCGTCAGCTTCTGGGTGAGGACCCGGGACCTGGAGCCGGCCGGCGCCTTCCGCCTTCAGGTGCTGGCGCCCGACACCACCGCCCGCGCGCTCGCGCCGTGGACCGCCGGCGTGGCCGCCACCGCCGGCTGGCGCAAACTTGTGTGGGGCTTCAACAGCGGGCCGTACGACCGCGTGCGCATCTATGCCGGAACCTGGGGCGCGCGCGGCGGCGCATTCTGGCTGGATGGTTTCGAGATCGAGGAAACGGGCCTGCTGAACGTGCTGCGCCGGCCGGGGACGCCCGTTGAAGTGCGCGGCGAGGAGTCCGGCACGGTCTACCAGGAGGGCGGCGACTACGGCCCCATTGTGGACCCGCGCCTCAACCACCGCTTCGATCACGAGGCGCCCCCTCTGGCGCTCACGGCGGGCACCCGCATCCGGCCCGGCGAGCGGCTCCGCGTGAGCTGGTATCACAGCCTGGCCGTCAACGACGGCCAGGTGACGGTGTGCATGTCCGAGCCGAGGATCTATGAGATCTTCCGCGAGCAGGCGCGCCGCATGCACGAACTGCTCGGCGCCGGCCGCTACATCCTCAGCATGGACGAGATCCGCGCCGGCGGCACCTGCGAAGCCTGCCGCCGCCGCGGGCTGAGCATGGCGGAAATCCTGGGCGACTGCATCACGCGCCAGATGGAAGCGCTGCGCGACGCCAACCCGGGCGCGGATATCTACTCGTGGTCGGACATGCTCGACCCCAACCACAACGCGCACGGAAATTACTACCTCGTGGACGGCGATTACAGCGGCTCCTGGAATTACGTTCCGCCGGACCTGGGAATTATCACCTGGTATTACCTGAAGCGGGCGGCCAGCCTGGAGCATTTCTCCAGCCTCGGCTTTCGCACCTTGGCCGGCGCGTATTACGACGGGGACACCCTGGAAAACCCGCGCGGCTGGCTCGAGGCGCTCGACCGCACGCCCGGCGCGGTGGGGATCATGTACACTACCTGGCAGAACAAGTACAAGCTGCTGGCGGATTTCGGAGATCTGGTCTCACGGGAGTGACGGAGGGACAGCGTGAGCAAGCCTTATCGCGTGGGTTTCTGCGTCTCCGGGGGCGGACGTCTGTTCCGCAATGCTGTCCGCGAGGCGGAGCGCCTGGGCATCGAAGCCGCGGCCCTCTTCGTGGCGGCCAAAGACGAGCCGGCATACCGGTCCTATTGCGATCAGCACCGAGTTCCGCTGTGGGCCATTCAAGCGGCCGGCCGCCGCGAATTCGGCGAGGAGCTCACCAGCCGCTCGGCGGACGCCGCGCTCGATCTGATCGTCCTGACGTTCGACCGCATCATCCCTGGGCCCATGGTGGAGCGCTACCGCGGCCGGATCATCAACATGCATCCCGGGCTGCTGCCGTCGTTTCGCGGCCCGCATCCGATCGAGGACGCGCTGCGAGCCGGGGTCCGCTTCATCGGGGCGACCATGCACGAGGTGGACGAACTGGTGGACCACGGCCCCATCATCGCGCAGTGCGTCCTGCCCATCGGGCGCGATGAGGAAATGAACTCGATCTGCACGCGGCTGTACCACCTGGTGAGACCCATGTTCCTGCAAACCATCGCATGGTTCGCCGCGGGCAGGATCGAGAAAGACCCCGGTGGAAGGATTTGGGTGCGGGGAGCCCATTACGGCGCCTGGCCCATCTCGCCGCGGATCGAGATCGGCTTCCCCTCCGAAAACACGTGATCGATCTGCCGGCCCCTACCGGCCGAGCGCGTCGGGCGTCAGGCCGTTGTTGTAGCTCAGGCTGGTGACGGACAGTTCCGCGGCAAGCTCTCCGTCTTGCAAAATTTTGGTGTGCCAGGCCACCCGCAGCCCGCCGGTCAGCCGGAAATCCGAATAGATCTCCTCGATCCGCGCGGCGTTCTCGAGGTAAGCCATCTTGAGGAGCAAGGCGGGGTCCTTCCCGATCCACAGCCTCGCCTTCACGTTACGTTCCATCGAAACTTCGAGGATGTCGGCCGCGACGCCATTGACGTCGCCGGTTCCGCCATAGCGCACGCTGTGGCCGGGCCACTCGTCGCTTTGCAGCACATATTCCGGCAGGTGCAGCAGAGTGCCTTTGACCTCCCACACCTGGGATTCCGAGAGCGGAATGCGGCCCTGGGCGGAACGAATCCATCCGGCGCCTTCTTGCAGATAGACCACCACGCTGGAGACGCCCGCCGTCATTTCGTTCCGCAGCGTGCCGGGAAGGATCGCCTGGGTCGTCTGCAAAGCCTGGATGCGGCCGCCGAGAATACTCCTCCTCGCCGTGCGCCGGAGATCCCGGATTTTCGCCAGCCGTTCCTTTCCGCCGGCCGCGGCCTGCGCCCTGGCGAGAATTTCACGCGCCGGATCGCCCCCGGATTGAATTCCGGCAAGCGCCATCAGCGCGCCCAACGTTGCGGATATCCAGCACATACCCTGCTCACAAAAGAGCCGCACGGGCCACCGCCCGCGCGGCTGTTCTCCACCCGGGTCCGGTTGTGCACCCCCTCCGTCAACGGCAGAGAGTGGGCGCCTCCGTTAGTTGTAGGAAAGGTCGTCGGCGACCATAATGCAGGGCCCGTAGATGGCCACGAAAGCGGTGCCCTTGGCCATCGTGCTCAGCAGTTGCAGTGCGGGCTGGAGAGTGACCGTTTGTTGTGCGATCACGGTGAAGTTGGCGTTGAAGGCGACCAGGGCGGCGGACTTGCCGGCATCGGTGGACGAGCCCACTTTCACCTGGACGCTGGTCACCGGAAGGCCCGTGAAGCCGATGAATTCCGGCAGCTTGGGCACCGTGCCGTCGAAATTCGCACTGTTGCAATTCCAGGCAAGAAAATTCGGCGCCGAGTAGCCTGTAACTTGAAAATTCGAACACTCGTTCAGGACGCTGCCGTTTCCCGTGGCGAAATACGCTTTGGACTTCGGGTTCAGGTACAGACTCGATGCCAACGGCAGCGTGTCCGCGAACAGGCAGGGGGGGTCGAAGTTCATGCCGTTTGGGGTGACCGTGCTCGGTACGGGACCGATTTGCACGCCGTTCTGGACTTGGGCAATGGCGGAGACAACCGCCACGAAGGCAATCAACAGAAGTTTCACTCTGTTTTCCTCCTCATTGGACTATGGCGGAAATGTACACCGGCGTTATTTCGGAATCAAGGGGTCTTTATTATATGAATTGGATCCGCCTATTGCACCGCCGCGGTCAGCGTGGCCGTGGCGCGGACTTCGATGGCCCCGGGGCTTACCGGCGTGACCCGGGCCTCCATGGCCATGGGAGCCGCCATCAGCGGCCGCACCCGCGAGGGTTCGCCCTGTTCCACCGAAACGATCCGCACCACCCGCATGCCCACGGCCGCCGCCATGATTTCCGCGTTGACGCGGGCTTGCGCGGTGGCTTCGCCCAGCGCCTGCGCGCGCGCTTTGCGGTCGTTTTTCAGCGTAAACTCGAGCGACTGAATGGTGTTGGCCCCTCCCTGGGTTGCGGTGTCGATGATCTTTCCGGCCGCGCTCAAGTCGTCCGTGGTCACCTGCACCGTGTTCGTGGCCGTGTACCCGGCGATGGCCGGCGGCCCGCCCTCCCTGGGGTAACGATGATTCGGGCTCAGGGAGTAGCTGATGGTCTTGATGTCGGCGCCCGGCCCCAGCACTTTCCGCAGTTCCGCAAGCGCGGTTTCGAGTTGGCGGGCGTTGCCGGTTCCCGCCTCCTGCGCGGTTGCGGCTTGAGTCACCACTCCGATGTGGATGCGCGCCCGGTCCGGAGCGGCCCAGACCACCGCTTCCGCGCTGGCGCGCACCGTGCTCGGAAACGGATTCGGCTTCGCCTGCTGCGCCACGAGCGGCGCGCACGCCCAAAGCGCGAGTAAAGCGGTTCTCATATAACCATGATGTCGTTTTTGTTGCATCCCGGAGCACATTTCTGTAATCTAAATCACCGGCCCCTGGAGGGCCGCAGGGGTCGGACTCCGAAATGTTTGCGGGGTGGAGTCCGGAACTCTTAAGATATCCGTGTAAGCAACTCCCGTCCCGCGGAGGCTATGATGATTTACTCCCGTTCCGCCGAATACGCCATTCGCGCATTCGTCTACCTGGCGCAAGTGCAGGAAGGCAAATACGCCATGGTCAAGAATATCGCGGAATCCGAACAGATTCCCGCTCACTTTCTCGCCAAAATTCTGCAACAGCTCGCTCGTAAGGGAATGCTGCGCTCCAGCAAGGGCCCGACGGGCGGTTTCGCCATGCGGACCGCGCCCGCCGACGTAAAGTTGCTCGACATCGTGGAGGCGCTGGACGGGCTGGCCGCCTACCAGAAGTGCGCCAGCGGCCTTTCCGAGTGCTCCGACGAGGTGCCCTGCTCCATGCACGATAGCTGGGTCGCCCTGCGCGGGCGTATTATGGATTATCTGGGCCAGAACAGCATTGCCGATCTGGTGAAGGCCCTGGAGCAGAAGAAAAGGACCATCGCGGCCAACCGGCAGAAGAAGGTGCGGAAGGCCGCCGCAGCCAAGCGGTCCTGAGCGTTCGCCGCAGATAGGATAGAGGGAGGAAACACATGGGCCAGTCCATGCTCGTCCCCATGGTGGTCGAGCAGACTTCGCGTGGAGAGCGCGCGTACGATATCTATTCGCGCCTGCTCAAAGAGAACATCATTTTCCTGGGCACGCCCATCGACGACACCGTCGCCAACCTGATCATCGCGCAGTTGCTGTTCCTTGAAGCCGAGGACCCGGAGCGGGACGTCTCCATCTACATCAATTCCCCCGGCGGCTCCATTACGGCGGGCCTGGCGATCCTCGATACCATGCAATTCATCCGCCCGGATATCGTCACCATCTGCGTGGGACAGGCGGCGTCCATGGCCGCCGTGCTGCTCGCCATGGGCACCAAGGGCAAACGCTTCAGCCTGCCCAACTCCCGCATCATGATCCACCAGCCCTCCATGCAGGGCCT
>JBHGBM010000047.1:0-60374 GCA_041946965.1 Bryobacteraceae bacterium
CGAACACGCGACCTTCTGGTTCGTAGCCAGACGCTCTATCCAACTGAGCTACGGGCGCATTTTGGTGGGAACCTTCCATTACTGTAACGGGTTGCGCGGGTTTTCGCAACTCCGCGCCCGCTATAATCGTTCGTAGTGACGTTCGATTTCACTCCGGAACAGGTTCAACTGCGGAAATCCGTGCGGGAGTTTGCCGAAGCGGAGATCGCTCCGCACGTCATGGAGTGGGACGAAACGCAGACGTTCCCGCTCGGAACCGTGAAGAAGCTCGGCCGGCATCATCGTGGCCGCGCACACCTCGCTGTGCTCCAACCACATCTACAAGTCCGGCAGCGAGGAGCAGCGCCGCCGGTACCTTCCGAAGCTCGCCGCCGGCGAGTGGATCGGATGCTGGTCGCTCACCGAGCCCGAAGCCGGCTCCGACGCCGCGGGCACCCGCCCCAGCGCAGCACGGCATTTCGGCGTTCATTGTGGAAAAGGGCACGCCCGGTTTCCGTCCCGGTAGGCAGGAGAACAAGCTCGGCCTGCGCGCCAGCGCCTCCGGGGAGGTCATCTTCGAGAACTGCCGCCTGGCGCCCTCGCAGCTTCTGGGCAAGGCGGGCGAAGGCTTCGTGGACAGCCTCAAGGTGCTTGAGGGCGGGCGCGTCTCGATTGCCGCGTTCTCCATCGGCATGGCGCAGGGCGCCTACGATGCCGCGCTGCACTGCTCCAAGTTGCGCAAGCAGTTCGGCAAGCCGATCTCGGAGTTTCAGGCGATCCAGCACAAGCTGGTGGACATGGCGACGGAACTGGACGCCGCGCGCCTGCGCAACGAGTGCGTGCAGATCCATGGAGGCTACGGGTTCATCAAAGATTATCCCGCCGAGAAGTTTTATCGCGACGTGAAGCTCTGTACCATAGGTGAGGGGACGAGCGAAATCCAGCGCCTGGTGATTGCGCGGCAATTGTTAAAAAGCTGATGCAGGAGTGGACGGAAAAAATCCTGGCGGGCGACCTGCGCGCCCTGGCGCGCGCGGCGAGCGGCGTTGAGAACCGCGACCCGAAGGCCTTGGAACTGCTAGCGGAGCTGGCGCCGCGAG
Source organism: Bryobacteraceae bacterium (assembly GCA_041946965.1). GTDB lineage: Bacteria > Acidobacteriota > Terriglobia > Bryobacterales > Bryobacteraceae > JBHGBM01. Next base: position 1,080 of record JBHGBM010000047.1, read on the forward strand.
CGGGACGCGCCGTGGTGGTGGGCATCACGGGGCCCCCGGGGGCGGGGAAGAGCACGCTGGTGGACGCGCTGGCCCGCGCCTTGCGCGAAGCCGGGCGCACGGTGGGGATCATCGCGGTGGACCCCAGCAGCCGCGCCTCGGGCGGCGCCATCCTCGGCGACCGCATCCGCATGCAGCAGCACCACGCCGACCCCGGCATCTTCATCCGTTCCATGGCCACGCGCGGCTCGGCCGGCGGGCTGGCGCGCGCCACCGGCGACCTCGCGCTGCTGCTGGACGCCGCGGGCAAGGACTTTGTCATCATCGAGACCGTGGGCGTGGGACAGGACGAGGTCGAGATTGCGGGCCTGGCGCAGGTCACCGTGGTGGTGCTGGTGCCGGGCATGGGCGACGACGTGCAGACCATCAAGGCCGGCATCATGGAAATCGCCGACGTGTTCGTGGTGAACAAGGCCGACCACGCCGGCGCCGAGCGCATCTCGCAGGAGATTCAGGCGAGCATCGAGCTTTCGGCGCGTCCCGATGGCTGGGCGCCCGTGGTGATCGGAACCGTGGCCACGGAAGCCCGGGGAATCGGCGAGCTGCTGGCGGCGATCGAGGATGCGGCCCGCCGCAAACGGAGGGAACGCCCGCCCGCGCCGGCCGGATCGCGATTCACCATCGACCACCTGGGGATCGCGGTGGCGTCGCTCGAGGGCGCGCTGAAATTTTATGAAGGTCTGGGGATGACCGTCTCGCTGCGCGAAACCGTGGCGCGCGAAAAGGTCCGCGTCGCCATGCTGCCCGCGGGCGAGGGGCGGCTGGAGCTGCTCGAGCCGCTCACTCCCGATTCGGCGGCCGGCAGGTTTCTGGAGAAACGCGGCCCCGGCCTGCACCACGTCGCGCTTCGCGTCCACGATCTGGAAGCCGCCGTGGCGCGGCTGAAAGCTTCCGGCGCGCGGCTGCTGAATGAGCCGCAGCGCGGCGCGGGCGGCCGCCTCTACGTCTTCGTGCACCCCGCCTCCACGGGCGGCGTGCTGTTGGAATTGATTCAGGAGAGCAACGATTGAACGCTGAGATCGGCATCATCGGCGGCAGCGGATTGTATTCCATGCCGGGGTTTGAGGCGCAGGAGGAGTTCCACCTCGAAACGCCCTTCGGCAGGCCGTCGGACAATTACGTGCTGGGCACGCTGGCCGGGCGCAAGGTGGCGTTCCTGGCGCGGCACGGGCGCGGGCACCGTCTTTCACCCTCGGAGCTGAACTTCCGCGCCAATATCTACGGCTTCAAGCAACTGGGCGTGAGCCGCATTCTCTCGCTCAGCGCCGTGGGGTCTCTCAAGGAAGAGCACCGGCCGCTGGATTTCGTCATCCCCGACCAGTTTTTCGACCGGACGCGCGGCCGCGTATCAACCTTCTTCGGAGACGGGCTGGTGGCCCACATCAGCTTCGCCGATCCGGTGTGCCCGGAGCTTGCGGGCGTGGTCTACGGCGCTTGCCGGAAGGCGGGCGTGAACGCCAAGCAGGGCGGCACGTACCTGTGCATGGAAGGCCCGGCGTTTTCCACCAAGGCGGAATCGAACGTCTATCGCGCCTGGGGCATGGACGTCATCGGGATGACCAATCTCCAGGAAGCGAAGCTGGCGCGCGAGGCGGAGGTGTGCTATGTGACCATCGCCATGGTGACCGATTACGACTGCTGGCATCCGCACCACGATGCCGTCACGGTGGACGACATCATCCGCAACCTCACGCTCAACGCCGAGCATGCCTGCCGCGTGGTGCGGGAGGCGGTGGCCTCCATGCCCGCCGCGCGTGCATGCGGCTGCGGCAAGGCGCTCGAAACCGCCATCATCACGGACCGCAAACTGGTGCCGGAAGCCACCCGGCGGAAACTGGAACTCATCGTTGGCAAGTACCTCTAACCAAGCCGCGCGCGAACTGCTGGAGCGCTGCCTGCGGGGCGAGCCGTGGACCCGCGGGCAGGTGCGCGCGCTGGCGCGCGAAGAAGCCCTGTTGACGGTAGTGGCCGAGGGCCTTGCGGACCGCTTCGAGCCCGCGCTGTGCGAAGCTTACGCGGAGATCATGGCGGAGGCGCTGGGGTGCGCCGCGCCGCTCGTGCCCGCCGAAGTCCTGGCGCGCTACCGGCGCGTGCGCGGCGCGCGCTTCCGCGGCCCCGATCCCGAGCGCGTGTTCGTGCTCTCGCGCGTGACGCTGGGCGCGGACGTGGCGGTGACCAGCGTGATGCTGGATGGGTTGAAGCGGCGTTTCCCGCGGGCCGAAATCGTCTTCGCCGGGCCGCGGAAGAATTGGGAGCTGTTCGAGCGCGATGCGCGGCTGCGGCACCTGCCGCTTTCCTACCCGCGCGGCACGCTGCGGGAGCGCCTGGCGCCGTGGCTGGCCATGCGGCCGGCGTTCGAGACCGGCATCGTGGTGGATACGGATTCGCGGCTCACTCAGCTCGGGCTGTTGCCGGTCTGCCCCGAGGAACGGTACTTTCTGTTCGAGAGCCGCGCGTACGGCGCGGAAACCGGCGATGCGCTGCCGGAGCTGGCGGCGCGGTGGCTGCGTGAAACGTTCGGGGCGGAAGGCGCGGAGCCCTATGTGGCGCTGGCGGAGCCCGCGTGGACCGAGCGCGTCGCGGTGAGTCTGGGGGTGGGCGAGAACCCGGCCAAGCGCATTGCGGACCCGTTCGAGGAGGAACTGCTGCGCGACACCGGCGCCTGCGCCATCGACCTCGGCGCGGGCGGGGAAGAAGCCGAACGCGTGAAGCGGGCGGTGGAGAGGTCGGGCGTGGCGGCGCGCGTGTGGGATGGCTCCTTCGCCGGCTTCGCGGCCATCATTTCCCGCAGCGGGCTTTACGTTGGGTACGATTCCGCCGGCCAGCACGTGGCGGCGGCCTGCGGTGTGCCGCTGGTGTGCATCTTCGCGGGGTACCCGGCGCCGCGCATGTTTCAACGCTGGCGCCCCACGGGCAAAGGGCCGATCCACATCGTGCGGGTGGAAGATCCCGCGCCGGAAGCCGTGCTGGCCGAAGTAAAGCCTATCCTGCGCGCTGTCCTTTCGGAACGAAGATATCCTGCCAGGTGAGGCCGCACTCCTTCACCATTTCGAGCGGGTACTCCAGCCGGCCGATATTCGCGTCGGCGTTGTTGGTTCCGAACGCGAACTTCGCGCCCGCCTGCTTCGCCATTTTGATGAACGCCGGGCTCGGCAGCCGGTAGCGGTTGTTGATCTCCATGGCCACGCCGTTCTTCACCAGCGCGTCCACCACCTTGCGCATGCGCTCGGGGGTCCACAGGCGGTCGTAATCCTTCGCGATCTGCACCGGCAGGAAAGTCGGGTTCACGTAGATGTCGATAGGCTCGTGCAGCACGCCGACAGTGCGGTCCACCAGCAGGTCCATGAAGTGCTGGACATCGGTGATCTCGCCGACCTCGTGCGGCATCCACAGCCGCATGCGCTTGCCTTTATCGTCGGTCCAGGTCATCGAATCGCTGAAGCAGTAGTCGAACTTGGCCCGCGTCTCCGCCGAAAAGAGCTTCACCCATTCGCGGCCTTCGCCCTGCATAGCCACGAAGGCCGGCACGCCGCGCATGGTGCGCAAGAACTCTTCGGCGCCCGAGTCGGTGCTGACGGGGAAACCGAGGCCGCAGTTGACGGCGAACCCGTAAAAGATTCCCAACTTGCGCGACTCGGCCAGCGCCTGCTCCACGTTGAAGCCGCCCTTCAGGTGCACGTGGTAGTCCACCATGGGATAGTTGCTCCCGCCGAGGTCCAAAATCTGGCGATAGACGCCGTCGGCCACGGGGCGCTCGCCCGCGGTGGGCAGATCGTCCGGAAGCGGCCGCACGCGCAGGTTGCGGAAGCGCACCACCGAACCCGGATCGTGGCATTGCAGCGCGAAGGCGCCCGCGGTGATCGCGCGGCCCACCGGCGGATCGGGCTCCACGTAATCCACCACGAGCAGGCCATTCGCGCGGATCTCGACCTGCTTGCCGCGCACCGCGATCTCCATGGGGAACCACTCGCCGTCTTTGGCCAGCGCTTTGTAAACGTTGCGCACGCCGTAGAGCGACCCGGTCTTCTTGCGCTCGCGGTAGTTGCCCTCGCCGCGGTGCGTGTTGTTGATCTGGACCTCGAAGCCCTGCGCGGTGGGCCAGCCTTCGGCCACCCATTTCGAATGAAAGTAGATGCCGGAGTTGGCGCCCGGCGCGGTGAGCACCTCCGCGGAGAACTCGAAGTTCTTGAACTCCCGCGCGGTGTAGAACAGATGCGAGCGCGGTCCGGAGGCGACAATCGTCCCCTCCTCCACGCGCCAGGAACCGGGCGCGTTGGCCTTCCAGCCGTTCAGTGTCCTGCCATCGAAAAGCGGGATCGCGCCGCCAGACGGCGCGGCGGCGGCCAATCCGGTTGCCAGAAATTCGCGACGATTCATGTTCACTCCAGGGGCCGGTACCAGATATTGCGGAAACGCATAGGAGTCTCCTTCACATCCGGGTGGTAGTGGTCCTGCAACATCAGCGGGCCCGGCTCGCAGACACTGCCGCGATCGGCGCCCGCCGTGGGGCCTTTGATCGTGACGTGATCCTGCACCAGCACGCCGTTGAAGAATACCGTGAGGGTCCCGGGCCGGGTCACCTTGCCGTCCGCGCACTGAGGCGCGTGGAACACGATGTCGTACGCCTGCCATTCCCCGGGCTTCAGGCTGGCGTTCACCAACGGTGCGTACTGGCCGTAGAGCGCTCCCGCCGCGCCGTTAGGGTACGTAGGGTTCCGGAAGGAATCCAGAATCTGGATCTCGTAGCGGCTTTGCAGGTAGACGCCGCTGTTGCCGCGCGCCTGGTCCTTGGCATCCGGCATGTAGGGCGTGGAGAACTCCACGTGGATCTGCGCGCTCGCGAGTTTGCGCTTCGTGTAGAGGTCGCCGGAGCCGGTGCTGCACACCATGGCGCCGTCCTTGACGGGCCACGCGGCGGGCTTGCCGCTGCGGTGGACCCACTCGGAGACGTCCTTGCCGTTGAACAGCACCACGGCGTCGGAAGGCGGCGGACCGGGATCCACGTAGCGCGGCTGATCGTCCTGCGCGATGCCGGCGCTTCCCGCCAGCAAGAGCAGGATAAGTGCGCGTTTCATTTTGGCCAAACCGCATTGTACACTGTCGGTGAAATGACCAGAATGATGCTTGCCGCGCTGGCTTGCGCCGTCGTCCTCGGCGCCCAGCCCAACACCCTGACTCCCAAGGAAGCCGCCGACGGCTGGATCCTGCTGTTCGACGGCGAATCGCTTTTCGGCTGGACGCAGGAGGGCGACGCGCAATGGCGCGTAGCCGAAGGCGTTCTGGTGGGCGACGCGGGCGGGAACGGCTGGCTGCGCTCGAACACGGAGTTTGCCGACTTCATCCTGAAATGCGACTACCGCACCGCCGCCGACGGCAACAGCGGCATTTTCGTCCGTTCCGGGAAGGAGAGGCCCGCCGAGACCGGTTACGAGGTCCAGATCTGGCAGCAGAACCCCAAGTTTCCCACCGGCAGCCTGGTGAACCACATCAAGGCCAAGAGCGTGAAGCCCAAGCCGGGTGAGTGGCACACGTTTGAGATCCAGGCCGTGGGCGACCGCTGGACGATCTCGCTCGACGGCCGCAAGATTCTGGACGGCCGCCAGGGAAAATCCAAAATCGGGTTCGTCGGGCTCCAGTACAACCAGGGCAAGAAGATCGAGTTCCGCAACATCAAGCTGAAGCCGCTCGGGCTGAACCCGATCTTCGACGGCAAGACCCTGGCGGGGTGGAAGGTGGTGCAGCCGCCGCGGCCGCCCAAGGAGCCGGCGATCTGGGCCGTGAAGGACGGCATGATCAACGTGCTGCACGGCGGCGGGCAGCTCGAGACCGAGGCCAAATGGGACGACTTCGTCCTGCAAATGGACATTCGGCCGAACAGCGACGATCCCAAGCGCCATCCCAACAGCGGCGTGTTCTTCCGCGGCGATGCGGGCGCCTACTGGAGCGGATACGAATCGCAGATCCGCAACGAGTACAAGGAAGACCGCACCAAGCCGGTGGATTTCGGCACCGGAGCGATCTACGGCCGCGTGGCGGCGCGCAAGGTCGTGGCGGACGATAACCAGTTCTTCACCAAGACGCTGGTGGCGCGCGGACGGCACATGGCGGTATGGGTGAACGGTTACCAGGTGACCGACTGGGAGGACGCGCGCCCCGAAAGCGCCAATGCGCGCCAGGGCGCGAAGCTTGCGGCGGGCACCCTCAGCCTCCAAGCGCACGATCCGACCACCAACCTGGATTTCAAGAACATCCGTCTGGCCGCGCTGCCGAAGTGAGCGCCGCGGCCCGCTCAGAGGGCTTCCGGCTGATAGGCCCCTAGCAAGATGCGGCGTCCGGCCACGCGGGCCTCGACCTCGCGGTCGGTTTCGATGGCGCGCACCTGCCCGTCTTCAAGTTGAAGCAGGAAGCCGCACTGCGCGCCGAAAGTGACGTCGGGCTGCCCGTCGCCGTCGAGATCGATGCGATCGCCCACGCCGCCGGCCGAGGTGCGGCCGATGTAGAGGTTCCCGCTCACGCGTCCCAGGATGCTGGAGAAGCCGCCCGCTTCGGCGCGGAAGCTGAGCCGCACGGCTTCGGCCTCCGGGTCGCCCGCCGTGCGCGGGTAGACGAGCGTGAGCGGCGAACGCGAGCGTATGGGGCGCAGCAGCCCGTAGCTTCCATGGACAGGCTCATCGCGCGTCAGCATAGGCGTGGGCGCCAGTGCGATGAAATTCTGCTCGTCATTCGATCCGGGATAGCGCACGGAAGCGATGTGTTCGGTGATGTGCGTCTCCACGGGCGAGCCGTCGTCCACCAGCAGCGGCCAGAGCACGCGATGCTGCATGGCGGCGGGCGTCTCCACGCGCACCAGCACGCCGTCGGGCGTGATAGTGAATGCCATCACGAAGGAAGGCGCGCCGCGTTGGGTGCTGCTGTATTGCAGCTTCAACCGGACCAGCAGGGGATGGGTGAATTCGATCTCGGCGCGGCCCTGGTAGTGCTCGGGAAAATCCGCCAGCCGCACCCAGCGCCCGCCCTGGCTCCAGGTGGGACCGAACGCCGCGCTGCGTCCGGAGTCGCGCTCGAGCATGCCGTCGGCGGGGCCCAGGCGCGAATCCCATCCGGCGCGCGCGAAACGCACCACCCCCAGCGCCGTCCAGCTTCCGCCGGTGCGTTCACAATCGCCGCGCAGGTTCGCCACCATCTGCATGCCCCCGGCGTTGGCGAACAATGTGGAGAAGCGGCGGCTGGTGATGAGGGCGTAGCCGCCGGTCTCGCACGGCGTGGGCTGTTCTTCGATCTCGCTGGAGCGCGCCAGCGCCGCCCTCATGACATGCAGCATGAGCGCGGCATTGGACGTGGTGTAGCTGGTCGAGGCGTGGTAGCCGATGCGCAAATCCGGGCTGAAGCGGTTTTTCGTCGCGAAATAGGATCCGTCCGGGCACCGCCAGCGCGAAAGGCTCTGGAAGGCCAGCATGGCGGCGCGGCGGCAGCGCCCGGCGGTCTCGAGGTCGCGGCGCTCCCGCGCCCGTTCGGCCAGCAACTCGAACGCCGCCTGGTAGAGCGCGTCGTGAAACACGTGGTTGTCCGCCAGTCCGTTGGGAGGGCACTGGCCGGAGGGGTCCTGGAGCATGAGCGACGTGACGGTGCCGCGTTCGGCGGCGCGGGCCATCTCCGGCGCCGAGCGGCCGTTGTACTCCGTAGAGGCGATCTTTAGCAGCGCCACCCGCGCGGCGGCGTCGCACGCGAACGAATCGGGCTCGCTGGTGCGGTCCTGGTAGAGCCCGCACGAATCGTCTACGATGCGCTCGCGCTGGCTCTCGGTCCACTGGCGCTCCACAAAATCGCGCGCCTGGTTGCGGTCCACCAGCACGCCGCGGGCGCGCATCCACTCGCCGTACATGGCATGGGTGCGCCAATGGTTGAGATGAAGCTGCTTGCCGGCCATCATGGGCGGCAGTGGCAGCCGCAGGCGCTTCTGCCAGTTCGTCCAGCTTTCACCGCGGAACTGCGTCCGCACCAGGTCGACGGCTTCCACCAGCGGGGCGATGAAGAACTCGCCGCACTCGTTGGGGATGCCGTGCACGCCCTTCACCAGGCAGGCGGTGGCGCGCTCCATGGCGGCCGCCACGCGGTCGGCCATGTCCGCGGCCCGGCCCTCGGAGAGCAGCGCCGCGCCGGTAAAGGCGAAGTACGGCGTGGCGTAGAAATGCTCACGCCGCAGATAGGGGTCTACAATGGCGCCGGTCAGCGGGTCCTGGTGCGCGGCAAGGAAGCGGAATACGCCTTCGGCGGCATCCAGATAGGCTTCGCGGGGCGTGGCCAGCGGGCGCCACGGCCGCGCGGTCAGGTGGTAGTTCGCCGGCGTGGTTTGAGCCGGCGTGGCGACAGCGGCCATCACAGGTGCCTCCGCGTAGCTTATCGGTTGCGCGGAGGCGAACCTGCGCGCCCGCCCGCCGCGCTGAGCTCTTCGGGCAGGCGTGAAGTGCGTCCCCGCTGGGAAGGCTGGCGATGACCGCGGACTGATCAGCGTCCGGCCGGGATCCAGACCCGCATTGCGGCCGGCCCGCGGTTGGCGAACGTGTAGTACGGCGTGAACACCGCGCCGGCCTGCCGGACCACCACCACGCCGCCCAACAGATCCGGACGGTATTCGGAACGGAGCCGCCCGCGGGCGAGCTTGATGTCAAACACGGGCGAGCGCTGGTCCGGCTGCTCCAGGCAATACACCAGCGGCCCGCGTTGCAAGGCCAGTTTGCCGGCGTTCTCCTTCACCTTGGGATGCGGCTCGATCCATCGCGGGACCACGTCCAGGTCGAGCACCACGCGATCGCCGGACTTCCACGTGCGGTTCAAGGCCGCGTAAGCGCCGGGCCTGGCTGCGGCACGCTTGCCGTTGAGCGAAAGAGCCGGAGACCGTGACCACCCCGGAATGCGCACGAACAGGGTGAAGGCCGCCGGTCTGGCGGGCGCGATGGCCAGTTCCACTCTGCCGTTCCACGGGTAGTTGGTCTTCTGGGTGAGCTTCAGCGGCGTGCCGCCATCGAGCCGCACGGCGAGCTCCGAGTTGTGAAACAGGTGCACCCATACGCCCTCCCGGCTTACGCCGTAAAGGTAACCCGGCAAGGCGGCGAAGGTGCGCTGAAGGTTCGACGGGCAGCACGCCGTCTGGAGCCAGGGCAGCCGGATGCGGCGCTCGCCGTGCGGGTTGCGTATGGGACCGCCGTCATATTCGAGCGGGTTGCGGTAGCAGAACGTGGCGCCGTCGAGCGAAAGGCCGGAATTCACGTTGTTGTAGAGCGCCCGTTCCAGCACGTCGGTGTAACGCGCGTCTCCGGTCGCGGCCAGCAGGCGCCAGTTCCACATCACGTTGGCGATGGCCGCGCAGCTTTCCGCGTACGCGTCGCGGTTGGGGAGTTCGTAGGCCTCCCCGATGGATTCGCCCTTCACGCGCGAACCGGCGCCGCCGTGCAGGTACATCTTCGTTTCCGTCAGGTCGCGCCAGAGCGTATCGAGCGTTCGCCGGTAGTCGGGATCGCCGGTCTCCAGGTAGTAGTCCGTGGCGCCGCAGGCCGCATAGAGCGCCTGCACGGTGTGCATCTCCATCTTCGTGCGCGAGGTGAACGGCCTACCCATGAAACCGAACACGTACTCGGTGTCGGAGGTGCGTACCTTTTCCGAAAGCGGATAGCGGCCGTCGCCCTCCAGCAGGTAGCCCGCGAAATCCAGGTAGCGCCGGTCGCGCTTGACGCGGTAAAGCTCCACCATGGCCATCTCCAGGTTGGGATGGCCCGCCAGCGCCGGCCGCCGGTCCCGTCCGAAACGCTCGACGAAGTGATTGGCGAAACGGATGCCGGCGTCGAGCAGCCGCGCATCGCCGTTGGCCCTGTGCAACGCAATCGCCGCCTGAAGGAGGTGGCCGAGGCAGTAGAGCTCGTGCGAGCGTTGCATCTCCACGTAGCGCAGGGCGAGGTTCTCGCGCGCGTAGTAGGTGTTCAGGTAGCCGTCCGGTTCCTGCGCGGCGATCACCGTCGCGGCCGCGTTTTCGAGCGTCTGGCGGAGTTGCCCTCGGTCGCCCGAGGCCAACACCCAGGCCGCCGCTTCCATCCACTTGTACAGGTCGGAATCGGTGTACTGCGGACCGCGGCGCGGTTTGTTTACGGCGCCGCTGAGCCGGCGGAAGTTATCGAGCCAGCCGTTTTCCTCCATGCTGCGCAACAGGGCGGGCATGCTGGTCCCGATGGCGGCGTTCCTGCGCTTCGTCCAGAAGCCCTCTCCCATGCGCACGGCGCTGAGGGGCAGGGAACCCACCCGGGCCTGGGGGGAGTGCTCCAGTTGCAGGATCTGCCCCGCTGCCAGCAGCGGCCACAGCAGCGGGAAGATGAGTCTCATGACACCGCCTGCGATACGGCATCGCAGACCGGCTCCAGGACCGTGGTGCGGGATTCGGCGGCCGGTTTGGTGGTCAGCAGCGCGCAGCTCACGCCCGTTGCGGGGTCGGCCCACGCGATGGTCCCGGTGGATCCCGAGTGGCCGAAGGTGCGCGGCGAGCAGGCTTTTCCGAAAGCCCCCGGCGCCACCTGGAACCCGAGGCCGAAAGGCTCATTCAGGCCGGCGTTCTGGTTCACGATCATGGATGCCGCGGTGGCGGGCTTGAGCACTCTGCCGTCGGGCTTCAGGAACGATTGCAGGAAGCGCGCCACGTCGCTCGCCGTGGAGTGCGCTCCGCCCCACGGCGCGCCCAGATCGCGCCAGTAGGGGCTGTTCCAGTTCCAGTCGTCGTTGCCGGTCACCTGGCACTGAGCGGTATCCGAAATCTTCCTGCCCCCCAGTCCCAGCGAGGTGTGCGCCAGCCCCAGGCGGCGAAACACCTGTACCTGGAGGAACTCGCGGAACGGGGTCCTTGTGACGCGCCGCGCGATTTCGGCCGCCAGCAGAATGCCCATGCTCTGATACCGGTACTCGGTCCCTGGCTTGAACAGGAGCGGCGTCCGGCAGACGCCGGCCACGAAATCGCTCAGCGGCGCATGCCTCCGGCGGAGCGCCTCGTTCTCCGGGAGCATATCCGGCAGACCTGAAGTGTGGGTCAGCAGGTGCCGGACGGTGACCAGGTCGCGGTCGCCGCCGCGGAACTCGGGGATGTATTTGCGAACGGGATCGGAGAGCGAGATTTCCCGCCGGTCCACCAGGCGCATAACACCCGTCGCGGTCATCGGCTTGGTGATGGAGGCGAGCAGAAATACGGTATCGGCCGAGGTCGCCGCACCACACCAATGTTGTTCCATGGACGCTCCCCGCCACACGCACAGGCACGCCGCGGCGACGCTGTTTGCGGCGGCGGCCCGATCCATCACGCCGAAAGCTTCATCCAGCCGGCCACGGTTCAGCGCGGCCGAAACCTGAGCGAGAAAAGTTCTTCGCAGCATGGACTTTGGGGCTATGGTACCAGGGAGATTTTCCGGGGGCGAGGCATCCGCCATTTTTCGCTATGGCGCGCTGCGAGACTGGGCTATTCTTTTATGTATGAAGTTCCTCGGGGTGCTGGCGCTGTTGGCAGCGGCTTTCGAGCAGTCCTCTCTTTCGCCCACCGACCTGAACCGCGTCGCGCCCGGGAACCTGGCTCCCGATTTCGAGCTGCCCTCGGCGGAGGGCGGAAGCTTGAAGCTCAGCAGCGTCCGGGGCAAGAACGTCGTGCTGGTGTTCTACCGCGGCCACTGGTGACCGTACTGTGTGAGGCAGCTCGTCGAGCTGCATGCGCTCCTGCCGGCGAACCGGCGCAGGGATAATGTAATCATCGCCGTGAGTCCCGATCCTTTGGACAAGTTCAAGAGCGTCATCCCGACCGTGACCCAGAGGACCGGCGCTTCCTTCCTGATTACCTTGCTCAGCGATGCGGACCACAGGGTCATCGATCTATATGGGTTGCGCAACGAGGTGGCGGCCGCGCGCGGCAGGTTCCTGCCTTATCCGACCACTTTTGTGATCGATGCCTCGGGCAGGGTCCGCTGGAGGTTCACGGAGAAGAACCAGGCCGTGCGGCCTCCGAACAGCGTCATCCTGGCCGAGTTGAAGAAACTGTGGTGATATGTCTGCGGAGCGGCGGAGCGATAAAGGCAAGATGGCAGCTCCCTCCAGCACGCTTCAGGCGGGCCAGATGGTGGGCCCCTACCGCGTGGGCCGGCTACTGGGCGAAGGCGGAATGGGGCTGGTGTACCAGGCCGAAGACACACGGCTGCACCGCAGCGTCGCCCTGAAATTCGTCAAGACCGGATACAGTGAGCGATTCCACCGCGAAGCCAACGCTATTGCCGCGCTCAAGCACCCCAACGTCGCCACGCTGTATGACGTCGGCGCCCACGAAGGGATGCCGTACCTCGTGCTGGAATACATCGATGGCGAAACGCTCCGCGGTCCGTTGCACCTCCCGACGGTTCTGGCGTATGCCGTTCAGATCGCCAGGGCCTTGGAAACGGCCCACGCGCACGGAATCATCCACCGTGACCTGAAACCCTCCAACGTCCTCGTGGACGAACAGGGCGTGGTGAAGGTGCTGGACTTCGGTCTGGCTAAACTCACCGAGCCGGCCTCCGGTGAAAACGGACTCACGCAGACGTTGAAACCGGAGACAGCCGAAGGCGCCGTCCCCGGGACCATACCGTACATGTCTCCCGAGCAGGCGGAAGGCAAGAAGGTGGACGCGCGGTCCGATATCTTCAGCTTCGGCGCGGTGCTGTACGAGATGATCAGCGGACGGCGCGCTTTTTCAGGCAAATCGAGCGCCTCGGTAATCGCCGCGCTGCTGGAGCGCGAACCGGAACCGCTCGCGGATATTCCCGAGGAGTTGAAGCACATCATGTGCCGGGCGCTGCGCAAAGACCCCGCGCGGCGCTGGCAGCACATGGGTGACGTGCGCATTGCGCTCGAGGATCTGAGCACGGGCACGGGACTGCCGTGCGCCCCGCCGCCACGCGCCCGCTGGCGCACGCCCGCCCTGGCCGCCGTGACCCTGCTGGCGCTCGGCGCCGCCACGTACCTCGCCGTGCGCAATGTCAGCCTGCGGCGGGCCGGCGCGACGTACGTGTTCGAGCAGGTGACGGACGACCCCGGGCAGGAGATGGGCCCCAACCTGTCGCCGGACGGCAGAAGCATCCTGTACTCCAGCCGCGCCCTCGGGAATTGGGATATCTACCTGCTTCGCGTGGGGGGCAAGAATCCGGTGAATCTGACCCGGGACTCCACGGCGGACGAGACGCAGCCGGTGTTCTCCCCTGACGGCGAGCACATCGCCTTTCGCTCGGAGCGGCAGGGCGGAGGCATCTTCCTCATGGGGGCGACCGGAGAATCCGTGAGACGGCTGACGGACTTCTGTTATCTGCCGGCGTGGTCTCCGGACAGCAAGGAAATTGCGTGCAGCACGGCCAGCCCGCAGAGGCCCGACGTAAGGGAGGTGTCGAGTTCCCAGATCTTCGCCATTGATGTCGAAACCGGCAAACGCAGGCTCGTGTCGGGAGGCGTGAGCGACGCGGTGCAGCCCAGTTGGTCTCCCGATGGGCAACGGATCGCGTTTTGGGGTCTGAGGGACGGCGCGCGGGATATCTTCACCATACCCGCGAAAGGCGGCGAAGCCATCGGCCTCACCAACGACGACGCGCTCGACTGGAATCCGGTGTGGAGCCCGGATGGCAAGTATGTTTACTACGCCAGCAACCGGGGCGGGGCCATGAACCTTTGGCGTGTTCGCGTAGACTCTTCGGGTAAGCCCGGCGGGGAGCCGGAGGCGGTGAACGTTCCCGCTACTTATGCCGCCAATTTCAGCTTTTCCCGCGACGGCAGCCGCATCGCGTACTCGAGCTTGCAGCGCAGTTCCAACATTTACCTGGCCGATTTCGATCCCGTGCGGGCGCGGCCAACGGGTTCGCAGCGGCCCGTCACGCAGGGCGTGAAGGAAGCTCTTCAGCCCGCTATTTCCCCGGATGGGCTTTGGATCGCGTTCACCCTGCAAGGCCTGAATGAGGACCTTGTGCTTATCAAGCCGGACGGCACGGGGATGCGCCGCGTCACCGACGACGCGGCGCGCGACCGCGCTCCATGCTGGTCGCCCGACGGCAGCAAGATCGCTTTCATGAGCACGCGCAGCGGCCGTTTCGAGCTGTGGACCATTCACCCGGACGGCGGCGGGCACCAGCAGGTCACCGAGGACAGCCCGCGGGGCGGCGTGAGCTATCCGGCGTGGTCACCCGACGGGCGCCGGCTCAGCTATAACCTGCCGGACGAAATGGGCTACATCATCGAGGTGGGCAAGCCGTGGCACGAACAGGAGCCGCAATTGGCCCGCGCCGATCTTCCCGCCCGTACCTGGCTGTGGCTGAACGACTGGTCGCCCGACGGGAAGAAGATCGCCGGCACGCTGCAAAAACTCGACGGCGGCACGCTCGGGATCGGAGCTTACGATCTGCTGGCGGAAAAATTCGTGAAATACACGGATTTCGGGCAGTGGCCGCACTGGCTTCCGGACGGCCGCCGCCTGCTGTTCCACGCCGCCGGGCGCATCTATGTGGTTGATCCCGCCACCGGCCAGACCACGGAAGTGCTCTCGCCAAGAGATGGGACCATCAATCCGTACTTCGATGTCTCGCGGGACGGCCGCACGATCGCGTTCAGCCTGGAGTCGGTGGAATCGGACGTGTGGGTTATGGCGGCGCGTTGAGGCCGCCTTTCAGGGCGATCACCCTGGAGGCTTTACCTTCCACCTTCTGCGCTGTCATCAAAGCGGACCATCGGAACAACATTTCTCCTCCTCCTGCTTCTGCTGGTCGGGAAAGAGCCGAATCACCGCCTTGGCGGGAACGGACTGCTCCACGAAGATGTGGGCAAGATCGGGCCTGCCGGCGAGCGCGCAGACCTGTTCGATCTCGTGCGCCTCTGCCGCCAGTCGCAGCGGCGTTGCGGACCCCGCCTGGGCGTCCGCTGCGGAGTACTCGCTGTAGGGCGAAGGGTCCTGTCTCAGCGCCTCTGCCACGGTTTGGGCGTGGGAGAGATGCGGGTGCTGGCCGCGAATTTGGTCCGCAGCGGAATCGATCCTGGCTTGAGCGCGTGTGTTATACAACAGTGCTCTGGTATAAGCGATGTTCCGCTTGCCTTTTGCGCCGACCCGCCCGATGCATGCGGTGCTCCAAACCGAGCAACGAAAGGATAAAGCGCCATGACCAACGCAGAAGCCAGCACCGCCGCAGGAACCGCCGCCGTTACGCCCGCGCCCGCGAAGGGGACCACCAAGGCCAGCCAGAAGAAGGTTGCGCCCAGGGCCAAAACGGGCGCGAAGCCCGCCGCCACGAAGACTCCCACCCCCGCCTCGAAACAGGCCAAGCCCGCCGCCAAGGTCCGGAAGCCGGAGGCACGGGACGGGTCGAAGAAGAGCGCCGTGATCGAACTGCTCAGGCGCAAGGAGGGGGCGACCGCTGCCGCGATCACCAGGATCACCAATGGCAGGCGCACTCGATTAGGGGTTTCATCTCCGGCACGATTTCGAAGAAGATGAAACTCGCGGTCGAATCCTGCCGCAACGAGCAGGGCCAGCGGGTCTACAAGGTGAAGTAGGGCCAGCCAGCCACCGCGGTCGATGCCGCCGCCGGTCTGGGTGGCGGCTTTTTGGGGTTACAGGACAGCCCCTCCCATTCCATCGTCCGATGGTTCAACATAGAATCAGAAGGTCAGCATGGCGACGGAAGATCAGAAACCGCGAGCCTTGGTCACGCCCTCCGTACTCGTGTGGGCGCGCCAGGAGACGGGTCTGGACCTGGACCTCGCCGCCCACAAGTTGGGAGTGAAACCTGAGCGTCTGGCGCAGTGGGAGGCCGGCGAGGAACTGCCTACAATCCGGCAACTCCTGAAACTTGGCCGAGTGTATCGGCGCAATCCCGCCGTCTTTTATCTGCCGGCGCCTCCGGCCGAGGCCCCGCCCGTCCGTGACTTTCGGAGGGTGGCGGGCGCGGACGCGAGGCCGTTATCCCCCGAGCTTCGGTACGAGATCCGGCTGGCGTTCACCAGGCGCGACATCCTGCCGGATCTGATGGGCACGAACTTTCCACCCGTGCGGTTACCACGTGTGCCTGATCTGGAAGCCGATCCAGAACGCGCGGCGGGCGCCATCCGCGACCACCTGGGAATCAGCGTTGCCGATCAGCGGCTATGGCGGAGTCCCGATGTGGCGCTGCGTCGGTGGCGCGAGGCGCTGGAACGTATTGGCGTTCTTGTGTTCCAGACGACCCGCATCGACGTCGGTGAGATGCGCGGGTTTTCCATCTGGCATGAGAGGCTGCCGGTCGTGCTGATCAACGGTGCGGATGCGCCGTCCGGAAGGTGCTTCTCCGCGCTCCATGAACTGTGCCATCTGATCCTGCGGAATGGGGGACTCTGTCTCCCAGGAGAAGAAGCCAGCGCGGACCACCATGAAGTGACGTGTAACCGAATCGCCGGGGCCACCTTGGTTCCCGCCGCCGTGCTCGTGGCCGATCAGGTCGTCGTGACGAACACCGGCACCCAGACCTGGACCGATGAACAGTTGCGGACCCTCGCCCGGACGTACTCCGTCAGCCGCGAGATGATCCTGCGGCGGCTGCTGATCCTGGGCCGCACCACCGAGGGGTTCTACCGCCAGAAGCGCCAGCAGTTCCTGGAAGAGCAGCGGGCGCGCGACGAACGCGACCGGAGCGGGTTTGCTCCACCACACGCCGTCGCCCTCAACCGGATCGGCAGGGTATATGCGAACTTCCCGACGTTGTGGCAGCGGTTCGAAGCGTTGATCCGCGACGGCGGGGTGCGCCCCAGCAGCATGGTCCTGGCGGAACCGGAACGGATCGAAGACGAGTTGCTGGAATGGGCGCAGGCGCAGGGCGCCATGTTTGTAGAACTGGACCGTTCACAACAGGAGTCCGTGCGCGGCATGCTGGCCGACTTCCCCGGCTTTGTCCCGGCCGGTGAAGACCGCATCAACGCCGACCCGTTTGTCATCGCCCTCGCCATCCGCGACGGCAGCACCGTCGTTTCGCAGGAACGCCGGTCGGGTAACCCGGCCACGCCGAAGATCCCCAACGTCTGCGCCGCGCGGGATGTCGACTGCATCAACTTCGTGGAGTTCATCGCGCGCCAGGGCTGGGTGTTCTGATCCAGCCCGACTGCCGACACCCGACCACCTCTTTTTTCGCGAGACGGTAGCGCAAGCGTGCAATCGGTTCAACGGCCCGCGAAAATCGCCCGGAGGGACCCAAGCGTCATGGGCGGCATCCTGTATAGGCGCAGGTCGTTTGTCTCAGCGAGAAGATCGAGGCAAACCACGCTGCCCATCCCGCCGTGCTGCCCAAGCACGCTACTGGCGGGCCGTGCGCGTCGGCGCGATGCGAGTCGGCTCGTGCCCCACATGCCCGATACGTTTTGGACACCAAACTGGCACCACGGGCGTGGTTCTGGTGTTGTGGTTGGCTGTAAGTGTTTGAAATACTTTGGTGGACCTGGAGGGATTCGAACCCTCGACCTCTTCCATGCCATGGAAGCGCGCTCGCCGGAGGCGCACGGTGGGCTGGCTGTAGTGCAGCTTCACTTGCAGGTACAGCCCGCCGTTGCGGGCGAGGATGCTGATCAGGGGGCCGCCATCCTGGGCCGCCAGCCGGTACTCGCCGGCGTGCTCGGCCCAATTTGCGCCAGGGTCTGCCTCTCGTTCCCTGTGGTTCATACACTCCACCCGCAACACACGTTGACGGGGATCTCCATCGGGCGGCTGGATGCCGCTGCCGTTCCTCACCAGCTAAGACGTTTGACCCCCCTGGTTTGTTCCGGAGTTTTGCTTCTTTTTTTTCGAAGGCGTAAGATGCCAGCATGAACCTCAGCACGCTCGCCGTCCTTTGCGGGGCGGCCTGCCAGGCCCCGGCCCAAACCTACGATCTGCTGCTGAAGGGAGGACACGTCATCGACGGGAAGAACGGCATCAGCGCCATCCGCGATGTCGCCATCGCCGGCGGACGCATCGCGGCCGTGCAGCCGGACATCCCGCCCGCGCGGGCGCGCAAGGTGGTGGACGCCGCCGGATTGTACGTCACACCCGGCCTCGTGGACATGCACGTCCATGTGTACGCCGGCACCGGACAGCGCGGCGCGTATTCGGGCGACAACAGCGTCTACCCGGACGGCTTCACGTTCCGCGCTGGCGTGACCACGGTCGTGGATGCGGGCAGTTCCGGCTGGAAAAACTTCCCGGACTTCAAAGACCGCGTCATCGACCGTTCGCGCACGCGCGTTCTCGCGTTCCTCAACATCGTGGGCCCCGGCATGGGCGGAAAGATCGAGCAGAGCCTCCAGGAGATGGACGCCAAGGCCGCCGCCGAACAGGCCCTGCGCTACAAGGATGTGATCGTGGGCATCAAGTCCGCGCACTACGCCGGGCCAGAGTGGACCGCCGTGGACCGCGCCGTCGAGGCCGGCAACATCGCCGGTCTCCCCGTGATGGTGGATTTCGGCGACTTCCGTCCCGAGCGTCCCTTCCAGGAACTCGTCACCAGGCGTCTGCGCCCCGGCGACATCTATACCCATACCTACCTGGGCGCCGTCCCTATGCTCGACGGCGACGGGCGCGTGCTGCCATACCTGTTCGAGGCGCGCAAGCGGGGCGTCATCTTCGACGTGGGACACGGCGGAGGAAGCTTCCTGTGGCGCCAGGCCGTCCCCGCCATGCGCCAGGGCTTCAAGCCGGATTCCATCTCCACGGACCTGCACATCGGCAGCATGAACTCCGGCATGAAAGACATGCTCAACCTCATGTCGAAATTCCTGACCATGGGCATGCCGCTGGAGGAGGTCGTGCAGCGGTCCACCTGGACGCCCGCGCAGGAGATCCGGCGCACCGGCCTGGGACACCTCTCGGTGGGCGCGCCCGCCGATGTAGCCCTCCTGCGGCTGCGAACCGGCGAGTTCGGGTTCGTGGACGTATACGGCGCCCGGCTGCGCGGCACGCGCAAGCTGGAGTGCGAGATGACCATCCTCGAAGGGCGGATCGTGTGGGACCTGAACGGCATGGCGCGCGAGGATTGGGAGACGCTTCCGCCGGGCTACACCGCCCAGGGCAACGGGATTTGGGACGGCGTGATCAGCCCGGGGCTGCGGAGCAGGAAAAACTAGCGCCTCAGTTTTCGCCGCTTACCGTGTGGCTGCCCGTGGCAACCTGACGCAGCCCGAAAGGCAGCGGCACGGGCCTGCTGGTGTCGTAGTGTTCCGGCTGGCGCGCCGCTACCACCGCGATCATCTTCTCCACCGCGAACGCCGGGATGCGGATGTTCTGAAAGTACGCCTTCTCCACGGAAAACGTGGCGGCGCCGTTGGCCGTGCGGAAGCGGTAATCCACCCACACGGCTTTTCTGCCGTTCAGCACGGGGCGCAACAGCGTGGGGATGGTGCCTGGCTTCCATTTCTCCACGGCGTCGAAGTCCACTACGGCGTACGTGGAAACATAGTTGTATGGAAACAGCTTCACGGTTACCGACTGAAGTCCCGGACGGGGCGTGGCCTTCAGAGCGTACCCCATGTACTCGTTGATCTCGGCTTCGGTCAACTGAAATGCCACGCGCGCAGGCCGGCGCCCGGCCGCCCGCTCCGCCTGTGCCGCCTGGAGACGCGCGAACAGGTCTCGTATCTTGTGTACCGAGGGCGGCTGTGCGATGGCGCATACGGACACACAGGCCAGAACCCAAAAACCCCGAATACGCATGTTTGCCAACTATGATAACAGGAGGCGTTTGCGCCCCGGCTGCCGGGCGACATACAATGATGCGCATCATGGCCACCACGGTTACCACGGCGGCGCCGGCCGCCGGCGCGCTCCCGCTCACCGGCACGGGCCGCGCCTACTCCATCGACGCGTTCCGCGGCTTCACCATGATCTGCATGTTCGCCACAGGGTTCGGGCTGTTGAATTTCATCGATCATCCCGTGATCGGTCCCGTGGCCAGGCAGTTCACGCACCGCGACTGGCAGGGCATGAACGCGTGGGACCTGGTGCAGCCCTTCTTCATGTTCATTGTGGGCACGGTGATGCCGATCTCCTTCGGCAGGCGCTGGGCCGCGGGCGAGAACTGGGGGCGCTCGCTGGCCCACGTGTTGCGCCGCTGCGCACTGCTCATCGGTTTCGGGCTGTTCGCGCGCTCGGTGCAGGCCAATGAGCCGGTGCTCGATCTCATCAACGTGCTGGCCCAGGTGGCGTTCACTTACCTGGTCGCCTTTCTTGTGTTGCGGAAGTCCTGGAAGATCCAGGGTGCGGTTGCGTTCGCCCTGCTGGCGGCGCACTGGGCGTTGTTCCAATTCGCGACCGCCCCGGGCGTGCAGGGGCCGTGGGTCAAAGACGCCAACATCGGGTGGTATCTGGACGGCCTGGTCCTCGGCAAACACTGGCGCGGAAGCTACGCAACCATCAATTGCCTTTCTTCCGCCTCGGCCACCATTTTCGGCGTGATGGCGGGGCAACTGCTCGTCAGCGCGCTGCCGGTCGCGCGCAAGCTGCGGATCCTGGCGGTGACCGGCGTGGCCGGAATCGCGCTCGGCCTGGCGCTCGATCCCTTCATTCCCATTATTAAGAAGATCTGGACCGCGTCGTTCGCCATCTACAGCACGGGATTCACCCTGCTTGCCCTCCTGCTTTTCTACTGGGTTTGCGACGTGAAGGGCAAACGGGCGTGGGCCAAGGTGTTCGTTATTGTCGGCGCGAACTCCATTTTTATTTACGTCTTTCATGAGGTCATGCACCGCTGGCTGGAGCGGACCGCGCTGGTGTTCACGAGCTGGTCGGTGGATTGGTGGGGCGCGCCCGGCAAGCTGCTTACCGCATGGGTCGTGATTCTGTTTGAGATCTATATCTGCTACTGGCTTTACCGGCGCAAGATCTTTTTCAAGCTCTAATACTCTGACTGGAGGTTCCTAATGCCGGTTTTGCTGGTGCTTCTGCTTTGCGCGGCGTCCGCGCAGGCGGCTACCGGAGTGCGTCTGCTGTTCGGCCTTACCGACAAGGCCGAGGAGAAATGGGACGGTTCCGTCACCGTCCGCAACGCCCGCCTCGTTAACCTGGAGGGCTGGCGCTTTGAAGGCCAGGACCAGCTCCAGCCCGGAAACGCATGGCGCGTTGGCACTCACCCCATAAGGCTCTTTGGCGGCGGGCGCGCGGGGGCTCCGGCCGCCGTGGTGGCCAACGGCGTGATCGTCTGGCTGGACGGCGAAGGTCCCGGCGCCGAGTTGGACGTGAAGACGGCCCAGGGTAATTTCACCGTGCGGCTGAGCGCCATCCCGTACGGCGTCATGGAGCACTTCCTCAACGGGCGCGCCGCGGCGGACCGCCTGCCGCCGTTCACGCGCCTCACCACCGATTCCGAGGAGCAGGACTACCCTGCCGCGGCGGTCGACGCCAAGGGGGACGTGTGGCTCGCTTACATCGAATTTCGCCACAACCCGCGGCACCACCAGATCCGGCAGCCCGTGCGGGAGCCGATCACGGATTTCACGGATCTGAAAGCTCCCACCGGCGGCGACCGCGTGCTGGTGCGCCGCCTTTCGGCGGGCGCGTGGGGCCAGCCCATGGAAATCACGCCGCCCGGCGGCGACCTTTACCGCCCCGCCATCGCGGTGGATGGCTCCGGACGGGCATGGGTGTTCTGGTCGGCCAACCAGAAAGGGAACTTCGACCTGTGGGCCCGGGTGATCGAGAACGGCAAGCCGGGCGCCACCGTGCGCGTGACGGGCGACCCCGGCGCAGACGCCTTTCCCGCCGCCGCAACCGACTCCAAAGGCGCCGTTTGGGTGGCGTGGCAGGGCTGGCGCAACGGCAAAGCAGCCATTTTCGCCGCCATGCAGCGCGGCAACCGGTTCACCACTCCCGTGCAGGTTTCGCAATCGCAGGCCAACGAGTGGAACCCCGCCATCGCCGCGGATGGCCGCCAGAAAGTGACCATTGCCTGGGACTCCTACCGCAACGGCAGTTACGACGTGTACTCCCGCACCGCGCAGGGCATCTCGAACTGGGGCCCGGAGACGCCGCTGGCCGCCAGCGCGCGCTATGAGGCTTATCCCTCTATCGCTTACGACCGGCAGGGCCGGCTGTGGGCGGCGTACGAGGAGGGCTCGGAGGGTTGGGGCAAGAACTTCGGCGCTTACGATACCACGGGCATCGCGCTGTACCAGGGACGCGCCATCCGGCTGCGGGCCTTCGAGGGCGCCAAGGCCATGGACGCGGCATCCGATATCGGCTCCGTGCTGCCCGGTGCGCCGGACCGCCGCGCGGACGCGGCCTCGCGCCAGTCTGAAGTTACCGGCTGGGAACGGCCCGACGCGGCGAGAGCCGCCCGGCGCGAGCCCAGCCGCACCCCGGTCCCTCCGCCCTCCCCGCGCAACACCATGCCGCGGCTCACGGTGGATTCCTCGGGCCGCGTGTGGGTGGCGTTCCGCAGCTCGCACCCGATCTGGTGGAACCCCATCGGCACCGTCTGGACCGAGTACGTGGCCTCCTACGAC
The DNA here is from genome assembly GCA_041946965.1 of Bryobacteraceae bacterium. GTDB lineage: Bacteria > Acidobacteriota > Terriglobia > Bryobacterales > Bryobacteraceae > JBHGBM01. Next base: position 23,637 of record JBHGBM010000047.1, read on the forward strand.
GGCACGCGCTGGACCGGTCCCATCTTCCTGGCGCACAGCGACAACCTGCTCGACAACCGTCCCGCCGTGCTCTCCCGCAAGCCGGGCGAGTTGCTGGTGCTGAACTCGTCCGATGGCCGCCGCGTGTGGCCGGAGGGAACGGCGGCGCTGCGTCCGGCCCAAAAGCGCCGCGCGGCGCTGAAATCCGGCGCGGCGACGCCGCAAGCCGCCGCCGTGGGCATGGGCAACCTGCCGCATGATCCGTATCAGAACGACCTGTATTGCAGCACCATCGAACTGCCGGCGGCGGCCGGCCCGGCCGCCTTGCGGGCCGGAGCGCCGGTCACCGTGGCCGGACCGCTCGCCCCCGACAAGAGCGAGCAGGCCGCGGCCGCGCTCCTGCGCAGCCACAAGATAGGCAACCTCAAGCTCATCCGCGGCGAGTTCCACCGCCACAGCGAAATCTCCATGGACGGCGGCAATGACGGCACCATACTTGACCAGTGGCGCTACATGCTCGATCCCGCGCACATGGACTGGGTGGGCTGCTGCGATCACGACAACGGCGGCGCGCGCGAGTATAGCTGGTGGACCACCCAGAAGCTGACGGACCTCTTCTATTCGCCGGGCCGCTTCGTTCCCATGTTCAGCTACGAGCGCAGCGTGAGCTACCCGGAAGGACACCGCAACGTGGTGTTCGTGCAGCGCGGCATCCGCCCGCTGCCGCGCCTGCCGAAGGTGGACGAAAGCGCCCAGGGGCACGCGCCGGACACGCAGATGCTGTACAAGTACCTGCGCTTCTTCGACGGCGTGGTGGCTTCCCATACCTCCGGAACCAACATGGGGACCGACTGGCGCGACAACGATCCGCTCACCGAGCCGGTGGTGGAGATCTACCAGGGCGACCGCCAGAACTACGAGATGCCGGATGCGCCGCGTTCCAATTCGGAGAACGACTCGATTGGCGGGTGGCGGCCCAAGGGCTTCGTCAACCTGGCGCTCGAAGCCGGTTACAAAATGGGGTTCCAGGCCAGTTCCGACCACATCTCGACCCACATGAGCTACTGCAACATTTTCGCCGTGAACGCCACGCGCGAGGCGCTCCTCGACGGGCTCAAGAAGCGCCACGTCTACGGAGCCACGGAGAACATCCTCGCCGATTTCCGCAGCGGCCCGCACATGATGGGCGATGCCTTCACCAGCGCCGCGCCGCCGGATTTCCAGGTGCGGCTGGTGGGCACGGCGCCGTTCGCCAAGGTGCACGTCATCAAAGACAACAAGTACGTATACACCAGCGAGCCGAAGACCGCCACGGTGCAGTTCACCTGGCGGGATAACGCTCCAACGGCGGGTAAGACGAGTTACTACTACGTGCGCGGCGAACAGACCGACGGCGAGATCGTCTGGGTCTCGCCCATGTGGGTCACTTACAGCGGGAAGTAAGGGCTGCTACGACGACACCGCCGCCGTATCCTTTGTGCGGCGCTGCCAGGCTTCCAGCGCCGCGCGCATCTTCCGCACCGTGGCCGCCGATTCCGGCTTGTAGAACAGGTTGTTCTCCTCCAGCGGATCGCGGTTGCGGTCGAACAACAGGCAGTTGTCGTCGCGGAAGAGCGCCATCTTCCAGCCCTCGGGTGAAATCACGGCGCGGGAGAGCGGGTTGTCCCACTCGATGATCACGTGGGCGTCCGCGCGCGTGCGCCCTTCCACCAGCGGCGTGAGACTCTCGCCCGCCAGCCCCCCGGGGTTGCGCGCCCCCATCCACTCCAGCAGCGTGGGCACGATGTCGATGTGGCTCACCGGTTGCGCCACGCGCACCTGGCGCTTCTGGCGCCACGGCACCCGCGCCAGCAACGGGATGCGCACGGCCTCCTCGTAAAACACACCCTTGGCGAGCAATCCGTGGGACCCGCCCATTTCACCGTGGTCGCTGGTGAACACGATGATGGTGTTTTCCGCCTGGCCGGAGGCTTCGAGCGCCCACAGAATGCGCCCCACCGCCTGGTCCATCTGCGTGCACAGGCCGGCGTAATTGCGGCGCAATTGCTGCATCTCCTCACGCTCCGGAGCGCCCTTGCGGCGGCTCCGGCGGTAGGCTTCGGGTTCGCGCTCGATGGGGCGGCCCGGGTAGTTCGCCGCCAGCGGCGCCTCTTCCGCGCTGTGCAGGTTGTTGTACGGGCCGTTGTGGGGCGTGTGCGGCTCCAGGAAGTTCACGTAGAGCATCCAGGGTTCCGCACGGTTTGCCAGTATGAAGTTCTGGGCGTGGGAGGCCAGGAACGCCGGCTTGCAGTGCTCCACGGGCAGCGTGGTCGAGAACTGGCGCGAAAACATGCCGTCCTTGCGGTCGGGCTTATAGCCGAGCTTGCGCAGGAACGCATCGTAGCTGCTCCGGGCGTTGCGGTCGCGGCCCGCCGAGAAATACTCGGCGTACATGTAGTCCTCGATGCTGACCCACTGCTCAAAGCCGCGCTGCGCGAAGACTTCGTCGCCCAGGTGCCACTTGCCGAAATACCCTGTGCGGTAGGAAGAGTCGTTGAGGAGCTGCGGCATCACCGGGAAGGATTGCGGCAACGGGATGTTATTGCGCACCAGGCCGGTGGTGTGGGGCCATTGCCCGCACATCACGCTGGACCGCGCGGGCGTGCACACGGGCTGCGTGTCGTAACAGCGGTCGAAGACGATGCTCTCCGCAGCCAGCCGGTTGAGCGCGGGCATGCGGAAGGCCGTGTTCCCGTAAGCGGCCATGGTGTCGGCCCGCTGCTGGTCGGTCCACAAGAACAGCAGGTTGGGTTTATCGCCCGCCCGCCGCGCCGCGCCCCGGGCCCCGGCCGCCGCCGCGCCGCCCGCCAGGCTCTGGAGCGCCCTTCGCCGTGTCATCATACCCACCCAGGATACGACGGAAAACCACGCGAAGCACGGCCGTGTTCCGAATGCCGGAACGGGAACCACTCTCCGTTCCATCCACGGGAACGGGTATTGACTCCGGCGCCGCGTGGCGAAACCATAAGAGACGCTATGATCCGCTTCGCGCTTGTGTTCGCACTCGTTTGCTCCGCGCTGCCGGTTGAGATTGCGGCGCAGGAGTCCCGCGCAACTCTGCTCGGCCGCGTGGTGGACGCGACCGGCTCCGTCATTCCGGGCGCCGGGGTGACGGTGCTGCACGAAGCCACCAACACCGCCAGCCGCACCCAGACCAATGCCGAGGGACACTTCATCACGCCGCCTCTCGACCCCGGCATGTACAGCATTACCGTGGAAGCAACCGGTTTCAAGAAGAGCGTGAAGAGCGGTGTGGAACTGCACGTGGCGGACCGCATCGAGCTGGAGTTCCGCCTGGAAGTGGGCGCACTCACCGAGTCGGTCACGGTCACCGGAGAGGCGGGGCTGGTGGAAACCACGCGCGCCGATCTTTCCCAGGTGGTGGACCGCCGCTTCGTGGACCTGCTGTACATCCCCAACCGCAATCCGCTCGGGTTGGTCTCGCTCACGGCTGGCGTGGAGGGCGGCGGCGGGCGTTTCACCTCGACCGAGCAGCAGGGCTTCAGCGTGCACGGAGGCGGCGCCACCACCGGCAACAACGAGATCATCGTGGACGGCGCTTCCGTGGTCATGCCGCGGCAGGGCGGCGCCGTGGCCACCTCCCCCGGCGGCGACGCGGTGGAGGAAGTGCGCGTCCAGACCACTATGTTCGACGCCGCCTACGGCCACAGCAACGGCGGCGTGGTCACCTACGCCACCCGCGGCGGAACCAACCAGGTGCACGGCTCGTTCGAGATGTTCTACCGCAACAAGGTGCTGGAGGCCAACGGCTGGACGAACAACCGGAACGGCCTGGAACGCGGTGACGTGGACCGCACCTTCTTTTCCGGCACGCTGGGCGGCCCCGTGTATTTGCCCCGCCTCTATAACGGCCGCAACCGCACCTTCTTCTTCATGGCGGTGGAGGGCGAGAACGTGAAGAACGCCAGCCTGAACCAGGGCCGGGTTCCCACCGAACTCGAACGCAAGGGGGATTTCTCCCAGACCCTCAACAGCCAGGGCACCAAACTGGATCTGTACGACCCCTTCTCCACCGTAGTCTCGGGGGTGAGGGCCACGCGCCAGCCGTTCCCCAACGCGAAGATTCCGGCGTCGCTGATCAACGAAACCGGCGCGGCCATGATCAACGCCTTCCCCATGCCGAACCAGAACGTGCCGGCGCGGCTGGGCTTGTACAACTGGGCTTCGCTCGCCGGGGCCAGCCAGCCCGGCCTTCAGCTCAGCGGCCGCATCGACCAGGTGGTCAGCCAGCGGCAGAAGCTCTTCGGACGCTTCTCTTACATGCGGCAGCAGAACCGCTATGAGAACCTTCCCCAGGGCCTGTTGAAAGCGCCCGTCGGCGGCCAGCCCAACGAAGCGCTGCGGCACTTCTGGAACGCCAGTCTGAACGACGATCTCACCCTCGGCCCCAGCTTCGTGGTCACCCTGCGCGCCAACTTCGGGCGGTATGCCAACTCCGCTTACCTCACCGGGAACCGGCTGGATCCCGCCGTGCTGAAGGTGCCGGAGATCATCCTGCGCAATTCGCTCACACGCGCCTGGCCGGGCATCGATATCGGCGACGGCTCCCTCACGCTGGGCAACGCCCTCAAGGAGCGCGCCAACGACACATGGTCGTTCGCTCCCGCGTTCACCAAGCTCGCGGGCGCGCACAGCATACGTTTCGGCGCGGACCTGCGCCTGGTGAACTGGAACGAGTACAGTCCGGGTTCGGACGCCGCCGGCGCGTTCAAGTTCACCAACACCTTCACGCGCTCGGACCCGTTCACCTCCAGCACGGGCAGAACGAGCGGCGCCGGCATGGCCTCGCTGCTGCTGGGCGTGGCCGATAGCGGCAACCTGGGCGGCCCCACGCCCTACTCCCTGCGCGACTATTACTACGGCCTTTACGTGCAGGACGAGTGGAAGATCGCGCGCCGCCTGACCCTGAACCTGGGACTGCGCTACGAGCTGGAAACACCCTGGCGCGAGCGCTACGACCGGCTCTCCTGGGGCTTCGACTATGACGCCGCCAGCCCTATCAAGGCCCCCGGGCTTCCCGTGCGCGGCGGGCTCGTGTTCGCCAACACCAGCGGCAGACCGCGCTGGCAGGGCAACATGGATCGCAACAATTTCGGACCGCGCGCCGGCGTGGTTTACGAACTGCGCCCGGGCACCGTGCTGCGCGCCGGCTACGGCCTGTTCTTCGCCAGTCCGGCGGGAAACCTGGATACCGGCAGCGGCGTGCCCTCCACGTTCAACGTCTCCGCGCCTTACGTAGGCACTACCGACGGCGGCGCCACGCCGTACACCACCATCTCGAACCCCTATCCCAACGGCGTGCCCGCGCCGCCCGGAAACAAGGAAGGCCTGGCCACCCGCGCGGGAACCAGCCTGGATTACCTGAACCAGAACCGCGTGGTGCCCTATACCCAGCAGTGGCAGTTCAGCGTCCAGCAGGCGCTGCCGTTCCGCATGCGCCTGGAAGCCGCTTACGTCGGCATGCTCAGCCTGAAGGGCTTCGAAAGCTTCGGACTGAACGAAAAGCCGGACGCCTACCTCGCGCTGGGCGCGGAGGAGAACCGCAGGGTGCCGAACCCGTTCTACGGCGTGCTGCCCGCGAGCACCTCGCTCGGTTCTTCCAGCACCGTGGTGCAGCGGCAGCTTTGGCTGGCCTATCCGCAGTACACCAGCCTGGGCATCGACGGAGTCAATTCCCACACCACCGCCTACAACGGCCTGGAAGTGAGCCTCGACAAGCGTTTCTCGCACGGTTTGAGCCTGATCTGGAATTACCGCTGGGCGAAGATGATGGAGAACAATCTCACCAGCATGGTCAATACCAGGCATTACCGGGCCATTTCTGACGCGGACCGCGCTCGCGTGGTGAACCTGGCGGTGGTCTACGAACTGCCTTTTGCGGCGCATTCGGGCAGGCTGGTGCGCGCCGTGGCGGGCGGCTGGACCATCAGCGGGAGGACCTATCTGGCCTCGGGCACGCCGATGTCTATCTCCGATACCAACGGGCGTCCCATCCGGCTGCGCAACGCCGCCCTCGGCGGCCGCGTGCGCGACCGCCTCGGGGACCGCCGGGACTCTCGCACCGGAGAGGTGCTGAACCCGTACTTCGATACCACGGCCTTTGTCTCGCTGCCGACCCAGTACACCATTTCGCCCGAACCGCCCATGTTCGCCGAACTCCGCTCGCCGGGCCGTTTCACCACCGACCTTTCACTGATTAAGCGCTTCACCGTCTGGGAGCGGCTGAAAGTGGACGCCCGCATGGACGCGGTGAACTTCACTAACACGCCCCAGTTCGAATCTCCGGGCACCAACATGGCGAACAAGGCCACCTTCGGGGTGATCGAAAGGGCCGGAAACCCCCGGGTGGTGCAACTGGCTTTCCGCGCCGTGTTCTGATTGGTTAAATTCGCTAAATCGAAACTTCGTCCGTAACGTCTCCGGCCTGCCGCAGCGTCTAAGAGGCAGGTTTCGATTCATGCGCGTTCCGATCCTTGCTCTCGCCGGGTTTGCGCTTGCCCAGGCCCAGGTGGCTACCCTTCGCCCGGCCACGGAGTACTCCATGCCCGCCCATACGGTGGACGGGAACAGTCCGGGGTTCTGGCTGAACGGCTGGCTAACCGTGTTCACTTCCACGGGATATCCGCTCGCCATGAGCGGCTCGAGCCTGTTTGGGCTGACCGAGGATGTTCCGCCGGGGGTGGACCCGCCCGATCATTACCCGCTGTGGATCGAGGCGGCGTGGGTCGACGTGGACGGCACTGTCTATGGCTGGTATCACCATGAGCCCGGCGGTGTGTGTCCGGGTAAGAGCCTGACGGCGCCGCGCATCGGAGCGCTGGTTTCCAAGGACGGCGGCAAGACGTTTCAGGACCTTGGCATCGTGCTCTCTTCCGGCGACGCGCCGAATTGCAGCGCCCAGAACGGCTTCTTCGCGGGCGGCCACGGGGACTTCTCCGTCATCCTCGATCAGGATTCCGAGTACTTCTACTTCCTGTTCACCAATTACGGTGGAGCGGGGCAGGGCGTATCGGTCGCCCGCATGGCATTCGAGGACCGCGCCAATCCGAAAGGCACCGTGTGGAAGTATTACCAGGGCGACTGGAACCAGCCGGGCGAAGGCGGCGCGGTCACGCCCGTTTTTCCCGCCTCGGTATCCTGGGCCGCACCCGACACGAACTCCTTTTGGGGACCTTCGGTGCACTTCAACACCTTCCTCAACCAGTACGTGGCGGTCCTGAACCACGCCTGTTGCAAACCCGGCTGGCCGCAGGAAGGCATCTATCTGACTTTCATCCCCGACCTGAGCCAGCCTTCGGGCTGGACGGCTCCCACCAAGATCCTGGATGCCGGCAAGATCGGTTTTGCGCCCGGTTACTACCCGCAGGTATTCGGAACGAACCCGGGCGAGACAGACACGCTGGCGGGCGAGGTGGCCCGGCTTTTCGTGAAGGGCGTGTCAAAATGGGAAATCGTGTTCTCCGCCTCCACCTCCTACGAATATCCCGAAGATCCCGAACCGCCGCCGGACGACCTGTTCACCCAGCAAAGCACCGGGCGGCCTTAGGATTGAACCGGGGGTGCGTACTCCAGCACCAGCAGCGTGAGGTCGTCGGCGTTGGGCTCGCCCTGGGCAAAGCTCATCACATCTGCTAACAGGTTGCGGTGGAAGTCTCCGCAGCATTCGCCGGCGCTCGCCTGGGCAGCCTGCCGCAGGCGCTTGCGGCCGTAGAATTCGCCCGCCGGGTTGCGGGTTTCCGTCACTCCGTCGGAGAAGATGACGATCTTGTCGCCGGCGGCCAGGGTTATCTTCCCGCTTGCGTATTCCGCCGGGTCGATGAGGCCGAGCGGCGTTCCGGTGGCCTCCAGCCATGACGTCTCGCCCCCGCGGCGAAGCAGCAGCGGTGCGCAGTGGCCGGCGTTGATGTAGTTGCAGCAACCGCTCTGCTCCACCACGCAATAGAAGACGGTGGCGTACTTCTCTCCCCCCGTGCGCTCGTTCAGGAAGTGGTTCAGCCGCGACATGCCGCTGCCTAGTTGCTCAAATCCGGCCGTGAAGGTCAGCATGGCGCCTTGCAGCAGCGAAGCCAGCAGCGCCGAGCTCACCCCCTTGCCCGAGACATCCGCCACCACTACGGACCAGCACGCGGGACCTCTCTGGATCACGTCGTAGTAGTCGCCGCCCACCTGGTGGCATGCCACGCTGCTGCCTGCGGCGCGGAACCATCCCGATGACGGCAGCGAGCGGGGCAGGAGGCTTTGCTGGATGTCGCGCGCCACCGCAAGCTCCTCTTCCATGTGCCGCTTCAGGCGCTCCTGTTCGAGCAGGCGCGCATTCTCCAGCACGGTGGAGGCTTCGATGGCCAACGCCTGAAGCAACTCGCGGTTGCCGCCCGTCATGTCCGCGGCGGAGACGCGCGAGTCCATGTACAGCACGCCGGCGGTGTTGGAGGCCGCCGATAACACGCTGGTCGCCTCGGGAGCGACGGTGGCCACCCGCACCAGCGGCACGCAGATCACGCTGCGCAGTTCCAGGTCCGCCACGGTGCGTCCGGCATCGGCTGCCAGCGGGTCGAAATTCATGCTGAGCAGGTCGTGCCGGCTGTCGAGCGCGCGGGCGATGACGCCGCGCGGGACGCGCAGATCATCCGCGGGCAGGTCCACGCCGCCGCGGCTTCGGGCCACTCTCACCTCCAGGCCGTCTTCGGAGCGCAGCAGCAGAAATCCGCGCTCCGCTCCGGTGACGGCGAGCGCGGCGTCCACCACCGAGCGCAGCACATCGTCGATCGAGAACCCGGCCTGAAGCTCGCGGGCGATGTCGAGCACGGCCCGCAGCCGCGCCAGGTTGGCGCCCATGCCGGGCGCGGGCGCAGGCTCATCCAGACGCCCGGCCAGGCGCGCGAGGCCGGCGCCTTCGGGCACGAAGATCAGATGGTAGGAGTCCTCCACGCCGAAGTCGATGCGGTCGGACTGGCGCAGCAGCTCGCGCTCCACGCGGCGGCCGTTCACCCACACGCCGTAGCGGCTGCCCACGTCCTCGATGGCGTATTCGCCGTTTTCGAACACGATGCGGGCGTGATTCCGCGAGGCGCGGCTGTCGCGCAGAACCAGGTGATTGTCCGGCTGGCGTCCGATGCGAAACGGGAGCGGTTCCAAGGGTACGCGCGCGCGGTGTCCGTCGGGATCCACAACCAACAGCGAAGCGGCGGTCATGACTCGCGGCGCTTGAGCACGGCGCGCCGCCCCGTGCGGGGCAGGGCGCGCTCCAGCGATTGCTCGATATCGCGCTTGCGCAGGATCTGGCAATGCGCGCAATAGCCGCCCACTTCCGTGCGCGCCAGCAGGACCTGGAAGCCGAAATGGCTCTCGATCTGCTTGCGCAGGCGCTGAAGCGGCTCGCCGTAGAACTCCTCCACCTTGCCGCAGCGCAGGCAGATCACGTGCGCGTGCTCCTGTTTGATGCGCGTCTCGTAATAATGCTGGTCGCCGGCGTGGTGCATCAGGTCGAGCTCGTCCACCAGCCCGCCCTCTTTCAGCATCCGCAGCGTGCGATATACCGTGACGCGGTTGATCTTGGGGTCCTGGAGCTTGGCGTCCTGGTAGAGGCGTTCGGCGTCCAGGTGCTGGCCGCTGCGGTCGATCAGCTCCAGCAGAATCCGGCGCTGCCTGGTGAGGCGCACTCCTTTTTCTTTGAGCGAGCCTTTAATCGAATCCGGCGGCATGGCATCTTTATTTTAGAACGGGCCGGAGTCCTTCCCACCGGGCCGTCCAGCCGGCGGGGAAACCGCGCCACGCCGCCGCCATCATCGCCGTGGCGGTGAGCAGCCCTCCGTTGCCGGGCAGATAGAGCGGCAGGTTGGGACGCTGGTAGTTGTGGCCGTTGGGAAGCCACACGTTCTTGGGCGTGTCCATCAGCAGTGCGCGGATGGCCAGTTCGGGTTCGCCCAACCGCGCGGCGGTCATGGCGATCATGGGATAGTCCCAGCCCCACGTGTCCGGCCAGCGCCAGCACTCGAACACCTTCCGCAGCGTGCGGCGCATGGTCTCGCGATCCACCTTGGCGCCGGGCAGCACCCCGAGGGCCCCGAGCATGGAGGGATGATCGCGGTTGCGCTCCGTGAAGGTCTGCGGGCAGTTCTCGTGTGCGAGGTAGAGGCCGTCTTTCACCGGCAGCCCGGAAAGATGCCGGCGCACCCGCTCCCAGCGCGGCTCGGGCTGCATGCCGAGACGCTGCCGCCACCGCGCCGCGGCCGCAAGCCCGTAATCCCAGTACTCCAGTTCGAACGTTGGGTTCCAGGTTTCGCGCGGCGGGTGGTTTTCCTGCGCGGGAATCACCGGCGGGCCGAGCACGTAACGCGCGCGCTTCTCGTCGTACACCGCGAACGAAGCCATGAATTCCGCGGTCTCGAACACCACGTCGCGATAACGTTCCAGGGTTTCGCGCGTGGGCTTCACCGCGTAGACGAGTTCGGCGAAAGCGATGGGATGCGGCTGCTGCCAGATGAGCAGCGGCCCGACGCCCGAGGGGCTCTCAATCCCGCGCGGGTCCGTCATCTTCGGCCAGCGAGCGCCCGTGCAGCCCTGCCGCCGTGCGGTCTCGCGGGCTCGCGGCAGGATCGCGCTGTAATACCCCAGGCTGCGCTCCACCAGCGGCGCGCGGTCCCACAACACGAAGTGCGCCGCGTGCCACCAGTGCATCTCCAGGTGGAACTTGCCGTACCAGCTATTGCAGGTGAGACCGGTTTCCTGCGGCGGCAGCGAACCGGCGCACTGGATCGCAGTGAGGTACTGCGAGAGCACGATGCGGCGTTCCAGTTCCCTCGCGTGCGGGTCCGTGCTTTCGGAAAGGTCGATGGCGCCGCCGGTGGACCAGAATCTCTCCCAGTGGCGCGACGACGCGGCAAAGCTCTCCTCCACCGTTGGCAGGGGCGCGTGCGGAGCCTCCTTTGCGAACAGGCACACGAAGCTGGTCGCGCGCAGCACGAAGGTGTGCGGTCCTTCGCGTGTGACCCGCCCGCCGCGGATGGCCGCGTAGTAGCGGCTGCCGTCCAGTTCGCGCCGTAGCAGCGCGCCGCCTGCGTCCTGGCTCACGATGGTGGTGCGATGTTTGCCGGGGCTGTTCCAGTCCGCCGCATGCATGGCGGAGGAACCGTAAGGGAACTCGAAGAGCACGCCGTCCGAAGCCGGGCAGTCCACGCGCGCCGCCACCATGTCGAGCTGCGGATGGCAGCAGACCTCGGTCGAGCCGCCCTCGAAACGGCTGCGCAGCACGCCGCTCCACAGGTCGAGTTCCTGCTTTATGCCCGAGGGAACGCCGGCCAGCCGGAGTCCGATGCGCCCCAGGTGCAGCCGGTGGGGATTCTCGCGCAGGTAAGCGAATCGCTCCTTCTGCCCCGCCGCGCTGGTTGGATACCCCACCGCGCGCCCGTAGGTATCGAAGGGCTCCAGCCGCAGGTCTTCGAACGTTTCCGTGCCCGGCGCGCTGTGCCAGCCCCACTGCGACTGCGTGCAGAGCGGCATGGCGCGTTGGTACAGGGCGGGGAAGGTCTGCAATCCGGTTATGTCCGCGCTGAAGGCGAACTCGCCGTTGCCCACCGAGAGCGGCGAGCGCGGGTCGAGGGCCGGCAACACGGGATTGTGGCGGCGGACCAGTGCGCGGCGCTCAATCGTGCCCGGGGCCGTTATCGCGGGCGCGGCCAGGCCCCCGAGGAAGTCGCGGCGTCTCATGGACGCTCCATGGTAGCGCGCGTTACTTGGGCAGTTCGACGGCGATGTCCTCCCGCTTGCCCGGCTGGACCTCGACCATGTGCTCCACCACGGCGGGTTTCTGCGCGAGCACGCCGGAGATCATGATGGTGTACATGCCGGGCGCGAGTCCCAGGCGCGTCCAGGTGTTGCCGCCGGTGCGCTCTACGTGCTCCAGTTCCTGGCCGGTGGGCCCGATGAGACGCAGGCAGAATTTGCGGTCGTCGGTCTCGAGCGCGTTCCCCACGGTGACGAACAGGTGGCCGGGCCGTCCCCCCTCCCGCACTTCCTTCTCGCGGTCGAGCCACTGCGATTTCAACTCGCTTTCCAGCTTGTTCAGGTTGCTCTCGAACTCGGCGGCCCACTCGGCGGTCTCCCTGGCGACGTGGTCCTTGATCTCCACCGCCACCTGCCGCGCGCGATCGATGAACGCGTCGGCTTCGGCGAAGCTGACCAGCGGCGCGGTTTTCGCGGCGTCTCCGCCGCCCGCCCCACCCGCCGCCGAGGCCCCCCGCGGGGCCTTGGCGCGCACACGCGCCAGCCGCGCCGTCCAGTCCATGCGAAAGTCCACGAGGATGCGGTCGATCGCCATGGCGTAGCGGACGTAACGCATCCAGCCCGTGGAAAAGCCGCCGAAGCGGTCGAGCCCGATCAGGGCCGCGGCCACGCCCAGCATGAGCGAAACCGCCATGTCGGGCCGCTCCGGTCTCAGCGCCGGCCACAATGCCAGCGCCACGGGCAGCAGGCCGGCGGCGCCGGAGAGCAGCAGGGCGGCGTAACGGAACGCGATCGAGTAAGCCTTCTTGCGCCGCTTCTTCTGGTAGTACCAGTCGCGGGCGCCCATGGTCTGGTTTTCAACGTATTCGAAAAGCCGCTTGAGCGAGACGTCGGGTTCCACCTGGGTGTACCAGTCCACCGGCAGGCTTTCTGATCTTAAATTCGACCTTTGATCCGCCATGGGCCAGAATTATAACGCTTTGTTGCACGACATGCGTTCAGGCGCCGCGCCGTCCCCGTCTTACCGGACGCGCACCAGTTCGAGGAGACCGGGAGGCGCGAAACCACTTCGGACACCTGCATTCAGCATTGGGCGGAGCGCCGCAAGGTCTGCGGGCGCCTGGGAGAGCGCGGCACGCCCGTAATGCTCGATTGCTGAAAACCGCTTGCTGACGTGCGCGCGCCGTCACCGCGCCCGCGAGGGAGCGGTGGCCGCTACCCTTTTTTCTTTTTCTGCGCCCGGCCTCCCTCGCCCCTTCCGTGCGCCGGCGGAAGCTCTTCGTCGCCAACCTTCAACTGCTTGCGAAGCGCGGCGAGTTCGGCCGTAAGTTCCGCCTGCACTGAGGCGTACCGCGGATCGCCCCACACGCTGTTCATCTCCGCCGGGTCTTCCTTGAGGTCGAACAACTCCCACTCCTTCGTCTGCGGGAAGGCGATCAGTTTGTAGCGCTGGGTGCGCACGCCATAATGCGGGGGCAATTGCGTGTGCATGTAGTACACATAGAACATCGACCTGCGCCAGTCCTTCGGCGTGCGCGCGGCCAGGACCGGACGCATGCTGCGACCCTGCATATCGGCGGGCGCCTTCAGCCCGGCGTAGTCGAGCAGCGTGGGCGCAAAATCCACGTTCAGCGCCATGGCGGGGCTGGCCGTGCCGCTCCGTATCTCGCGCGGGTAACGCACCAGGAACGGCATGCGGATGGAGTCTTCGTAAAACAGGCGCTTGTCATAGAAGCCGTGCTCGCCCGTGAACGCTCCCTGGTCGGAGGTATAGATGACGATGGTGTCGCGCGCCAGCCGCTCCTCATCGAGATAATTCAGCAGACGGCCGACGTTATCGTCCACCGAAGCTACGCAACGCAAGTAGTCGCGCAGGAACTTCTGGTACGCGGCGGCCTTCCGCGCTCTCTCGTCCATGCCTTCCGTGTTGAGACGCCCCGTAGGCCAGTTCGGCGAATCCATGCGCGCGGCCTGGTTGTGGAAGTTGTACTCGTTCCGGGCCATGGCTTTGGACCGGTTGCGGTAGTCGTCCCAGAACGTCTGGGGCTCCTCCATGGCGCCGGAGTACATGCCGGCGTGCTTCTGATCGTACTCCCACAGCCCGTGCGGCGCCTTGTGGTGGCACAGCAGCAGGAAGGGACGCGAGCGGTCGCGGCGCTTCAGAAACGCCAGGCAATGGTCCGTGATGATGTCCGTTGTGTAACCGGTGTACTTCTGCTCCTTGCCCATCTCGTACATCATGGGGTCGAAGTAGCGGCCCTGCCCCGGCAGGATATTCCAGTAGTCGAAGCCCTGCGGCGGATCTTCGCAGTCGTTGTTGGAGAGGTGGTATTTTCCGACCAGTCCGGTCTGATACCCGGCCTTGTGGAGCAACTGCGGGAAGGTCTGCTGATCCGCCTTTAGCCGGTCGCCCAGGTTGCGCACGCCGGTCATGTGCCCGTACTTGCCGGTGAGGATGGCGGCGCGGCTCGGCGTGCAGATGGAATCCACGCAAAAGCAGTTGTCCAGGCGCATGCCTTCGCGCCCGATGCGGTCAATGTTCGGCGTCTTGTTCCGCGTGCTGCCGTAAGCGCTTACCGTCCGCGCCGAATGATCGTCGGACATGATGTAGAGAATGTTCGGCGGCTTCGCACCGGCGCCGTATGCGCGTGGCAGCCAGGCGGCGCCCGCGCCGATCGAGAGAAACGTTCTGCGATTCATGGTTTACCCGCGCTTCTTCCGGACCGGCCCCCGCGGCATCGCTTCCTCCACCGGGGGCGGGAGGAAATCGTAATCGGTCACCATCTTCTCGTGCAGCGCCGCCAGGAGTTCCTGCTGGACCTCGCGGTATTCCGGGCTCCCGGCCAGGTTGTTGAGCTCCCCTGGATCTTTCTCAAGGTCGAACAGTTCCAGCACGGGGCGCGGGCGTTGGAAGTAGGCCTTTTCGTGCTCGGGCTTCAGCCGGCCGTCGCGGTGCGCGGCGAGAATCTGCTGCCAGCCCGGATCGTTGGCGCTGTCCACCGGCCAGTATTCCATCTGCGGCGTGCAGTTGTAGATGAGCTTGAACCGGTCGCTCCGCGCGCAACGGGAAAGATCGAACGTGGAAGCCTTGGTCAACGGCGTGAACGGCCCGTTGCCGTGGTGCACCCGGGCGCCGAAGATGTGGCGACGCGGCTGGTAGGAGGGGCTTCCCAGCAGCAGGGGCAGGAAGCTGCGGCCGGACATCAGTTCCGGCGGGGCGCCGCCGGCGGCGGCGATCAGCGTGGGGGCGATGTCCTCGCCGGAGACCAGCGCGCGCGTCGAGCCGGGCTTCACCCGCCCCGGCCAACGCACGAAAAGCGGCACGTTCAGCCCGGGGTCGTAGAGCGAGCCCTTGCCGTGCGGGAACGCCATGCCGTTGTCGCCCATGAAGACCACGATCGTATTCTCTTCGAGCCCGCGGCGCTTCAGAACTTCCATGTTCCGGCCGAAGAGCCCGTCCATGCGCTCCACCTCGCCGCAGTAGCGCGCCAGGTCGGAGCGCACGCCGGGCAGGTCGGGCAGGTGCGGCGGCAGCTTGATCCGCGCCGGGTCCACTTTGCCCGCGCCCTCGTCCCAGACGTGGTGCGGGTCGCTGTAGTTCATCCAGAAAAACCACGGGCGGCCCTTCGGCGCCTGGGCGAGAAACTGCTCGAATTTCGCCGGCGTGGTGTCCTGCGGGGAGACGTCAAGAAAGTCCACGCGCCGGTTCCAGGTACGCAGGTTGTGCTTGTCGTAGATGGCGGTGGTCGCAGCGTTGGGAGCGCTGATGCCGTTCAAGTGAAAGTAGCGGCCGCAGACGCCGGTGTAGTAGTGCCTGCCGCGCAGCACCTCCGGCAGGGTCACGATCTCGGGCGGCAGGGGCGAACTGAAGCGTCCCATGCGCACCGCCACCGGCGAGCGCCCGGTCATGATCCCCGCGCGGGAAGGCACGCACTGCGGCGCCGTGGTGAAAGCACGGTCGAAGCGCATGCCGGATGCCGCGAAGGCATCCAGGTTGGGCGTGGACATCCAGTCCGCGCCATATGCGCCCACGTAAGGGTTGCTGTGATCGTCGGAGAGCACCAGGAGGATGTTCGGCGGCGCGTTCTGCGCGCGCAATGCGGCCGGCGCGGTTCCCATCGCGGCCAACATCGATCTGCGTGTGGTTTTCATGGCTAGAAGGGGATCATATCAGAGTGACGCCCCGGAGTCTTCGGCTATCATGCGTCTTGAGGAGATTTTCATGCGAGTGTTTCTGGCCTGTTGCGTCTTGGCCGCGCCGCTCGCGGCAGCGGAAGCGCCGGCGGTATCCAGCCCCGATGGACGGGTCGAGTTCCGGGTGCTCACGGCGGCCGGGGGCGATTTGCAGTACACGGTGACCTTCAACCGGAAGCCCGTGATCGAGACATCGCCCGCCGGGATCGTGGTGGACAAGGTCGATCTCGCCTCCGGCGTGGAGATCGGAAAGCTCGAGCGCTACAAGATCAGCGAGAAATACCCCTGGTATGGAAACAAGTCCACCGCCGTGGACGAGTGCAACGGCACGCGCATCGCCGTCACCCACGTGAAGTCGCGCACTCATTACACGCTCGAGGCGCGCGCCTACGATAGCGGGGTCGCCTTCCGCCTGGTAGTGCCCGGCGAGGGCACACGGGTTCCGGATGAGGGCACGGCCTTCCGCCTGCCAGCCGGCGCCACTCTCTGGTACCACGACCTGGAGGACCATTACGAAGCGCAGCACGTGCGGAAAAGCTTGCGCGCCATTCCGCCCGGCCAGTGGCTGGCGCCGCCGGTGACCATCCTGCTGCCGGACCGCGCCGGCTACGCGGCCATCACCGAAGGCGCCCTGCGGAACTACAGCGGCATGGCGCTTCAGGCGGACGCCGCCGGCGTGCTCCACGCGCGTCTGGGCCACGCCGTGCCGGCCTCGTATCCCTTTCGCCTGCGCTATGCGGCCGATGTGGAGCGGCTCGCCGCGCCCGCCCCGGTCTCCGGAACCATCACCACTCCATGGCGGATCGTGATGGTGGGCGCGGACCTGAATGCCCTGGTGAACAGCGACATCGTCCACAACGTTGCGCCGCCGCCCGATCCGAAGCTGTTTCCCGGCGGCATCAGGACCGAATGGGTGAAGCCCGGGCGATCGCTGTGGAGTTATCTCGACGGCGGCGACAACACGCCCGAGGGCATGAAAGAGTTCGCGCGCCTGGCGGCCGAGTTGGGGTTCGAGTACAACCTGCTGGAGGGCTTCTGGTCGCGCTGGCCGGAGAGCCGGCTTAAGGAGGTGGCGGAGTACTCGCGCCAGCGCGGCGTGGGCGCCATCATCTGGCGCCACAGCAACCAGCTTCGCACGCCGGAAAACCGCCGCGCGTTTTTCGAAATGTGCCGCCGCACGGGCGTGGCGGGCGTCAAGATCGACTTCTTCGACCACGAGCACAAGGAGGTGATCGACCTCTACGAAGAACTGCTGCGCATGGCAGCCGAGTACAAGTTGATCGTCGACTTCCACGGCGCCAACAAGCCGACCGGAATGGAGCGCACCTGGCCCAACATGCTGGGCCTCGAAGGCATCCGCGGCATGGAGATGCGGCCTCCCTATGCGCAGCACGAAGTCACGCTGCCGTTCACGCGCATGCTCGCCGGGCTCGCCGACTACACGCCCACGCACTTCGGCGTGCGCAAGATGGCCGATACCACCTGGGCGCACCAGGTGGCCAACGCGATCCTGCTGCCCGCGCCGCTGCTGGTTTATGCGGCCCACCCGGCCAACCTGCTGGGAAACCCCATGGTCGAGATGATCAAGAGTATTCCCTCGGTGTGGGATGAGACCGTGGTGCTGCCGGCCTCCGAGCCCGGCGAAGTGGCGGCCCTCGCGCGCCGGAAGGGCGGCACGTGGTTCCTGGCGGTGAACAACGGCGTCTACGCCCGTACCGTGCGGGTGGATCTCTCGTTCCTCGGGCAAGGCTCCTACACGTCGCTGCTGGTCCGCGACCGGGGCCCGGCGGACGAGGTCAAGATCGAACACGTCACCGCGCGCAGCGGCGATTCGCTGTACATCGAAATGCGCTCGGGCGGCGGATTCGTGGGACGGTTTGCGAAATAGCCGTCAACCCACCCGCACGTCCGCCTCGCGGAGACCGTCGCCGATGGCTTCGAGCAGGCGCAAGGGAGCCCCGTCGTAATGGCCCAGGGAAAGGCCGTCGGCGCCGCACTCCGCGCTGATCAGCACGCCCTTTCGCACCAGCTCCGGCGTGGCCTGCGGGCGTATCCCGATGGCGGAGAGGAACAGGATGTCGTCGCCCGCCGCCGCGCGCACCGAGAGCAGAAACTGCCGCTTGTGCTCCATCATCTCCATGCGGCCGGACTGCTCGTCGTAGTTGCTGGAACGGATGGAGCCGAGGTGTGGCCGCAGCGTTTTGAAGTCGATGCCGGCCAGTTCCCAGTAATCGTAAATATACGCGTTGAGCCGCAGATCGATAGCCGGCCTGATCTTCTTCACCGTTTCCCGAATGTGCGCGAACAGGCGGGTCATGGAAGCGCAGCGGAACTTGAGAAAATCGAAGATCTCGGGGCGCGCGATGAGCAGCGCCAACTCCGAGGTGTTGGAGGCGCGCAGCAGCCGAGTAAAGTGCACGCCCTCGGGATCGTCGCTGCGCAGAGCCTGCGCCAGCGGGAGCATGGCGCGCCGGGCCGCGTTCAAATCGAAGCCCTCGGCTTTCGCCGCCGCGACGCAGCTCTCGCAGAAGCACGTGCCCGAGACGGTTTCGAGAACCCTTTCCAGCGCGCTGGGGCGCGTGCCGCCGCGGCGTTCTCCCGCCGCGAAGGGACGCAGGCAGGTCTGCACGAAATCCAGGTCGTAGTTCTTCACCAGGTCCGTGAACAGCGCCAGCAGGTAGGCGCGGGCGTCCGGGTTGTTGGGACAGATCGACTGGCCCGCGGGCCGTCCCCAGATGTCGCGCTGCACCACTGAGGCGAACTGGTCCGCGGCGCGCTTCTTGTCCAGCACCGTGTGCGAGATCTCGGCTCCCGTCTTCCACCCGCCCTTGCGCCCGGCCCTGACGAGCGTTTCGAGAAAATCCTTGCCTTTGAACTCCGGGCGTTCCGAGGCCAGGGGCTTGATGCGGGAATCCCGGTAGCACTCCAGGTGCGGCTGCCAGTAGACGCGGCTGTCCTCCGGGAAATAGGTCTTGCGTGTCGAATTGTGGGGAAAGTAGAAGTCCGTGAGCGGACGCTTTTCATGGTGCATGAGGGCGACCAGGTACAGGCTGTTTGCCTGCGCTGTCTCCTTCAGCGTCTCCATGATCTGCTCGCATGGCTGGTCGGCCAGGTCCCAGGCGTAAAGGCTGGCGGCAACCTCTTTGAACGTCCGGGCCGCACGGCGGCGGGCGGGCGTATCCGGCCGCGCGGCGGCTATGCCCGGCGGCGCCAGCACGCTGGCGGCAAGTGCTCTGCGGGTAACGCGCATGAGACGCATTTTACTCCGGGCGTTACAATGATGGTCCGCATGATCCCTTCACGGCGCAGTTTCCTGGCCGGCATGCCGGCGCTAACCGGGCTGGCGCGGAAGAGCGGGGCGGAGCGCCCGAACTTCCTTTTCATCCTCACCGACGATCAGCGGTGGGATTCGCTCTCCGTGGCGGGGCATCCGGTTCTGAGGACGCCCGGCATGGACCGCATCGCGCGCGAGGGCGCGCGCTTCGAGAACGCCTTTTGCACCACCTCGCTGTGCTCCCCGAGCCGGGCCAGTTTTCTCACCGGATGCTATGCGCGGCGGCACGGCGTCAAGGACAACTCCACGCCCCTGCCCGCGAATACTCCCACCTTCGGCACGCTGCTGCGAGACGCGGGATACCACACCGCGCACATCGGCAAGTGGCACATGGACGGCATGCTGGAACGGCCCGGCTTCGATTTCAGCGTGACCTTTCAGGGGCAGGGCGCGTACACCAACCCCGAGCTGCGCTTCAACGGCGAGGCGCGCAAGGTCCCGGGCTACCTCACCGACCTGCTGACCGGCTACGCGGCGGAATGGCTGGAACGGCCGCGGCAGGCCCCGTTCTGCATGTATTTCGGACACAAGGCGTGCCATCTGCCGGTGGTGCCGGCGGAGCGCCACCGCGGCGCGTTTCCGGACGCCAGACTGCCCGTGCCGGTTTCGGCCGCGGATACACTGGCGGGCAAGCCGGAATGGGTCAAGCGCCGCCGGCAAGGCAAGACCGGCGTGGTGAACCACCCCAATTACGACTTGAATCACCGCAACTACCTGCGCACGCTGCTGGCGGGGGACGAAAGCGTGGCGCGGCTGCTGGAGACCCTCGAGCGGCTGCGGCTGCTCGATTCCACGGTGGTGGTCTTCGCCGGGGACAACGGTTTCTTCCACGGCGAGCACGGCCTGACGAACAAGCGCGCCATGTACGAGGAGGCGATCCGGATCCCCTTCCTGCTGCGCTACCCGCCGCTGGCGCGCGCGGGTACGGTGGTCCGGGAGATGGCCTTGAATATCGACCTGGCGCCCACGTTTCTGGAACTGGCCGGAGTGAAGGCGCCCGCATCGGTGCAGGGCCGGTCGCTCGTACCGTTGCTGGCGGGACGGGAGCCGGCGCTCCGCCAATCCTTCCTGTACGAGTACTACCGCGAGGAGAGCTTCGCGGATACACCCTCCATCGAGGGAATCCGGACGCGGAGGTGGAAGTACATCACGTATCCGGGCACGCGGGAAATCGACGAGCTCTACGACTTGCAGGCGGACCCGCACGAGCTGCGCAACCTCGCGGGCGAACGGGCGGCCGCGGCGCAGTTGGCGCGCATGCGGAAGGAGCTGGCCGGCCTGTTGCGGGCGTCAGGCCGTGCGCATGTGACGCCCGTTCCGCGCGCCGCCTACACCCACTCCCAGCCGCGCAGCCAGTCGTAGCCGGCCGGCAGCCGCCGCCACATGCCGGCGGTGAGCTGCTCGTACCCGGCCCTTTCCGCGGTTTCAAACTGGCGCCGCTCTTTAACGGCCGCCGCGGCGTTCTTGACTTGATCCACGGTGATGAGACCGGGGATGGACGCGCTGAGCACGTCGCAGCACAGCACGTAGCGCAGCGCCATCCGGGCGCGCCGGTCATCGTCATCCCTGGTGGGCGAATCGGGTGTGCCGCGGGATGCGAACAGGCTTCCGCTGGCGAAGGGTTTGATGCCGATCAACCCGACGTCCTGCTTCCTGAGCGCGTCGAACATGCTGCCAACAGGCCGCTCCTTGCTGCCGGCGCTGTAGGGCGTGACCACCACCTCGATCTGCGGATACTTCGCTACCGCCGCCGCAATCCAGGGCCGGTGATGAGTCGAGATGCCCGTGAATCGCGCCTTGCCGCTCTTCTTGCCCCATTCAAGCGCAGCCATCACGTTCTCGATTTCGCGCTCCGAGTTTTGCGTGGCTTGCTCGCGCAGGGTGATGCGCCACAGATCCGCGTAGTCCAGGCCCGATTTCTTCAAGCCCTCGTCCAGCCCCTGCTTCAAGCGGTCGAGCGACCCGGCGATTTCGGGCGCGCGCCCCAGGGTCCAGTCGAAACCCATGTAGACCTCTTCGCGCCGGTCCCGGACCGCTTCGGCGTACACCATCACTTCATTGGCGCTGCACGCATCCACGTAATTGATCCCGCGGTCGAGGCAGGCGTTCATCACCTCCCGCCGGTTCTTGCGGAATTCCTCGGAGCCGGGTTTGAAGGGAATGCGCTTCCAATGGCCCCCGATGCTGATCGCGGAGATCATCAACCCCGTCCGCCCCAGCCGCCGGTATTCCATGTCCGGGTTGTAGCTGCGCGTCTTGCGCACGTCCGGGGCGGCAATCGCCGCGCCCGCCGCAGTCATGATGAAATCGCGCCGTGAACTTCGGTCTTCCATGTTCTCCTCCGGCTAACTCTTCAGCACGTTGGCCCCGGGCGTAACCGCGCCGAGGTTGGGCTTGATAACGAAATCGAACCGGCCCGTCGTCCAGGCCATCCCCGTTTGCGCCACCGCCTGGAAGAAAGGATTCGTCCACACATCCTCCCGGTGGCCCAGCGAGGTGTAGAACACACGGCCTTTGCCGTGCATCCGCGCCCAGGTTTGGGGAAAATCCGGGCGGCGGTACGCGTCGCCCTGCATGAACTTGGTTTCCTGCACCAGGATCACGTGCAGGTCCGGGGCGAAGTTCTTTCCGGTGTACCACTCGTCGGTGAAGGACAGGCCTTCGGCGGGCACGCCGGCGTTCTTGGACAAGAAGGGCGAGACCGCGTGCAGGGAGGCTTCCTGCTGCGCGCCGTGGGATACGAATTCGCCGCCCACCATGGCGATGTACGGATCCGGCTCGGCCTGGTTCTCGTTCCTTGGGCCGCTGGAGTGAAAGGTGTCGGTGGCGGAATGAAAGCCGATGAAACCGGCGCCCGAAGCCACGGCTTCGAGCAGGCGGCGCTTTCCGGCGGCGGACATCGGCGGCGAGCCGTCCTTGGCCGGCTTGGTGAGGTCGCCCGTGGTGTAGAAAGCGAACGCCGCGTATTGGCTGAGATCGCCGTCGAAGATACGGCCGTCCTTGGAACACTCGATGTCGAAGCCGTCGCGGCGCCCGATCTCCATCATGACGTTTTCCGAGTGGCTGAGTCCGCTCCCGCTTCGTTTCACCACGGAGTGCTCGAAGCCGGCGCTGCGTGTGAAGTAAAGAATCCGGGGCTTTCCGGCGGCCAGCCCGAGCAAGGCGGCCGGGGCGAAGCCAAGCACTTGGCGGCGTAACACGATATCGCTCTCCTGTAGCCCTGTATGTTATTACAATCCGGCGTCCGGTGGAGGCCGCCGCGTCCGGGCGGGCTCGTAAATGTTGCCCGCCCTCTCGAATCGCCGGGCGGGAACGTCTTGCGCACCGGCCGATAGCGTGCTCGTCAGGTCGCGAAAACCGGCGCCGTCCAGCAGCGTCTGCTCGGGCTTGTCGCCGATGTCGGCACGCCGCCATGCTGCATAGTCCCGGCAGTCCCCGTGCACAAACGGAACCAGCCGCGCCTCTATCCCGCAAATCGCCAAAGCCAGGCGCATCGGTTCAAAGGAGAAGCGGCACATGGTCAGCACCGCGCTGCGGAAGCGCCGCCGCGCCAGGGCCGGCAGGAGGACGTCGTTGAGGATATCGCGCGCCGAAGTCATGATATAGACGGCGCTGGCCGAGGCGAGGGCCTGCCGCCCGATGGCGCGCACCAAGCAATCCCGGCACTGCGGAAAGTCCCCTTCGAAACCGGCGTCGAACAACCGGCAACGGTGATTTGCCCGGCCGGAGGGACAGTCCGGGGCGAGCGGTTTCAGGCAGAACCCGATGCCGACCAGGCTCCCCTCTCCGCCTCGCCACGGCGCGGGCATCGCTGTCTCGCCGCGCATGTAGCGCGCGATGCCCCGCGCCGTCTCCAACGGGTGCGCCAGGATCACGCGCACCAGGAACGCCGACCCGTATTCCCGGTACAGGCTGCGGAGACAGAAGGCCAGCAGGCTCAGGTTCACGTGGACGATTCCACCGGGGACAGTCTAGTTTCTCCACTCCACGGGCCGGCTGCCCACGCACGCATTTTCGACATGAGGGTGGGACCTCGGAATGTCACTCCTTCAGCGGGATCCCAACATGCGTCCGATTATACTAATCCGCGAGCGATCAACTCCCGGCGCCGGGCGACGCCCGCGCTTCCCGCACCGCCGGCATACGATCCACAAAGCCGGCCCTGGTCCGGCGCAATTCTGCGATCGCGGCCGCGCGCATTTGAGTGAGCCGGCTCCGCGATGCGGGCCGCATGGCGAGATTGGTCAGTTCCTCCGGGTCTTCCTGAAGATCGTACAGCTCTTCGTAGTCGTGGATCAGCGGGCGCACGTACTTGTAGCGCCTGTCCCGCAACATCACGTACCAGGGGACATCGCCATGGAAGGCCTCCTGGCCTTGGGGAATGACGTCGGTGTCCGAGCCGAACTTCTGGCCCGTGGCAACCAGCATCGCCGGGTGGGGCCAATCCGCCTCGGGATTGTTCAGCAAAGGAAAAAGATCGCGGCCGTGCATCTCCCATGGCAGGTCCAGGCCCGCGAACCGGAACATGGTCGGGACCAGGTCCACTCCGGCCACCGGCGCGGCGCACACGCGTCCCTGCGGGATCCGGCCGGGCATCGAAAAAATCAGGGGAGAGCGGACATTGGCGTCGTAGGCCGCAATCTTGGTGCCCCGGAAGCCGTGTTGTCCGAATGCCAGACCCTGGTCGGAGGTGAAGATGACGACGGTGTTTTCGCGCTGTCCCGTTTCCTCCAGCACGTCCATCAGGCGCTTCACCCCTTCATCGAGAGCGAACACGCCCTGGTGATACTGGCGCACCCAGGCGTTCAGCGAACGCCCGCCCGCCACCGGCTTGCCGTCGCGATCCTTCTGCCAGTGATTTACTTTCTGGGCCCAATCCGGCTTGCCGGGCCGCGGAGGGAAAATGTCGGCGGGAGTATCGAAGTCGACTCCAGGGTACTCGTTGAGGTGGCGCTCGGCCGGCGTGTACGGCCCGTGCACGGCCCCATAGCAGAGCCACAGGTACCACGGCTTGCCAACGTCCCGGCCGTTGCCGCGAATCAGGTCGACGGCCCAGTCCGTGTACTGGTCCGTCGAGTAGCGCTTGAGGACTTCGGTCTTGCCGCCGTGGTAAGTGATGGGCTGGTTGTAGTAATAGTTCGCACTGGTCTCGGTATACTTGGGCCGGTTCCAAACGAGCTGAAAATCCCAATCCCGGCCGTAGCCCGTGTCAACTCCCGTGTGCCATTTGCCGATCTGAGCCGTGAAGTATCCGTTCGCACGGAAGGTCTTCGGCCAGAAGGGACACTTCTGCGGGTCGTAGGTGCTGCCGGGATAGGGGCCTTCCATCCGCATGGATTCGACGCCGAACTGGTGATGGCCGGTGAGCAGTGTCGCGCGCGACGGCATGCACCAGGCGCCGTTGTAAGCCGCGACGAAGCGCACGCCTTGCCGCGCCAGCCGGTCTATGGCCGGCGTGCGGACCCAGGGATACGCCTCCGGATAGGCACTGATAGTGCGGTAGGAATGGTCGTCCGTGTAGATCAACAGGATGTTGGGGCGCTTCAACGCAGGCGCGCCCTGGGATCGGCCGCAACCCGCCGCGACGCCAAGCAGGCTGAGCATTTCTCTTCGCGTTCTGATCGGGACCGGCACCGCCACCTTCCTTTCCGGGCCGCCGGCCCTCCGGCCGCGCGGCCTTGCGCTATTGTAGCCCAGGCGAACGGCGGCAAAGGCTGTAACCCCGCGTCGCGCAAGGCGTCTCAAAGGACAGGGATGGATCCGTTGCGGCTCGGAATTTCCGGTTGGGTTCTTGCGGCCGGCCTGCTTTGCGCCCAATACCCCGGCCGGTATCCGCCCGGTCAATACCCGGGCCAGATCCCCTTCCCGCGCCTGCCCGTGCCCGGGCGCGGACAGAAGAACCCCGGCGGCGGAAAACCGTCCGCGAAAGAAGTCCTCCAGCAGTTCACGGGCAAGATCGGGAAGATCGAAAAGGACTCCCTCACCATCGAGGCGCCCGACACCCGCACGATCACCTTCAAGTGCTCCAAAACCACGAAGTACCTTCAGGACGGCAAGGAGATCCAGCGCGCGGTTCTGCAAGCCGGCGACGAAGTGGACATCGAAGCGCGTTCGGACGATCAGGGCTACTTCTATGCCGTGAACGTGAAGCGGGTGAAAGCGTTCCAGCCGCCGGCCAAGCCCGAAGCGGCGGAGGCTGAACAGGCCCCGGCGCAACAGGCGTCCACGGTCGAGGCTCCCCCGCCCAGAGATCCGGACATCCCGATACTGCGCCGCGGCAAGCCCGAACCGCGCCCGCGCTCTTCCGATGAGGAGTCCGAAGCGGAACCGTTGTCCGCCAACTCCCCGGCCTCCGCGGCGGGCCCGCCCGATGCCTTTCTCGGAAAGGCCCGCGCGGTGACCCTGGAGTTCTCCGAGGTGCTTCCCAATTACATCTGTAACCAGTTCACGACCCGCTACGAAGGCGAGGGCCGTCCCGTAAACTGGCGGCCGCTCGACGTGGTAAGCGCCGCCGTGGCCTACGAAGACGGCAAGGAGAGCTACCACGACATCAGGATCAACAACAAGCCGGTGAACAAGCCCATGGAGCAGATCTCCGGCTCCTGGTCGCGCGGTGAATTCGGCACGACGCTGCGGGATCTTTTCTCGCCTGCTACCGCGGCCGATTTCCGCTTCCGCCGCGAGTCCACCGCCGCCGGCCGCGCCGCCTCGGTCTACGATTTCCAGGTGGAACAGCTCAATTCACACTGGCAGACCATCCTGGGCGGCCAGTCCGTGTTGCCCGCTTACAAGGGTTCCGTGTGGATCGACAAGAAAACCTTCCGCATCCTCCGCATCGAGATGCAGGCGCGCGATGTCCCCCAGGAGTTTCCACTGGATACCATCGAATGGGTGGTGGATTACTCGTTCGTGCGCATCGCCGGCGCGGAATATCTGCTTCCGGTGCACGCCGAGAATCTCTCCTGCTGGCGCGGCGACCTGCGCTGCGTCCGCAACGCGCTGGATTTCCGCAATTACCGCAAGTTCACCAGCGAATCGCAGATCACCACCACGGACTCCACCATCACCTTCGACGGCGAGGAGTCACCCAAGCCGGCCGCGAAGAAAAAGTAGGCGTTAAATCATCGTTAAGAACGTTAAAGATCGAGCCCCGCACGAAACGAGACCGCGTTTGGCGGAGTTTTTTCAGGTATGAAGAGTGGGTGGATTGCGCAAACGGCCGGGAATCTCCTTCTGTTTGCGTTCGTTTCCGTACTGGCCGCCGAAACGGTGCCGGGACGCTACATCGTGGAACTCACCGCCGGGCCCGTATCGGAACAGCTTGCCGGGAAGCGCGCGCGCATCGGTTTGCAGGGGGCGGCCGCGTCATCGCAGCGCGCGCGGGTGCGCGCCGAGCAACAGCAGGTTCGCCTGCAACTGGAACAGCGGCAGGCGCGGATCCTCGATAGTGTCGATACCGTCGCCAACGCGCTGTTTGTCGACATGCCGGACGATGCCGCCGCTCAGGTGGCTTCCATGCCCGGTGTGAAACGCGTTGTACCCATGCGGAAGTTCCACCTGCTGCTGGATCGCGCGGTGCTGCTGCACAAGGCGGCGGACGTCTGGAACCGGGTTGGCGCAGAGCACGCCGGCGAGGGGGTGAAAATCGCCATCATCGACTCCGGAATCGACTCCAGCCACCCCGGTTTTCGCGATTCCTCCATGGCCGCGCCCGATTCGTTTCCGCGCGCCGGCCGCACCTCCGACCTCGCCTACACCAACAGCAAGGTCATCGTGGCGCGAAGCTACGTGGACCTGTTGCAAAACCGCGATCCCGACGCCTCCGCCAGGGACCATGTCGGGCACGGAACGGCTCTGGCGATGGCTGCCGCCGGCGTCCGCAACGCGGGGCCGCTGGCGACCATCACCGGAATGGCGCCGCGCGCCTACCTGGGAAACTACAAGGTCTTCGGCACGCCCGGTTTCAACGATTCCACCACCGATGCCGCCATCCTGAAGGCGCTCGACGACGCCGTGAACGACGGCATGGACATCGTTAACTTGAGCTTAGGGGACGACTTGGCTCCCCGGTTGAGCGATGACCTGGATGTGCAGGCCGTCGAGCGCGCTTCCAACGCCGGTGTCCTCGTGGTTGTCGCCGCCGGCAATAACGGTCCCGACCCGAATACGATGTCGTCGCCGGCGACGGCGCCCTCCGCCATCGCCGTCGGGGCCACCACCAACGACCGCACCTTTGCCGCAAGCGTCGAAATCGCGGGTGTGCGGTTTGTTGCCATCACCGGGAACGGACCGGTTCCGGCGGCGCCGATTACGGCCCCCGTCGTGGATGTGGCCGCTTTGGACGGGGACGGACGGGCCTGTTCAGCCCTGCCCGCAGGCAGCCTGGCCAGCAGCATCGCCCTGATTCTGCGCGGAACGTGCACCTTCGAAAGCAAGCTGACGAATGCGTGGCAGGCGGGCGCCGTGGCCGCCCTGGTGTACGCGGCGGCGGACTCGCCCAGCCCGGTGGCCATGGCCGTCGGCGCCGCGACGCTGCCGGCGGAGATGGTCGCGCATGACGACGGCGCCTCGATCAAGCAGGCGCTATCGGCGCAATCCGGGCTGGTGGCGACTTTGTCGTTTACCCTCGGCTCCGTGCCGGTTCCCGCCAACCGTCTGACTGATTTCTCCGCCGCGGGGCCGAACGTGGATGCGGGCATCAAGCCGGACTTGGCCGCCGCCGGCGCGGACATCTACGTCGCCACCCAGACCCTGGATCAAGCCGGCGCCATGTACGATCCGAGCGGCTACGTACTCGTCGACGGCACCAGTTTTTCGTCGCCCCTGGTGGCGGGCGCCGCGGCGCTGATCAAGAGCGCGCGGCCGGGACTCACCGTGGACCAGTACAGATCCCTGCTCATCAACACGGCCGCGGCCGCCCAAACCCGAACCGGACAGGCGCCTGGCGTGCAGCAGGCCGGGGCGGGGTTGCTCGATGCCGACGCGGCACTGAGCGCCACCGTGACCGCCTATCCGGTCTCCCTCAGTTTCGGCTCGGGGACGGCGGACGCCCGGATTAGCCGGACTCTAACGCTCACAAACCTGGGCCTAGATTCTGAGGCGTTCTCCGTCTATGCGGTTCCGCGCGGCAGCGGGCCGCTGCCGGCCGTCGCGGCGGGCGCCGTGGAAGTGGCCCCGGGCGCTTCCATCGATGTTCCCGTTCTGTGGGAAGCAAGCGGCCTGACCTCGGGGACTTATGAAGGTTTCCTCGCCGTGGAAGGCGCCGTTTCCGGAACCCGGATTAACGTGCCCTACTGGTACGCGGTGAGGTCGGATGAGCCCGCGCACATCACCATCCTCGACAGTCTCGACAGCGCCCGGCGCGGCAGCGTTCAGCGCGATGCGGTCCTGTTCCGGGTTACCGACGCTTCCGGACTGCCGCTGCCAAACGTGCAGCCGGAAGTGACCGTAGTCTCGGGCGGCGGCGTGTTCCGCAGCGTCGCCTCTCACGACACGGACGTGCCCGGATTGTTCGGAATCGAATTGCAGCTTGGAGCCGCGCCCGGGACAAACGTTTTTCAAATCCGCGCCGGAGCCGTCTCGCTGGAGTTTTCGATCACGGGTTCCTGACCCCGCGCGCTGCCCGCACCCGGAGCGCCGCGTTCCGCCAGCGCGCGCGCTGACGCGCCCTCCGGTACGCCGCCGCGAATCGCCTCGCTCATCGGCCGCCTGCGGAGGAAGGGAAGGCTTTCCATGAATTCGCACAAGTGGCGCAATTGCCGGCGCAGCGCGCGAGAACCGCCTCCCGGCTGCGTCGCCGGAGAACGGAAGGTGCCCGACTCATGGCCGGTGGTGAATGAGAAATCCAGGTTGTTGTACAGGGCGCCGCCCGCCAGCAGGAAATCCCATCCCTGGATGCGGTACGGCGCATCCTCGGCGCCGTCAAAACCGGTTTCGTTCAGGCCGATCGCCTTGTTCAACGCGTAATTCATCTCAACGCTATCGGGCGGCCGCGAATAGTGGAACTGGAAGACCGAGACGCGCGGGTCGGGATTCTCCACCCGGACCGATCCGTTGGCAATGTTCTGCGAGATCAGGTGCCTGTGCGGAAAGCCCGCCTCGGTTTGGACGATCACGCCGGCGATGTGCCGCTGGAATTCGTCCGGGACCCGGCGGTTGTATGGCTCGTTGCAGATCTCGTAGATCAGGTAGTGCTCGCCCGAAGTGACCAGCACCGTAGGCCTTCCTCTAAATAGCAAATAGTGCGGGTTCTCCGGGTGCAGTGTGATCGGTGGCGCGGCCGCGGCCCACGATGCCGCGACGGAGAAAAGCAGGTTCGCCAGTGGACGCATAGACTACTTATTAAACGGCGGCCGGACCACGACCGCAATGGCATAATCGGACGAGGTTCGGGTGAATCCGTCATGCACATGACGTTTCAAGAAGCGCTTCTGCTCTCCACCCTGGCCGCCGCGGGCGCGTACGCCGCCAGGCCGCCGGCGCCCTGGCCGCCGTAGGACTTCTGAATGCCCGCCGCGCCGCCGGCCGGCACGAAGTGGGCCCCGACCAGCCCTTCCAGCCGGATCCGCTCCGGAAAGCCCAAGGCCAGCGAGAGGGCGAACTGGTCATCCATCTCGTTGGCCGCATCGGCGTCAAGCACCTGGTCAACTTCAATTACCGCCGCCTGCCCGCGGTCAACCTTGCCCGCCCACTCGTGGAAGACGGGCGCTTGGGGGACATATACTACTTCCGCGCGACCTATTGGCAGGACTGGCCGCCCGACCCGCAATTCCCGTTCCTGTGGCGCATGGATCAGGCGGTGGCCGGAGCGGGGTCCATGGCGGACAAAGGCTCGCACCTGGTGGACCTGGCGCGTTTCCTGGCTGGCGAGTTCATGGAAGTCGCCGCGGCCACGAGCGTCTTCGTCAAGGAGCGCCCGGCGGCGAAGGGCATGCGCGCCGTCACCATCGATGATGCCGCGGCGTTCGTGGCGCGCTTTGAGAAGAGCGCCTTGGATCTGTTCGGGACCTCGCGCATGAGCGCCGGACAAAAGAGGTGACGAATTCGCGGGACGCCGCCGTGCAGGCCGCGCGCGCCCGCTTCGCAAGAATCCTCGAGAACCTGCCCGCGCCCCCTCCGGAGTAGCCGACAAGTCATGGGTCAGCGAGGTTGTTGCAGAACCATGAAGTCCTCAAACAAACCATAGGATTCCAAATCGTATGCGGCGCCGCCGGGCATGGTTGCCGGGCCGGTGCGGAAGCTCGGCGGCGCCGTGAGGCCGCGATTGATCTTGCCGTGGTGCGGGCCGTAGAGGTTCTTCAGCGATCCATATACCACCACTTCCACGCGGTTGGAACCGTCCCCCACCAGGTCCGTGATGTCCAACTCGTAGGGCTGCCAGCCAATGATGCCGGCGGACTTGCCATTCACCGTAACCTCGGCCACCGTGCCGTGCCATTTGCCCAGGCGCACTTTGTAGCGCCCGGCATTACGGAGGTTGTAGGTGCGCGCGTAAGCCACGCGATCGGAATAGAAAGGCAGGCGCTGGTCTTTCCAGGCGCCGAGGCCGAGGTCCCCGGCGGCGATCAGTTTCCAGCCTTTTTCCTGCGCCGCCACGCCGAAATCGCCGAGCACGATCACCGGCTCGAGTTCGTGGTGGACCGACATGGGCTTCGCCGCCAGCGTGATGGTGTTGCGCCCGGTTCGGGCTAATGCGCCGATCTCATAGACGCCGAAGTCGACATCCAGCCACCATTCTCCCGGGCGCGCCTTAACGGGCCTGCCGTTGACGGCCACGCGCCACAGCGCGGGCCGCTCGATCACGGCGCGCAGCCCCTTGCGGTCCGCCGCGGCATCGAGCTCGAAATGGAACGCGGCCTCGAACCCGGAATTGGCGGCGAACTTGTTTCTGTCCAGAATGTCCGTCTTGTATTGAACGGCGGTGTTCCAGGGGTTGCCGGAAAATCCGTGCGCCTGAAAAACTTTCTCCTGCGCGTCGTAAAAGTACAGTTCCGCCTGGGTGTCGCCCTTGATCTTCAGATCGCAGTAATCGATGCGGATGGCATTGGGCGCCAGGCGGCGGACGGTGGCGGGGCCGGAGGGGACCGCCGGCCGTGCCGGGGCGGCGGGCGGCATGGCCGCCGCGGATGTGCCGGTGTTCGATCCTACGAGCAGCAGGCTGCCCGCGGGAGGCAACTCGAACGACACCGAACCGCCGCGCGACGGATACGCCTCCGTCTTGCCGGTGAAAGGATCGAGGCGCGTGACGTACCTGCCCGAAAGCCGCACGGTGGCCCGCGCCGGAGCTTCGAGGCTCGAGTTCACCGCCAGGAGCAGCTCGCCGTCCGAGAGCCGGCGCCGCTGGTGAAACAGCTTCCCGGATACGCCCGAGAAATCCGGGTTCGCCGGTGCCTCGCGCGTCCATTGCTTGGCATGATCCGCGGCCAGGCGGCGCAGGCGGTCGCTCGGCGCGCCGTCCACGTAAGCCGGCGGATCGACCAGCGAGACCACGCGTCCCCCGGCTTTCAGATAAGCGGCCAGCAAATTCACCGTCGCGGACTCGAGGTTCTCCGTCCCGGGCGGCAGCACCACGCTTGTGTAGCCGCGCCTGCCCACCACGAACCGGCCGCCTTCCACCTTGCCGTGGTCCCTCACAATATTCTCCGACCCGAGGTCGTATTCCACCTGTAAAGCTTCCAGATTGGTGATGAAAGCCTGGAAGGCCGCGCCGGCTTTCATCGCGCGCTCGTCGTTCTTGCCGGCTACCGAATAGAGCCACGTGCTGGTGGTCGGCTCGACGACCAGCACCTCGTTGACCTGCTCGCCCGAGGAAAGCGCGAGCGAGAGGCGCGCGTAGTAATCGGCCAGCACGCGGTAGTGACGCCACCAGGGCTCGTGGTAGTCGAAGGTTTGCGGATAGTCGTACTTGCGGGCGCCGGCCATGGTGGTGTAGGTGAGGTGCTGGTTCATGAAGTTGACCCCCAGGGCGTACTCCCAGTCGCCCAGGCGCTTCATGTCTTCAAACCGCAGCTCCCATCCGGCGCCGCCATAGGTCTCGCTCAGCGTGCGCCGGCGGCCCATCTGGTTCGCCACGCTGGCGAGTTCCTTCACGGCGCGCACGTTGCCGAACTGTGCGTTGACGTCTTCCCTGAACTGGTTGAACAGCATGTCGATGGCCGGCACGTGGTGCCAGGCGTACATGGCCATGTTGTCGGGGCCGTGGCTGTGATTGGGCCAGGCATGCTCCCAGTAGTGGCCGGTCCAGGCGATGCCCTTCTTCTCCGCGAAGCGGTACCAGGGCTTGGACCAGCGCTCGATGAAGAGGTCGAGCAGCAGCGCGTGGTAATCATGGCGCACCTTGCGCCAGTCGCCGGTGTCTTCGAACAGGGAGATCAGGCGGGGCTTGAGATCGTAGCCGAAGCGCTTCTCGAATTGCGGGAAGAGGTCGGGGGTCCAGCGCATGGCGTTGCGGCCGGGCGGAGCAATGTGAGGTTCATCGGTGAAAATGCCGGGGACGGTTTTGCCGAGTCCGAAATCCGCTCCCAGCGTTCGCTCGTAGCCCGGCATGGTGACCTCGATGAACTTTTCCGTCACGCCCGGCAGCAGAAGATCCACGTAGGAGAAACCGCCATGCCAGGCCCGCTTCTCGTGGTAGACACGCTCGAAGCAGTAACCCTTGCCTTCGTGCTGGAGGAGGACCTCGCACTTCGCGGGCGTGCCGGGCTTTTCGAGCTTGCGGAGCGCCAGGCCCTGCCCGAGGTTATAGGATTCGGGCATCCCGGCCGGCACGTGGCCGCCGGCGAAGCCGCTGGGGTAAGAGTTTTCGTCGTAGAGCCAGGCCTCCATGCCGAGCTTCTTGGCCTTGTCCACGGTGTAGCGGACGAGCGCGAACCAGCGTTCGGAGAGGTAGGGAGTGATCATCCCCGGTCGCGGGTGGATGAAGAAACCGCGCACGCCCTGCGCGTGAAAGTCGTCGAGGAACTTATCGATCACGCGCTCGGTCACTTCGCCGTTCCACACGAAGAAGGGCATGGTGCTGTAGGCGGCGGGCGGCGCGGGGAACAACTCGCGCAGCCGCGCATAGGAATCCACGTTCTGCGCCTGTGCCAACAGGCCCAAAGAAAAAAAGAGGGCAAACGCTCTGGGCGGCATAGCGCATATTGTTTCACGAATCGGATGGTTCGATCGGCGCCGCCAGGGCCCCGAGTGTCCGGCGCCTCCTCTACGTCGAGTGGGCGGGCTGTGGTCTTTGTGGCCGTTTCGTACCCTGGCGCACGTTCGGCCGGGCAGGCCGCGAACGGTCTCTTAGGATTCGGTCGGGCCGGCCAATGTCAGGCGCAAGTTATCGACATACGCGTCCATCGGGCGCGAGCCCTGGCCTACGCCGGAAACCGTCACTGCCAGCCAATGGGCCCCCTTGCTCACCGTGCCGGCCGAACGGACGTGATACCACGCTCCGCTCATCCCGGCCGCACGGCGCCCGGCGATCGGCTCCAAATCCTCCAGGTATGTCTGAGCCACTACCCAATGCACGTTGTAGTCTCGTGCTTCCGACACGTACACGTAAGGGTGCGAGGCGGCGCCCTGCGCTATGTACACGTCCATTTCGATTGCAATCTTCCGGCCTTTCATCAGCGACGTGAAGTAGGGATGAATCTTTTGCTGGATCCAACTCGCCGTCTCCCCTGGCACCCGCCTGTCCTTATCGAACGGCAGAATGCCCTCCTTTTCCAAGCGGCGCTGTTCCCTTTGCCCGGGCACTGTGCTTGGAGCATTACAGTAGGCCTCAGTCAGATGGAACCTCACGGAAAAACTGCCGTCTTTCGCATGATCGGCTACCGATACGACAGGTTTTTCGTTCGGAGGCGCCGGTGGCTGCTCCACTTTCCAGTACTTGCCAAAGCCGGATTGGCCGGTTGCCTCGAAACCCGGATCCCTGACGAAATTGGCGTGCCGGAATCGTCTCTCCATGATTGCCCGGGCCCGATAATCGACGCCCTTGGAGAAGCCGTTTCCAAAATGGGCGACCCAGATTTCGGACGGGTCGTGTGGATTCACGGTAATCGAGTGGTAGCGCCGCTGCATCCGCTCCATGGATGCCTCTCCAACCGGCGCCCAGGTTCTGCCTCCGTCGTAGCTCCCATACACGCCGTAGTTCTCCACAGCCGCGTAAACAATGTCCGGAGCCACGGGATTGATGCAGACTCCCTGCACCTCCCCGCGCCCCTTCATCTCGTCGATGGGAGACGTGAACACTCTTTCCCAGGTGTCTCCGCCGTCGGTGGATTTATATACACCGCCTTTCCGCCAATCTGAATTTCCGGTCTCATTGGGAACCAGGTAGTCCTCGGAATACAGGGCGGCGTACACCACCCTGGAATCCATGGGATCGACGGTCAGGTCCTGTACGCTGGGCAGTTCGCGTGCCTTGTTGCATTTCTCCCATGACATCCCCCCATTCGTCGTACGAAAAACACCGCCATACATTTCCGGCTTCAGTGAAGGGTAGCCGCCCGGACCGGCAAAATAGATCGGCCGGATTCCATCGGAGCCGCCGACGCCCAGGTACAGCGTCTGGGGATCGGAGGGCGCCATTGCCAGCGACATGATCCGGGTGTTTCCGTTGAAGATCGCGCTGGGGGTTGTATTATGAAACGTCTTGCCATCATCTGTGCTCTTGTAGACGCCGTTTCCGAAGCTGGCGACGTACAGCGTTCGATTGCGGACCGGCGAAGACGGATCAATGATGATGGAACGGACAATGCCGTCGTCCAAACCGTTCCCTTCGTGAATGGGCGTCCAGTTCCACCCGGAATCGACCGACTTGATGACGACCCCGCCTCCCCCCGCCCGGCTTGCCATCGTCTTGCCGCTGATGGACGCATAAACCGTTGTCGAGAGATCCGGGTCCACCGCCATCGACACGCAAGACCCCGAAGAGCGAACCAGTTTATCCCTCCAGTAAGCGCCTTGATTTACCTCCCCGCGATGAAAATTCAGAACCGCAACCACGGTCTTGCCGCCGTCCTCGGAAAGCATCAACCCGGTGTCCGAATAGCCCAGCCAGATCAGATCCTTCCGGTTCGGATCGAACGCGACCCGGTATTGCGTTAACAGCGGCAACGTGCCCTTCCATCGATCCTGCCGGATCTCCTTCATCCCGTATTTCCGCCAGGTTTTTCCGCCGTCCGTGCTTTTCATCCCGCGGACGACATACACCGTCATCGGGTCGCGGGGATCGACGAAAAGCTCGCGCGCCATTACGCCTTCTTCATGCCGGTAATCGATCGGCCAGT
This sequence comes from Bryobacteraceae bacterium, assembly GCA_041946965.1. Classification (GTDB taxonomy): domain Bacteria; phylum Acidobacteriota; class Terriglobia; order Bryobacterales; family Bryobacteraceae; genus JBHGBM01. The sequence goes on from JBHGBM010000047.1 coordinate 59,199, forward strand.
TCCTGCCGTCGTGAAATTTGGCGTCGGCCAGAAGCTGAAATGTTTTCCCGTAATCCCGGCTGCCGTAGATCGCATCCCCGATATCGCCCCCGGTCGCCACGTAGACGATGTCAGGCCGGGCCACGGTCGCCGCCACCCGCACCGGCTTCGCGCTGTGAAGCCCCTTGATGCTGCCGTCCCAACTAACGCCGCCGTCGCGGCTGACGAAAAGTCCGATCTTGGGGAAGGTCGCGTAGATTACGTTATGGTCGCAAATGGTCACATCGCTGCAAACCTCCGCGGGCAGCCCCGGCGTCAGCTTCCAGATGCCGTGGTTCGCCGATATCTGGTACAGGCCGAGGTTCGTGGGGTAAAAAAGCCGTCTCTGTGCTAACGGAGTGTTATGGTCCAGCTTCAACTTATGCGCGAATGCGTGGACGTATCTCAGTTTCTTCTTGGGAAGTCCGTTGCTCCAGTCCTGCCAGGTCACGCCGCTGTCCTGGGACCGCAAAACGCCGTTGTCGCTATCCGTCCAGTACAAGATACGAGGATTGTCCGGGTCGACAACTCCCGAGTTCTTTCGCCCGAATCTCGTGCTGCGGTGTATCTGGACCCAGGTATCGCCGTCGTCGGTGCTCTTCCAGATTCCCGATCCCGCTGCGGTCACGCCGGTTTGGCTCATGTAAAGCGTGCCGGCGGCCGCTGGATCGCAGGCGACATAATTCGGCGTTCCGGTCACCGGATTGGCGATAGCCTTCCAACTCTCCCCTTGATCCGGGCTCCGGAAAAGAGAACGGCTCATATCGGAGCCCGTGAAAATATGCCCGGATACAGGATGAATGGAGGTGAACAGCACACCGCCGTTGCCTCCCGGATCCGCCACGGTCTCCCACACGGTTTGACGCGCGTTGGACCGGGCCGGGCTGGAAGGCGCGGGGGGCCGGCCTTCGGGCAAAACGGCGAACGTCGCGCCAACTGAACTGAAGAACCGGCGGCGATTCATCGGCACACCTCAACGTGAAAGCGAATTAGCAGGAATCCCATGCTGGCTCTCTGCCTCCCGAAATTGTATATCGAAACGCACCCGCGCAATGCCGCCACAACAGCGGCTTGTTCCTCGATATTTCGGTCGCGCCACACTAGTGTAGTGCGTCATGCAGAATGACCATTATCAGTGAGGGCCCTGCGGGCGCGCTT
>JBHGBM010000048.1:0-41613 GCA_041946965.1 Bryobacteraceae bacterium
TCGCTGTTCAAGAACACGCGCATCAACGAGCGCTTCAACCTGCGGTTCAACGCGGACTTCTTCAACGCGCTGAACATGGCGGGGCTGGTGCTGCCGAACAGCGGGAGCGGTATCCTGAGCCTTCAGAACTCCGGACAGGGCGCGCGCGAGTTGCAGCTTGGGCTGCGGCTGAGCTGGTAGGGCTTACTCCACTACCAGCATCGCGTGCAGTTCGAGCTTCGGCACGGTGACTTCGGCGGCGCTGCCGTTGCGGGTGATGGGCAGTTCCCGCCCGCCGGGAATCAGGAGCACGCGCTTCGCCTCGCTGCGGAGGCGCACCTTGAGTTCGTGCACGGGCAGGATCTCGCGGCGGAATCCGTAGCCCTCGGGATTCGGGGGAGCGCCGCGGCCGTATGACGCCTGGTCGTTCAGCAGATGCACGACCATCCGCCCGTTCTTGGTGTAGTAGACGGTCTCCACCTGCTCGGAGCCTTCCAGTTCCGCCGGCGGCGGTTCCTTGGCGGCCCAACGGATCGCTCTCTGGAGCAGGCGCGCGGTGGCGGGCGAATTGTTCAGAAAGTAGGCGCGGCCGAGGTCCACGGGGAACCAGACCACGCGCCCCTTACCGTATTCGCGCGCCACGAACGCCGGCAGGTCCGGCCCCCCCGTGCGGATGCCGCCCAGCGCGCCTGCGGGCCTGGATTGCGGTCTGGCGAATCCCACCTCGTACGCCTGCGAGTTGCCCGGCTTATGGGTGATGATCTGGAAGTTTCTTGCCGGTTCGATGGCGCCCTGCGACCAGATGCCCATGTAGCGAAAGATTTCGTCGCGCGCGATGGGATGGTCCACGCCCCAGACGCCGGCGGAGATGGTGTAGCTCTTGCCGGACCCGCCATACTTGGCTCCGAAGACGTCGGCGAGGCCGAAATCGGCGCGGCGGCGGCCGGCTTCGTCGGATATCGACGACTCAAACGTAGCCACCAGCCCTCCTCCGCCCCGCACATACTCCCGCAGCGCACTCAAGGCCTGGGCGGAAAGCGCGGCGGTATTGGGCAGCGCAACCACGCGGTAGCGGCGGAGCGCTTCCGGGGTGAGTTGCCAGTCGGAGAGGATGTCCACGGGCAGGTGTCCCTCGAGCACGGCCTGGAATACGCCGTAGGCGTTCTGCACGTAAGGCAGGCTGGCCGCCTCTTCGGTCGCGCCGTAATGCCACGCCAAAGTGTTCTCCGAGTACACCATGCCGAGCCACGGCAGTGCCTGGCTGCCGAGGATCCACTCTTCACGCTCCTGGATGTCCTTCCACAGGACGCCGCGCCACTCCAGGTTCGACCCGGTGGTGGGGGCGGGCACGTTGCCGTGCGCCAGCATGTTCAGGTTGCGCGCGCGGAGGTCCACCAATGGCATGGCGTGGGTGCGCATCCACATGAAACTGGCGCCGTCACCGCGCCGGCAGCGCAGCCACGTGTTCTGGAAACTCTCCCGCACCGGTGTGGCTTGCGGCTTCACGCCGGAGGAGTCGAAATCCCAGCCGATTTCCTCCAGAATCCCGTCCACACACTGTTCCAGGCGGCTCGAAACGAAGCCGTTATGGGCGTAGTTGTTATGCCAGCCGCGGTCGTGGTTGACGATCATGGCGAACTCGGGGTTGACGGCGTGGGCCGCTTCGGTCCATTCGCGCGCGGCATTCTCACGCGTGAACGCCTGAAACTGCATCCAGCGCTGGAACACGGAATCCTTCGGATCGCGCGTTCGCGGGGCGTTCACTCCGAAGCGCTTCTCAAAAGCTCGAATGCAGTAGGGGTTGCGGCAGCCGGCGCGCGCGCCCATGTGCATCATGTCGATCATGAGACCGTCCACCGGCGCGGTGCGCAGCACGGAGACCAGACGGTCGCGAAACGCTTCCACGAACGGCGAGGAGAAGCAGGCATTGTTCTTGACGGGCTTGCCGGACTCGTCCATCTCACGCCACTCGGGATGTTGCGTGAGGATCTCGTCCTGCCGGTCCCAGAAGTCCCCGTAGAGCACCAGTTTCATATCGTGCCGGCGGGCCGCGGCGAGGTACTCCGCCGCCCACTCGTAGCCGGGAGACCATTTCCCGCCCGGGAACGGCGTGATGTGGTTGACCGCCACGTCGGGAATGTTGCCGAGTGCGAGGAGCGCCGTGGCGCCCATCGCTTTCGTGCGCGCCGCCCATTCATCGAGCGGCACCGGCTTGTTGCGTTCCCAGTGCCCGTAGGCCACGCGCAAGGTGCCGGTGACCCACTTCGGGTGCCGCGCGATGGGCCGCTCATGCCGGAGTTCGGGAAGCTCCTGAGCGGAAGCGGCGGCTGACAGCAAGACTGCAAACGCGATCGTTCGCATCACTTTTTCCTCATCTGGGCTGCACGCGGACTTTCTGCCTGCTCGTTCGCGGCCAGCGCTTTCACCGTGTCGCGGAGCCGTTCGCCGTGTTCGCGGTTCTCTTCTTCGCCGTAGACCACCGGCGGGTAGTTCGGGATGCGCTCTTCCCGCTCGCCCTCCCTTGCGAACTTCCGGTGCCAGGCCAGGCGCTCGCGCAAGCGGGCGACGGCTTCGGGGTACTCCGCCGCGAGGTTGCGCCTCTCATACGGATCTTCGCGGATGTTATAGAGCTGCATCGGCTGAGCGCGCCATTCGTAGTAGCTGGCGCCCTCCTCGATGAACTTCCAGTCGCCGGCACGGATCACCTGGAGCGAGTGCACGATCTCGTCGCGGGGAGAGGGTCCGCGCGCGGCGATGGTGGACCAGGCGTCCCTGCCGTCGAGCGGCAGGCCCTTCTCCGTACTGGCGCCCGCCAGGCGGCAGAGCGTGGGGAAGATGTCAATGGCGTGCAGCATCTCATCCGTCGAAGTGCCGGCGGGAATCCGCCCCGGCCAGCGCGCCGCGGCGGGCACCCGGATGCCGCCCTCGTGGTAGTCCGACTTGAAACCCCGGTATGGGCCGTTGGCGCCTACCACGCGCGGCCCGCCGTTGTCGTTGAGGAACATCACCAGCGTCTCGCGGTCGATGCCCTTGTCGCGGATGGCCCGCAACACGCGCCCGACCGCGATATCGAGACATTCCATCTGGGCGCGCTGCGAGCCGCGCCCGCCGAGATGCTCGTATTTCTTCAGATACTCCGGCGGGGCCATGTGCGGGCCGTGTACGGCGTTGAAGGGAAGGTAGAGGAAAAAAGGCCGCTTACCGTCGTGGCGGGCAATCAGACTGGAAGCCTCGCGGGCGAGCAGGAAGGTGGAATAACCCTCCTCGACCACGGGTTTCCCGTTGCGGTGCCAATCCAGGACGCCGCCCCTGGTGTGGGTATACGAGTCGATGAGGGCGCCATAGTGGCCGTAATGATGATCGAAACCGCGGGCGCACGGCAAGTGGGCCGCCTGCCACTCACCCAGATGCCACTTGCCCACCATCCAGGTGGCGTAGCCCGCGTCGCGCAAGGCCTCGGCCACGGTCCGTTCGTCGCGCAGCATGCCTTGCCGGGCTGATGCGGTGGGGCGTCTCTCGGTCCCGGTCTTCCAGGCATAGCGGCCGGTGAGCAAGCAACTCCGCGAAGGCGTGCAGACGGGCTGTACGTAGAACTGGCTCATTTTGACGCCTTCGCGGGCGATGCGGTCGATATTCGGCGTCGGAACTTCCTTGCCGCCGTTGAACCCGACCTGTTCCCAACCCATGTCATCCGATAATAGGACGACGATGTTGGGGCGGGGCGCGCGAACCGGCGCCGGAGGGCCGCACAATGACAGCGCGGGATGCAGGCCGGCCACGCTCAGCAGCAGGTGGCGCCGGCTGATCCGGTCAGAGCCGTTGAGGATCATGAAAGACACCATTATAAGTTTCAGCCCCTCGATATCGTGCATGCCGTTCCCCGGTGGCGCTGAACCTTCAAGGGCGGTAATCTGCGTATACACCACCTGCCAGGGGCTGGGGCCAATTCGTCCGGCACTTTGGGGATTCTTGCTCCGGCGCTCGGATTGCGCTACGCCGGTGCTGTTGCGCGCCGGGTGCGCCGCGATCCACTCCTGGCGGTCCACCTTGGCGTTGGCCTGCGAGGCGGGCGCGCTGCCCGTCGGTGAGCCGTTCCATCGTGCGCTCCGGAATTCCAGCAGCTCCGGACCCGGGTCTTGCGCCTGGCCCGGCTGGCCTTACCGGGTCGCCTGGTCGATGGCGCGCACGAGGGCGTCGCGTCCCTCGGCGGTGGACATGAGGGCGTGCGGCGTGTTGGGCACAAAGTGAATCAGCTTGGAGCTGACGACGCGAGTAGCCCACGTGAGGCCCGCCGGAACGGGCTCGCCGCAATCGAGTTTGCCGAACAAAAAAATGAGGCGCGTCTTCGGATAATCGAGGACCGCGGCGGGATGCACCACGCTGTCCTCCAGCAACTGCGCGGGGGCCGGCTGTGGTCCTACCTGCCGGCACACTCCGTTGGCGGGTCCCAACATGCAGCCCGGCCTGCACTCCATAGCGCCGGCGGGCACGATCCGTGCACACAGCTCGCTCCATACGGCCGAGGGCTGCGCCGCGCACACGTAGTCCAGCCGCGAGACCGGAGGACCGGAGGTGGGAATCGCGACGTCCAGGATATCGCCGCGTCCGTACGTCGTGAGCGCGTAGCCGATTTCGGCCGAACCGCCGGAATTGCCGGTGGCGACGAACTTGCCGCCCTTATGCAACGCGTCGCGGACCCACGTGAGCAGCGTGGCATAGCGGCAGGCCTGCGGCTTCAATCCGCCCTCCTGTGTCACCCACCCGCCGTCCCAGGAACGGTCCACCACCAGAAAGCCGATGTCGGAAAGCTGGCGAACGAGCGACTGCACCAGTGCCGTTCCGGCGTAGAAGCCCGCGCCGTTGCCGCCGCTGCCGAGCACCACGGTGCCGCGCAGCGGCTTGTCCGGATCCGGTTCGGTGATGCGAATCTGCGCCCGTAGGTCTTTCAAGTTCGGACAACTCACCACCACCTGGCGGCAGGTGGTGCGGGCAACGCCACCCGCGGGGCAGGGGTCGGGTAGCGCGGCGACCTTCCCGGGCGGCGCGGCCGCGGCCGGCAGGGTCAGAATCGATCCCAGGCAAATGCATGCAAGTTTCATCGGTGACCTCGTTTCCGATAAGTGCCGCCCTAGGGGGAAAACCGTGCGCGAAAAAACGCCACCGTACGCCGCGCCGACTCCTTCCATTCTGGGATGTCGGGGCGGCCCGTGTAGAAGCCATGCGGGCCGTGGTCGGGCTGGTAGGTTTCGACCTGCTTGCCGGCGGCGCGCAGCTTCCTGACGTAGACCTCGATGATCGACGGCGGCGAGTTGTCGTCGTCGCGTCCGTTAATGACCAGGATGGGAGCGCGCACTTGCGCCACCTCGGTCAAGGCCGAAGTGTAGCCGTAGCGGGCCGGGTTCTTCTCGATCTCCTCGGCCGAGGCGCCGCGTTCCTTTTCCATGTCCGCCACCATCTTCTTCAGGACGGCGGCCAGCTTCTCGCCGCGCCCGAAACCCTTCTTGACCTCGATCAGGTCCAGCGCCGCGGGCGCGCAGAGCACCGCGCCGGCGAGGTCCACGCGCGACACTACGCGCGATCCTACCTGCGCCCCATGGCTCGCACCCCACCACCCGATCCGCTTCGGATCGATGAAGGGGAGCTTGCGCAGCGCCTGGATGGCGGCCACGCTGTCGTCGAATTCGACCGGCTCGATGCCGATGCGCTCCACGGGCCGGTAGTCGATCGAGTACACGGCCCAACCCTCCTTGAGGAAGTCCACGACCGGCGATTGCATGGACCGGCCCATCCCCACCGTTGCCGCCTTGCCATATCGCCCACCATGCGCCATGACGATCGCCGGAAACGGCCCCGGTCCGGCGGGCTTCCGCAGGTAGGCGGGAATGGCGACGCCGCCCACGCCCTGGAATTCGGTCTCCCGGCCCTGCGAGCCGTCGGGCAGACGCTCCCACCCGGCTGGCCCCGGTGGTCCCGTGGTGGCGCGAGGAACCACGGGTGCCGGCGCCGCTCCGGCAGCGCGTGGCAGCGCGGGAGCGCCGGTCTGCGGCTTGAGGAGCGATGAGCTGAAAAAGGCGAACGCGCCGTCGCCCATCGTGTTGAGGCACTGCCCCCGGTTGTGCCCCTTGACGTTCATCAGGAAGTAGAATTCGTGCGGCACCATATTCCGCAGCAGGACCTGGTGCAACTTCTCACACTGCGGCCACAGCCACTGCTCGTTTTCCCAGTGAGCGACGATGCGGATGACTGTCCGGTCGCGGAGCTTGGCCGCGTTCTTTTCGGCGAGCGTGAACGGGTCGTTAGCGCGGAAGTACTCGAGGTCGCCCGCCATGGCCGTGGGAAACAGCCTCGACCAAGCCTTTGCCGGCAGGGGCTGTTTGAGTTCGGGTCCCAACAGCGGAGGCGCCATGATCGAGATGACGCCGAACAAGTCGGGGAACTTGAAGCCGAGGTGCGCGGCGCCGAATCCTCCCATGGAGAAACCGTTTAGCGCGCGGCCCTCCCGCGACGCCACCGTCCGGTACGTGGCGTCGACGTGCGGGATGAGGTCCTTCACGATCACCGTTTCCAGGGGGTAAAGACCGTCGCGGGAATCGCAATACATCGTGTTGCCACGCAGGCCGTTGACGCCGATGATGATCATCGGCAAGAGGCGATGGGCGCGGATGCCCGCGTCCACGCGCTTCACGATCTCGGCCATGTCGCGGCTGGGCGTGCCACCGCTGGCGGGCAGTTCGTACAAGACGGGATAGCGCGAGTCTCCGCGCTGTTCGTAGTCCGGCGGCAGGTACACCAGGTAGCTGACGTCCGCTTGGATGGTAGGGCTGCGAAACGTCTTGTAGACTGCGCCTTCGGGAGTGGTCCGGTCGGGGTCGACCCAATCCATCGAGCCGTACTCGTAGCGGATCGGCGGCCCGGAGTACGGCGCCGTCTGCGCGGCGGCGAGCGCCAGGCCGAACAGCGGCGCGAACAACCATTCCGGTCGTGTCATGAGGTTCTTCATTCCCCCTCCCAGGAGATCAAAAGAAGAAGCGTAGCGAAAATTGTACCTGGCGTGCCGGCCGCGTTCCAGTCATCTGGCCGGCGTTGACCGCGCCGGTCTGCACCGTCTGGTTGACGGCGGGTCCCCACTGTGTGTAGTTCAATGCGTGGAACAGGCCGGCGCGGACTTGCAGACGGGCCGCCTCTCAGGGGAATCGCATCGTGCAATTCTCGGTAAAGGCCGCCGCCGGCGTCGAGTCCGGCGCCGGAATCGCCGTGGGGTTGGGGAATGGTACGCTAAGGCGAACGCGTTCCCCGGGAAGTTATATGAAAACCCTGCTTGTACTCCTGGCGGCCGCCGCCGCGTGGCTGCTGCCCGCGGCCGCGGCGCAGTCGCCGGCCGACCAGAAGAGGATTGAGGAACTGCGCGTCAAACGCGACCGCGGCGAACCGCTCACCGACGACGACCGCGCCTTCATCCAACGCATGATGGCCCTGCGCGGCAATGCGGGCGAGGCGCAAAAAGGCGCGCCCAAACAGGTGAACCCGGTGCGCGCCGCGCAGAACGCGAAGTGGATCAAGGAACATCCGCCGCGCGAGTCCACCGGCATGGTCCCGCTGACCGACCTGGGCAGGGGTCTGTACAAAGGGGAACAGGGCGGCCTCTATCCGGGAGGCGAGAACGTGCCTCCGCCGGCGCACCTGGCGGCCGGGTTGAGGATGGCGTCGCAGATCAGGCCGCTCAACCGCGAAGGCAAGCCGTCGCCGGAAGGCAAGATCGTACTGATGTCGGTGGGCGTCTCCAACACCACGATGGAGTTCCAGAACTTCCAGAAGATGGCGGCCGCCGACAAGAGCCTGAACCCGCGGCTTGTCCTCGTCGACGGCGCACAGCCGGGGCAGGCCGCCGACCAGGCCGCCAATCCGCGGTCGCGCTACTGGCAGGTGGCGGATCAGCGCATGGAGTCCGCCGGCGTGACGCACGCGCAGATTCAGGCGCTCTGGATCAAAGAGACCTACCCGCTGTACGACGGGCAATTGCCGTTTCCCGGCGAGGCCAGGAAGTTGTACGGCTGGCTGCGCGACATCCTACACACCGCCAAGGCCCGGTTCCCCAATCTCAAGATTGCCTACCTCTCGAGCCGGATCTACGCCGGGTACGCACTGAGCGCGGCCAATCCGGAACCCTTCGCCTACGAGTTCGGCTTTTCCAACAAGTGGGTGATTGCCGATCAGATCGCCGGCAAACCCGAACTGAACTACGATCCCGCTAAGGGGCCGGTGCGCGCTCCCTGGATCGCCTGGGGACCCTACTTGTGGGCCGATGGCGTCAAGGCCCGGAGCGACGGCTTAGTGTGGCTGCGCGAGGAACTGGGACAGGACGGCATGCACCCCTCCAATGCCGGCAGGGACAAGGTTGCGCGCCTGCTGCTCGAATTCCTCAAGACCGACGCGACGGCCAAACCGTGGTTCCTGGCGGCCGCGCGAGACGCGGCAGGCGGCCAGGCGCCGCCGCAGCGCCCCAGCCCGCAACAGCTCGAGGAGCGCCGCAAGCAGTACATGCGGGCGAACCCGCCGCGGGCGTCCGTCGGACTGGTGCCGTTGACCGACCTGGGGACCGGCGCCTACCGGGGCGAAGAGGGCGGATTGTATCCCGGCGGCCGAAACACGGCTCCACCCCGGCATGTTCAGGCCGGGCTGCGGCTGGCAGGTGAAATCGCGCCGCTCGATCAGCAGGGGCGCAAATCGGAGGACGGCAAGATCGTGTTGCTGTCGATCGGTTTCTCCAACCCCGCTATAGAGTTTCCTGGATTCCAGAAGCGCGTGGCTGCCGACCCGGACGTCAACCCGCGCCTGGTCGCCGTCAATGGCTGCGTCGGCAGCCGCGCCTCGAAAGAACAGGCCGACCCCGGCTCCCGCTACTGGAAGGAAGTCGAGCAGAGGTTGAACAACGCCGGCGTTACCGCCCTCCAGGTACAGGCACTCTGGATCAAAGAAGTGATCCCGGGAGCGGTGGGATTTCCCGAGATGGCCCGGCAACTGGCGAACGACCTGACCGCTACCTTGCACGTCGTGCACGACCGTTTCCCCAACGCGAAACTGGCGTACCTGAGCAGCCGCACCTATGGCGGCTATACGGAACTGGGAGGCAGTCCGGAGCCCGGCGCCTACGAGACGGGTTTCTCGGTGAAATGGGTCGTGGCCGCGCAATTGGCAGGGAAGCCCGAGTTGAACTTCGACGCCGCCAGGGGGCCTGTGCGCTCGCCCTGGATTGCCTGGGGTCCGTATCTTTGGACGGACGGCGAGAGGGGCCGCAAAGACGGGTTCGTCTATCTGCGCGAAGATCTCAGGGACGACGGTCTCCACCCTTCAGACAGGGGGACAGCCAAGATCGCGGATCTCATGCTCACGTTCTTCAAGACGGACCCGGCCGCGCGGCCGTGGTTTCTGAAGTGATGACCGTGCCGCGGCTATCGGCCATCGCCGCGCCGGTCCACAGTCGAAACGCTGCGCCTCCGCCTGACTCGAGCCTTTGGGAGTGGGAATCTGCATGCGTATGACGATAGTCGTCGCCTCGGCTGCGTGGCTCCTGGTTCTCCCTTGCGGGATACTGGCCCAACCCGATCCGAAGATCATGGAGCGCTTCGAGGAGGTGCGCGCGCGCATGCGGGCAGGAGAGACGGTCACCGCCGCGGAGCAGGAGTTCATCAAGAAGGTCCAGGCCGAACTCAACGAGGACTATGTCAAGAAGAACCCTCCGCGCGAGTCTACCGGTCTTGTGCCGCTCTGCGACCTGGGTAAGGGAACCTACAAAGGCGAGGAAGGCGGGCTCTATCCGGGAGGCGACAATGCACCCCCGCCGGCACATCTGAAACTGGGGATGGCGGCCTCCCGGCAGGTTGTTCCGCGTGACCCGCAGGGCCGCCCGTCCCAGGAGGGCAAGATCGTGCTCCTTTCGATCGGCATGTCCAACACGACCATGGAATTCCAGGTTTTCCTGAAGCGGGCGGCCGGGGACAAAACGCTCAACCCGCATCTTGTACCGGTCGACGGCGCTCAGGGAGGTCAGGGAGCGGACGTGACCGCCATGCCGCACGCCCGATTCTGGAGCGTCGTCGATGAGCGTCTGGCCGCCGCGGGCGTCAGCGGGGCGCAGGTCCAGGCAGTGTGGATCAAGCAGGCATACTTCGGCCCCTGGCGGCAGTTCCCAGGCGAGCCCAAGAAGATGCAGGGCCTGCTGATCGCAACGCTGCACAACGTGCACGACCGTTTCCCCAACCTGAGGATCGCCTACCTGTCCAGCCGCATCTACGCCGGTTATGCCACCGCCGCGCTGAATCCCGAGCCACACGCCTACGAAAGCGCCTTTGCCATCAAGTGGATCATCAGAGACCAGATGGCGGGGAATCCGGAGCTGAACTGCGATCCCTCCCGAGGTGCGGTGCGGGCTCCCTGGGTGGCGTGGGGGCCGTACCTGTGGGCGGACGGTGTGAAGGGCCGCAAGGATGGGCTGGTGTACGTGAGCGACGACATGGCCATCTCCGACCGGACCCACCCGTCCCTCTCCGGACGGGAGAAGGTCGTGAAGCTGCTGCTGGACTTCTTCAAGCACGATCCGACGTCACGGCCCTGGTTCGTCTCCAGTCAACGGTCGTTGCGTTGACCGGCTCTCCCGTGCGCGAGAGCCGCTGCTCCGCCGGAGGCGGCATGACCCTCGCGCGAGTGGGTCAGAAAGTAAGCCGGAGGGTCCACTGCAATTGCCGCGGCCCGTTGGACGAAGTCCGCAGCAGCAGGATACCGGTGGCGGCGTTTGGCATGGGAGTGCCCGGCATGTTGAACACGTTGAAAGCGTCCATGTTCAACCGCAGCCGTACGCGTTCCGTGATGGGAATCACTTTGAAGAGTGAGCTGTTCACGGCCCAGGTCCACGGACCGAGGATCGCCTGATTGCGCAGTGGGTTGAGCCCGTTGTCGAAAGCAATGCGCTGCTGTGTGCCGTTCTTCAACGGCACGAAGACGATATTGGTCCCATAGAGCGAGTAGTTCGGGTCCGACGGGCTCAGGTTGGCCGGCGTCGGCCAGATGGGCTGGTGCGAAGGCTGGTAGTTGGACGGCACGCCCATGACCCCGTTGGGCTGTCCCTGCGCGTTGCGGCTGTTGACCTGGTTCGCCGGGATGTAACCGTTGTAGTAGAGGTACCCGTCGAAGCAGGTTCCGCTGCGGCAATCCTGGATGGGGTATTGCTTGCCGTAGATCTGGATCTTGCCGGTGGCGCCCCAGTCGGTTTCAGGCAGTGCAATCCAACGCGTGCTCATGCTGCTGTACGAGGCCAGTTGCCAGCCGCCCACGATGCGGTCGAGGAGCCGGCCCGAACGGGAGAACAGTTTCTTGCCGCGGCCGAACGGCAGGTCATAGAGCAGGTTCCAGTTGATGCGGTGTTTGGGAACGCCCGTGTCCCGCTGGTAATTGTAGAAGCGGTTGTAGGCATCGAAGTCGGCCGGCACCGAACCCGGCATGAAGGTCACCGGATCGGGTACCAGAGAGGAGGTGCCGAGGATCTGGCTGCCGCTGCCCACCCACAGCGCGTTGCTCATCACGTAGAACCACTGGAAGCCCAGGCCGCGGCTGAAGCGGCGCTGCACCTCCACCTGGAGACCGTTGAAGTTCGAATAGCCGGTGGAACTGTAGACATGGATATCGCCGTAGGTGGTCTGGTCGTAGTTGCGGCGCGCCACAGCCGCGTAGGCGCCGGAAGGCAGCGGCTGCCCGGTGGTCACGTAGTGGACATAATTATTGGGCTGGCCGTTCTTCTGGACGTCCTGCTCCAGATGGCGGGCGGCCGTCCCGACGTAAGCCACGCGCAGCAGTGTGTTGCGGATGACCTCGGTCTCAAAAGTCAGGTTCCACTCCCGCGCCAGCGGCGTATCGAGCGTGGGGGCGAAGGCGTTAATCCCCACCCCGCGCGGGATCGCATTGACCGCATCGGGTTTGATGGCGCCGATGGCCGAAGATGTGCCCGCGATTACCGTGGGTGCCGAGCGCAGGCCATAGTTGGCGAAGCCGTCGGGAGACTGCGCCGCCGAATTGATGTTGTAAGAGACAGTCCCTTGCAGCGGCGGATTGCCCCGCTGCACGTTGAACAGGCGCGTTCCCAGGGGGAACCGGAACTGGCCGTAGCCGCCGCGCAGCACCAGCGGGCGCGTCCCCAGCTTCCCCTGCCAGGCAAATCCGACGCGCGGGCTGAAGTTGCGTTGCGGCACATGCACCAGGCTGTCCGGAAACCCCGCCTCCCGGGTGGTCTCGAACTTCACGCCGATCGCCGTGTAGGAATTGACGAAAGCCTGCGTGGTGGCGCCCAGGCCGATCAGTTCCGCCAGGGACGCCGTGCGGGCAATGGCGTGATTGGGAAAATCGAAGACCGCGTTGATGCCGTTCCGATCGAGCAGCGGCGGGAGGTACTCGTACCGCAGCCCGAGGTTCAGCGTGAGGTTGCTCGCGATCTTCCAGTTGTCCTGCACGTAGCCGGCGGCGCGGCTCGAACGCATGACGTAGGAAGGCGCGGGCAGCGTCTGGCTGTACGAGCCCGCCACCCCGATGAAGAAATTGGCCAGGTTATCCCCCGTCCGCGGGACCGCGTTGTAAGCCGTTCCCGTCGCGGGATCGTAGACGCCCGTGGCCTGGCTGGCAAAGTTGATGGCCGCCGCGCCGGGACGGTCCGGCAACACGTCGAGCATCATGCGTTCGAGGCGCCACCCGAATTCGAACTGGTGCCGGCCTCGCACCACCGTGTAGATTTGTTCGCCGGCGATCGGCTTGGTGTCCTCCGCCCGCGGGATCAGACCGGTGCCCTGCATGGCGAACCCGATATTGGTGAGGCTGGGCGCCCCCGCGACGCCGAATGGATTCGGGAAGCCCAGCTTGGGCGACAGGTCCACTCCCACGGCCGGCTGGTCGAAGCTAAACTTCCAGTCCATGCGCGCGCCCGTGAACACCGTCTCCACGAAGAACGAAGGCGTGAACGTATGATTCCACGTGAACGAGCCGCTCTGCATTCGCTCGGAGCTGTCCTGCGAGTTCCACAACTTATCCAGGGACATCGGCATGGGCTGATTGGGGCGGCGGTTGACCAGGATGCGGTTGCCGATCGTGTACCGCCCGAAGACCTGGTCGTTGTTGCCGAAGCGGTGGTCGATGCGCACCGAGTTGGTCCAGTCGGTCTGCCTGGTCGAGTCGGGACCGAACCAGTTGGAGGCGATGGAGGGGTTGACTCCCGGCTGGTTAGGCTGCGGCATGACGCTGAAGAAGTAGGCCGCAAACGGGCTTCGGCGGCTGAGCGGAATCACGTTGCCGGTAAAAGGCACGCGTGCGTATTTCTGGTCGGGGCCCGCGGTGGTCCACGGGTCGTACAGGGTGATGGCCCGGCTCTGGCCGTCGGTCAACTCCCGGAAATCGCCCCGCTGCATCGCCTGCGTGGGGAGGCTGCTGTTCATGGTCGAGGCATTGCGCAGGCCGTAGGCTTCCCAGGCGAAAAAGAAGAACGTCCGGTCCTTGCCGTTATACAGGTGCGGCAGCCGGACGGGCCCCCCTACGGACGCGCCATACTCGTTGCGAATCAACTGGGGCGGCTTGGTGTAGAAATCCTCCCGCCTGCGGGCCAGTCCGAAGCCGTTGTTGCGGCCTGTGTAGAACAGGCTGCCATGGAGCTGGTTGGTGCCGCTGCGAGTCGAGAGCAGCGTGGTGGCCGGCGCGGTGAACCGGGCCGAGGCCACGCTCATTTCGACGCGGTACTCCTGGATCGTGTCCAATCCGGGAGGACGCGTGGTGAGTTGAGTGATATTGGCGTCGCTGATGGAAGCGCCGTCCTGCACGAATTGCAGGCTGCCGTCGCGCAGCCCGTACGCCTTGGGAGCGCTGGCGTTGCCCTCAAGTCCGGGCGTCGTCTGCGAGACGAGGTTCTGGAAAAAGCGCCCGTTCAGCGGCAGTTCCTCGATGCGCTCACGCTCCACCACGGTGGCGAGCGTGGGGCTGGTAGTGGTGAGCAGCGGCGTGATGTCCCCGGCCACCACGATCTGCGTGCTGGTGGCGCCTACCGCGAGCACCGGCGTGATCTCGGCTTCCTGCCCGGTCTGCAACAGCAGTTCACCCTGCCATCTCTCCAGACCTGGGGCTTCGACGGCGATCCGGTACCGTCCGGTTTGCGCCGAAGGAAAGAGGAAGAACCCGGCCTGGTTCGTGACGGTCCGCACGGCGACTCCCGTCTCGACGTGCTCGGCGGCGACGTTTGCGCTGGGGATCACGGCGCCGCTCGGATCTTTGACGGTACCCTGTATGCGGCCCGCGCCGGTTTGCGCCAGAAGCGCTCCCGCGGCGAACAGGGCGGCGGGGATGAAGCATCTGGACATGACCTATTCCTCCAGATTCAACTTGCCCCAAGCGTATATCTCCGGCGGGCCGGGTGCAACGGGTGACGCGGCAGTTGTATATGATAAGCGCTATCCGGTATGAAGACGCGCTTCGGCATGTGCTTTGTCCTCGCCACGCGGGTGGCCGCTTCGTTCCTGGTGGAGGCGGAGGAGCCATGGGAGCGGTTTGACGACGGCTCGGCCGGCCGTGTGACGACCTTCACCGGCG
This sequence comes from Bryobacteraceae bacterium, assembly GCA_041946965.1. Classification (GTDB taxonomy): domain Bacteria; phylum Acidobacteriota; class Terriglobia; order Bryobacterales; family Bryobacteraceae; genus JBHGBM01. The sequence goes on from JBHGBM010000048.1 coordinate 14,590, forward strand.
CCGGCGGAGTGGAGGTCCCGGCGTATCTCCGCAAGCCTGCGGGCCCAGGTCCATTTCCCGTCGTGGTCCTGCTGCACGGCGGCGCGGCGAGCCCGCCGGTAACCTATTCTCTGGGACGCGCCACCATCCCCCCGGTGGCCGATTTTGTAGCCGCCGGATGGGCGGTTTTTTGCGCGGACTTTCGCCCGAAGGCGGCGGCAAGATCCATCGAGTGGGAGGACGCCATCGCGGCCATCGAGACCGCGCGGCGCCTGCCCTTCATCGACGGCAGGCGCGTGGCGCTGTTCGGCGGCAGTCACGGCGCGGGCGTGATCGCGAGGCTGACCTCGCGCACCGACGTGCAGTGTGCGGTACTGTGCGCACCCGCGGCGCTCGACCTCATCGAGGTGTCCAAGGCCGTCAACCGCGGCGTGGAAGTGGTCGGTGTGCTGAAAAAGATGATTGCGGAAGCGGAGAAGCGACACGGCGCCACGATGGCGGAGATCGAGAAGGACCCGGCCAAATACAACTACGAGTCGGCGCTGACGGAAGCCTCGCGGGTGCGCTTCCCCATCCTCATCGTCAACGGCCGGAATGACACCTCGTCTCCCACGCCGGTGGTGCAGGCCTATGCCGACAGACTGCGGGCCCTGGGCAAGACCGTCGATACCTACTTCCCTGATAACGGGCTGCACGGGTTCTACTTCGGCTTCCTCGACAACCGGGGCACAGGCAAGCCGCCCAACGTCACGGCGGAAACGAAGGAAGCGGCCCGCCTGGCGGTGGCATTCATACGGAAGCATTTCGGCCTGTGACGGAACGCGCGGCCTACGGCATGAGGAACCAGCGGCCGTTGACCGAGAAGGAACTGGCGTGCCTCCTCCGGCCGCAGTGTAGCAGCGCGCCCCGCCCCGGCCGGGTGCGCCAAATGGTATATCAGTGCCATGTGGCGCTCGACAACGCTGATGCTTCTCCTCGCCGGCTCCGCCCTGGCGCAAGGACCCTACGGAATTTTTGAAGGCGCTTCGGACGTGGGCAGCCCGTCTCGCAAGGGATCGGTCAGCTACGATGCTGCCAGCAACGAGTACCGCGTCATCGGCGGCGGCCAGAACATCTGGGCCGCCAAGGACGATTTTTTCTTCGTTTGGAAGAAGCTCGCGGGCGACGTGATCCTGACGGCCACGCTGCGGCTGGAATCCGGCGGCAATGCGCACCGCAAGGCCGGGCTGATGATCCGCAAGGACCTCGAAACCGGATCGCCCTACGCCGACATCATGGTGCACGGCGATGGCCTGACCGGCCTTCAGTACCGAGAAAAAGCGGACGAGATCACGCGCGGCGTCCGCTTTCCCATCTCGGCGCCTACCCGTATCCGGGTGGAACGCCGGCGCAACGCCATCACTATCTGGGGCGGCAAAGAGGGCACGCCGTTCCAGGAGTTGGGCGCGACGGACGTGCCCCTCGGCAACCCGGTCTATGTGGGCTTGGCGGTGTGCTCGCACGATGACGCGGCGCTGCTGACGGCCGTCTTCTCCGGCGTCACACTGGAAACGCCGCCGCCCGCGCGCGGTCCGGCGCAGAAGAAGAAGTAAGGGAGGCACGCCATGCGCTTCGCTCTGGTCATGTTCGCCGCCGGGCTGGCTGTCGCCCAGACCGGCAAGACTCCCTTCTCGCAGCACATGCTCGCGGTGAAGGAGTATTCCCAGCAGGAGAACGAGGCCATCGTCAAGAAGTTCGAGGGCCTGCGGCTCACCGATGTGATCGACGCGCTCGACGAGATCGGGCTACAGGACGTCACCGTCATGGACCACGGCATCAAGCCGCTGTGGCGCGACGATCAAAAGTTCAGCCACCGCATCTGCGGTGTGGCCGTCACGCTGCGTCTGCTGCCCTCACAGGAGCGCGCGCCCATCTTCACCAGCCGCGACGACTACTACAAGTGGAAGGCGGACTGGTTCAAGCGCTTCCCGCGCCCGCGGGCGCTTCCGTTCCTGAGACCAGGCACGATCCTGGTAATGGACACGCCGCGCGGCCGCGACGTGGGGCTGTGCGGAAGCGAGAACGCCTATGCATGGTTCCTCCAGGGCATGCGCGGCATCATCGCCGAGGGCGGTTGCCGCGATACCGACGAGATGCGCCTGGAGCGCATCCCCGTTTATCACCGTGACGACACGCGCGGCATCCTGGCCGGGCGCGCCATCGGCGAATCGTGGAACGCTCCGGTCAACGTCGGAGGAGTGACCGTCATGCCCAACGATATCGTCGTAGCCGATGGCAACGGCGTGGCGGTGGTGCCGCGCGCGCACGCCGAGGAGGTCGCCAAACGGGCCCGCCTCGTGCAGGAGGCCGACAAGGTCATCCGGCGGAAACATTACGAGCAGGCCGGAAAACCGCCGGATTTCACCGTCAAGTAAGGGGTCGTGAAATGAAAGCGCTCATTAGCCTGATATCCCTTTCGACCGCCCTGCTGTTCGCGCAGGGTGCGGAAAAGAAAGGCAAGCAGATGCCGGCCAGGCCGCCGGTCAAGAGCCACATCACCATCTGCACGGTGGCGGACGGCTCGCATAAGATCATCCACACCGTCGAGGGCTTCTACCAGGCGCCCAACTGGTCGCCCGACGGCAAGTACCTGTTGTTGAATTCGCCGGGCCGTCTATGGCGCCTTCCGCTGGCCGACCCCAAACTGGAACCGGTCGATACGGGCGAGGTGCGCGGCGTCAACAATGACCACGGCATTACCAACGACGGCAAGTGGTACGCGATCTCGGCCGGCCAGATGTTTGTGCTGCCTTCCACCGGCGGCCATCCGCGCCAGCTCACAAAGACCGCTCCCAGCTACTTTCACGGTTTCTCGCCCGACGGCAACTGGCTGGCCTACTGCGCGCCGCGCGACAAGAACTTCGACATCTACCGCATTCCGTTCGCCGGCGGCGAGGAAGAGCGCCTGACGGCACATCCCGGCTACGACGACGGGCCGGAGTATTCGCCCGACGGCAAGTGGATCTACTTCAACTCCAACCGCTCCGGCTCATGGGACATCTGGCGCATGCCCGCCACCGGCGCCGGCCCGGGCGACGCCAAGGCGGAGCGTATCACGAGCGACGAACTGGAAGACTGGTTCCCGCACGTCTCGCCCGACGGCAAGACGATTGTGTTCCTGTCCTTCGAGAAGGGGATTCCGGGCCATCCGGCCAACAAGAACGTCGTGCTGCGCATGCTGCCGGCGCCGGGCGCCCAGGCCGGCCCTCCGAAGATCCGCGAGATCGTAAAGCTGTTCGGCGGCCAGGGGACGATCAACGTGAACTCCTGGTCCCCGGACAGCAAACAGTTCGCCTATGTGAGTTATGAGTTGCTGCCGAATTGACATGAAAACGCTGGCCGGGTTGTTGCTCTTGTGCGTCGCGGCCGGCGCGGAGGAATTGCCTCTGCTGGGCCTGGCCCACGTGGCTGTCCGCGTATCCGACATCGAAAAGACCCGCGCATTTTATGGAAACGTTCTCGGTTTCGAAGAGGCGTTCAGCTTTCACTCGCTCCGGCAGGACCGGCTGGAGATGACCTTCTTCAAGGTCAACGACCGGCAGTTCATCGAGGTATTCCCGGGTATTTCGCGACAGGATGAAGTTATGCCATTGCTCGTACACATCGGTTTTATTGCCGCCGACGTGGACAAGGCATGGCAGGTCTGCGAGCGGCTGGGCCTGGGGCCGGCTCCCGTCAAGCTCGGCCCGCGCGACCGCGACCGCCACTTCGTGATCCGGAACCCTCCCGGGCAGAAGCTTACTTTTCTGGAGTTCATGCAGTATCAGCCGGGCTCGGTGTACGGGGAAAATGAAGGCAAGGCGCTCGGCGCCAGGCGCATTTCCACGCGGCTGGAGCACGCCGGCATCGTCACCACGGACTTGGCGGCGGCCATGGACTTCTACGCCCAGATGGGTTTCCGGGAGACGTGGCGGCGCACCGCCGACGACGGCACGCCGCAACTGATTCACCTGCGCCTTCCGGGACCGAGCGGCGATTACATCGAGCTGTCCGTGCGCAAGCCCGGCGCGGCTCTCACCCGCGCGCAGGCCGGCTCGGCCGGGCACTTCTCGCTCGAGGTGCCGGACATCCAGACGTCCTATCGGGAAGTGTTGCGCCGCGGGCAGAAACCGGCGGAACCACGCTTCGGCCGCGATGAGCGGTGGCAGTTCAACATGTTCGATCCCGACGGCACGCGCGTGGAGTGCATGCAGCCGAGAGCCAAGAAGGAGTGACGCGGATGCGCAGACGAGATTTTCTGGCGGGCGGAATGGCCACGGCCGGCCAGGCGCAGAAAGGCGGTTTCACGCCGCTGTTTGACGGCGTCTCCCTCAAGGGTTGGAAACGCCAGCCGCGCTCGCTGGCCCAGCCGAGCCTGGGCAAGTGGACCGTCGAGGACGGCGTGATCATCGGCGCGCAGGAGGCCCCCGGCTTGGGGGCCTACCTGGTGACCGAAGAGACGTTCTCCGATTTCGAGCTGCAAATCGAAGCCAGGCCCGACTGGCGCGTCGATACCGGGGTGCTGGTGCGTACCGTGCCGCAAGGCAATATCGGATTCCAGGTGCTGCTCGATCACCGGCCGCACGGCGGCATCGGCGGCTTTTACGGGAACGGGCTCTGGAACTTTCACGCCTGGAATTACAGCTTCACGGGCGAGGTGGACGCGAACGGACTGCTGACGCGGCTCATTCCCGGACCGCCCGCCGAGCCGTCGCAAGGCAATACGACCGTGCCGCTGGACTTCGCGGCGCCGGCCGAGACTTTTCTGCGCATCTGGAAAGTGAACGGGTGGAACCACTTCCGCATACGGTGCATCAACGCCGTCCCGCACCTGACCACGTGGATCAACGGGGAGAAGATCGCCGAACTCGACACGGCGAAGATGCAGGCCCGCGGTTGGGATCCGAAGGCGATGCTCGAAAAGGTCGGTCGGGCGGGCCACATCGCCCTCGAAGTCCACAGCAGCGGCGGCCGGGACAAACTCGGCGAGGACCGCTGGGCGCCGGGCGCGGTGTGCCGCTGGCGTCGTGTTTCCGTCAAACGTCTTGATTAGGAGAACGGCCGTGAAGTTGTCGGGCGGGTTCTGCTGGCAGAAGCAGTGACCGGCCGGCGCTTCCGCGGGCCGGGTTCGTCCATCTCCGGCTCCGCATGGAAATGGACGGGGCCGGCTGTACCGTGAATAGTTCGAAGGCGTGACAGCCGAACCTGATTTCTGATATCGTTCGCGACAGAGAGGAAAGACGCCATGAAGACATTCAGGATGGCAGCACGGACCTGTGTCCTCGGTGCTCTGGTGCTGTGTGCGCCCGGGCGTGGCCAGGAGCCGCGCCATACCCGGCGTGTCGACGCGGCACATCCCATTCTGCCCATCGGGTCCCCCGCGCCGGAGTTCGTGCTTCCAGGGGCCGACGGGAAGGTACACAAACTCGCCGATTTCAAGAGCCCCATCCTGGTGGTCATGTTCATCAGCAATCACTGCCCCACGTCGCAGCTCTATGAAGGCCGGATGAAGAAACTGGTTTCAGACTACAAGCACCGGGGCGTGGACTTCGTGGCCATCAACCCCAACGACCCGGACGCCGTTACCCATCTGGAACTCGGTTACACGGACGTGAACGACGGTCTGGAAGACATGAAGATCCGCGCCGAGTACCGCCGGTTCAATTTCCCCTACCTCTATGACGGCGAAACGCAGGCCACGGCTCATGCCTATGGAGCGCAGGCCACACCGCACGTGTATATCTTCGACAAAGACCGCCGCTTGCAGTATGAAGGCCGGATCGACAATTCCCAGCGTGAATCGCTGGTGAAAATCCAGGATGCGCGGCTGGCCCTCGACGCTCTGCTTGCCGGCAGGCCGGTCGCCGTCACCCATACGCCGGTTTTCGGCTGTTCCACCAAGTGGAAATCGAAAGCCGGAAACCGGGCCGCTGTACTCAAGAAGTTCGAAGCCGAGCCGGTGAATGTCGAAATGGTATCCGCCGCGGAACTCAAGAAGCTGCGGGCCAATCCGACCGGCAAGGTGCTGCTGGTGAATTTCTGGGCTACCTGGTGCGGTCCGTGCCTCACCGAAATGCCGGAACTGATCGAAACCTGGCGGATGTACCGCCGCCGCAACTTCGACATGGTCACCGTCGCCACTAATTATCCGGACGAGAAAGCCGGCGTACTGAAAACGCTCGAGGCCCAGCACGCTTCCGGCCGCAATCTGCTGTTCGACTCCACCGATACCTACGCGATGCAGGCCGCCTTCGAGGCGAAGTGGGAAAGTGGTGTGCCGTTCACGATGTTGATCGCGCCCGGCGGCAAGGTGCTCTACCAGATGCAGGGCGAGATGGACGTGCTCGCCCTGCGGCGCGTGATCCTCGCGCATCTGGAAAACGAAACATATGCCGGCCACCCGGACTACTGGGCGGGCAAATAGATCAGAACTTCAAGCGATAGCTCTTCTCCGTCAGCCGCTTCACTTCATCGTCGGTGAAAGGAAGCGGCTTCATCTCCAGCCGGGCCGTCTGATCGCTGAAGTGCGGCGACGACGGGTTGTCGCTCTCGACCAGCGGGGCAATGGTGAAGGTCGCCTGCTTCAAGAAGAGGAACTGCTCCTTCAAGCGCTCCAGCGGCTTGATATCCAAATGCCGCTGGCGGTGCAGCATGACGCGCGCAAAGCTGGGATTCAGTTCACGCCAGCGCTTGGCCAGCACCTCGTCGAAGTACTAAGCCTGAATTCCGAAGTTAGGCGATAGTTTTCCTCCTCGGTGGGTGATTCCGAGATGTCATTCGGCTTCAGACTTGGAGGACGGAAGTCAACTTCGGCGAAGTTGGAAATTCACAAGCCAGGATACTGTCCAATAAAGAGATGCGCGAACTCAAGCCGCCCCCGGCGGCTGACAGATGGAGCACCAGGTGGCGACCGGCGCGGCCGAGGATGGCGCCACAGGTCAAGACCTGGATGCGGATGGTCGCCGGCGCCCGGTAGCCGGGCAGGCCCGCAGCGCGTTGGAACTCGGACAGAAGATTGAATAGAAGCAACACCGCGCGAAAGGCCGCTTCGGTAACGAAGAACTCTTTCAAGCAGAAACCGTCGGCGCCCAGATCGTGCTTCAACTCGGCAATCCGGTTTTCCATGAGCTCAGCAACAGATCCTCGAAGAAGCCGGAGTCAGCCCGGAGCAGAAGGATTTTCTGGCGCTGCCGCCACAGCGCCAGAGCTTCTTTGAGAAATTCCTCCACCCCGAGCGCGGTTCCGCAGTTGCCGCTGCGGAGCCAGCCGTGGAGGAGGAAATGAGCCTCGCTCAGCACGGCCAGCAGGGGATGATGACTGGGGCGGCCATGCTTGCCTGGGTTGTGGCCTTTCAACGATCCCTGTTGCTGGCCGCTGCGTTCGAACACGGTCGAGTCCAGATCCAAGGCGTAGCCGTTTGGGCGCAACGGTAATCGTTGCATCTGCCATTCTGCCAAGGGTTCGTAGAGGCGTTGCACCTGGCCCATTCCGAAGCTCCGGGATAGGTTGCGGATGGTGTCGTCGATGGGGAAGCGTTCGATCCCCAGCAGCGCGTGCCGCGCCCTATCACCACACTTCGGGATTCAGGATGATTAGGCGTAAGCGTCAGGCCAACCGCAGGTTGACAGGAGCTACCGAGTCCGCGCGGCCCATGCCGCAGGCGTGAGCTCGTGCAAGGGGTGGATGCTGACTCCGGACAGACCAGGGAGGAGGGCGGCCAGGTACTCGCGGGCAGGAATGTAAAGGCGCCGGGGCGGCCGCGCCAGGAAAGACTGCCCTTACCTCACCGCTCCACGCTCTCCATCATCCCCTCCAGCGCCGCGCGGTCGATCTCATACCCCAGCCCCGGCTTCTCCGGCGCGTACACGTACCCGTCCGCCGCGATCCGAATGCGGTCCTTGATATAGGGCCGGTCGCTCGACCCCTGCGGCACCGTCATCTCGAACCACACGTTGTTCGGCATCGCCAGTTCGCAGTGGAAATGCACCGCGTGGTCGAAAGCGTCGCCCCAGTTGTGCGGCGCGCACTCCATCCCGAAGCACTCCGCCAGGCGCGCGATCTTCATGCCGCCCGTGATGCCGCCCACGTTGTCCACAATGAACCGCACCACGTCCACCGCCCCCCGGCGGATATATTCTCCAAAGCTGTACGGCGACGCCACGAATTCCCCTATGTGAATCGGGATGTCGAGCGCGCGGCATAACTCCGCCAGCCCGTCGATGTCCGTGGTCGGGATGGGATCCTCGTAGGCCACGAAGTTCAGGTCCTGCAACAGGCGCCCCACTTTGATCGCCTCCTCGCGCGTGTACACCCCCACCGGGTCCATCAGCAATGTGTAATCGTCCCCCGCCGCCCGGCGCACCGCCCGCGCCACCTCCATATCCACCTTGTAATCGGCGCCCCCGCCGGGAAGACTCGGCGGATGGATCTTGTACGCCTTGAATCCCTCCGCCTTGCACCGCCGCACTTCCTCGACGAAGTCCTCCACCTTGCCGTGATGCCGGGAGCTGGCGTAGGCCAGCACGCGCGTGCGATACGCTCCCAGAATGCGGTACACCGGCAGCCCCACCGCTTTCCCCAGGATGTCCCACAGGCAATTGTCGATGGCCGAAGCGTAGGAACTCTGCCCCAGGCGCCGCTTCGCCGGCTCCCACTGCGAGGTGAGCGCCGGAAGATCGAGCGCGCTCCTGCCCTTCAGCGCCGCGCGCGCGTATTCCAGCCACCCCGCGTTGCTCCAGTTGGGATGCCAGTAGCGCGGCGCCAGCGTGTAATTGCCTTCAATGCCCCCCGCCGTCACAATCGACGCCACGCGCGCCACTCCCCGGCCCAGCCGCACCACGTACACCTTGACTTCCTTGATGGAGAGGTCCGGCAAATCCGCCGCGCGTACACCCGCGGCCTCCGCCGCAAGGCTCGCGCCGGAAACCCCGAAAAAGCCCCGGCGAGACAACATGCGTCCTCCTTCTAAGCCCGCAGCCACGGCTTGAGCAGCCCCAGCAGCTCCCGCAGCACCCGCTTGCCCGTCTCATCCAGCGACGCCCGCGTCTTCTCCCTCGTGCGCCAGGTGCGAAACACGCCCCGCAGGTGCAGAATGTACTTCAGCGATTCCGTGCCGTACGCGCCGATCTCGTTAATCAGGATCGAAGCCCGCCCGAACATCTCGACCGCCTCGCGGCGCTTGCCCTCCTGCCACAGGTCCCACGCCGCCGCGTACAGGTCCGCGAACGAGGCCGCCGGCATGCTGCCGCTCGATCCCCGTATCATCTCGTCGATCAGCGTGCGCCCGTGCCCTCCGGTGAAGATCTTCAGCTCGCCGCCGCTGCCCTCGCGCAGCGGCCCGATCCGGAACAGCGGCTGCCCGGCCTCGTCCTTCACGTACCGCAGCGTCGGTGTGCGGCGGTACATCGCCAGGATGGACGCCACGCTCATGTCGCCCACCGCCTGCACGAACAAGGGCAGGGAAGCGGCCCTGCCGATCTCCTCGTAGTAGGCCGCGTGCGCGGCCGGCGCGGCTTTTGCGGGCGGCAGCGAAATGATCGCGTCCGCCCCCATCTTCTCGGCGTGTCGCGCGTACCTTACGGCCTGCTCCAGGCTCTCGCCCTGCACCCCGATCACGATTGCGGGAGCGAGTTTCCGTCCCGCGGAAAGCAGCGCCTCGGCGCCCTCCAGCCGCTCGGCTTCGGTGAGCGTGGACCACTCGCTGGCCAGTTGCGGCCACACGAATCCGTGCACGCCCCCGCGGTGGACGAAGCGCAACTGCTCCACCAGCGCCTCCACGTCCAGTTCGTCCGACTCGGTGAACGGCGTCTGGGCGATGGGAAAGATCCCCCGCAGCGGCTTGCCCGCGCGCGCCGCCAGCATCGCCCCGCATCCGGCCAGAAATTCGCGTCTCCGCATCCCTACTCCGGCTGTCCGGCCTCCCGTTTCACCCATCGATACGCCCTCCGCGAATTGCGCCAGAAAAACTTCTCCGCGGCCTCGCGCCCCTTGCCCGTGAAATACTCCCGCACCACCCCCAGCACCTCGGGATACGTCCCCACCGGGTCGCTGTTAGGCCAGTCGCTGCCGTACATCAGCCGGTCCGCTCCGAACGTCTCCCACAGTTCATCCAGCCTCGGCCGGTAGAACGCAGCGTCCGTGATCGTCCGGCCTGCTTCCTTTCGCAGCACCGCGGAAACCTTCACGAAAACCTGCGGCCGCCCCGCCAGCTCGCGCAGCACCCGCTCGTACGCGGCGCGCCCCTCGGCGTCGCGCGGCGGGTCGAGCCTCGGCAGATGATCCACCACCACCCTCAACCCCGGCACGCGCTCGGTGAGCCGCGCCACGTCGTTCAGCAGCCGCACCGTGGGATTCGCCACGTCCAGTTCCAGCCCCGCCGCGGCCAGCAGTTTCAACCCCGCCGTGAATTCCGGCTTCGCCAGTTCCGCCCCCAGGTCCCGGTCCCACAGGTTCCCGTAGCGCAGCCCGCGAAACAGCGGATTGGCGTGGAAGCGCTCCAACTGCCGGCGGAACTCCGGCTTGCCCGGTTCCAGGTTCCCCACCGTTCCAACAATGATCGTGTCCCCGGCGGCGACATCCAACACCCACTGGTTGTCTTCCACCCACGGGCTGCACTCCACCTCGATCGCGCCCCTCACCCCCAGCGGCCCGGCCAACGCGCGATACCGCGCGGGCAGCGCGGGCCGGTACAGGATGGCATTGTCCTTCGGAGGCCAAGGAACGCCCTGCGGGCGCGTCGTGTCGAACAGGTGAATATGGGTGTCGATGACCGGAATCCGGGCGGACGCGCCGGCGCCCGCCGCCAACGCGCCCAGGAAGGTTCTGCGACGCACCCTGGGAGTATACCGCAGTCTCCCGCTGGCATACCGGCGTGGCCGCGTAACTTGGCGCTCGACGCTCCCGGGTCCTCAACGCACTATCGTCAGCCGGTCGCCCCCCGGTGTGGTGAATGCCCCCAGCCTGAGTTGGATCGGTTGCGATCCTTCTGGAACGTCCGCGGGCACCCGAAGTGTTACCTGGTACATGCCCGGCATGCCCGGCAGGACCCCACAATACACGACGTTCTCCGGGGGTACCTCGGTCTCTCCAATCGTGACCACCGGAGTCTCCACGGTGGCCGCCGATTCGACCGGGATTTCGCCGGGCAGCGTCGCTGGAGACGTGGCCCCGAAACCGGTTCCCAGAATGGTTATCGTATCGTCGGGCTTGACCGAACTGAGCGGCTTGCCTTCCGAGCTGAGCACAATGAGGGCGTTCCCCTGGTGCCAGAATTCCGGCGTGGCGGCCCGTACCTGCGCCCTGAGCGTATTGCTCTTGGTTTCCGCGGCCTCTCCGCAATTGCGGATCGCCTGCACGTCGACTTCGGTATCGATATCCAACTGCGGAATCTGTACCAAGAGCTGCTTCTCCGAGACGAGCATAATCGGCGCCAGCGTGTTGCCGATCTGAACGCAAACGCCGCCGAGTGTTGTGGGCACGCGCCCCGATTCCCGGTTGTAGCCGGCGGGCGTGCCGGCCGCACCCAGGTTCTCACCGAAGATACTCACCAACCCGGCAGGCGAGACCTCGCGAACCAGCGGATTGCTCAAGCCGGCGCCGGCCAGGCCGATCAACCTTGGTTCCGCCTGCACTGGAGCGGGAGGGGGCAACTCCGCGGTGGCCGTCAAAGTGAAGCGAACCGCCGGCACGTCGGCCACACTCGCGGAGATCACTACGTTGCCGGCGGTTCCGCCCAGTGTCACGGCCACCCCCGCAACGCCATCCGGGTCCGTCAATGATCGCGCGGTGCTCAAAGTGGCTGAGCCGCTCACAATTTCAAACAACACGCTAGCTTCGGGTACCCCCAACCCACCCCTCCCGGTCAATCTCACGGTGATCGGGTTGGGCAAAGTCTGGCCCACGGCGCCGGTCTGGCCGTTGCCGCCCCCGATCTCCAGTTTCGCCGGGGAGTTGAGCACGAGCTTGCGCACGCGGTTGTTCTGGGAATCCGCGAGAAACACATCACTGTTCCCGTCAACCGCCAGATTGTTGGCCCAACGCAGCGACGCCGCCGTGGCGAACCCGCCATCGCCGCCGAAGGCCCACCGGTTGTTTCCCGCGATGCGGTACATCTTGCCGCCAATCAAACCGTAGACATAAGAGGAATTGGGAAGTGAAACGTATAGGTTGCCTCGGTTGTCGATGGCGATCCCGTTCGGGGAGTTGAGATTTGTGTTGGAATCCGGGGCGGCGCCCTCCGCGGGGAGGCCGCTGCGGCCGCTGCCGATGGCCGTGGTGATAATACCGGCTGGAGTCACCTTTCGGATCCGATTGTTCCCGCCATCGGCAATGTAGACATTGTTGTCCTTATCAACCGCCAGCCCGTACACATTGCTGAGCTGGGCGGAACGCGCCAGGCCGCCGTCCCCGATGCCTCCTCGTGTGCCGGTGCCGGCGAACGCGCTGATGGTCCCATCGGACGCAACCACCCAGACCCGGTAATTGGACTGGTCGGCAATGTATACCTTACCCGCCGAATCCACGGCCAACGCGCTCACGTTATTGAACCGCGCCTCGGTAGCGGGCCCCCCACTGGTCGTACCCGAGCAGCAGATTCCGGAGCCGGCGAATGCAGTGATCACACCGGCAGGGCTGATCTTCCGTACGCGATTCGCCGCCGAGACGTACAGGTTGCCGGTTGAGTCCAGCGCCAACACGCCGGGGTACCCCAGCGAAGCGTTCGCAGCGGGCCCTCCGTCCCCCGTCGAATCGTTAATGCCCGTCCCCGCATACGTACTGATGGTCCCGTCCGGCGCCACACGCCGGATGCGGTGGTTGTTCGTGTCGGAGACATATAGGACTCCATTCTTGTCTACCGCCACGCCATTGGGCCTTTGCAGGAGCGCTGCCGTTGCCGCGCCGCCGTCCCCGGCAAAATGGTCTTTGCCGGCTATTGAAGTGATCACACCGCCGGCGGTCACCTTACGAATGCGATGGTTGAACGTATCCGCGATGTATACGTTCCGGCCCCCGTCCGCCGCCAGCGCGGAAGGACCAAAAAGTCTGCACAAGCTGGCCATGCCGCCGTCCCCCGAAAACCCGGAGATGGGCGAGCCCGCGAACGTCCGGACCACCCCGTTCGGTCCGATGGCGCGCACCCGCGAAGCGGAACTGTCCGCTACATAGAGTGTTCCCGACTCGCGGTCGAACAGCAATTCGGCTGGGGAGGAGAACTGCGCTTTCGTCGCGGCGGAGCCATCTCCACAGTCGGTATAGCACCAGTTGCCGTCGCCCCCATACAGAGTGATCGTTCCATCCTTTGCGACCTTCCGGATTCGACGATTGCTCCTGTCCGCGATATAGACGTTTCCATCCCCGTCAACCGCCACACCACCCGGGAAGTTTAACTTGGCCGATTTGGCCGGACTGTTATCGCCGGTATAACCCTGCTCTCCGGTTCCCGCCAGCGTGCTGATGGTTCCGTTAACCGCGATCTTCCTCACCTTGTGGTCGGACTCGTCCGCGAAATAGATGGTCCCATCGGTGTCCACAGCGATGGCGCTTGGATTGCGGATCATCGCGGACTTAGCCGGCCCATTGTCGCCCGTGGAGCCCCAAACCCCGGTCCCGGCGATGGTCTCCTCCGCGCCGCCGGGCGTGATTCTCAGAATTCGGGCCGGCTGGCCGACAACCAGGTTGCCGGACGCGTCAAACGTCAGAGCCGTCGGAGAGAGCCCTGTCTTGAAGGTTGTGATGATGCCATCGGCGCCGATCTTGCGAATGCGATCATCGTCGGCAACGTAGATATTCCCGGCACGGTCCACCGCGACCGCGCCCGGGTACTCAAGCAGCGCCGATGTTGCCGGCCCGCCATCTCCAAGCGGGAATGCTCCCGCTACTGTCTGGATCACATACGCCGGCTTCGTCTGGGCGAGGGCCGGAGCAAGAAGCAACGCAAACCAAACCAACAGGGCGCACCATCCGGGACGTTTCATAGAAAACTCCTCGATGTCCTCTGCGACGCACCATCGCTGGCCAACTGAGGCGGAAAGTGTACCACAGAAAACGCGAGGAATACATCCTAAAAGTTCTGATTATCTGATTCGCGTGCCCGGCAGCGAGCCGGCCGGCGAAAGGCCGCTGCCGTTCATCAGCCGGTCCGGCGTGCTACCGCTGCAAGCCCTCGTTCGCGCTCTCCATGCCGAACAGCTTCGCGGTGATCAGCCCGGACTTCGACTTGCCGCCCTTCCACAGGTCCCACTTGGGGTCCGCGTAGCGCTCGAAGAACGCGTGCAGCCGCTTGCTCAGGCCATCCTGAATGCCCCGCAGATCCTCGCGCCCGTAAAGGTTCAAGCGTTCCCCGGGATCGTTCCGGAGATCGTACAGCTCGTTCGGCGCCTGGTGAATGCGCTCGATGTACTTCCACTCCGCCGTGCGCACCGCGCGGACATTTTCGAACTCGAAGAAGACCACGTTTTCCCAATCCATCGTCTGGCCGAGCAGCACCGGCGCGAAGTTCCTCCCGCTCGGCGCCGGCCTCGACGGCTGCCGCCCCTCCAGTCCCAGGCACGCCAGCAGCGTCGGCAGCACGTCGCAGGTGTCCACCATGATGTCGCTGCGGAGCCCTCCGGCGATGCGCCCCGGCTGGCGGAAAATCATCGGCACGGACATGGTCCAGTCGAACGCCGTCAGCGGGCGCGTGTGATCGCCCATTCCCCAGAAGCCGCTCTGGCCGCACGCCAGCCCCTGGTCCGCGGTGAACAGAACCAGCGTGTCCCGCTCCAACCCCAGCCGGGCGAGCGTCTCCACCACGCGCCCCACGCCGTCGTCGATGCCGCTGATCTCCGCGGCGTACTTGCGCCGCATGGCCGGCTCCTTCATCCAGGCCCGGTTGTTGAACAGCCAGGGGTGCGGCGCGTCGCGCGGAAAAGACGGCATCTCCTTGTCCGCGTAGTACGCCGCGTGGCGGTTGCGGATGGGCTCCGTGGCCGCTCCTCCCAGCCCGTACGGGCCGTTGTAGGTCAGAAACAGGAAGAACGGCCGCTCCCGGTTCTTCTCGATGAAGTCCACCGCGCGCTCCGTCCAGAGGTCCGTCAGATACCCGGGATGGATCCGGATCTTGCCGTCCTCGATCACCTCCTGGTTGTAGAAACCGTTGCTGCCGCCGTGCGGCTTCGTGATCCAGTAGCTGAACCCCGATTGCGGCGTCAGGTTGCCGCCCAGGTGCCACTTGCCCGACAGCCCGGCGGTGTAGCCCGCCCGCGTCAGGATCACGGGCAGGCTGTCGAACTCCCCTATCGTGTTGTAAGCCCCAGGCCCGATCTGCGCGCCGCCCGCGTTGAGATACCGGTGTACGCCGTGCTGCGAGGGCATCAATCCCGTGAGCAGGCTGGCGCGCGTCGGCGAACATACCGCATTCACCGCGAACGCGCGCTCGAACAGAACGCCTTCCCGCGCCAGTCCGTCGATGTTCGGCGTACGCACATCGCGGTTGCCGTAGCAGCCCAGCGACCACGCCCCGTGATTGTCCGTCAGGATGAACACGAGGTTCGGCGGCCGCTCCCTCCGGACCGCGGCGGCGCCGGCCAGGGAGCCCAGCAGCTCCCGCCTCGACAACGTGCGTTTAGGTAGACTCATCCGGTCAAAACTCCAATTGTCCGCGCAGCATGATCTGCCGGCCGGGGGCGAATTGCCTCACGGAATTGATCACCCCCACCGTGCCCGGCGCGGAGATGTTCGCGCTCGGGTTGTTGAAGTTGGCGTGGTTGAACGCGTTCTGCATCGCGGACATGAGCGTGAACTTCATCCGCTCCGTCAACTGGAAATCCTTCGCGATGGTGATATTGTGCTCGTGCAGCCCCGGCCCTTCCAGCACATTCACTCCCGAATTGCCGAACGCGCCCCTGCCCGGCACTGTGAACGCTGCGGGGTCGAACCAGCGCCGGATCGTCCGCTCGCCCGGCGGCAGATTGCCGTTAGCGATCCGGTCGGGCAGTCCGCCCGAAGTATTGGTATTGGAAGGATCCGAACCCGAAAAGCTTGGGCTGAAGAACTGGCCCGTTTCCGCATAAACGATCCAGTAGAGCCGCCATCCCCCCAGAATGTGGTCCACCGCCGCGGGCGCCGAGGAAAGATACCTCCGGCCCTTCCCCGCCGGGATCGTCCAGATGGCGTTGATCACGGCGCGCTGCCGCGAGGTGAACGCATCCCGGTTCCACATCAGCGGCGCGTACGGGTTCTCCAGGTTCTGCGTGTTGCTGTAGTTCGAGGCCAGCGTCCAGTGCGCGTCGAAGGTCAATTGCCCCGCCTTGCGCTGCGCCTGCAAGGTCAAGGCGTTGAAGTTCGCCGCGCCGTTGTTCCGCGTCACCGAAGCCCCCACGAACTGCGGATACGGCCGCCGGTTCTGCGTGAACGGGATAAGGCTCGGTTGCGGCTTGTTGATCCCCACGCCGTAATTCAGATCGCGCGACCGCGAGCCGAGATAGGAAAGCCGCAGCCCAATGTCCCGCACCTGCCGCTCCACCGTGAAATTAAACTGGTGGATCTGCCCGTTCTTCGTATCCAGCGGATAACCGCTCACGCTCTGCGACGCGATCTGTCCCGCCCCGGCGGGAAACGGGTTCGGAAGCGAAAACAGCGGCTGGCCGCCCTGAACGGAGTTGAAGAAGGTCTCGGCGAGTTGGAAGGGCCCCACGCCCTGTGCGCGCGCGAAGCGCCCCAGCGTCTCCGTGTAGAGGCCGTAGCCTCCCCGCACGACGAAAGCGTCCCCGAACGGCCGGTAGGCAAACCCGATCCGCGGAGCGAAATTCCGTAGCGAAGGGTTCACCTTCACCTGCCCCGTCACCACCTTGATCTGGCTCACCGGGTACAGCGGGCTGATCGACTTCTGCGCCTCCGGGGGCACCACGACGTTGCCCGATGCCGGGTCCCAGTTATAGATCAGGCCGTCCTTGTAATTGGCGGCGCCGAACCGGTCCCAGCGCAGGCCCGCGTCGAGGTTCAGCTTGCTGTTCACCTTGAACGTGTCCTGCACGTACACGCCGAACTCGTTCGCAATCTGGGTCCGGTTGATCAGCGGATCGATGCGCTGGCTGGAGTACGGCAGCCCGAGCGCGAAATCCGCGTGGCCGTAGCCCGTCAGCGAGCCGTTGAACGCGAACACGCCGTAGTTCTCCTGCGGAACCGAGCCGTCGAAGTTCTTGAACGTCCGGTACTCGCCGCCGATCTTCACCACGTGCCGCCCGAAGGCCCACGTCAGCGAATCCGCGAACCCCCAGTTCTTCTCGTCGCCGATGATCCCGCCCGTGCGCACGTAGATCGGGTTGAAGCCCGTGATGTTGAACCGCGGCGATCCCATCACGCCCGTCGCCTTCGCCCGGTTCACGCCCTGCAACCCGAGATCGCTGATCACCTGGTCCGCCGTCAGCGGCTTCACCCCGGCCACTTCCGTCCCGTCGTTCAGCTTCGATGGGTAGTACCCGATCCGGAACGAATTCACCACCTGCGCCGAGAAGACGTGCGTGTCCTCGATCACCATCACGTGCTTGTCCCGCAGCCTGGTCCATACCAGCGCCGGAAAACCGTTATCGAGCACGTAGGTGTTGGGACTCGTGGACCACCGGAAGTAAAAACTGTTGGCCGCCGAAAGCCGGTGATCCAGCCTTCCGGAATAGTAGTCGTACCGCAGCGAGTCGCTCGGGAACGGGTGCAGGTAGCCGAAGTTGCTCGCCATCTGGTCCGGACCTCCCAGGTTGGGAGCCGGCAGGAACCGGTCCTGGATCTTCATGGCCGTGGCGTTCAGCCGCGAGGTGGGAATCACGTTGCCCGGAAACGGCGTGTTGTTCAACGGGTCCCGCACCGTCACCGGCCGCGCCAGCCTCAACAACTGCGAGTAGTCGCCCCGCCGCATAGCCGCCGTCGGCACATCCCGCAGGAAATAGGTGGACATGGGAAACCGCTGCCCGTTCCAGTTGAGATAAAAGAACGTCTTATCCCTCAGAATGCGGCCGGAAACCTCGCCCACGAAGGTGTGGAACGTGTTCTTCGGCTTCTGCACGTCGAAGAAGCTGCGCGCCGCCAGCGCCGTGTTCTGGTGCCAGTAAGCCAGCCGCCCGTGAAGCTGGTTGCCGCCGCTCTTGCTGGCCAGATTGTAATGCCCCACGCGCGCGAACTCGGCCGAATTGTTCCCCTGCACCACCACCAGCTCTTCCAGCACGTGGATGTTCGATACCTGCGTGCTGGTGCCGTCCACCGCGAATCCGTCGATGGCGGTCTGCACCTGCGCCGCCGGCTGGCCGGCCACCTGGATGTTGTAGATCCCGCCGCTGCTCTGCACCAGCGGCAGCGTCGTCAGCATCATCTGCGGGTTGCGCGCGTCGCCGATGATCGGAATGTCTTCGATCCGCGAAGCCCCGAGTCCTCCCTGAAGCTTCGAAGTGTCCGTCGCGATCACGGCGGCGTCGGCGCGGACCGTCACCTCGGCGCCTACCGCCCCCAGCTCGAACGTCACGTTCACCCGCCGGATCTGGCTCGTCTCCAGGATGATGTTCTCCGCGACGAACGACTTGAAGCCTTCCTTGGACGCCGTCAGCCGGTACGTGCCGCGTTGCAGGTCCGCGATCTCGTACTCGCCGGCTTCGTTGGTCTGCACCGGCCGCTCCACGCCGGTCTGTGTGTTCACCAGCGTGATCTTGGCCCCCACCACCGCGGCCCCGCTGGGGTCCACGGCGGAACCGCGCACGGTCGATACCGTCAGTTGCGCCGGCAGGTTGCCGGCGGCCATCAAAAGCAAAACGGCCGGATGCCATCTCATAGCACCAACCCTCCTTGTATCGAAAGAGTCTACACCAAACGGCTCCGGCCGGCCATGCTGCGCCCTGCCCGAATGCGCGTAGAATATCATCATCGGAGAGGCTCTATGGATTCACCAACCAGACGGAATTTCGTGAAGGCTGCGGTGGCCGCGCCGGCGATTCTTTCGGCGCAAACGCGCAGCGATACGCTGCGCATCGCCATCGTCGGCACCGGCAACCGGGGCAGTTACCTGCTGCGCCAGGCGGTCAAGGTGCCCGGCGTGGAGGTAGTGGCGGTGTGCGACATCCTGCCCGACCGGGCGGCGAACGCCGCCCAAATCGTTTCCGGCGCGGGCGGTAACGCAAAACAGTGGGCGGATTTCCGCAGGATGCTCGACCAGCAGAAGGACATCGACGCGGTCATCCTCGCCACGCCCGATTGGACCCACAAGGATTTCGACCTCGCTATCATGGAGGTCGGCAAACACCTCTACGCGGAGAAGCCGCTGGCCCTGACGCCGGAAGACTGCCGGACGGTGGTGCGCGAATCGAAGAAGACCAAGAAGGTCTTCCAGGCCGGCTTCCAGTTGCGCCACGACCCCAACCGCAACGCCGCGGAAAAGTACATCCAGAAGGGCGGCATCGGCCGCGTCCTCATGTGCCACGGCATGCGCCACAGCGGCGAAGGCATGCCGCGCGACATCCCCTGGTACAGCGACCGCACCAAGACCGGCGACATCATCGTGGACCAGGGCATCCACATCCTCGACCTGTTCACCTGGGCCATCGGCTCCCACCCCCTGCGCGCTTACGCCACCGGCGGGATCAACCTGTTCAAGAACGAGCCGCCCGGCCGCACCGCCATGGACGGCTACAGCCTGATCTACGAGTTCCCCAACGGCGTCTACGTAAACTTCAGCCACCACTACTACGATCCGCCCGGTTTTACCGGCGACCAGGAAAGAGTGTTCGGCTCCGACGGCTCCGTGGACCTGGTAAAGGCCACCTTCAGCCCGCGCGAACGCCGCGAGGTGCGCCCGCTCGAAGTTCCCGACGCCGGAAAGGACTCCACCTACATGGCGCTGGCGGATTGGGCCGACTGCATCCGTACCGGCCGCGAGCCGGTGAACAACGCGGAATCCGCCATGCGCTCGACCCTCCAGGCCATCATGGCCACCAGGGCAATCTACGAGAAGCGGGTCGTCACCTGGGAGGAGATGACCGGCTAAGTGGGGCGGGCAATCTTGCCCGCAGCCGCCTTCCCAGGCGGCTTTGAAGTGGCAGCGGCTCCGAACATGCTCGCGGGTACCGTATCAAGGTGACACACACGGCGCCGCGTTGAGAGTGTTTGATCGAATCGGCGACGTTTTCCGAACCAAGGCCCCCATATGCAAGAGAGTTCGTGCCATCAGCGACGACTTGCCTATTCCCATTGGTCCCTATATAACTGCCGATCCTTTCGCAAGCGATCGTTCAAGGACGGAGAGCTCCTCGAACGTTCGCCTTCCTTGTTCGACAACTCGAACCTCAGCCGCCGTGTCCGTCAGGTCGAGTTCAAGCCAGAACAGCCAGCCCCGACCGCCCGCCACCGCCCTACTGCGCCACGCCCATCACCGCGTGCCAGAGGAATTCCACCATCTGGTACAGCGCTGCCTCGGAGATGCGTTCGTCGTCGGAATGCGCGCCGCCCTCCCCGGTCCTCGTCACCGGCCCCCAGCCGTAAGCCTGCACGCCCTTGGCCCTGAGTTGGGCCATGTCCGTCGCCCCCGTCAGCATCATGGGCAGCGTGACCGCGCCGGGATACATGCGCCGCTGGGCCGCCTCCAGCGCGCGGAACATCTCCGTATCCATGCGCGAGGGCGGGGAAGCCGGACGCCCGCCCTGCCGGGGAGGAACTACGTCAATGGAGGGGTCGTTGATCACTTTCCGCAGCGTGGCGCAGAGCTGGCCGATGTCCTCGTCGGGAAGGGCGCGCACGTCGAGATAGGCCTCCGCTTCCGATGGGATCACGTTGGTCCGGAACCCCGCCCGTATGAGGGTGGGCGAGATCGACGTGCGGATCATCGAGTAGTGCCCCAGTTCGTTACGGGAAAAATACTTGTCGATCTCCGGAGCGGTCTTCGGATCGCCGATCTGGCGGTACCGCCAGGCCTGTTCCGGCGGGCTGACGGCGGCCAGGCGCTTGAAATACGCGCGCGTGGTTGCATTCAGCCGCGGCGGCGGTTGCCAGCGGCCCACCCGGGCCACCGCCTCGGCAAGCCGCACCACCGCATTGGCCGGCGTGGGCCGCGACCCGTGACCCGCCTGCCCATGCGCCACCAGGCGGATGCCGCGCGGCACTTTTTCCGTGGTCGTGATGCCCACGTAGCGAACCTTGCCGTTCTCCCACAACGTGGAACCGCCCTCCGCCAGAGCGTACTCGGCCTCGATCTCGGGCCATTTCTGCTCGACCAGGGCGGAAATGCCCACCGACGTGGTGCCTTCCTCTCCGGCCTCCGCCAGAAAAATGACGTCGCGCGCCAGGGGGATGTTCAGCCGCTTCAGCAGCAGTAGCACCATCAGATTGGCGGCCACGTGGTCTTTGTCGTCCTGGGTGCCGCGCCCGTAAACGTACCCGTCCTTCCGCAGCGCGGCGAACGGATCCACCGTCCACTTCTCCCGCTGCACCCCCACCACGTCCGTGTGCCCCATCAGCAGGATGGGCTTCTTCGCGCCGCTGCCCTTCAACCGCGCGATCACGTTCGCCCTCTGGGGGTCTACCGCGAACAGCGTGGCCGCAATGCCTTCTTTGTTCAGAACCGATTGCAGATACCGGGCGGCGCGGCTCTCGTTGCCCGGCGGGTTGCTCGTATCCAGGCGCACCAGCGCCGTGAAGTGCCCCAGGGTCTCGGGCGCAACTTTGGCCCAATCCGGCGAGGCGGCCCACGCCGTACAGGCACATGCTGCCAGGACAACTGCTCTAAAGCGGAATGTTCCCATGTTTCTTCCGTGGCGAGGTATCCACCTTGGTCTCCAGCATCCGCAACGCCCCTATCACCCGCGGGCGCGTTTCGTGCGGCTCGATCACCGCGTCCACATACCCCCGTTCGGCGGCGACGAACGGGCTGGCGAACCGCTCCCGGAACTCGCGCGTCTTCTCCTGGCGCAACGCGTCCGGCTCCGCCGCCGCGGCCAGCTCCCGCCGGTAGACGATGTTGACTGCGCCCTCCGGCCCCATCACCGCGATCTCCGCGCTCGGCCAGGCGAAGTTCACGTCCGTGCGGATATGCTTGGAGCCCATCACGCAATACGCCCCGCCGTAAGCCTTGCGGGTGATCACCGTCACCTTTGGCACGGTCGCCTCCGCGAATGCGTACAGCAGCTTCGCGCCGTGCCTTATGATCCCGCCGAACTCCTGCTCGGTCCCCGGCAGGAACCCCGGCACGTCCTCGAAGGTCACCAACGGGATGTTGAACGCGTCGCAGAAGCGCACGAAGCGCGCGCCCTTCACCGACGAGTTGATATCCAGGCAGCCGGCCAAGTGTGCCGGCTGGTTGGCCACAAGCCCCACCGGCCTGCCGTCCAGCCGCGCGAACCCCACCACCAGGTTGCGCGCGAAGTGCTCGTGCACCTCGAAGAACTCGCCGTCATCCACCACCCGCCGGATGGCGTCCTTGATGTCGTAGGGCAGGTTGGATTCGGCCGGAACCAGCGTATCGAGCGCCCGGTCCATGCGGTCCGCGGGATCGTTCGAGCGCCGCCGCGGCGGGTCCTCGCGGTTGTTCTGCGGCAGGTAGCCGAGCAGCTCGCGGATCATCCGCAGGCAGTCCGCGTCGTCGTGCGCCACGAAGTGACCCACGCCGCTGGTGGCATTGTGGGTCTGGGGCCCGCCCAGCCGCTCCTTGGTCACGTCCTCGTGGGTCACGGTACGGATCACGTCCGGCCCGGTCACGAACATGTAGCTCGTCTTATCCACCATGAACACGAAGTCCGTGATGGCGGGCGAATAGACAGCGCCTCCCGCGCACGGCCCCATGATGGCGGAGATCTGCGGCACCACGCCGCTCGCCAGCGTATTGCGCAGGAAGATATCGGCGTAGCCGGCCAGAGACTGCACGCCTTCCTGAATGCGCGCGCCGCCGGAATCGTTCAGGCCGATGACGGGCGCTCCGGTCTTGAGCGCCAGGTCCATGATCTTGCAGATCTTCTGCGCGTTGGCCTCGGAGAGCGACCCACCCAGCACGGTGAAATCTTGCGCGAAGACGTAAACCAGGCGGCCGTCGATGCGCCCCCAGCCGGTGACGAAGCCGTCGCCCGGCACGGTCTGCGTTTCCATGCCGAAGTCGCGGCAGCGGTGCGTCACCAGCTTATCGACTTCCTCGAAGGAACCCTCATCAAGCAGCAGCTCGATGCGCTCGCGCGCGGAAAGTTTGCCTTCGGCGTGCTGCCGCTCGCGCCGCCCGGCCCCTCCGCCCTCCTCGGCCGCGGCGTGGCGGCGGCGCAACTCTTCGAGGCGGTCCATCTGGCTGTCCTCTACTGTACCAACTGAAAGCGGCCGTCGCGCAGCAGGCGGTAGCGCCGTCCCCGCCACAGGATGGTGTTTCCGAAGAACCCCGCAACCCACACGGCGAATCCCGCCAGGTCCTGGACGGGGAGCAGGAACCAGAGCCGCGCGGTGAGCGGGTCCCGCAGCACGAGCCCCGCCGACGCCCATGCCGCCGCGGCGCGCACCGCGACAGTTGCCGCAAGCAGCGGCCACCACACCGGCGCCGCCGCCCACAGCAGCAGCGCGAGCGGCAACGGGTTGGTGAAAACCTGCCCGATGTAGCCCCATGGCCGCGAGCGCCGCGTGCTGCGGTTCCAGCGCAGCCGGTGCCGCAGGTTAGCCATGAACTTCTGGCTGCCGATGCGGTGCTCGATCACGTAGGAGGAAAGGATCACGCCGTAACCCGCCTCCGCCGCGAGCTGCCCCATGACGAAATCCTCGGCCAGAAAATCCTTCAGGCGGCCGAAGCCGCCGATGCGCTCGATCGTTTCCCGCCGCGCCGCGATGGTGGGGCCGAGTGCGAATTTCATGCCGTCAAGCATGCGCGCCACCAGCACCCCGCACAGGAATTCCGTATTGAGCCCCAGAGCCTCCAATGTGGACCACACGCTACGGCCCGGAACCGCCCGGTAGGGGCAGGTGGCGAGCCCAAGTTTCGCATTTTGAAATTCGGATGCGAGAATTGTGAGAAATTCAGAAGTCACCCGGATATCGCTGTCGCTCATCACCAGAACGTCGTGGCGCGCGGCGGCCAGCATGCGGTCCAGGCTGTAGACCTTGGCGTTGGGGTAGGGCGGCTCGCCGGTGACGATCAGCCGCGAGGGTATCGCGGGAAACTCGCCCTGAAGCCGCTCCACCACTTCTACCGCCGGGTCTTCCGCAGAGCGCACCGCGAACAGGATCTCGAACTCGCGGTAGTCCTGGCGGAAGAAGCTGCGCAGGTTTTCCTCCAGGCCCAGGTCGAGCCCGGCCAGCGGTTTCAACACGCTCAGCGGAGGCGCGTGCGTGAGCGGCGCGGGGCGCACGGCGCGATAGCGCAGGGCTGCAATCACCGCCAGGACGCAATAGACCAGCGACCCGGCGACCAGGGCGGCGAGCACGATCATTTAGAAGTTCAGATCCTCCGGCAATGCGTCCGGCACTTCGAACAGCTCCCGGCCCAGGAACAGCAGCCGCAAGGCGGCGCTGTTGGGGTTGGGAATGGCGGCGCCACCGGAGCGGAAGAACCCGGCAATCTGGCCCTGCGCCTGGAGCGAGATCGCCAGCCCCTGAAGGGACGCGAAGTCCAGGCCGCCCTCATCGAGGTTGGCGAAAAGCACCAAAAAGGTGTGCGGATTCGCGGGCAATCCGGGGGCGATGGCGCGGGCCACGTCGTGCCGGTAGAGCCACGTGGTCTCGCGCATGTTGGCCGCGCGAATGAGGTTGCTCGACGCCGGGTTGGGCACCGTGCGGTCGCCCTTGGCCACCTGCCACAGCACCGGCTTGATAGGCACGTTGGGCAAGGTGGAGGAACGCAGGTGCGGCGCGTAGGCGGTGGGGTCGCCGGGAATCACCATCCATTCGTAGAGTTCCAGCAGGTTCTGCAAGGCGATGGCGCCGGGCGCATCCAGGACCTTGGCGGGCTGGTAGCGGAGCACGGAATTATCGTCGAGCGGCGTGCCGATCAGCGTCCCCACCAGGGCGCGGTAGGTGGGGCTCCAGCGGCCGATATCCATCACGGTGCCGCCGCCCACATTGAGCGCGGCGGCGCGGGTGCCGGGCTCGATGGCGTTGAAAACCGTTCCGTAGAGCGCCCCGAGCGATTGGCCGGCGTAGTAGATGCGATCGGCGTCGAAATCGGGAGTTCCATCGCCATCCACGTCCAGCCCCCCGCGGATGGCGCGGGTGAGCTGCGCCAAGTCGAGCGCCGTCTGCCGCAGGCAATCGCGCATGGCGCCGTTCTCGACGCCGATGATACAGCCCTCGAAGGCCTGGATGGCTCCGTCGCCGTTCACGTCGACGCCACGCCCGCCGCCGGGAATCTCCGCGGATGTCCCGCCGCGGTCTGTCAGGATGATGCTGCTCTGGGGACCGTAGCCGTGCCCCACGGCGTTGATGGCCAGGGTGGCGAATCCCGCCTGCGCGAAGGAAGATGCCACCGCGGTGGGCCCGCCCAGCCGGCTATCGCCCAGACCGTGGCCGAAGATCACCACGGGGTAGCCGGATGCCGGCCTGGCGGTCTCCGGCAGATAAGCGGTGTACTGAATCAATTCGGCGGCGGGCGCGGCGACATCGGCCGCCGTAGGCGGCAGGCCGATGCTCTGGGCGTCATTCAGCCAGCGGTACGAGAGGTAGGAGCCGAACGCCACCCGTCCCACGCCCGCAAGCAGCACCGACTGCACCGCCGGGTTGAGGTCCACGGTGATGTCGCCAAGCCGCGGCGGCACGGTTCCCACCTGGCGGCGCCAGGTAATAGCGGTGAGGTCCGCGGCGCGGAACACGGAACGGTTGGTTGCCAGGCGGGAAGCGGGGGCCAGGTTTTCCAGTTGCGCGCGGGCCTTTTCCAGCCACGCCGTGGCGCTCAGGGTGGTGAAGATGGAGGCGCTCACCACGCGGCGCGGGGCGGCCTGCAAGGATGCCGCCGCCACCGCCTGCGAGAGCGCCGCGCAATACTCGTTGGCGGGTTGGGCAATGCAGGCGGAAAAGGCGGGATCGGCGGCCACGGGTGCGCCGGAGCGCTCGCGCACGCCGTCGGTCACGAACAGCAGGTAGCGGCGGTGTTGATCGAGGATGGAATCGGTCTTGGCGTAGGCGGTGTTGGTGGCGGGGTCGTACACCACCTGGTCGATGGTGTTGATCTGGCCCGTGCGGAACAGGCCGTACTCTTCCGCCGTGAGGTTTTCCAGCGCCATCACGAACACGCCGTCACGGAGGGTATCGGGGTGGATGGGACCGGAGAAACGCACCGAGACGCGCGGCCGCAGGTTGAAACCGTCAAGCTGGTTCACGAGGTTGATGGCGCGGCAGGGCGAGGCGGCCGCGGTGCAATCCGGCAGAGGGAGGTTCACGCGGTGCCCGGTCTTCTGGGCCGGGTCGGCCACGGTGACCGCGTCGGAGGGGAAGGGCCCCACCTGCGGGTCCAGGGGTTCGAAACGGACGGTAACGGCAGCGGGCACGGCCTGGACGGCCAGCGCCAGCAGCAGCGCGCGCGTGCACATGGTTCGATTATAGGAGTTGCTCGAGCCGGGAGGCGAGGTAGGCGGCATCCACGGCCCCGGTCCGGCAGGTGCGCTCGTCGAAAAACCGCCAGAAATACCGGTCCTTTTCCAGGCAGTAGAAGATGGAATGCTCCTCGATCAGGTCCTGTTCGAGCAGGGTCTGATTGAAGGTGCGGATGGAGCCTTCCATGGTGTAGGGCACCCGAAAATCCTCTGTCGAGGCGAGTTCGGGCGTCACCTGGAAGGCGATCTGAAGGATGCGGCCGCGCACGTTGATCTGGAAGATATTCGGCCCGTCTTCGCGGAGGTTCTGGGGGCCGAATTCGGGCGGGTCCATCTCGATCCTGACGCGGGTAAGCAACTCGTTGAGCGACCCGACCAGCGAGGCGCAGGCGGTGTGCAGTTCCACCGCCGCCTTGCGGCGCAGCGCGGCGATTTCGTTGGCGCGATGTAACAGCCGCTCGTCGCGCTCCACCAGCGCGTCAATCGATTGTGCCAGTTTCTTCAGTCGGTCTCGATGCAACGGAGGGCGGCT
>JBHGBM010000049.1:0-41344 GCA_041946965.1 Bryobacteraceae bacterium
CAGGAGCTGGCCGGACCGGGGCTGATCTTCTTCCACCCCAAGGGCGGCATCGTGCGCAAGCAGCTCGAGGACTGGATGCGCGACGAGTACCTGAAGCGCGGCTACTCGCTGGTTTACACGCCGCACGTGGCGCGCGCCGACCTCTGGAAGACCTCCGGACACTACGGGTTCTACGCCCAGAACATGTTCAAGCGCATGGAGCTGGATGACGCCGAATACCAGCTCAAGCCGATGAACTGCCCCTTCCACATCCTGATCTACGCCGACAGGCAGCGCAGTTACCGCGACTTGCCCGTGCGCCTGGGCGAGCTCGGCACGGTTTACCGCTACGAGCGCTCCGGCGTGCTCAACGGCCTGCTGCGCGTGCGCGGCTTCACGCAGGACGACGCCCACATCTTCTGCGCCCCCGAGCAGATCGAGGACGAGATCGTAAACTGCCTCCAGTTCGCCATCGACACCCTCACCACCTACGGTTTCGAAAGCTACGAGGCCGAGCTTTCCACCTGGGACGGCGGCAAGAGCGGCAAGTACGACGGCACGCCCGACCAGTGGCAGCTTGGCGAGACCGCGCTCCACAAGGCCACCGCCCGCCTCAACATGAAGGTGAAGGTGGCGCCCGACGAAGCCGCCTTCTACGGGCCCAAGATCGACGTAAAACTGGTGGACGCCATCGGACGGCCCTGGCAGCTTTCCACGGTGCAGTTCGATTTCACCCTGCCGCGCCGCTTCCAGCTCGAATACATCGGCGAGGACGGCAAGGCCCACCAGCCGCTCATGGTGCACCGCGCGCTCTACGGTTCGGTGGAGCGCTTCTTCGGCATTTTGCTCGAACACTACGCCGGCGCGTTCCCGGTGTGGCTGGCTCCGATTCAGGCATCGGTGCTGCCCATCGCGGCCCGCCACGTGGAGTATGCGCGCAGCGTGCGCGACGAGCTCTACGCCGCCGGCATCCGGGTCAGCGTGGACGACCGCAATGAAAAGGTGAACCTGAAGATCCGCGAGGCCCAGTTGCAGAAGGTGCCTTACATGCTCGTGGTGGGCGATCGCGAGGCGCAGAACCATCAAGTCTCCGTGCGCCACCGCAAGCACGGGGACCAGGGCGCGAAGGGCGTCGCCGAGTTCATCGCCGGGATCCGCCGCCTGATCGACAGCAAGACAGCCGCCGAGTAATCCGGTCAAATTCCAGGCATACTGGAGTGATGATCGACCTGATCCGCACGCTCGAAGGCTCGCTGCTAGAGAACTTCTTCCCCGCCGGGTGGGACCTCGGCCGGATAGACGCCTGCTGCGCCCATGCGCCGGAGTCCATCCTCGACCGCCAGCCCTGGTGGCACCCCGAATTTCAGCCGGTATCCTGCGGAACACTGGCGGATTTCGACACCATGCTCGGACACGAAATCGCCAAGCAGATCCGCCGCACGCGCGAAGCCGGCCGCAAGCTTGCCCTGATCCTGCCCGTCGGCCCCATGGGCATGTACCGTTGGGCGGTGTACTTCCTGAAAGAGTGGGGCGTTTCCTGCGATCACGTGTGGGGCTTCAACATGGACGAATGGAGCGACGCCGATGGCAACACGCTGCCCCCGGACAATCCCGGCGCCTTTCGCTTCGCTATGGAGGACGCTTTCTACGGGCCGCTCGGCGCGCTCACGGTGCCGGCGGCGCAGCGGCATTTCGCCACCCGCGAGATGCTGCCCGCCTACCCGGAACGGATCTCCGCGCTGCGCGCCCAAGGTGCGGAGCTGCACGTCATCTTCGGCATCGGGCGCGTGTTCCACATCGCTTTCTGGGAGCCGCACTTCGCCGCCGAGTTCGCAACCGACGAGGAGTGGCGGCGCCAGACGCACCGGCTCGGCGCCAAACTGCATCCGCTCACCATCGAGCAGAACGCCGTCACCAGCTTCAAGAGCCGGACGACTCTCGTGCCGGCGCGCGCCAACACCATCGGCCCCGGCCTGTTCCTCGCGGCCGACCGCATCATCGGCGGCGCCGACGGCGCGCTCGGCCGCGGCATGCAGTGGCAGGGCATGAGCCTGTGGGTGACGCTGCGCTACGGCCCCAGCCGCTGGGTTCCGAGCAGCTTCATGCCCACCCTGCCGGGCAGGCTGTTCTTCCTCAAGGAACTGGCCGGCCCGCTGGCGGCCGAGTGCAACTAGACGGTTGTTGCCGCCCCCCCGGGTGATGTAGTATACCGAGTACCTATGAGATCACCCGCTTTTACCCTGTTTTGTCTCTTGTGTGTGCCGGCGCAGTTCGCCTCGGCGCAAACGCTGGGTAAGATTCAGGGGACGGTTACGGATGCCTCATCGGCCGTCGTTCCCAACGCCACGGTCACCATCCAACACGTGGCCACTTCCCGGCAGTACACGACCAAGACCAACGAGGTCGGCTTTTATACCTTTCCGTCCGTTCAGAACGGCCAGTGGACCATCGCTATCGAGGCTGCCGGAATGGAGGGATTCAAGAGCGAATTCCTGCTGCAAACCGGCCAGACGGCGGTGGTGGACGCCGTGCTGAAGGTGGGCGCTGCGGCGACGGCGATTACCGTCACCGCGGACATTGTGCCGATGGTGACCACCACCGCGCCCACGCTGGCGCAGGTTACCGACCGGGCGCGCATCGAACAGCTCCCGATC
The DNA here is from genome assembly GCA_041946965.1 of Bryobacteraceae bacterium. Classification (GTDB taxonomy): domain Bacteria; phylum Acidobacteriota; class Terriglobia; order Bryobacterales; family Bryobacteraceae; genus JBHGBM01. The sequence continues at coordinate 2,634 of JBHGBM010000049.1, forward strand.
AGCGGCCGCATGTTCCAGACGCTGGTCATGCAGACCACTCCGGGCATCGATGGCGAGTCCATGGTGCCGCGCGTCTGGGGCATCCGGTGGGGGGTGGAGTTCCTCCAGGATGGGGCCGTGCTGGCCAACCGCGACACGGGCGAGATCTCCGGCCGGCCGCCGGGCATGGACACCATTGAAGAGTTCCGCGTGGAGACCAACAACTCCTCCGCGAAGATGAACCGCCCCGGCACGGTCATCGTCAACACGCGGGGCGGCACGAACGACTTCCACGGCACGCTTTACGAAGTGGCCCGGAACAACAACCTGGGCTTCGGCGTGGCGCGCACGCGCGAGGATTTTTCCTCGCGGCCCTCCCACCTGGTCCGCAACGAGTTCGGCGGCTCGGGTGGCGCGCCCGTGTACCTGCCGAAGATCTATAACGGAAGGAACAAGACCTTTTGGTTCGCCTCCTGGGAGGCGTATCGCAACATGAGCGCCGGCACCAAGCGCGCCCGATTGCCCCGCATGGAGTGGCGCGAAGGCGACTTCAGCAGCCTGGTGGATGGCAGCGGCCGCAGGTACACGCTCTATGACCCCTGGAGCACCAGCTCGGCGGACAACAAGTGGGTTCGGGTGCCCTACGTCAACAACCAGATCCCCATGAGCCGGCTCAGCCCTTTGGCCAAGTACCTCTACAGCGTGACTCCGGTGCCGAACATGCCGAACGTCAATCCCCTGGTGGCTAACAACTACGTCTACCCGGCGCCCAACAACCGCAAGGAATGGACGCTGACGGCCAAAGTAGACCACAGGATTTCCGACCGCGACCAGTTGTTCGTGCGGTACACGAAGGGCGTGCGCGACTCCTATGCGCAGTCCGGCAACAACAACTCCCCTACCACCCTGGATATGTCCGCCAACGGCAACTGGCGCCCCATCCGCAACCACACGGGCGTCGTCAACTGGACCCACACCTTCTCCCCCACGTTCTTCTCCGAGACTGCGTTCAACGTCAGTTCCGAGGACCTGAACTTTTTCAACGTCGGCGACAACAAGAAGTGGGCGGACACCCTCGGCCTGCCGAATCCCTTCAACGAATACGGCTTCCCGAACATGACCGGCACCGGCGTGGGCATGGAATACATCACTGCGGCCAACCGGCGCAACGCCATCAACCAGATCTATAACTTCGACGAGAACCTGACCAAGATTTACGGCCGGCACGAGTTCCAGTTCGGCGGGCGCATGCGCTACGAGGCGCTGAACATCCTGCCCGACCAGCAGATGGTGCAGGGTTCGTACTCGTTCTCGGCCCAGGGAACGGGCCTGTTCGACCCGACTTCCGGAACAGCGTACTCCGCCGTACCCTACACGGGTCACCAGTCGGCGGACCTGTTTATCGGCCTGCTCGCCAGCTACCGTGTGCAGTTCGTGCGCAAGTGGTACACCGGGTGGGATGGCGCGGCGGCCGGATATTTCCAGGACAACTACAGGGTGAACTCGCGCCTGACCCTGAACATGGGTGTCCGCTACGAGTTGTACATCCCCCTGCGCGAATCCAACCGCGTGATCACCGGCTTCGACCCGAAGAGCAAGACCGTGATCAACGGCGCCGACTGGGACACCATGTACCGGGAGAACGCCACCACGCCCGCGATACGCAAGGTTTACGAAAACATCGGCATGAAGTTCGGCCGCCCGTCCGATGCCGGCCTGCCGGACACCCTGATCTACCTCAACAAGCTCGACTTCAACCCGCGGGCGGGCTTCGCGTATCGCCTCACCGAGGGCCGGCGCCCGTTCGTGGTGCGCGGAGGCTACGGTCTTTATGCGTACGACATGCCCCTGCGCGCTTTCGATGCCCGCGCGCGATCAAACCCGCCCACCACGGCGGCGTTCACTTACTCCATCAGCAGTTCGGCCCAGACGCCGGACGCCCTGCCCAATTGGGGGCTGCGCTCGGCGCCGCAGTACATCGGCGGCGTCAACAGCCGGAACGTCATCGATACGAACAAGCCGGGCACCGTGGCTCGCGGCGACTCCCGCGTGAGCTATTTCGATCCGCACCAGCCCACTTCCCGCGCACACGAGTGGAACATGACCTTCGAGCGCGAACTCTGGGACAACACCGTGGCGCGCGCGGGCTACGTGGGCACCCACGGCTCGCGCATGGACATGTATTATTCGTACAACCAGGCGCCCAGCAGCTTCATCTGGTATTCCACCACGGGACTGCCGCTGCCGACCGGCATCTACTCCGGCACCGCGACCCGCGCCTTCGAACAGACCGTGTACGGCGATATCGAAGAGTACCGCAAGGTGGGATGGTCCAACGCCCAGAGCTTCCAGTTCGAGTTGCAGCGGCGCTATTCGAAGGGCTACGGCTTCCAGGTGTTCTACGTGATGAGCAACAATTTCCGCGCGGGCGGCAACGGCTGGTCGGATTCGATTGTGCCCTCCACCAACGTCTACATGCCCAACGCGGTCCCCACGGATTTCAGCAAGCTCTCGCGCTTCCTCTTCTACATGCGGGACACCGATATCCCGAAACACCGCATCAACTACAACTACATCCTGGACCTGCCGTTCGGAAAGAACAAACCGCTGGCGGGCAACGCCGGCCCAGTGCTGAATCGCATCATCGGCGGGTGGCAGTTGGCGGGCCAGGGTTCGTGGACCAGCACCTGGTGGTGGCTGCCCACCGATAACTGGCTCACGCCCAACCCGGTGGAGATCTACGGAACCAAGTACCCCATCAAGGACTGCCGCAGCGGGACCTGCTTCGACGGGTACCTCTACTACAACGGCTACATCCCGGCAAATCGCATCAACAGCACCGACCCGCGGACCGGATTGCCGAACGGCGTGATGGGCGTGCCCTCGAATTACAAGCCTTCGCACGTGCCCCTGATCGCCATGCCGGCCAACGGTGGGAGCCCATCGGACCCGAATTATCCGTATTACGACAGCAACACGGTCTGGATCCGGATGAAGGACGGCAGCCTCCAGCGCACCTCGTACAACGACAACCTGAACCCCTGGCGCAACCAGGTGGCCATGGGCCTGTTCAACTGGAACGTCAGTACATCGCTCTTCAAGGTGATCCCGGTCAACGAGCGCACTTTCTTCCGGCTGAACGTGGACTTCTTCAACACGCTGAATATGCCGGGCGTGCCGAAGACGCCCAGCGCGGGCACCGGAATCATCGACGCTTCGGTCTCGGGCAACGGCGCGCGCTCATTGCAGTTCGGGCTTCGCCTGAACTGGTAACGGCTACCGTTTCCAGAACCGCTCGATCTCTTCCAGCGTGCGGCCCTTGGTCTCCGGCGTGGCCCGCCAGACCACGAAGAACGTCACCACGCACATCGAGCCGTAAAGCCAGAACGCGCCCGTGGGCGTGACGGCTTTGGCCAGCGACAGAAACGTCACGGTGAGCGCCACGCAGGCGATCCACAGGCTGACCGTCGCCATCGACATCGCCCGCCCGCGCACGCGCGTGGGAAAGATCTCCGAAAGCACCACCCACACACCCGGCCCCAGGCCCACGGCGAAGGACGCCGCCGTCAGCAGCATGATGCCGAGCACCAGCATGGCGGGGGGCGGTTGCAGCAGGAACGCCGCCCCGAGCGCCACCTGGCACAGCGCCATCACGCCGGAGGAGAACATCAGCAAGGGCCGCCTCCCCAGACGGTCGATCACCCACAGCGCCACGATGGTGGCCAGGAAATTCACCAGCCCCACGATCACGTTGGCGCCGATGGCCGCGGCGTCGCTCTGGTTGCCCACCTGCTCCTTGAAAATGACGGCGCCGTAAAACAGCACCGTGTTGATCCCGGTGATCTGCTGCAAAATCGCCAGCGCCACCGCGATCACCGTGGCGCGGCGCAGCCCCGGCTGGAACAACTCCGAAAACGTGCCGGTCTCCTCGGCGATGGCGGCCTTGATCTCCCCCAATTCGCGCCCGGCCGCTGCGCTGCCGTTGACGCGCGCCAGCACCGTGTACGCCTCCTCCTCCCGGCCCGCCTCCGTCAGCCAGCGCGGGCTTTCCGGCACAAAGAACAGCGCCGCCAGAAACGCCACCGAGGGCACGGCCGCGGTGGCGAACATCCACCGCCAGCTTTCCGGGCCGAGGAACGAGAGCCCCCAGTTCACCAGGTACGCCAGCAGGATGCCGGTGACGATCGCCATCTGGTTGAGCGACACCAGCCGCCCGCGATTGCGCGCCGGAGCGACCTCGGCGATGTACAGCGGCGCCAGCACCGAAGCGGCGCCGATGGCCAGGCCGCCGGCGAACCGCGCCGCCATGAACTCGATCATGTTGCGCGGAAGCGCCGCGCCAAACGAGGACAGCGCGAACAACACCGCTGAAACCATCAGCATGGTGCGCCGCCCGAAGCGGTCGCTCAACGAACCGCCGAAGGCCGCCCCGAACACGCAGCCGATCAGCAGGCTGCTGGCGGCGATTTCAGTCTGCACCTCCGAAAGGCCGAACTGCTGGCGCAGGAAAATGATGGCGCCGTTGATCACGGCAATGTCGAAACCGAACAGCAGGCCTGACGTGGCGGCCACTACCGAGGCGAGCGCCACGTACAGTGCGCTCCCCCGCTGTTCCATGATTGCGGAAGTTTTCATGGCGAGTCCCCATGATAACCTGCGATAAGCTGTATGGACCGGGAGGCTGGATCATGAACTGGAAACGACGCGAATTTCTGGCCGGCGCGGCAGCCGCCGGCGCCGCGCCCCGCGGCGCGCGCGCGGCGGGGCCGCCGCTCGCCGAACTCGACCGGGCGGCGAACGCCCCTGTGCTGAGGGTGTCCCAGATCCGTTCGCCCGTAATCATCGAGTCCATGCGCCTGCTGAAGAAGGGCAAGGATTACCTCGTCCACGTCCGCGCCAGGGACGGCGCCGAGGGCGTCTCGCTTCCCAACGCGGATCGCCCGGATTACCTGGACAAGATCTTCAACAACCTGGTGGCGCCGTTCTTCATCGGCAAGGACGCGCGCGACCTGGAAAACCTGCTCTGGGAACTTTACCGCTGGAAGAGCAACTACAAGATGTACGGGCTGGCCTTCTGGAGCCCGCAGGCCTGGGCCGAATTCGCCATCCTCGACCTGCTCGGACGCATCGCCAACCAGCCCATGGGCGCGCTGGTGGGCGACGTGGTGCGGCACGAGATCCCGTTCTACATCGCCAGCGGGCGCCGCGACAGCACGCCGGAGGAGGAGGTCGAGTACCTGCAAAAACTCGTCGCGCAATCCAAGGCCCGCGCCGTCAAGTTCCGCGTGGGCGGGCGCATGAGCCGCAACGCCGACGCCCTGCCCGGGCGCACCGACAAGCTGATTCCGCTGGCGCGCAAGACGCTCGGCGACGCTATCGACATCCACGCCGATTCCAACAGCTCCTACGACCCGCCGCAGGCCATTCGCGTCGGCCGCATGCTCGAGGAGATCAAGGCCGTGTACTTCGAGGAGCCCTGCCCCTTCGACCACCTGGAAGACACCAAGATCGTGGCGGACAAGCTCACCATCCCCATCGCGGGCGGCGAACAGGAGTACAGCGACTGGCGGTTCCGCTGGATGATCGCCAACCGCGGCGTGGATATCGTGCAGCCCGACCTGTTCTATTACGGCGGCCTGATCCGCTCCGTGCGCGTGGCCCGCATGGCGCACCTGGCGAAGATGCCCACCACCGTCCACATCTCCGGCGGCTTCGGCTTCGTCTACATGCTCCACTTCGCTTCCGCGATCGCCGACGCGGGCCGCTACCAGGAGTACAAGCTCGGTACCGAGAGATATGGCAGTTGGTTCGACCCGCCGCTCAGCGTGGCCAACGGCAAGATGACCGTCCCGCGGGGCGCGGGCGTGGGGATCAAGGACCTGAAAGGACTGCTCGCAGGCGCGCAGCCGGTTTAACGTACCACCAGAGGGACCCGCTGGATGGCGGTCACGCCGGTCCGGAGCAGCGGGCGCGGCATCGGCTGCGCGATGCCGTTCAGGTCGATGGTGCGGCAGGCCAGTTCGTACTCGCCCGCGGGCAAACCCGGAATCAACGCCGCCCAATGCACGATCGCGTAACGCAGCGGCCATTGGCGCGGCTTGCCGGTTCCCGGGTCGAAGCCGCTGGTGTCCGGCGGCAGTTTCCCGCCCGGCAGTCCGCCGCCCCAATCCGCCGGAGGCGGGAGGATCTGGGCGTCCTTCCACTCGTCCTTGCCGAAGGAGTATTGCACCTTGGCGAGCCCGGAGACGCCCACCTGCGCCATCCCCGTCAAGGCAACCGGCGCGCCCGCGGAGGCCTCCTTGGGCGGATTGATGAACCTGGCCCGGGTCTTCAGCGGGCTTTCCACGTCGTTGTTGAAGTCGGCGGCGTCGGAATCGTTCGCCCGGTAGTCGTTGGTCAACACGATGCGCCGCACCCACTTTACCGACTTGCTGCCGTAGGTGCCCGGAACCACCAGCCGCACGGGCCCGCCGTGGGAGGCGGGCATCACCTCGCCGTTCATCTTGTAGGCGAGCACCACCGGGTCCTGCCCCGGCGGCGTCTCGAGCACCTGACCCAGAGGAAGCGATGCCTGGAAGGGACCCAGCCCCGGAGCGTGATAGCTCTGGTAGCAGACGCGCCGGATTTGCGCTTTCGGCCCGGCCAGCCAGATCACCTCGCGCAGCGGAACTCCTTCCCACAACGTCATATGGAACGGATCGTTGCCGTTGGTGCAGACGCAGACGTGCAGAAAACGGACGGCGTGCTTTTGCGCCAGCCGCATCAGGCCGTTCCAATCGAGCGAGACCGGCCGCTCGATTACGCTGCCGCTGGCCGTGTCCACACCCACTTCCAGGGACCACGACTCCGGGACCAGCCCGATCTCGCGCAGTTTCTCGGGCGGCAACTTGGCGACCCCCGCCTTGCCCTTGTCGAGCACGTAGCCGCGCTCGACCGGCGTGAGGTATTCGAGTTTCCCGGCCGCGTCTCTCAGCCGGGGATCGAGCGCCGCCACGCCGCCCAGTTCGAAAAAGTGCCGTCGCGTCAAGTCCCAATCATAGCGTGAAACGCCGCCCTGGTTTGTGCTGCAATGGCGCTTTACCTATGCGCACGGAACAGATTGCCGAAATGCTCGTGGTCCCGGTGGCCGGGCGCGACAGCATGCTGCTCAATCTCAGCGGCGCCCACGGCCCATTCTTCACGCGGAACGTGGTCGTGCTGCGGGACGGGGCGGGCCGCACCGGCTTAGGCGAAGTCCCCGGCGGAGAGCGCATCCGGCAAACGCTCGAAGACGCCAGGCCGCTCGTCACCGGCCGGAGTGTGGCCGCGTATAACGAGATTCTCGGAGCCGTCGAGCGGAACTTCGCCGCCCGCGACAGCGGCGGCCGCGGGCCGCAAACCTTCGACCTTCGCACCACCGTCCATGCCGTCACCGCGCTCGAAGCCGCGCTGCTCGATCTTCTCGGCCAGTCGCTCGGCGTGCCCGTGGCGAGCCTGCTGGGCGAGGGCCGGCAACGCACCGAGGTGCCCGCGCTCGGCTACCTCTTCTACGTCGGCGACCGCCGCAAGACGGACCTGCCGTACTCGAGCGATCCCACCGCGGCGAGCCCCTGGCATCGCCTCCGGCACGAGGAGGCGCTGACGCCCGCCGCCATCGTGCGCCTCGCCGAAGCCGCCCGCGAGCACTACGGCTTCAACGATTTCAAGCTGAAGGGCGGCGTCCTGCCGGGTGACCAGGAGATGGAGGCGATTGCCGCCCTCGCCGCGCGCTTCCCCACCGCGCGCATCACCATCGATCCCAACGGAGCGTGGCCGCTCGAGGAAGCCATCGCGCTATGCCGCGCCCACAAGACCGAGTTGGCCTATGCGGAAGATCCCTGCGGCGCCGAAAACGGCTATTCCGGCCGCGAGATCATGGCCGAGTTCCGCCGCGCCACCGGCGTCCCCACCGCCACCAACATGATCGCCACCGACTGGCGCCAGATGGGCCACGCCATCCAACTGCACGCCGTGGACATCCCGCTCGCCGATCCGCATTTCTGGACCATGCGCGGCGCCGTCCGGGTGGCGCAGATGTGCCGCGAGTGGGGTCTCACCTGGGGTTCTCACTCGAACAACCACTTCGATATCTCGCTCGCCATGTACACCCACACGGCGGCGGCGGCGCCCGGCGCGATCACCGCCATCGACACACACTGGATCTGGCAGGAAGGCCAGCGGCTCACCCGCGAGCCCTACCGGATCGGCGGCGGCCTGATCGCCGTGCCGGACCGCCCCGGATTCGGCCTGGAGCTGGACATGGAGCAACTGGAGCAGGCGCACGCGCTTTATCGCCAGATGGATCTCGGCGCGCGCGACGACGCGGCCGCCATGCAGTACCTCGTTCCAGGTTGGCGCTTCGACAACAAGCGCCCCTGCCTGGTGCGGTAGCCGTCCGCCGTTCCTTCACGACGCGGAGGAACGAAACGTCTTCACCAGCCAACTCGCCAGGAACAACGCCGCCATCAGGAACAGCGGGCCGGCGATCATCACGACGGCCACGGTAGCGTTGTGACGAACCGTCGCGTTCCACCACAGGAACAGGGCGCCTAAAGCCGTGGCGACCACCGCCCCCACCCACTCCCGCCGCCACGCCACGATCAGCATGGCGATCAGCACGTAGCTGGGAACCAGATGAATGGCAAAGGCGCCGAGCCCTTGCCAGAAGCTGCGCCCCGGACCGAAGGAATCCAGGGCGAACAGGCTGATGAACAGCGTGAACGCGATGGTGAGCGCTCTCGGCGCCCAGATCAATGCCCGCATATCGGACCTCCACGGCGATTCTCGCCTGGAAAGGAGCGGAAAGAAGCTTCGAAAATCCTTCGGATTTCTTTATCGCGCCAAATGCCGGCCGATGTTCGCCGCCGCCGTGCGCGCCGCCGCGGCCTGAGCCTGCGCGTCCCCCGTGGCGACGTCGTATCCGTCCGCCCGGATCAGCCTTCCGGAATGCACATCGGTAAGGCGCACCGATACCCTGAGACCGCCATTCGATTTCTGAACGGTGCCCTCCACCACCACGTGCAGCCCGAGCAATCGCGCCATGATCGCGGTCGGGATCCGCAGGCTGCGGTAACGCTGCACGGTGCTGGGCGAGATTACCTGGACGGACTTGAGCTTCGAGATCTCCTCCACCAGCGTTTCCGTGAATGCCTGGGAGAATTCGCCGGCCGCCGGATCCGCACCCAGCCGCTCAAAAGGCACCACCGCCAGGTTGGCGGATCCTCCCGACGGCGGAACGTACCGCGATGGGCGATAGAACTGCCAATAGACCACCCCGGCCAGCACCGTCACACCCGCCAGCAATGCAGCCCGCCCTCCACATCGCACCCGCGGCGGCGCGGCGGCGGAGGCGGCGCCGGATTGGGCCGCGAACCGGTACCCCCGCTTCGGGATGGTTTCAATGCAGGCCTCGCCCTCGTCGCCCAATGCCTTGCGTAATAAGGAGATATTCCGCGCCAGGCCGATCTCCTCCACGGCGCAGTCCGGCCACACCAGTTTCATCAGCTCGCCCTTGTCCACCACCTGGCCGCGGCGTTCCAGAAGCGCGTGGAGCGTGTCGAGGGCTTTCGGCGCGAGGGGAACAAGCTCTCCCTCCCGGAAAAGAACCCGCTGAGCAGGGTCGTACCGGAACGGCCCGAAACAATGGACACCGCCCATATACGGTGTCTCATCTTACCGCGCCGCGGCGGCGCCGCACTCTTCGAACTCGCGCGCCGCTTCGAGCCGGCCCGCAAGCTGGCCGCAGATGCCGCGGAAAAACGCCAGGCTGCGCGGGGAGAGGGCCGCGGCCAGCCGGCCATCGCGCGCATACCGGACCAGGAAGCTGAAATGCCGCAGTCCGTGGGCGAGCACGTCCTCCTCCCGGATGCGGGCCGGGCGCGGACGCTGGGGATCGGTTGCCGGAGGCGGCGCGAGCCTGCCCCAGGGCAGCTCCACCGGATTCCCGGGAAACTCCGCCTTGTCGTAGTAAGCCAGGTAGGTCAGGACAACCCGGGCGTCTTTCTCCCAACGCCAGCTCGTCGAGTGAAGGATCGCGGGCGCGCCGAGATCGCGGGTCAGTTCCCGCGCCAGGGCGTCGGGGCCGGCGCCGGAACGCCGCATTTCGGCGACGCGCCGCAGGTAGCGAACGCTGTCCTGCCCCTCGCCAGGCCCTACGGCGAACACCTCCAGCGCCACTCCGGGGTCAGGCGGGCGGCAGGCGCAGAGGAGGGCGAGAACCGCACAGCAGCCGTACCGCATCAGAAACGGAACTCCAGCCCGCCGAAAATGTTGAAGCCCGGGTCGCGAAACTGCCACGGCATTTCGAACTTGCGGTTGGTGAGGTTGTTCAGGTCGGTAAACAGGACCGTCGAATACGCGTCCGTGCGGGACAGCGTCTTTTCGAGCTTGAGGTTCAGAATCCGGTACGGACCGAAACGTCCCCGCCCGCTCTTCGAGGTGCTGTCGAAGTAAGTCCCCACGGCGTGCAGATACGGAGACACGGTGAACTCGCGGGGCATCCGCAGGCTGAAGCCGGCGTTGGCCGCGTAGTCCGGAACGAAGGGGATGGCCGCGCCGCTCTGATCGGCGTCGAGCGGGCTGCTCACCCGCGTAAACGTGCGGGTCAGGTTGGCGAACACCTGCACGCGATCCGTCAGGTCCTGCTGGTAGGGAATCTCAAATCCGTGGGACCGCGCTCTGCCGGCGTTTACCGACATGCTCTGCGAAGGCGTGTTGCTGACCACGTTCTCCACGATGGCGTCGTTGACGCGGTTGTAGAACAGGCGCACTCCCAAAATCGCCCGTTCAGCGGGACGGAAGTCCGCGCCGAAATCGCTTCCCAGGCCGCTCTCCGGCCGCAGCCCCGGGTTGGGCAGTTGCCCGTTGCGGCCGGGTATGCCGCGGTCGGCGGCGCTCAGCGTGCCTCCCACCGATTTCGCCGCCGGGGGAAGGAAGCTGCTGCCCAGGTTCGCGTAGAGCGCGAACCGCTTCGAGAAGTTGTAGCGCGCCCCGCCGCTCCAGAGCATGCGATTCCAGGACCGTTCCCGCAAACCCGGGATGGCGCCGTCCAGCAGATTGTAGGAACTGCCCGCCCGCACGGCCCGCGCCCCGGCGCGCAGAACCCAGTTCCCCGCGACGTACTTCTCCTGGAAGAACAGCCCGGCGCTGAGCGCGGAGGCGTCATTGCCCGGCGCCCTGGGGCCTTTGGCCTCCGAGTACGTCAGGTAGGTGGCGTACTGCGAATCCGCTCCCACCGTGAATACGCTCTCGCCCGAGTGCCGCAGGTTGAAGGTGAGGTCGGCCGGGAAGACCCTCTGCCCGACGCCCGCGTGCTCCCGCAGCAGGAGGTTGTTGGGGTAGTTATCCTCGCCCCAGCGCCGGTCGTAGTTCCGGAAGCCGGCTTTTGCCTGAACCGTGAGACGGCTGTTGACTTGGTTGCTGTACACGGCGTTGAGCGTGGTGTAGCCGTGGCCGTAATCGCGGTTAGGCCGGCCGGCGAAACCGTCATGGATGGTGTGCTGGGCGAAGAACGAGATCTTGTGCTCCTCCCGCCCGAGAAAGCAGGTTGCCTTGCCGTACAGCTTGGTCTTCTTGTACGACGGGTCCTGGAGGATATTCAGCCACGACCCCGCCGTGCCGTAGTCGGTGTAATCGGACTGGTCGTGGCCCACGCCGAAAAAGTAGTGCAGCCTGCCCTTGCGGTCCTGGTGGTAGAAGCGGACGTTCAGGGCGTTCCACGAACCGCCGCCGGCGAGCACGCGCGTCATGGGCCTGTCGATCCGGTCCTTCAGCACCAGATTGGTGATGCCGGCCAGCGGAGCCTGGTTCCCCGCGAAGTCCATGCTCAGATAGTTGCCGTAGAGTACGGACGCGGGCCCCTGGTGCGTCTCGATGCGCTCGAAGGCCCACGCGTCCAGGCTCATGGTGTCCACGAAGCCGTCGATGGGCAGCCCGTCCAGCAGATAGGCGTTGTACTTGGGCCCCAGGCCGCCATAGGAGCCCCAGTTGGCGTCGTTACGCGAGAGCACCGTCACCGCCACCCCGGGCTGGTAGAGGAGGAGTTCGGCGATGTTCCGGTTCGCGGTGGTGACCTGGCTGAAATCGGCGCTATCGAGAACCATCACCTTTTGCGTGACGTTCTTTTGCTGTTGAGGGATTTTCGTGTCGGTGACCACGTCCACCACGTAGGTCGGCATGTCTCTGGGGTCCTGGCACCGCGCCATGGCGGCGATGGCGAGGATCACGAACCCCAGGTTGATTCCGCGGTTCGTCATTAGAGCTTGAGTGTAATACGATTTTCACATTCGTGCTACCATAGGTTCCGCCCCCTCCGCCGCGCAGTCCTGTTATGATCGGGTCAGGCGCGCGCCCGTAGCTCAACTGGATAGAGCATCGGCCTTCGGAGCCGAGGGTTGCAGGTTCGACTCCTGCCGGGCGTACCAGTCTTTTTCATGAGCGGCAGCCGTGCTTCCGGGCGCGAAATCGAGATCAAGCTGGCGGTGGCGTCGCCGGCCGAGGGACGGCGGCTGCTGCGCCGCGCCGGGTTGCGCGTCACCGGACGGCGTGCGTTCGAAGTCAACCTGGTGTTCGACACGGCGCGCGGGACGCTGCGGCGGGCGCGGTCGCTGCTGCGCGTCCGCGAGACGGGCGGGCGCGGCCTGCTGACCTACAAGGGACCGGCCACGGCGGTGCGGTACAAGAGCCGCGAGGAGATCGAATCCGCGCTGGACGACCCGGCCGCCGCGCGGCTCATCCTGGAGCGCCTCGGCTACCGGGCCGTGTTCCGCTACGAGAAGTTCCGTACCGAGTTCGGCGACGGGAGCGGAGCGGCCGCTCTCGACGAGACGCCCATCGGCTGTTTTCTGGAACTGGAAGGCGAGCCCGCCTGGATCGACCGCCGCGCCGCCGCCATGGGCTTTCCGCCGGAGGCCTACATCACGGCCAGCTATCTGCGACTGTACCTGGAAGACTGCCGCCGGCGCCGCCGGGCTCCAGGAAATATGGTATTCCCCGGCGGCGGCACGCATTATAATGGCACAGGGCGGCGCACTTGACACCGAACCAATCACGTTCAGCGGGCCGTTTGCGCCAGTGGTGGGACAGGTTGCTGTCGGGTCCCATGCCCTCGGACCCGCTCTACCTGAGTCACAGGACGTGGAAGAAGAAGCTGTGGATCGGGCTGGCGATCGGTGCGCCGCCGGCCATCGCCGCCGGGGTGGCGTTGTACGCCCTGCTGAGCCCTCCGCCGGCGGCCGAAAGGCCTCCCTCGGAACCCAGCGCCGCGGATGTGGCGGCCCGCACTGAAATCGTTCCGAAGGACTTCCGCATCAATCAGAGCACGGAATTGCAGATCGTTGAGGTTGGGGTGGACCGCAAGGCCATTCCCCACCACATCACCGGCCTGCTGCGCAACAGCACCAACATGCGCTTCAGCGGGGCGGAAGTGACGGTGGACCTCACCGATGCGAAGGGCTCGCAGGTGGGGGCCGCGGTGGCCCGTGTGGACGACATCCCGCCTCATACCACGGTCCGCTTCGCCACCGAAATCCCCCAGAAGAACGTCGTTTATGTGCTGGTCCGGGAAGTCAAGTCCCGGTACTGAAGCGGCCCGCTAAAGAGTTTTCCCGCCACCTCCGATGTTTCTACGGAATGACCCCTTTGCGACTGGTACGGATCGGCGTGACGCCGCAAAGCGCACCCGGAATCGGCGGCGGCCTGGAAGTGGAGCACCTGAGCGGGGTGCCGGAGGCGCTCGATTATCTTGCCGCGTCTCGTGCCGACGCCGTGCTGGCCGTGCTGCCGCTGGGAGAATGGACGGCAGCCGAGCTATTGCTGGAGATCCAGCGGGTGAACCCTTTGACGCCCGTGCTGCTGGCCGATTCAGGCGCGAGGCTGGAGGACGCCGCCCGGCTGGCGCGCCTGGGAGCCTGGCACGTCTCCGGCGACGAGCCGCGGGGCGAGGATCTGAAGGAACTGGTGGAGGCCGCCGCCGAGGAGCGGCGCTCCAGGGAGCGCAGCGCGGGCCCCGGAGGCGGCGAGCCCTGGCGGCGGTTGCTGGTGGGCCGCAGCCGCGCCATGGAGGAGATCTGCCGGGTGATCCGGCTGGTTGGACCCCGGCGCGCCACGGTGCTCATCACCGGGGAGACGGGCACGGGCAAGGAGATGGCGGCCAGGGCCATCCACATGGCCAGCCCGCGCGCGGCCTTTCCCATGGTCTCGGTGAGTTGCAGCGCGCTTCCGGAGCACCTGCTGGAAGCCGAGTTATTCGGGCACGTGCGCGGGGCGTTCACCGGCGCCATCGCCTCTCGCGTCGGACGGTTCGAGCAGGCCAACGGCGGCACCCTGTTCCTGGACGAGATCGGCGACGTGCCGCTCGAGTTGCAGGCCAAGCTGCTGCGCGTGCTCCAGGAACGCGAGTTCCAGCGCCTGGGGAGTTCGGAAACCGTGCGCGCCGATGTGCGGGTGGTGGCGGCCACCAACGTGGACCTGGCCGAGCGCGTGCGCCAGGGCTGCTTCCGCGAAGATCTCTTCTACCGCCTGAACGTGGTCCCGCTCTCCATGCCGGCGCTGCGCGACCGGCCCGGCGATATCCCGCTGCTCGCCCGGCATTTCGTGGAGAAGGTATGCCGCGCCGAGGGTTTGGCGGTGAAGCAGATCGGGCGCGAGGTGCTCGAGCGCCTGGAGCGCCAGAACTGGCCGGGCAACGTGCGGCAGTTGGAGAACGCCGTGGAAATGGCGGTCACCATGAGCGGCGAGCGCGATATCCTGTACTGGTCGGACTTTCCAGACCAGGCGGCGGCGGTTCGCAAGCCGGTGGCGCGCGCTCTCTCGATTGCGGTGCCCGATGAAGGACTGGATTTCGAGCGTACCGTCAGTTCCATCGAGCGCAGCCTTCTGGAGCAGGCCCTACGCAAGTCCGGAGGCAACAAGAAGGCGGCGGCGGACATGCTGCGCCTGAAACGGACCACGCTGGCGGCCAAGCTGCGCACCTTCGATCTGGCCGCGGCCGGCGCCTAGTAAACTTTTTCCCATTTCCGCCGATAAGAAGCCGATGAGAATCGAATCGGGCAACGTGACCGGGCCGCGGGCCGGGCGTCTGGAAGAAGCCGCGGCGCCGGCGCATCGCGCCGGAACCGGACGCGCGCCAGGCGAGGGCGAGGACCGGCTGGAGCTTTCCGGGCTGGCCGCAAGGATCCGGGCGGGTCTGGACGCGCTGGCGGTCGGCCAGCGGAGCCGGGTGGAGGAGTTGGCGAAACAGTACGGCGCCGGCCAGTATCGCGTGGACGAGAGCCGGCTGGCGCGGGCGTTGCTGGAGCAGAGGGAGGTGTAAAGTGGCGCAGGCGGAGGATCTGCTGGGGCTGCTGCGGGGCGCCAGCCCGGCGGAACTCGAGCGGGCGGCCGGCCTGGTGCAGGCCGTCCGGCTGGACCAGCCGCGCCGGCGCGTGGCGCGGCGGCTGGCCCAGCAGGCCGCGCAGGTCTACGGCCGCGCCATCGAACGCGGCGGCGGGTACGGGGCGCACGGCGAGCCGGTGGCCCCGTCTTCGGAGCCGCAACTTTCCCTGGAGGCTTGACATGTCTCTGCTCGCCAGCCTCAGGACCACGGCGGGCGCCCTGCGCGCCTTCGAGCAGGCGCTCGAAACGACGCAGAACAACGTGGCCAACGCCTCCACGCCGGGCTACGCGCGGCAGCGCGCGGACCTGGTAGCGCTGCCCTTCTCTCCGGTCGATGGCCTGCCGGGCGGGGTGGCCGCGCGGCCGCCGCGCAGCGAGCGCGACCCCTACATGGAGCAGAACGTACGCCGGCAACTGGAGGCCGAAGGCCGGCACGCCGCGCGGGCGGAGCTGCTGGCGGGCATCGAAAGCGCCTTCGACATCTCCGGCGAAACCGGCATCCCCGGGGCCTTGAACCGGCTCTTCGCCAGTTTCTCGGCCTGGGCGTTCGCGCCCAATGACAGCAACGCGCGCCAGGCGGTGCTCGACCGCGCGCGCGACCTCGGCCAGAACTTCCGCGACGCCGCCGCGCTGGTGGAAGGCGTGGCCGAAGATAGCGGCCTGCGGCTGGCGCAGACCGTGGATCAGATCAACCAGCTTGCCGCGGACCTGGCGGATTTCAACGGCCGCCGCCGCAGCGGAGACCGCGACGACGGCGGGCTGGAAGCGCGCATGTACACGGCGCTCGAACAGATGTCGGAGCTGGTGGGCGTTTCGGTGCTCCAGGCCGGCGACGGCGCCCTCACGGTGCTGGCCGGCGGCCGCGTGCCGCTGGTGGTGGGCGGGCACGTCTACCCGCTGGAACTGGCGGCGCGAACCGTCAAGGACCCGCTCTATCCGAACGGCGCGCCGCACGTGGCGGTGCTCGACTCCGGCGGGGCGGAGGTCACCGGGAAGCTTGACTCGGGCCGCCTGGGCGGCCTGCTTCAGGTTCGCAATGAGACGGTGCCCAACCTGCTCGGCGACGGCTCACGGCAGGGCGAGCTGAACCGGCTGGCGCAGGCGGTGGCCCAGCGCGTCAACGCCCTGCTCGCCGCGGGCGAAACAGACGCCGGGACGGCGCCCTCCATGGACCTGTTCCTCCTGGACCCGGACGATCCCACCGCCGCGGCTTCCTCGCTGCGGCTGAACGAGGATCTGCCGGCCGGCGAACTGGCGGCCGCCGATCCGGGACCTCCCTACGGGAGCAACGGCACGGCGCTGAAGCTGGCCGCGTTGAACCGGCCGCAGGCGGCCGAAGACATGCTTGACGGCGTGCCCTACCCGGTCTTCTTCGCGGGGTTGGCTTCCGGCCTGGGACGGGAACTCGAGCGCGCCCGCCAGGATCAGGACCTGGCGGTCCAGACCACGGCGCAGGCCCGCAGCCTGCGACAGACCTTTTCCGGAGTTTCGCTGGACCAGGAGGCCATCACCATGACCCAGATCCAGCGCGGCTACCAGGCGGCGGCAAAAATCATTTCGGTCCTCGACGAGATGACCGAGGTCACGGTGAACCTGCTGCGATGATACGCCACCTCGATCCTTCCGCGGAAGCCTTTCTCGGCCAACTCGAGCGCATCCAGGCGCGCATTGCCAAGGCGCAGCGCCAGATATCTTCGGGCAAGCGCATGGATGTCGCCTCCGACACACCGGACGACATCGGAGCGGTGCTGCAACTGCGCGCCGAAATCGGGCGGAACGAGCAGGTGCGGCTAAACCTCGTACGGGCGCAATCGGAGGCCGCCACCGCCGACGGCGTGCTGGCGCGCGCCATCCAACTGATGACCAGCGCGGCCACCCTGGCGGTCGAAGGCGCCGGCGCCATGGCCAGCGACGAACGCAGGCGCCTGCTTGCCGGGCAGGTGCGCGGACTCCAGGAACAGATGGTGGCGCTCAGCCAGACCATGTCGGAAGGGCGCTACCTGTTCGGCGGAGATCAGGACGGCACGCCGCCCTACCGCCTGGACTTGTCCGTGGCCGGGACGGGCGTGGAACAGTTGCAGACCTCGGGGGCCACGCGCGTTGTGGAGCATCCTTCCGGCACCACCTTCAACGTACGCAAAACGGCGCAGCAGATTTTCGACGACCGCGACGGCGCCGGCGCAGTGACCTCCTCGAACGTGTTCGCGGCGCTCCAGAGCCTGAGGGTGGCGCTGGAAGCGGGTGACGCCGCCGCCACCGCGACCGCGCTGGCGGCCGTTCGCGACGCCAGCGCCCACCTGAACACGCAGGAGGCTTTTTACGGAGGTGCGGAGAACCGCATCGCCTCCGCGCTCGAGGACGCGGCGCGCATCGGGTTGCGCCTGAGGAGCGCCCTCAGCGACCTGGAGGACACGGATATGACCAGCGCCATCCTGGAATTCAACCAGGCGCAACTGAACGAACGCGCGGCGCTCTCCGCCCGCGCCCAAATGACGCGCACCAGCCTGTTCGATTTCCTGAAATGAGCCCGGCGCCGGACCTGCTGGCCGCCTGGCGCGGGACGCGCGACGCCGGCGCGCGGAGGCGGGCGGCCGGCCTGCTGCTGGCGCGCGACACCTTCTTCGAAGCCCTGGCGGACCGCAGCCTGAGCGCCGCCGAGGCCCTGGAACTGGCGCGCGATGCCGCCGAAATAGATCCCCAACTGGACCGGAAACTGGCGCAGCGGCTCGATTATGGCGCGGACGACGAGACCGCCTCCCGCCTGCTCGACGTGCTCGAGGGCCTGGCGGAAGGCGCACGGCTGGGGCCGCTGATCGCACCGCTGCTGGGACATGCCAGCCCTCGCGTCCGCTCCAAAGCCGCCTTGCTGTTGGGCAAAGCCAACCGGTCCGGGCAGTGGGCGGGGCGCCAGTTCGCCGACAACGATGCCCGGGTACGCGCCAATATCATCGAAGGGCTTTGGGGCGACGACTCGGCGATCTCCCGGGTTATCCTGGCACAGGCCCTGGCGGACCCGGAGCCGCGCGTGGCCGGCAATGCCGCCGTCGGCCTGTATGAACTGGGCGACACGCGATCCATCGCCGCCCTGGCGAGAATGGCCGCCGGCGATGCCCCGGAACGGGCCACGGCGGCCTGGTGCATGGGCCGCGCCGGGGACCGGCGCTTCCTTCCCGCGTTGAACAGCCTGCTGCGCGACCCCGACCCGCGGGTGCGGCAGAACGCGTTGCGGGCGGTCTCCTGCATACGGCGGCAACCCCAACCGGAACCGGCTCTCAAGGTGGCCATCTTCCGCGCCTGGAACGCCGCTCCCGGAGCCCGCCGTTTGGCCGTGTCAGTGGTTTCCGCAGCGGAGTGGAGCCCGGTGAAAGTGGCGCCGACCGGTTTCCTCCTCGAGCGGAACGGGGAGATGGTGACCGACTACCAGGTCCTGGAAGCGGAGCCCCCCGAGGCGCTGGCCGTAGGTTTCGCCCTTCCGCGCCGGCTTGACCTGAACGATCCCTGGCGCCGCACCATCGAGGACACCCTGCTGCGCTGCGCGCGGCTGAGGCGGGCCGAGGATACCTGGGCGGTGCTGAAGTACGCCCCCCGCGGCGCGGCGGCGGCGCCCGCGGACCCGGCGCGCCTCACCGCCGGCCTGGCCGCGCTGGCCGCCGCTATCGCCGCGTCCGGGAACAACCAGGGCGGCGCCGCCGCAGTCTTGGGCCGCCTGCTCTCCACTTTGACCCCCATGCGCGGCGGGCGTCACCTGGTGTTCGCCGGCGATCCCGGGCCGCTCGGGCACGAGCGCGCCCGGCTGGTCATGGAAGCGCGCGCGGCCCGCGTGGAGATTCACGGCATCGCACCCCCGGAAGGCAGCGCGGAACTCGACGGATTGTGCCGCGCCACCGGCGGCGCCTACTGCGCGGCGCGATCCGCCCAGGAGGCTTCCGAGCTGATCGAGCGGCTGTGCATCGGGATGCTGCACCGCTACGTAATCGCCTACGGCGGCCGCGGGCCGGACCGGAGCGTGCGCGTGGAAGCGCGCGTGGGCGGGTTGTCGGGATGCGCCGAGATCCGCTCCCAATGCTGAGTCCCCCGTATTTCGGACCCGCTCTGTGGTGATATGCTGGGCCGCATGAGGCGGTTCTTCGCGACCTTGCTGTTCTGTGTCTCCGCCGCACCGGCGCAGAACATTTCGTGTTCGCTTTCCGGCACCGTGCAGGACAGCATGGGTGCGGTCTTCCCGGGAGTGGAAGTATCCCTCGCCAGTGCGCAAACCGGCTTCACCCGCACCACCCGCACCAACCCCGAAGGGTTCTTCTCGTTTCCGGACCTGACGCCTTCCACTTACACCCTCGTCATCTCCGCTCCGGGCTTCAAACGCCACGTGCAGGAGGGTATCGAGATCAGCTCGGGCGAGCAGCGCTCGCTGCGTAACATCGCGCTCAGCGTGGGCGAAGTTTCGGAATCCGTGACGGTCACGGCGGAGGCGGCCCCGGTGCAGCTTGGATCGAGCGATCGCGCCGTCGGGCTGATCAGCGAAGACCTGGAGAATATCGCCCTGCGCGGGCGCGATTTCATGGACGCCGTGGGCCTGCTGCCCGGCGTGGTGGACCTGAGCGACGGCCGCGAGGCGCCCAACGCCAACAGCATCGGCGACCTCTACATCCTGGGCGGGCGCAGCAACCAGAAAAACATGACCGTGGACGGCGTCTCCAACATGGACACCGGCTCCAACGGCAGTCTGCACAGCATGCCGTCGATGGACTCCATCGGCGAGGTGAAGGTGCTGATGTCGAACTACGCCGCCGAGCACGGACGCAACTCGGGCGGCGCCATCACCGTGATTACCAAGGGCGGCGGGAAGCAGTTCCACGGCTCAGCCGGTTGGTATCACCGGCATGAGAGCTACTCGGCGAACAACTTCTTCAACAATCGCAACGGGGTGCCGCGGCCGCCCTACCGCTACAACATTTTCAGCTACACGGTGAGCGGTCCGGTGTACCTTCCCGGCAGGTTCAACCGGGACCGCTCGAAGCTGTTCTTCTTCTTCTCCCAGGAGATCCAGCGGCAGCGCATCGATAACGGCACCAAGACGGTGCGAGTGCCCACGGCGCTGGAACGCGCGGGCGATTTCTCACAGACCTTCGACGTGAACGGGAAACTCATCGCCGTAAACGACCCGCTGGACGGCGGACGCGCCTTCCCGGGAAACCAGGTTCCGGCGAGCCGTTTCACGCCGGTGGGGCAGGCGATTCTGAACCTGTTCCCCATGCCGAATTTCGTCGATCCGGCGCCCTCGCGACGGCACCAGTGGAATTACATCTCCACCTCCAGCGGCCCCTATCCGCGGCACACGGAAACGGCCCGCGTCGATTACTCCCCCGCGCAGAACGTGCAGTTCTACATCCGGGTCACCAACAGCCTGGATAAGCAAAGCCCCATCTGGGGGCAGTTCGTCACCGGAAGCGTAAATTTCCCGCTGACCCAGACCAGATACCGGCGGCCGGGCAAGGGCGGCACCGCGCACGCCACCGCGACGCTGAGCCCCACGCTTTTCAGCGAGACCATTTTCGGCGCCAGCCAGAACAAGCTCTACGGCTCGCCGGAATCGCCGGAGCGCGTAACGCGCTCGAAGACCGGTATCCTGATCCCGCAGTGGTATCCGCAAAACAACCCGGCGGGACTGATCCCCAGCATGAGCTTTTCGAGCGTGCCGAATTACGCGAACCCATCGATGCACGCAGGCATCCCGTACTACAACTCGAACACCATCTTCAGCCTGGTGGAGAACCTGAGCAAGATCCACGGCACCCACATGCTCAAGTTCGGGGTCTACCTGGAGCGCACGCGCAAGGACCAGAGCGCCAACGTGAACACGCGCGGCGACGTGAGTTTCGACCGCGACCGCAACAATCCGCTGGATACCAACTACGCCTGGTCGAACGCCCTGCTGGGGATCTACAAGAGCTACACGGAAGCCAACCAGAACCCGCAGGGCCAATACCGCTTCACGAACTTCGAATGGTACGTGCAGGACGCCTGGCGCATCCGCCCGCGGCTGCTGGTGGATTATGGGCTGCGCTTCTATCACGACATGCCGCAGTACGACGCGCGCGACCAACTGGCTTCCTACGTGCCCTGGCTCTACGACGCGAGCAAGGCGCCCGTGCTGCTGCGCCCCGCATTCAACGCGGCGGGAAAGAAGGTGGCGCTCGACCCGCTCTCCGGGGCGACGTACTCGGAGGGCTTGATCGGCACCTTCGTCCCCAAAGTGGGCGACCCCGCGGTGGGCATGGCGATCGGCGGCAAAGGCGGATTTCCGCGCGGCGTCTACTCGGTGCCGGCCCTCAGCCTGGCGCCGCGCCTGGGCTTCTCCTGGGACCCCTTCGGTTACGGCAAGACCGCGCTGCGAGGCGGTTTCGGCGTGTTCTACGACCGCATCATGGGCAACCCCACCATGGGCCTGCTGGGCAATCCGCCAACCGTGATGGAGCCCACCGTCTACTTCGGGACGCTCGAAAATCTTGCCGAGACGGCGGGCATGGGGATCCTGGCGCCGACCGCCGTCACCTCGCTGGTGGGACGCAACCACCTGCCCACCGTTTACAATTACAGCTTCGGCATCCAGCAGCAGTTCGGCCGGGGCATGATCGTGGACGTGTCCTACGTGGGCTCCGTGTGCCGCCACTGCCTGTGGCAGAGAAACGTCAACGCCATCCCCATCGGCGCGACCCACATCGACGTGCACCCGGAAAACATCGACCCGACCACCAAGAAAGCCTACGCGAACAATTTCCTGCGGCCCATACCGGCTTTCGGCGACATCAACGTTTACGAGTTCGCCTCCACCTCGAGTTACAACTCCCTCCAGGCGAGCTTCAACCGCCGCATGAGCCGGGGGCTTCAGTTCGGCGGCGCGTACACCTTCAGCAAAGCGCTGGGAACGGCCAAGAGCGACACCACCAAAGTGAGCCCGTTCTTTGCGCCGCGGCATTACAATTACGGTCCGCTCGATTTCGACCGCACGCACGTGTTTTCGTTGCGCTACAACTGGACCCTGCCGAGGGTGCGGCGCCGGGGCATCCTTCGTACGATGGGGGACGGCTGGCAGGCTTCCGGCGTCACCCGCATGACCAGCGGCGCGCCGTTCACCCCGGGCTACGCGCTGGTGAGCGGCACGGATATTTCCGGCACGCCCTCGGAGAAATCGCGCATCCAGGTGGCGGACCCTAAGGCCCCGCCGCTCGAGCGCTTCGCGGCGCCGGTGCGGGGCACGTTCGGCAATGCGGGGGTGGGGGTGCTGCGCGGCCCCGGCTTCCAGAACTGGGACCTGTCGCTCTACCGCAACATCCGGGTGGGCGAGCGCAAGTCGCTGCAACTCCGCTTCGAGACCTACAACACTTTGAACCACACGCAGTTCTCGAACGTGAGCCAGCAGGCCCGCTTCGATAACACCGGCGCGCAGATCGATCCGCTGTTCCTGCAACCGACCTCGGCACGCAACGCGCGGCGCGTGCAGCTCGCCACGCGATTGAACTGGTAGGGGGCGGACGCCGTCTTCTACTGCCGGCGCTTCTTGCGCTGCGACTTGGTGTCCTGCTCTTCCCATCCGAGCGCCTTCGCGCGTTCCCGGATCCCGGCGCCGAACTCGGCGTTTTCGTTCTCGCCGTATACGGCCGGCTTCTCGGGGATGCGCTCGGGCGGCTCTTCCTCGCGCGCGAACTTGCGGTGATACGCCAGCCGCTCGCGCAGTTCGGCCACAATCCCGGGATGCTCCGCGGCCCGGTTGCGTTTCTCCGAGGGATCTTCGCGGATGTTATAGAGTTGCAGCGGCTGCTTCTCCCACTGATAGTAGGCGGCGCCTTCCTCGATCAGCTTCCAGTCCCCGCCGCGGATCACCTGGAGCGAATGGACGATCTCCGTGCGCGGCGAGCGCGCTCCGGAGGCGATGGTCTCCCAGGCATCGCGGCCGTCGAGCGGCAGGCCCTTGGCGGCGTTGGCTCCCGCCAGCCGGCACAGAGTCGGGAAAACATCCACCACGTGCAGCATCTCATCGGTCACGCTGCCCGGTTTGATGCGGCCCGGCCAGCGCATGACCGCTGGCACCCGGATGCCGCCCTCGTGGTAGTGCGACTTGAAGCCTCGATAGGGCCCGTTGGTGGTCATGCGCTCCGGCCCGCCGTTGTCGTTGGCGAACATGACCAGAGTGTTCTTCTCGAGGCCCTTGTCGCGAATCGTCTTCAGCACCTGTCCGATGGCCACGTCCATGCACTCGAGCTGCGCGCGCTGCGGCCCGGTGCGCTTCAGGTGCTCGTACTTCTTCAGATATTCCGGCGGCGCCTGGTTCGGCCCGTGGACGGCATTGAACGGCAGGTAAAGAAAGAACGGCCGCTTGCCGTCGTGATTCGAGATCAGCCGGCTGGCCTCGTTGGCCAGCAGGAACGTCGAGTAGCCCTCTTCCACCACCGGCTTTCCGTTGCGGTGCCAGTCCAGGATGCCTTCGCGCGTGTGCAGGAAGGAGTCGATCAGCGCGCCGTAAAAACCGTAGTGGTGCTCGAAGCCGCGGGCGCGCGGCAGGTGTCCGGTCTGCCATTCGCCCAGGTGCCACTTCCCGGTCATCCACGTGGCGTAGCCCGCGTCGCGCAGCGCTTCCGCCACGGTGCGCTCGTCGCGCAGCATGCCCTGGCTGGACATGGTGGAGGGACGGCGCTCGGTTCCCGTTTTCCAGGCGTAGCGGCCCGTCATCAGGCAACTGCGCGAAGGCGTGCAGACCGGCTGCACGTAGAACTGCGTCATCTTCACGCCGTCGCGGGCGAGGGAGTCGATGTGCGGAGTGGGCGCCTCCCTGCCGCCGTTGAAGCCGGGCTGGTCCCAGCCCATATCGTCGGAGAGGAAGATCACGATGTTGGGGCGCGGTGCGGCGGCGGCCCGGACCAAGGCGGGCGCGAGCAGCATGGAAAGGGCCTCGCGGCGCGTAAGCTGGGGATCGTTCGGCATGAGGCTAAAGCCTATCCTACACTGCTACACTTGCGGCATGTGGAGGATCGCCCTCGCCTGTTTCGCGGCATGCCTGCCGCTGTGCGCGCAGACCGCGGCTCCCCCCAAGAGCACGGAAGCGGAGCGCCGCGATTACTTCCTGTCGCACTACACCAAGTACGAATACCGCATTCCGATGCGCGACGGCGCGCGCTTGTTCACCGCGGTTTACGTGCCCAAGGACACATCCAAGACCTACCCCGTGCTGCTGATCCGCACTCCCTACACGGTTTCCCCGTACGGCGCGGACAACTACACCGCCTTCAGCGCCAGCCTGGAGAAGTTCATGAGGGAGGGTTTCATCTTCGCCTACCAGGATGTGCGCGGAAGGATCAAGTCGGAGGGCCGCTTCGTCAACGTGCGGCCCTACATCCCGGTGAAGCACGGGCCGGGTGACGTGGATGAATCCACCGACGCCTACGACACCATCGACTGGCTGGTGAAACACGCCCTCAACAACAACGGCAACGTAGGCATCTGGGGCATCTCCTACCCGGGTTTCTACGCCGCCATGGCCGCCATCGACGCGCACCCGGCACTTAAAGCGGCCTCGCCGCAGGCGCCCATCGCGGACTGGTTCCTAGGCGACGACTGGCGTCATAACGGCGCCCTCTTCCTGGCGCACACTTTCAATTTCCTGGTCTCTTTCGGACGGCCGTGGCGGGAACCGGGAGGCATGCCGCCGCCGCGGTTCGACGCGGGAACGCCGGACGGATACGACTATCTCCTCGGCCTCGGGCCGCTCCGCAACATCGATCCGGCCCTGTTCGGAACCCAGGCGGACTTCTGGAAGGAAGTTCTGGAGCACGACCGCTACGACGAGTTTTGGAAGGCGCGCGCAACACCGCCCCACCTCAAGAACCTGCGGCCGGCCATGCTGTGGGTCGGCGGCTGGTTCGACGCCGAGGATTTGCTCGGGCCGCTGGCGAGCTACCGCGCCGCCGAGCGGCAGAGCCCCGGAGCGGTGAACACGCTGGTGATGGGTCCCTGGTCTCACGGCGGCTGGATGCGGGAGGGCGACCGCCTGGGCGACGTGCGGTTCAACTCGGAGACCTCGGAATTCTTTCGCGACGAGATCATGCTGCCCTTCTTCGCTCACTACCTGAAGGACAAAGCGGATCCCAAGCTGCCGGAAGCCTACGTGTTCGAGACCGGGCGCAACCAGTGGCGCAGGCACGATGCGTGGCCGCCCAAAGCCGCCGCCGCACGGACCTTGTATTTCGGGGCCGGCGGAAAGCTGAAGTTCGAGCCGCCGCGCGGCGCCGGGTTCGACGAATACGTGAGCGACCCCGCTAGGCCGGTACCGTTCACCGGCGAGGTGCACCCCGGCATGACCTACAACTACATGACCTCGGACCAGCGCTTCGCCGCCCGCCGCACGGACGTGGTGGTCTACCAGACCGAACCGCTCGAAGAGGATATGACCCTGGCCGGACCTGTCCGCTGCGACCTGCGCGTCTCCACCACCGGCACCGATTCCGATTGGGTGGTCAAGCTGATCGACGTGTATCCGGGCAATTACCCCGATCCCCATCCCAACCCCACCGAAGTGCGCATGGGCGGCTACCAGCAACTGGTGCGCGGCGAGCCCTTCCGCGGCCGTTACCGCAACGGGTTCGAAAATCCCGCCGCCTTCGAGCCGGGCAAGGTCACACAGGTAAAGTTCACCATGCCGGACATTTACCACAGCTTCCGCAGCGGCCACCGCGTGATGGTCCAGGTGCAAAGCTCCTGGTTCCCGCTGGTGGACCGCAACCCGCAGAAATTCGTGCGCCTGAGCGAAGCGGTGGAAAGCGATTTCCAGAAGGCGACCCAGCGGGTATACCGCGCGGCGGATGCCCCGTCGTCCATCGAAGTATCGGTGTTGCCTTGAGTCAAGACGTAAGGCCGAAGCACATGAGACATCTGTTCTTCTTCCTGTGTTGGCTGCCTGCCATGGCAGCGCTGCCGCCGGACGCCGATCCGGCATTGGCCTCCGTGGACGTGTTCACGGCCGGGCAGGACGGTTATCACACCTACCGCATTCCCGTCATCCTTCAGACCGCCCGCGGGACGCTGCTGGCTTTCGCCGAGGCCCGCAAGAACAGTTCCAGCGACTGGGGCGACATCGATACGGTGGTGAAACGCAGCGCCGACGGCGGCCGCACCTGGTCGAAAGCCGTCATGGTGGCCGATTTCGGACCGGACACCATCGGCAATCCCGCGCCGGTCCAGGACCGCCGCACCAAGACCATCTGGCTGCTGCTGACGCGCAACCCGGGCGACGTGCAGGAGAAGAAGATCTCGGCGGGCATCTCCGGTCCCACGCGCACCGTCTGGGTGACGCACAGCAGGGACGACGGTCTGACGTGGGCCCGGCCCGTCGATATCACCGCCGCCGTGAAACAGCCGGAGTGGAGCTGGTACGCAACCGGCCCCGTGAACGGCATTCAGCTCCGCAGCGGCCGCATGGTGATCCCCTGCGATCATGACCGCGGCGGCCCGTCGCAGCGCTATTCCCACGTCGTCTACAGCGACGACGGCGGCAGGACGTGGAAGCTGGGCGGCAGCGCCGGACCGGAGTGCAACGAATCGACCGTGGCCGAACTGGCCGATGGGTCGCTGATGCTCAACATGCGCAACTACTCGGGCAAGAACCGGCGCGCGGTGTCCCTCAGCCGCGACGGCGGACTCACCTGGAGCGCTCCGGTGCTCGACGATGCCTTGATCGAGCCGGTTTGCCAGGCCAGCCTCATCGCTTTCGGCAAGGGCAGGAACCGCGGTCTGCTGTTCTCCAATCCGGCCTCCACCGAGCGCGTGAACATGACCGTGCGGCTCAGCCGCGACGGGGGCAAAACCTGGAGCGCGTCAAAGACGATCCATGCGGGGCCGTCGGCCTACTCGAACCTGGTCGAACTGAAGGGCAAGATGGCCGGACTGCTCTATGAGCGAGGCGATAGATCGCGCTATGAGAAGATCACCTTCACCCGCTTCCCCATCGCCTGGCTGGCGGGGAGGTAGGCCAGGACGACTCATGCGGACGTTTCGCATCGCCCTGCTTCCCGGTGACGGCATCGGGCCGGATGTCACCGCCGAGGCGGTTCGGGTCCTGCGGGCCGTGGAATGCCGGATCGGGGAATTGCGCTTCGAAACCGAGGAATTCTCCATCGGGGCGGGCGAGTACCTCCGCAGTGGCGACCCGCTCCCCGAGGCGGTCTACCGGCGCCTGCCGGAGTTCGACGCCATTCTGCTCGGCGCCATGGGGCTTCCCGGCGTGCGTTGGCCGGACGGCACCGAGATGACGCCGCAACTCGATCTGCGCGAGAGGCTCGAACTGTATAGCGGCGTGCGTCCCATTTACCTCTTCCACACGGACGACTCGCCGTTGCGCAACCGCCGCGCCGGCGATATCGACTTCGTGCTGGTGCGCGAGAACACCGAGGGCCTGTTTTCCACCCGCAAGGTGCCGCGCGACGTCGAGGCGGATTGCGCCACCGACACGATGCGGATCACCCGCACCGGCGCGGAGCGCGTGATCCGCTCGGCGTTCCGCCTGGCGCTCGGAAGACGCCGGCGCCTCACGCTCGTCGATAAGGCCAACGTCCTGCCGTCGATGGCGTTTTTCCGCCAGGTTTTCGACGGTATTGCGCCGGAGTTTCCGGACGTGGAAACCGATCGCGTGTACGTGGACGCCGCCGCACTCTATTTCGTGCGCAGGCCGGAGATGTTCGACGTGATCGTGACCGAGAACATGTTCGGCGACATTCTCTCCGACCTCGGCGCCGCCCTGGTGGGAGGCATGGGGATGGCGCCTTCGGCCGATATCGGCGACCGCTTCGCCGTCTTTCAGCCCTCCCACGGTTCGGCGCCGGATATCGCCGGCCAGGGCGTCGCCAATCCGGTTGCCGCCATCCTCTCCGCCGCCATGATGCTCGACTGGCTCGACACGCCGGCCACGCGGCGCGGGGCGGAGATGATCCGTCGCGCCGTGCGCGCTGTCTTCTCCGAAAGGCCGGCCCGCACGCGCGACATGGGCGGATCGCTCTCCACCTCCAGGATGGGCGGCGCGATCGTGGCAGCTCTGGGGACTATCCGATGAGGCACGGCTTCCGTATCTTCGATGCGCACACGCACCTGGGCGACGCGCGGCACAGCGGCCGAAGCTACTCGGCGGACGACCTGCTGCGCGATATGGACCGCCACGGCATCGAGCGCGCCCTCGCGATTCCGTTTCCCGTGGTCGAGGACTGGCGCGCCGCTCATGACGCCATCGGCGCCGCGGTCCTGGCGCACCCCGATCGCCTATGCGGCGCGGCGTGCTATCAGCCGCTGGTCAGCGTTTCCGGCTTCCGCGACGAAATCCGGCGCTGCCGCGAACGGTACGGTTTCCGGGCGCTCAAGTTGCAACCGCAATACCACGGTCTGAATCCGTTCTCCGCGCGCAGCAGTTTCTTTTTCGAAACCGCGCTGGAAAACCGCATGGCGGCCATCTGCCACACCGGGTCCGGGCTGCCGTTCTCGGATCCCGCCCTGCTGGTGATGCCCGCGCGGCGCTTCCCCGAACTTCCCATCGTGGCTGCGCACTCGGGCGGCGGCATCTTCGTCCACGAAGCGATTGTGGCGGCCCTCGTGTGCCCCAATATTTTCCTGGAGATCTCCAGCCTCATGCCGCACCACGTCCTCGACGTGCTCGCCGACGTGCCGGCCGGCAGGCTGATGATCGGATCGGATCTCCCGGAGAGCGTCGAGGCCGAGATGGGCAAGATCCTCTCGCTTCAGATAGACGACGAATCCAAGCGGCACATCCTCAACGGAACGGCGGAGCGCGTTTTCGCCGGTTAGGCGTTCGCGCGCCGTCACTCATACCGCAGCGCCTCGATCGGATTGACGCGCGAGGCCTTCATGGCGGGATAAATCCCGAACACGACTCCCACGGCCATGGACACCCCGAAGGCGATGCCCACCGAAAGCGGCGTCACAATTGCGCCCTCTTTGAGCAGGTTCTGGAAGAGGAAGCAGTGCGCCGCGTCGCACTGCAAGTTCAGCGGGAAGGCGCGAGCTGCCTGGTGATGGCGGCGGCGATGGGATCGAGCGGGCGGGGAGTGGCCTTTCGTACGTGGGGCCGGCCGAAGGCCTGAGGAACGGAGTGATCGCACTCCGTCCGCGATAGGACAACTGCGGGCCCGCGGCGAACGTGCGGCAGCCGCCCGGGCTTCCACGCAGGGCGCCAGGTTCACCGCATAGTGGTAGCATGGCTATCTGCCATGAGCGAAACACGCACCGGTATCCATACGCGTCGCCGGTTTCTGGCGGCCACGGCCGCGCTCGGCGCCGCCGGCCTGAACCGCGCCTGGGCGGCTCCCCGCCGCCGCCCCAACATCGTCGTCGTGCTGGCCGACGACCAGGGATGGGGCGATATCAGCATTCACGGCAACACCAACGTCTCCACGCCTAATATCGACTCGCTGGCCCGCGACGGCGCGCTGTTCGACCGCTTCTTCGTGTGCGCCGTGTGCGCGCCCACCCGCGCCGAGTTTCTCACCGGCCGCTACCACGCCCGCTGCGGCGTGCGCGGCGTGAGCACCGGCCAGGAGCGCCTCAACCTCGACGAACGCACCATCGCCGAGACCTTCAAGGCCGGCGGCTACCGCACCGCTGCCTTCGGCAAGTGGCACAACGGCACCCAGCATCCCTATCACCCCAACGCGCGCGGCTTCGAGGAGTATTACGGTTTCACCTCCGGCCACTGGGGCCAGTACTTCGACCCCGAATTGGACCACAACGGCGAGCGCGTGCGCGGCCAGGGCTACATCACCGACGATCTGACCAACCACGCCCTGGACTTCATCCGGCAGAACCGCGAGCGGCCCTTCTTCTGCTACCTGCCCTTCAACACTCCACACTCCCCCATGCAGGTGCCGGACCGCTTCTTCGAAAAGTTCGCGAATCTGGAGCCGCGCATGCGCGCGCGCGATCCGGAGTTGGAAAGCATCCCCATGACCCGCGCCGCGCTGGCCATGACGGAGAACATCGACTGGAATGTGGGCCGCGTGCTCGCCGAACTCGACCGGCTCAAGCTGCGCGACGACACCATCGTGATCTACTTCAGCGACAACGGCCCCAACAGTTGGCGATGGAACGACGGCATGAAGGGCCGCAAAGGCAGCGTGGACGAAGGCGGGCTGCGCGTGCCGTTTCTGATCCGCTGGCCGGGCGTGATCCGCGCCGGCGCCAGGGTGCCGCAAATCGCCGGAGCCATCGACCTGCTGCCCACGCTCGCCGATCTCGCCGGTGTTCGCACCATCTCCACCAAACCGCTCGACGGCCGCAGCCTCAAGCCGCTCCTCACCGGGGAGGCGAAGAACTGGCCGGACCGCATGCTCTTCTCGCTCCAGCGCGACCGCGCCAGCGTTCGCACGCAGCAGTACCGGCTTGATCCCGCCGGCCACCTGTACGACATGCAGGCCGACCCGGTGCAGGACCGCGATATCGCCGCGCAACAGCCGGCCATCGCGGCAAAGCTCCGCAAGGCCGTGGAGGCGTGGAAGGCCGAAGTGATGCCGCTGGTCGGCCCCGACGACCGCCCCTACCCCGTGGGCTACTGGCGCCTGACGTGGCTGCCCGCGCGCGACGGCGTGCCCGGCGGTGGCGTCAAACGGAGCGCGGGCGCCCCGAACTGCTCCTACTTCACCAACTGGACCAGTTCAAAAGACGAGATCACCTGGGACGTCGAAGTGGGTCAGGCCGGAAACTTCGAAGCCGAAGTCTGGTACACCTGTCCCGCCGCCGACGTGGGCTCCACCGTCGAACTCACCTTCCTCGGCGCCGCCGTGCGCGGCAAGGTGGCGGAAGCCAACGATCCCCCGCTCATCGGAGCCGCCTTCGACCGGGTCGAGCGCGCCGGCGAATCCTATGTGAAGGATTTCAAGCCCCTGAACCTGGGCCGGGTCCGTCTGCCCAAAGGCCGGGGCAAACTCGCACTCCGCGCCCTCCAGGTTCCCGGCAAACAGGTGGCCGACGTCCGCTGCCTCTGCCTCAGGCGTGTGTAGCGGCCGCCGCGGCTAACTCCGTGCGCGGATCCTGAACCGCCCCCAAGCCAGTTGGGATTTGCCCAGTTCCTTCAGCAGCATGAGCGAGCTGACTTTCTCCGGCGGAACCAGTTCCCCCGCCAAGAACATCCTTAGTGTTTCAGACCGCTGGAGCTTTCCGGACGAAGTTCTCGGAAGCGTCCCCGGCTCGAGGATCTGGATCAGGTACGGGTTCAGCGAAATGCCGCGCACGATGCGCTCCCGAATGCGGGCGGCCAGCGTCGCTTCGGGCAACTGTTCTTCAGGCGCCCGTTCCGCGAAAATGATCAATTCCTCGCCCTTCCCCTCCACGAAATGGCCGACTGCGACGGCGTGGCCGCTGCGAATCCCGGGCATTCCCAGCAGAAGCTCCTCAATCTCCTGTGGGGCGTAGTTTCGTCCGCGAATAATTACCAGTTCCTTGGCGCGCCCTACGATATGAAGCTCGGAGTTATGGAAAAACCCGAGGTCGCCCGTTTCCAGCCACCCGCCGGCGCGGATTGCGGCCCGCGTGGCTTCTTCGTCCTCCCAATAGCCGGGCGACACTGATGGGCCGCGGACCACGATCTTCCCTACGCAGCCGGGTCCTAAAGGGCGGTCGTCTTCGTCTCGAATTTCCACTTCGAGACCGGGCATCGGGGTTCCCAGGCTCGGAAGATCCCGGCCTTCCCCTTCGACCGCCCGGTGTTCCAGCGCCAGCGCCGAACGGTCGAACGATGTCACCGCGGCGCAGCGATCGAGGGAACTGAAACTTACCGCGAGGCCCGCCTCGGCCAGTCCGTAGGCCGGTGTCATCGCCTCGCGGCGCAAACCCCAACGCGAGAACCTCTCCGTGAACGACCTCATCCCCTCGACGTCGATCGGTTCGGCGCCGTTCAGAGCCAAATGCCAGCAGGAAAGGTCAACTCCCTCCATCTCGGCGTCCGGGACCTTTGCGGCGCACAACCGGTAGGCAAAGTGCGGAGCGGCTGAAACTTGCGCGCGGTACCGGGAAATGGTTCGGAACCACAACGATGGTTTCGCGATGAAGTCTTCGGGATTCAAATAGGTGATGGTTGCGGGATAGTGCAGGCCGTTGAACAGGAATCCCACCAGGCCCATATCGTGGTAAAGCGGCAGCCAGCACACGCCGCCGTCCTCCGGACGCGGATCCTTTACCATTCCCATCACCGCGGCCATCATGCGAAGGTTGCAGAGCAAATTTCGATGAGTGATGACCACGGCCTTCGGGTTCTGGGTGGTCCCGGACGAAAACTGGAGGAACGCGGGCTGGTCCGGCCCGGACTCCACGGGGGTCCACTTCCCGCCCTGCTCCAGGTCCTCCGCTCGAAGCGCGTCTTCGAGGCATTCCACGCCGGCAACCACCGGTCCGAGGATCTTCCCGACGCGGCCGTCCGTGATCAGGGCACGCGCGCCAATCTTGCTCAGCAGGTTCCGCGTGCGAGCAAAATACTCCGCCAGTTTGCCAAGCTGAAACGGGGGATAGAGCGCCGCGGGGATGGCCCCCGCGAGAATCGTCCCGAGATAAGCGTCAAAAAAGCGAATCGACGTCGGCAGGACCATGGCGATCCGATCGCCCGGCCGGATGCCCTTCTGCTGGAGGTATCCCGCCGCCTTCGCGGCTCGATCGACGATCTGCGTATAGGGATAGAAGGCCGCCTCCTCCGTGCGCGAAACAAACCTCGCCCCGTACTGTTCGCAGTGCGAGACGGATTCCAGCAGGTCCAAGGCGGTGGCGAACTCAGGTCTTCCCAAGCACGTTCCTCCCCGCGCATTTTTCCGCAATGATGCGCACCAGGTCGTCGATGCTTTCCATGCGTCCGCGATCCTCCGGCTCCAGCGCCACACCCAGGTCCTCCTCAATCGCGGCCAGGAGCGTGACCTGGGCCAGGGAGTCCAGTTGCAGCCCCTCATCCAGCGGGGCGTTCGGCCGGAGGTTTTCGAGCACCCCCGGCGCCAATTCAAGCCGTTCGCCGGCCACTCGCCTGAGGTAAGCGTAAATCGCTTCCGTGGCCGGCGCTTCGCGCCTGGATGGTTCTGTCTCTTCAGCGGACATCAGGAACCTCTCTATCCGTACGCATCAGAAGCTCACCCGCACCTGGAATTGCAGAAACCGCTTGGTGGTCCATGCCTGCGTGGTGCACTCGGCGAAGTTGGTGGCCAGCGGGTTGGTCACCGGCGCCGCCATCTGGGTGCGGTTCAGCAGATTGAGGAAATCCACGCGGAACTGCACCCCCAGGGTCTCCCAGATCCGCACCTCGCGCTGCACGCTCGCGTTCCAGTGGTTCGTCGTGTCGGCGCGCACACCATCGACGCGCGTGGGGAACACCCGCTTGTGATAGGACGCCGGCGCCTTCGAGGAGTTCCGCTCGAAGTCCGCCGTGTTGAACCAGCGGCTGAAGGTCTTGTTCTCCAGCGGGATGTTTTTCACATCGCCGTAGAAGAACAGGTTGCCGAAGTCCAGCAGCGCGCCGGACTGGAACTCATACGTGATCCCGAGCTGGAACCCGCCCAACACCGCCGCGGGCACGCCCCGGCTCGCCAGCGGCTTGCCTTTCCCGAAGGGCGGCTCGAACACCGAAGTGACCACCAGCCGGTTGGGGCGGCTGTCATTGCTCGCCCGCCAGCTCGGTTCCGGGTCGAACTCGTTGTAGTAGTAATCCGCCTCGTCGTCGCGGAGTTTCGTGTACGCCGCGTACAAGTTGAAACCGTGCGCGAAGCGCCGCTCGTAGCTGAGCTGCAACTCGTCCGTGCGCACCTCGCCGGGATTTCCGTTCAAGGTCAGGGTTCCCATGTTCGGATAGGGGCGCAGCAACTGCGCTTTGCTGATGGTGCTGGAGCGGAAGAAGCTCTGCGTGCTCAGGTCCTGGTAAACCAGCGGAAGCGACTTCTCGAGGGCCGCGAAATTACTCAACTGGAACGGATTCGTGACGTTCTGGCTGAGGTTGGTGGCGACGGCGTTGTTGCGCACCAGCCCGTCGGCCCAGTACTGCGCCGGAACCGAATTCAGGGCGCGCCCCAGGTAATTCCGGTCGGAGTACGAACCCGCGTAGGCTGCCTCGATCACGCTGTTCGTGCCCAACTGCCGCTGCACGCCGATGCGCCAGCGCTGCTGCCGCGCGTGACGGTAGTTGGGGTCCCAATACGTCAGGCTGCGGCCCGCGTAGGCCATGTTGCCGAGAGCGTCGCGCATGGGCGCGTCAAACCGCGTGCCGTCGCTGCGCACCGGGAAAGGGTCGGTCAAGGGCGAAACGCCGGCCTTCGGATTCCCGGCCAGCCAGTTGTAGCCGAAGTCGGTGGTCAGCAGCGTGGAAGTGGTGCGGCTGAAGCCGGTCTGGTTGGGCGCGTTCAGCATGGCGTTGAGGGTGTCGTAAAAGATGCCGTAGCCGAGCCGCAGGACCGTCCGGGGTGCGAACTGCCAGGCGGCGCCGATGCGCGGCAGCCACATGAGCTCGCTGTTCCACCAGTTGCGGCCGGAGCTCTTGCCGGCGTAGACCGTGCCGCCCCGCACCACGAAATCGGAGGCCGGCCGTTCCACCAGCGGCCGCGCCGCGTAAGCGGCCTGCGCCGCGTCCGAGATGGGCAGTTTGAACGTCGGGTCGAAATTCAGCAGCATGCGGTCGAAGCGCTCCTTCGGCCCCGGCTCGAATTCCATTCGGAGGCCCAGCGTCAGCGTCCATCGCGGCGTCACGCGCCAGGTGTCCTGCCCATACCAGCCCGCATACGGGGAGGACATGTAATACGTGTCGTTGCTGGTGACGCTCATGCCGCTGGGTATGCCCATCATGAAAGCCGCCCAGGAGTGGGCCAGCGTCCCCGCGGGCGTGAGCGTGTCGCTGTTGCGCCGCGTATAGGCGCTGTCGAAGGAAAACGAGCCCGAGGGGTAGCCGCCTCCGCCGCCCGCGCGGTAATGCTGGCGGAAATCGACGCCCGCGCGCAGCGAGTGCTGCCCGCGCACCTGCGATACATCCACCTTGGCCGATCCCTGGCGATAGTGGTCCACGGTCGCGGCCGGGTACCCGAAGCCGGTGTAGGAGCCCCCGCCCCGGGTATAGCCGCTGACGCTCATGTACGGAAGCAGGTGCTGATCGCCCGCCTTGTCGTCGAGATACCCCGGAAGTCCCACGTCGGCGGCTTTGAACTTGGTGACGCCGGTCGGCATGTTGCCGCTGATGCGGTACCGGTGCATGGATGTGGAGAAGTCGATCAGGGTGTTCGGGGCGGGCGTGTAAACCCAGTCCACGATGAGGTTCAGGTTGTCGCGGATGGCGCGGCTGTTCATCAGCCCCGGACTGATTTCGTAAGTGTAGTCGAAGCGGTCGAAGTCGTAGTTGTCCCACAGCCAGCGGCCGAAGAACCGGCTCTTGGACGAGCGGTGGTAGTCGATGCGGTTGGTGAGCGCGATGTAATCCGCGGTCCACGGCATGGAAACGCCCAGCCAGTTGTTTACCGGCTCCTTGCCCGGCGCCGGATCGTTGTTCGGCATCGGGATGGTCTTCAGATAGTACGAGTACGCCGGATTCGTGATCCTTGACTTGGGCAGGATGTTGCCGGGGAACGGGTCGCGGATGTATTGCGTCGGCCTGGCCGGGTCCGGACGCACGCTCAGCGGATCGTTGATCTGGTAGCGCACCGGGTCCACCAGCAGGTGAGGGGCGAAGTTGCCCTCGCGGTCCGCCGCCGTCGGGAAGGTGTGATTCAGATACTGCGAAGAGGTCGTCTCCGCCCAGCGCTTGCCGAAGTAGCTGAAGAAGAAGAACAGCCTGTCCTTCCCGTTGAAAACGGCCGGCACCCGCACCGGCCCGCCCAGCGATCCGGACCAGTAATTCTTCAGCCCGCCGGGCTGTTTGGGCGTGTTCCGCAGCCTCTGGGCCGCGGCGGTATCGCCGCGGCCCTCGGCTTCGGCAATCTGTCGGTACCAGAGCTGCGCGGTGAAGAACGGCGCCGCATTCAGCCGGTTCTGCACGTGCTGCCAGCTCGCGCTGCCGTGGTAGTCGTTGGCGCCGGACTTCGATACCAGCGAAACCACCGCGCCGGAGCTGTGGCCCACCGAGGCGTCGAAACCGCCGGTTTCCACCTTCATCTCCGCAATGGTGTCGGAATGCGGCAGATAGCCGACCTGGCGCGCCACGCCCATGTTGGGCGCGCCGTCGATGGCCCACTCGTTGCCGCCCACGCTGCCCGCCACCCGGTAATCCGACGAGGATCCCTGGTCGTTGGCGTCCAGCGTGCGCACCTCGCCGTTGGTCTGCACGCCGGGAGCGAGCCGCGCCAGGATGGTGACGTTGTTGTACGAAGTCGGCAGCGCCTGCTGCGTGCGGTTGTCGAGCACGCGGCCCGAGGAGGCGGATACCGAATCGATCAGCGGCGCCGCCGCTTCCACCGTCACCGAATCGGCCACGGCGCCGAGCTCCAGGGTGGCGCTCACCTCCACGCGGCTCCCCATCGGCAGCACGATGCCGCGCCGCACCATGCGCCGGAAGCCGGTGGATTCGAAGGTGACCTGGTAGTTGCCGTGCAACAGCAGGTCGGCCTCGTAATAGCCGCTTTCGTTGGTTGCCGCCGAAACCGACGTGTTGGTGTCGACGTTGGTGACCGTGACCTGGGCCGCGGGCACCACGGCCCCCTGAGGATCGGTCACCCTGCCGAAGATCATGCTCCGCGTTTCCTGGGCGTAAAGATTCGCCGCCATCAAGCAAACCGCACAAAGAAGACCACGCATGTCCGGTTGATATACTACCGGCGCGCTCCGCATGTCAAGGACCGGTCCGGTGCGCCAGCAGTTTCGGAAAAATCCACGGGGCGGGGATCAGCGCGACGGCGTGGAATCACCACATCTGGCGGCGGATCAGATCAGCGCGCCAGCATCGCCGCGATCAAGCCGTCGATGGTGTACTCCTGCGCCTCGGCCGCGATCTCGATGCCGCACTCGCGCGCCGTCGCGGAGGTCACCGGGCCGATGCTCGCCGCTTTCACGCCCGCCAGGGCTTCCACCCCCGCCAGGGCGGCGAAGTTGCGGACGGTCGAGGAACTGGTGAAGGTGATCCAGTCCGGCTTGGGATCGCCGCCGAAGATCTCCGCGGCGAGCGCGCGCGAGGACTCGGGCGGCACGGTACGGTAGGCTTCCACCACGTCGATTTCGGCGCCGAGCCGCCGCAGTTCCGCCGGGACCACGTCGCGCGCCACCGCCGCGCGCGGCAGCAGGACGCGCTTGCCCTGAACATCCTGGCCCGCCAGCGCCGCGATCAGGCTCTCCGCCACGTATTCCCCGCCCATCACGTCCACTTTCAGGTGCAGCGCTTCGAGCGCCGCCCTTGTGGCCGGTCCGATGGCGCAGAGCTTCGCCCGCAGGGCGCGCAGGTCGCGCCCGGCCGCGTCCAGCCGCTCGAGGAAGAAGCGCACGCCGTTGGCGCTGGTGAAGATCAGCCAGTCGTACCGCTCGAGCCTCGAGATGGCGCCATCGAGCGGCGCGTAATCCGCCGCGGGTTGGATCTCGATGGTGGGCAGCTCCGTGACCGCGGCGCCCAGCGCGCGCAGCTTCTCCGAGAGCGTGCCCGCCTGCTCGCGGGCGCGGGTCACCACCACGCGCTTTCCGAACAGCGGCAGGCGTTCGAACCAGTCGAGCTTCCCGTGCAGCGTGACCACCTCCCCCACAATGATGATGGCCGGCGGCTTCATCCGGCTCTCGCGGATCATGGCGGGCAGGGTCGCCAACGTGCCGATGAGCGTCTTCTGATCGGGCCGCGTGGCCCAGCGCACGGCCATGGCCGGGGTTTCGGGCTGGCGGCCGTGCCGCAGCAGTTCGGCCGCGATCTGGTCGAAGTTGGTCAGTCCCATGAACACCACCAGAGTGCCGGCGTGCGCCACGCGCGCCCATTCGATGCGCCCGATGTCGTGGCCGGTCACGAAGGTCACCGCGGAAGTGTATCCGCGATGGGTGAGCGGCACCCCGGAATAGGCGGCCACGCCGAGCGGCGTGCTCACGCCGGGAATGACCTCGAACGGGATTCCCGCCTCGGCCAGGCACTCGGCTTCCTCGCCGCCCCGTCCGAAAATGAACGGATCGCCGCCCTTCAGCCGCACCACGGTCAGGCCGCGGCGCGCGCGGTCGAGCAGCAGGCGGCAGATCTCGGCCTGGTCGGCGGCGTGTTCGCCCTTCTTCTTGCCGACGTAAAGCCGCTCCGCGCCGGGCGGCGCCAGCGCCAGCAGGGCCTCGTTAGCCAGGTGATCGTACAGCACGCAATCGGCGCGAGCCAGCGCCTTGCGGCCCTTCCAGGT
>JBHGBM010000005.1:0-104769 GCA_041946965.1 Bryobacteraceae bacterium
TTGGTGCCCGAGCGCGTGGTGACGTTGATGGCGCCGCCGTTGGAGTGCCCGTACTGCGCGTCGAACATGGTGGTCTGGATCTTGATTTCCTCCACGGAGTCGATCGAGGGAATGTACACGGGGCCGCCGCTATTGTGGGCGACCGTGTCGGGAATGCCGTCAATCAGGTACTCGATGCGTCCCGTGGTGGATCCGCCGCCCGCAATGCTGAAGTTACCCGCCCCGTTGCCGGTGATGCTGCCGCCTCCGCCCGTCACTCCGGCGGCCAGCCGGACGTTGTACAGCACGTTTCGCGAGATGCTCACCGGGACGGCGCCGAGCGCGGATCTGTCCAGCACCTGGCCAAGGTCCGCGCCCGCCGTGGTCAGCAGAGGCGCGCTGGCCGTGACCGTTACGCTTTCCGACGCCGTGCCGAGTTCCAGGACCATGTCGACGGTCACCTGCGTGTTGGTCTGCACGCGAATCCCCTGCCGCTCGAAGCGTTTGAAGCCGGGCTGATCCACACGGACCGTGTAGTTGCCGGGGTTGAGAAATGGAGCCTGGTAATTACCGGCTTCGTTGGTGGTGGTGGGAACGGCGACGTTCGTGTCGACGTTGACGACATCCACCTTGGCGCCCGCGACCGGGGCGCCGGAGGGATCGATCACCCGTCCGAGAATGGTGCCCCGCGACTCCTGGGCGGCGGCAGAGATGGCGACCAGCGCCAAAGCCAGCACACGCGCGTGAATCCGCATACAGCCTCCTGGGCTGGTAGTATATCGTCCGTCCCGGCTCTACGCCAACAAGGGAGTCCCCGTGGCCCTGCGGGCCGTCAAGAATCACGAAGACGCGTGCGCATCGGCGGCAGACCCCGGGACACCGCGCCGGCGCTCAGTCGGCCTGCGGGTGCGGAGCCAGCGCGGCGCGCGGCTCCAGCCCGCGGTCGCTCGGCATGATCAGCCACGCCGCCAGGTAGGCGATGAAGCCCACTCCGGTCATGAGCGCAAGCGCCAGCCAGAGAACGCGCACAAGGGTGACATCCACGTCCAGGTAGCGCGCGAAACCGGAACACACCCCGGCGATCTTCTTCTCGCGCTTATCCAGCATCAGCGGCTTGGCGGGCGCGGACCCGGCAACCCCGGTCGCCCTTCCGCACCGCGAGCAGAAGCGGTCCTCGCCGCGAAGTTCCGTGCCACAGCTCGTACAGTACATGGCGTCCTCCCTTGAGGAAGTACGCAGGTTCGGCACGGAATGTTCCGCCGTCACTTTCCGTCCTTACAACCGGCGCGCCGGGGCGGTCACGGAGAAGGCGCGGCGGCCGTTGGATTCCACCAGCCGTCCCTCGTACTTGTTCTTGCCGTTCACAAACAGCGAGAGCGCACGCTCCAGGGGGTAATCGAAGGTCAGCACGTCGCCGGCTTCGAGCGCCAGCGCGTCGGCCATGCTGATCGTGGGCCCTTGGAGCCGGGCGTCGAGGTCCAGCTTGCACGCGGCCACCTGGCGGAAGCGGGCGTTCTGCTCTTCGCCGCGCGCTTCGGCCTTGCGCTCGTAATGCTGGATGAACGCCTTGCGCAACTGCCGGAGCGTGGTGGAGTGCATGCCGAGGTTCATCAGCCCGATGTTGCCGCCCACGCGCAGGTCGATGGCGACCGCCACGATGGTGTCGTCTGGGGAAGAGACCTGTAGCAACTGCGGCTCCGTCAGGCGCCGCTCCAGAGTAAGGCTGATCGCGGTGATCGGCCTCCAGGCGGTCTCCAGTTCCCGGAGAATGATGACGTAAATATTGTCGAGCAGGCTCTGTTCCAGTTCGGTCAGCGCGCGGTCGGCTTTTTCTGGCCGGCCGCTTCCGCCCAGCAGCATCTCCACAATCGGGAACGCGACCGAGGGGTTCATTTCCAGCAGCGCCGTGCCGCCGGTGGGCTGTACGCCCAGCGTGACCAGACAGGTGGGCGAGCTGAAGGAGAGGTAAAACTCGGCGAAGGAGAGCTGTTCGATGGAGATGACGTTGGCGGCCACGTAGGCGCGAAGGTAGGCGGAGAGGCTGGCGGCCAGGTTGCGCGCGAAATTCTCGTGCAGGAGCCGGATCAGGCGCAACTGGTCCTTGCCGATGCGATCCACGCGCCGGAAATCGTACTCCTGAACCGCCGGGCCGGAAGCCGACGCGCTGTGGCCGCTCACTTTTTCAAATGTCGCGTCGATTTCCTCTTGACTGAGTGGCCGCTCCACGCCCCTCTATCGGCAGAACGGCGGCAAACTTTATTTCTTCAGAACCTCGTAAAGGACCGCGCCCTCGCCCTTGGATTTCACTTCCGCATCGAAGAACTCCACGATCTTGTCGCGCCGCGCCAGCAGCGCGTCGATCTCCGTGTTGGTCAGGTACGGTTTCAGATTTGCCTGGAGCGTTGGCTTGTCGAGCGCGCGCATGCGTTCCAGCAGCACACGGTCGCAACGGGTGAGGTTCTTGACGTTGGGCAGGTCCTTGCGGATGCGGAAGGCCCGCGTGTGGTCGATCATCCACATGTTCCAGTCCTTCTGGATCAGCAGGTTTTGCAGGTTGCGATCGGTGTTGCAGATGAGTTGGTCGAAGACGCGAACCATGTACATGTACTTGTTCCAAAGATCGGGATTCGGCGGGTCTATGTTCTTCTTTCGCCGCGCATCCTCGTCCATCATCACGTCGTCCACCCACCAGGTGAACGCGGAGGTCTTGCCCGCCCACTTGCGCTCCACCGAAACGGGAACGTTCTCCAGGCCGAGCATCGTCGCCAGCCGGTAGCCCGCGATGTTGAACTTGTACGTATCCTTGAAGTTCAGCTCCACGGCTCTGTCCGACCTGAACTCGGTGCGGGTCTCGTCAATGGATTGAATGTGCGCGTCGTGAGTGATCTTCCCGTCCGACAGAGTGGCGCGCAACGACCGCGTGACGCCCTTCGCCGCCTGCTTATGGCTGATCACTTTGGCCGTCCGCAGGAACTCCTCCATCTCCGTGCGGCTGAGGTTAGGGGTCCCCTGCTGTGCCCATGTGAGGGCGGCCGCCAGCGCCAGTAGCATTCCAGAGCGCATAGCCTCCTCCTTCCTGGGAGTGGTCCAGAGCTAATCATACAATGGGCGGACGCCCGCGGTTCCCTCCGCGTAAAAAATTACTCGCGGCAACCGCGGCCTGGGAGGACCCGGGCGGTGAAGTTCGACCGTGCATCCTTCAGACAGCCGGCGCGCCGGGGGCGGGAAATGCGATTATCACCCTTGTTTTCAACATGATCTCTGGGGCGCCTGGCCCGCGCGCAGCACCCCGAAGACACCCGGCGGCCCGGACCCGCCGGGTTTGGCCCGATTCGTGCTCCCCCGGCCAGTGGGTCATGGATGAGTTACACACATTGGCGTTGCACGTGGCAGAGTCGGTCCTGAACTCGGATGACTCGGACCCCGCCGCGCGGGAATTGGCCCGGGCCCTGCTGGACGCCGCCGCCGAATCCCGCCCGGATCAGGGCAGCCCCGCCCGGACTCTCGGCCCCACCGAAGAGGTGTCGATCGCCTGGAACCCCAGCTTGATGGCGGGCGATCCGGCGCGCAATCTGAAATCGTAGTTCGAGGCGTTCTCAAACAGCGGATCCGCCACCACCGAGCCCGGGTCCTGCCCCTGCTCCTTCCATTCCGCGGCGCTCCGCCCCGCGAAGCTCACCCCGCCGCGCTCGTCCCAGTACACGTTGCGATCCATCTTGAACTGCGCGCCGGTCCAGTTGCCGCCCAGCAGCTTGCCGGAGTCGAAATAAACGATGTTGCCCTCGAAGGTGAAGGAAAGGTGGGGCTCCGCGCGCGTGCGCATGAGCTGGTACTCGTGCCCGAAGGCGAAGATGTTGTTCCGCACCAGGTTCTCACGCCCGTAGTGCTGGTGGAAGCCCGCGCTCTTGGTACGGTAGACGACATTATTTTCGATCAGCATCTGCGAGGAGCCTTCGTCGGGATAGATGCCCCATCCGCCGTAGGTGAAAGACCGCACGTCGTGAATGAGATTGTTGCGGATCACCGTGCCCGGCTGAATGCCAAGGGTGTAAATGGCGCCCATGTCGCTCAGCATATCGAGCCCGATATGGTGCAGGTGGTTGTATTCGATGAGGTTGCCCTTGCACAGGTTCGGCCCGTAGCCCCAGGTCCAGCCCACCGAAATCGCCGTGTAATAGAGATCGTGAATGTGGTTGTGCGCGAGTGTGTTGCGGCTGCTCTGCCCCACCCAGATACCGACGGCGGCGGGATAGACGCGGCCAAGCCGGTTGATATCGTTGTCTCTCACCACATGCTCGAAGTTGCGGTCCGCTTCCTCGGTCCGCTGCACGGTCTCGCCGATCTTCACGCCGCCGCCGCCCATATCGAAAATGCGGTTGCCCGCCACGCGGTTGCGCCGGGAACCGCGCCCGAACCAGATGGCGTAGCCGCCCATCTGCGAAAAAGAGCAGTGCTCCACCGCCACGTCCTCCGCGTTCACGGCCTCGAAGGCGGAAGCGGCCTCAATGGCGGCCTGGGTGTCGGCGTAGCCCTTGGGGCCGATGGTCCACTCGGTGTGGCGGAAGTCCAGGCCGCGAAAGGTGACGTTGCGGGCGCCGTCGATGCGCACGAGTTGGGTCAACGCGGGCGCGATGATGAGGTCCTTGTCCGGCTGCTCGCCGGTGACGGGCCAATACGATACGGTCTCCCCGTCCACCAGAAACTCGCCGGCGGAATCAAGCCCGTCCGGCGCGTTTTCGATCCAGTAGCGCGCGTCTCTTTCCTTGTTGGACGGCCGCGGATTTCCAGCGAGGCGCGCAATGTGGCCGCCCTCGTCCACATCCACGATGGGCATGCGGATCTCGGCCCAGGCCAGCAGGGCAATCACTTCCACGCCGCGTCCGGCCCACTCCCGGCGAATGTCGCCGCCGCGATAGCGCAGCAGGAAGGGCTTGTCCTGCGAGCTGGGGCCGTCGATGCGGTAGAAGCCCTGGTTGGGCGTGCGG
The DNA here is from genome assembly GCA_041946965.1 of Bryobacteraceae bacterium. GTDB lineage: Bacteria > Acidobacteriota > Terriglobia > Bryobacterales > Bryobacteraceae > JBHGBM01. The sequence continues at coordinate 4,965 of JBHGBM010000005.1, forward strand.
GCGCGCTGCGCGCGGCGTCCGTTCACGAACAGTTGGCGGAAAACGCCGCCGGAGGGCGCGGTCCAGATATTGGCCCGCGCGCGGGTCCAGCCGGTGATGGGGCGCCCGCCGCTGAGAATGGCGCGCTCGCCCGGCTGGCCCTGCCAGGTGACGTTGGAATCCTCCGCGCCGAGTTCCAACGGCTCGCTCAGATAGTAAGTGCCTTCGCGCACCAGGATGGTGACCGGCCCGGTGGAACCGGAGCGGCGCATCTGGCGCACGGCGTCGCGCGCGGCGGCGGGGGAGCGCAGAGGCCCCCCGGGAGAAACGGTGAGGGTGGCGGCCTGGAGCGCGCCGGCGATCAGGAGCAGCGCGATGGTTCGCAGCATAACCGCTCCATTGTGGCACCCCGCCGCGGGGTCTGACTATCGCTTTTGGGTCCGGCCGCGTCAAAATACCCAATATGCGGCAAGACCTCCGGTACGCCTGTCGCGTGTTCCGCCAGAATCCCGGCTTCACGGCGGTCGCGGTGCTCTCGCTGGCGCTCGGCATCGGCGCCAATACGGCGATCTTCAGCCTGATCAACGCCGTCCTGCTGCGGTATCTGCCGGTGCGCGCACCGGAGGAACTGGTGATCCTGGCGCGCAACCCTCCGCGGCCCTCCGCCTCGACGAACTACCCCGATTACGTCTATCTCCGCGACAACGCGAAATCCTATTCCGGCGTGATCGCCTACAGCGGCGTCTGGGCCTGGGGTTTCGCCGCCGAAGGACAGGCAACGCAACTGGCCGGGGTCTCGATGGTCAGCGGCAATTACTTCGACGTGCTCGGCGTGACGCCCGCGCTGGGCCGCGTGTTCAACGAGGAAGACAACAAGACCGAGGGCGCGCACCCGTATGCCGTCCTGAGCCATGGTTTCTGGATGCGCGCTTTTGGCGGCGACACCGGGGTGATCGGCAGGCGCGTGCGCATCAACGGTTCGCCGTTCACCGTGGTGGGAGTCTCGCGGGCGGGCTTCACCGGCGCCGAGGTGGGCGCGTCGCCCGACGTCTTCGTTCCGGTGATGATGGTACGGAGCCTGAACCCGTCCATGCGGGACTGGAACACGCGGTTCTTCTGGTGGCTGACGACGATCGCGCGTCTCAAGCCCGGCGTGAGCCTTCAGCAGGCCAACGCCGAGCTGGTGGTGCTGAGGGAGCGCATTGAGGCCAACGACCCGCGCAATCGCCGCGGGGCGCCCGCATGGGACAAAGACCGGGCCATACGGCAGCGCGGCGTGGTCTTGCCGGGCGCGCACGGCTTCGCGTTCATGCGCAACATGGTGCAGAAGCCCCTGCTGATTTTGATGGTGGTGGCCGGAGTCGTGCTGCTGATCGCCTGCGCCAACGTGGCCAACCTGCTGCTGGCGCGCGCGGCGGCGCGGCAGCGCGAGATCGCCATCCGGCTTTCCATAGGGGCGGCGCGCTGGCGGCTGGTGCGGCAGTTGCTCGTGGAAAGCGTCCTGCTTTCCGTCCTGGGCGCGGCGGCGGGTACGGCGTTTGCCTGGGTGGGGGTGCGAATCCTGATGGGGTTCGCGCCGCGCGGCGGATTCCCCCTCACGCTGGATCTGACGCCGGACTGGCGCGTGCTGCTGTTCCTGTTCGCCGTGGCGCTGGCTGCGGGAACGCTGGCGGGACTGGCCCCCGCGCTGCGCGCCACACGCCCTGAAATTCTGCCGTGGCTGAAATCGGAAACCGCGCCGCCCGGTTTCGGCGGGCGCCGCTTCGATTTGCGCAAGGGCCTGGTGGTGGTGCAGATCGCGCTCTCGGTGCTGTTGATCGCCGGAGCCGCGCTGTTCGTGAGGAGCCTGGCGAACCTGCGCGGGCTGGATCCGGGCTTCCGCCGGGAGAACGTCCTGCTGGTCTCTATAGACCCCAGGCTGATCGGATACAAGGCGCAGCAGGTGAAGACGTTCTTCGACCGGCTCATCACCGGTACGCAGCGGTTGCCGGGAGTGCGCTCCGCCTCCGGAGCCGCCATCGTGCCGCTGGGCGGCATGCGGTGGAACGGCGACGTGACGGTGGAAGGTTACAGGCGCAAGGCCGATGAGCGGCCCTACGTGGACTTCAACACCGTCACGCCGCGGTGGTTCGAGACGGTAGGAATCCCCATTCTGCTGGGACGCGACTTCCGCGAGCAGGACATCCCGCTGGTGGCCAAAGACCGCCCGGAGAATTTCAAGCCGGAGATGGAAGACGACTGGCGGGGCGATATCGCGCGCGTGGCGGTGGTCAACGAGAGCTTCGCGCGGCGGTATTTCGGCGGCCAGAGCCCCGTAGGGAAGCGCTTCTCGCAAGGGATGGAATACCGCGCCGGAAAGTCCTTCGAGATCATCGGGGTGGTGCGGGACGCGCACTATTTCAACCTGCGCGAAGAAGTGGAGCCGATGGTGTACGTGCCCGCGTGGACCGCCGCCTCCGAACGCATGTGGCTCTGCGTCCGGACCGCCGGCGAGCCGGCGGCGCTGATCTCCGGCGTCCGGCGGCGGGTGCGGGAGATCGATCCGGGCCTGTGGATCATGAACGCCCGCACGCTGGAGCAAAATCTGGACGACAACATTGTGCAGGAGCGCATGGTGGCGACGTTGAGCGGCCTTTTTAGCCTGCTCGCTCTGGCGCTGGCCGCGGTGGGGCTCTACGGCGTGATGGCGCACGCGGTGACGCGCCGCACGCGCGAGATCGGCATTCGCATGGCGATGGGTGCGCCGCGCGGCGAGGTGCTCTGGATGGTGCTGCGCGACGCGCTCCTGATGGCGGCCGCCGGCGCGGTGCTCGGGATCCCCGCGGCGCTGGCCCTGAGCAAGCTGGCCGCCAGCCTCCTGTTCGGCGTGAGCCCGCAGGACCCGGTGACGCTGGCCGCGGCGGTGGCCTTGCTGGGGGTGGTGGCGGCGGCGGCAAGCTGGCTGCCCGCCCGGCGCGCCGCCACCGTGGACCCGATGGATGCACTAAGGTATGAATGATGACCCGTCGTGAATTCGTCGCTTTGAGCTTGGCCGCCGTGCCCGCGCGGGGCCGGGTGATGACCGTGCGGGGCCCGGTGGCGCCCGCCGCGCTCGGCGCGCTGCTGCCGCACGAGCACCTGATGTCCGCCTTCGGCGAGGAGCCCGCCGATACCGCCGACTACGACCGTGAGGCCCTTGCCGCCGCCGTTCTGCCGTACCTGGCGAAGCTGAAGAAACTCGGCTGCGGCGCCATAGCCGACTGCACCGCGGCGCGTTTCGGCCGCGACCCGGCGCTGCTGCGCGCGCTCTCGGAAAAGAGCGGCCTGCACGTGCTGACCAACACCGGCTATTACGGCGCGGCCAAGGACCGCTACGTGCCGCCGCACGCTTTCGAGGAAACCCCGCGGCAGATCGCCGCGCGCTGGACGCGCGAGTGGCGCGAGGGCATCGCCGGCACCGGCATACGCCCCGGGCTCATCAAGCTCGGCGTGGACCCTGGGCCGCTCTCGGCCATCGACCGCAAGCTGGTGGAAGCCGGCGCTATCGCGCATCGCGAGACCGGGCTCGCGGTTGCCGTGCATACCGGGGACAGCCCGGCGGGCGCGCGCGAGCAGATCGCCATTTTCCGCCAGGCCGGGGTTTCGCCCCGCGCCTGGATGTGGGTGCACGCCAACAACTGCAAGGATGACGCCGCGCTGCGCTGGGCCGCGGAGCAAGGCGCGTGGCTCTCCTTCGACGGCCTGGACGCGGCCACCGCCCCGCGCCACCTGGAACTCGTGCAGATGGTGAAGAAGCTCGGCCGCCTGGACCAGGTGCTGCTCTCCCACGATGGCAACTCCTTCCGCGCCGGCCGCCCGCCCAAGCCGTATGACGCGCTGTTCACGGACTTCATCCCGCGGTTGCGCGCCGCCGGCTTCGCGTCCGCGGAAATCCGCCAGCTCACCCAGCGCAACCCGCAACGCGCGTTCACCATAGAGGTGCGAACATGATCAACCGCCGCACATTTCTTGCAGGACTCGCCGCCGCCGCGGCCGACCCGTGGCAGGAAGCAGCGCGCATCCTTCAGGGCATCCGCCCGCCCGTTTTTCCCGAGCGCGATTTCGAGATCACGCGCTTCAAGCCCGGCGCGGATGCGGGCGGCGCCATCCGCCGCGCCATCGAGGCCTGCGCGCGGGCGGGCGGCGGGCGCGTGGTGGTTCCGGCGGGCGAGTTCGTCACCGGGCCCATTCACCTCGAGAGCAACGTCAACCTGCACCTCGCCGAAGGCGCCGTGCTGCGCTTCAGCCAGGACCCGCAACGGTACCTGCCCGCGGTCTTCACACGGTGGGAGGGCGTCGAGTGCATGAACTACTCGCCCTTCATCTACGCCTTCGAGAAAGAGAACATCGCGGTCACCGGCTCCGGTGTGCTCGACGGCCAGTCCGGCCGCGAACACTGGTGGCCGTGGAAAGGCCGCGCGGAATTCGGATGGAAGAAGGGCCAGCCGCAGCAGGAGCCCGCGCGCCAGCGGCTCTTTGAAATGGCGGAAAAGGATGTGCCCGTGGCCCAGCGCAAGTTCGGCGCGGACGCCTTTCTGCGGCCCCAGTTCGTCGAGCCGTACCGTTGCCGCAACGTGCTGATCGAAGGCATCACCATCCGCAACTCGCCCATGTGGGAGATACACCCGGTGCTGTGCCGCAACGTGACGGTGCGCGGCGTCACGGTGAGCAGCCACGGGCCTAATAACGACGGCTGCGATCCCGAATCCTGCTCCGGCGTGCTGATCGAAAACTGCCGTTTCGATACCGGCGACGACTGCATCGCGCTCAAGAGCGGACGCAACCGCGACGGCCGCCGTTTGGCCACTCCCATCGAAAACGTCATCGTGCGCGGCTGCCAGATGAAGGACGGCCACGGCGGCGTGACCATCGGCAGCGAGATCTCCGGCAGCGCGCGCAACATCTTCGCCGAGGACTGCCGCATGGACAGCCCCAACCTGGACCGCGTGCTGCGCATCAAGACCAACTCGTACCGCGGCGGCGTGATTGAACGCATCTACATGCGCAACATCACCGTGGGCCAGGTGGCGGACGCCGTGATCCACGTGGATTTCAACTACGAGGAAGGCGCCGGCGGCCCGCACATGCCCACCGTCAGGGACATCGACGTGCGTGGCGTCACCTGCAACAGGAGCAAGTATGCGCTCGCGCTGCGCGGCTTCAAGGAATCTCCCATTCGCAACGTGCGCGTGGCGGACTGCGCGTTTCGCAACACGGCCAGGCCCGACATCATCGAGAACGTCGAGGGGCTCCAACTGGAACGGGTGACGCGATGAGCGGGGGCAGGCTTTCAGGCTGCCCCGCAGCGCTGCTCCTCGTCCTCTGCCTGCCGCTGGCGGCGCAACGGCTGGTGTTCGACGGGCACGTACATGTGATCGACCGGCAATTCTACCTGGGCGGCGATATCGGGGATCGTGTTCAGGACGGCCACTTCGACCTGCCGCGCGCCCTCGAGGGCGGCGTCAACGCCATGTTCTTCTCCCTGTTCGTCACCGAGGATTACTACCCGCAGCGCTACGAGGCGAAGCAGGCGTTCCGGCTGGTGGACCTGGCGCTTCGGCAACTGGAGAAAAACCGCGCCACGATCGAGCTGGCGCTGACCGCCGGCGACATCGAGCGCATCGTGCGCGGCGGCAGGATCGCGGCGGTGCTGGATCTCGAAGGCGGCTTCGACCTCGACGGCGACCTCGGCGTGCTGCGCAGCCTCTACCGGCTGGGCTTGCGATCGGCGCAACTCTCGGCGCACAACTGGGCCAACAACTTCGCCGATTCCTGCTGCTCCCCGCCCAAGGTGCACGGCCTCAGCGAGCGCGGGCGCGCCGTGGTGCGCGAGATGAACCGGCTCGGCATGGTGATCAACGTCTCGCACGCCTCCGACGAAGCCATCGACCAGACGCTCGACATCAGCACAACGCCCATCATCGCCACCCACCACGGCCTGCGCAGCTTCAACGACATTCCGCGCAACCTGCCGGACCGGCTGCTTAAACGCATCGCGGCCAAGGGCGGCGTGATCGGCTTTCAAATCGGCAACGAGTTCCACAACCGCAAGGTGTTCGACTGGCGCGTGAAGAACACCGGCAAGCCCTTCTGGGACACCAGCGCTATCAGGCACGAGCCGCGCACCATCGAGGAGATCGACCGCATGGTGGCGCCGCGCTTCCCCATGGTGGGCCTCAACGCCCCGGATGAAATCCGCCTCACGCCCGATGGCTGGGTGGACGTGGTGGACCGCGCTATTCAACTCGTGGGCGAGGACCACGTGGCGCTCGGCTCCGATTTCGACGGCGGGCCCACACTGCCGCGCGGCATGCGCGACATCCGCGATATCGGCATGATCGCGGAAGCCATGCAGCGCCGCGGCTACTCCGAGCAGCGCATCCGGAAATTCCTGGGGCTGAACTTGCTTCGCGTCTTCCGCGAGATTACGAACGCCGGGCGCGGTACCACTCCAGCGTCAGCTTCAAGCCCTCCTCGAAACTGAAGCGCGGCGCGTATCCAAGGTCGCGCACCGCCGCGGTGGTATCGGCCTGCGAGTCGCGCACGTCGCCGGGACGCGGCGGGCCGTACTTCGGCTCGATGCGCACGCCTTCGATCTTCTGAAGGATCTCCCACGCCTGGTTGAGCGTGTAGCGCCCGCCGTTGCCCCCGTTGTACATGTTGCCCGAAACGCCTTCGGCGCACGCGGCCTTGAGGTTCAGCGCCACCACGTCCTCCACGTAGGTGAAGTCGCGCGACTGGTTGCCGTCGCCGAAAATAGTGGGCGGCGTGCGCTCCAGAATGGCGGTCATGAAGAGCGACAGCACGCCGGAGTACGGGCTTGACGGATCCTGGCGCGGCCCGTACACGTTGAAGTAGCGCAGCGAGACGGTTTCCAGACCGTACTGCTCGGCGAAGATCCGCATGTAATACTCGCCCGCCAACTTCTGCAACGCGTAGGGAGACTTCGGACGCGGCAGCATGGTTTCCACTTTCGGCAGCGTGGGAGTATCTCCGTATGCCGAGGACGAGGCGGCGTACACCACGCGCTTGACGCCGCCCGCCGCCGCCGCGCGCAGCACGTTGAAGGTGCCATTGATGTTGACCTCGTGCGACGGCACGGGGTCCGTGATCGACCGCGGCACCGAGGGGATGGCGGCCTCGTGGAACACCACGTCCGCGTCCTTCAGCACGCCGGCGATCTCCTCGTAATTGCGGATATCCGCGCGGTGGAATTCGATGGAGCCGCGGATTTCCTCCAGGTTCGCTTCCCGCCCCGTCAGCAGATTATCCAGCACCACCACTCGCGTGGCGCCTTCGCGCAGCAGTCCGCGCACGAGGGCCGAGCCGATGAACCCGGCCCCTCCGGTGACGACGTATTTGCTCATGCGGGCAGTTTCGCGATCTCCGCTTCCAGGTGGCGCAGCGATTCGTTGGCGATCGTCTCCGCGCCGAAGGAGAAATCGAACGCTTCGAGCGAGACCCAGCCCGTGTAGTTGCGCCGCCGCAGCACGTCCAACACGGGCTTGAAGTCGTAATCGCCTTTGCCGCAGTGCTTCCCGTCAAGCTCGTTGACGTGCACGTGCCGGATGAGCGGAAAGTGCCGGTCCACCAGGCGGGCGTGCGGCTCCTTTTCGTCGATGGCGTTGTGCACGTCGAACATGGTCGCGATGGCCGGATGATTGATCTGCCGCACCAGCGCGACGGCCTCATCGAGCGTGAGTACGACATCGCACTGATAAGCGGGCAGCGCCTCCAGCAGCACGCTGACGCCGCGCTCGCCCGCGTGCGGCGCCACCGACGCCAGGCCGTCCACGAAGTTGCGCGTGGCCTCTTCGCGCGAAAGCCCGCCGGTGGTCTCCCGCTGCTTGGGCGAGCCGAACACCATCACGCCGTTTTCGCCCAGGTCGGCGCAGAGGTCGATCAGATTGTGGATGTGGCGCCAGCTTCGCTCCCGCAGCGCGGCGTCCGGCCCGCTGACGTGCAGACCCTTGGGGCTCACCATCAGCCAGTGCAGGCCCACGAACTCCAGGCCCTCGGACTTGATCGTGTCGCGGTACTCGCGGCGCTGGGCGGCCGTGATGGCCGCCGGGTCCTCGGCGAGGGTGAACGGCGCGATCTCGATGCCGTCATAACCGGCTTTCCGGATGGTGCGGCAGGCGTCGGCAAAGGGCCATTTGTCAAAGGCCTCGTTGCACATGGAGTGGCGGAATCGATAGGACATCAGCCACCACTTTACACCATGGCGCGACTACTCCAGCACCAGCACCTCGTACTCTTCCAGGCGGGGGATGGTGAAACGCGTGCCGGCGGACAGGGTGCGGCGGTTTACCAGGGTGTAGGCGCGCGAGGCGGGGGCCGTTACCGTGACGCGCACGTCCCTCAGCGGCGCCACGCGGCGGATGGGCCGCGTCATCTCGCCGGTGAAGTTCACCAGGTGGATGAGCCGCCGCCTGCCTTGCGAACGCACCACCAGTTCCACCGAACCCGGCGCGTTTTCGAGCGTGACTTCGGGCGGCGCGAAGCGGCGCGCGGCGCCGCCGGCGATGTCCAGCAGCTCCGGCAGGTGGAAGTTCGCGATGGCCGCGCCGAAATCGCCGCTGCCGTACAGCACGGTTCCTTTGCCGTAAGCATTTTCAACCAGCGCCGGATCGCCGGAAAGCCCCGGCACGCCGTCGTAGCGTCCTGCCAGCGCCTGCGTGTATTCCAGCAGCACCTTGGCGGCGGGCTTCACGCGCACGTAGTAGGCCGGCGACGGCAGGAACGCGCGCCGGCCCGGGCCTTTCATGAAATCCCACCGCCTCGGACCCATGATCCTGCGCGCGTCCTTCACGCCGAACACGTCCGCCAGGGCGAAGTCCGGGCGGCGGATGCCGGCGTCGTCGTAGAGCGAAGTTTCAAAGGTGGCGAACAGGTTGCCGCCGCCGCGCACGTATTCCTTAAGGCGTGCAGCCACGGCGTCGCTCATGCAGGCCACGTTGGGCAGGAAGATGGCGCGGTAGCGGCCGAGGGGCTCGCGCTCCAGCGCCTGGTCGTCGATCACGTCGAAGGGCACGTGCGCGCGAAGCAGGGCTTCGGCGATGCCGGAGAACTCGCCTTCCAGGTTGCCCACGCCGGTCTCTGCCACGCGGTCCACGTCGATGAGCTGCGCGCCCGCGCCGGCGTAGACGTTGGCCGTGGCATCCGACCACACCACCGCCGCGCGCGCCTCCGAGCGCGTGTTGAGATAGTATTCTCCCGCGCGCTTGAGATACGCGTTCATGCCCGCGATGGTCTCCATCTCGGGCTGGTCGAACTCGAACGGGGTGATGCCGAACCAGACGCTGGCGGCGTTGGCGATGCTGTCCGCGTAAAGCAGCCGCAACTCGGCGTCCGGCAGGATGGAGAAGGTCCAGGGCTTGTGGCTGGCGGCGGAGAAGATCACCGTCGGCTTGCCGCCCGCCTGGGTTTCGAGCAGGCGCGCCGTGAGGCCCGGCTTCCACAGCGGTACGCGGGTGAGGTCGCCGCTGATGAAGCCGCCCTCGCTCCCCAGCAGGTCCTGCTCCTTCACCAGCACGCGGTTGAGCCGCGCGGTGGCCCAATTGGGGCCGCGCACGCCGCCGTTCATGTAGAAGGCGATTTCGGGGTTGATCTTCTTCAGGATCGCGCGCGAATCGCGGAGGAAATCCGCCAGGCTCGCGGCCTGGAAATCAAGCAGGCGCCTGAATTCCGGTCCCTGCCGCTTCTTCTTCGAGGGCAGCGGGCCGCCGAATTTGGCGCGGCACGCCGCGCAGTAGCAGGTGTCCGGGCGGTAAATGGGGCCGTCGTAGAAGATGCCGTCGATGGGGTAAGCGGCCAGGTCGCGCAGCACCTGAAAACACCACTCGCGCCAGCCGGAGTTGACGCAGAAGTCCGCGCCGGTATCGTAGACCTTGTCCACGGGGGCGCCGTCCTCGCGGATCTGCCGCCACTCGGGGTGCTTCGCCGCGAACGCCATGGTGTACCAGTGGACGTTGAAGTAGATCATGACGCGGATGCCGCGCTTGTGGGCCTCCTCGAGGTAGGGGCGCAGGTAATCGCGATTGACGCGGCCGCCGGCCTTGGAGACGAAGTAGAAGCCCTGGTCGTCCAGTCCGGCGGCCATCGCCATGACGTCGAGGTGTTCGGAGTTGTAGCCCAGGGCCGCCTTGCGCGCGGCCACCTCGGCCGGCTCGCGAAAATCGACGCGGCCGATGCTGGTGGTCAGGTCGATGATGCGCAGCGGCTCGCGCTGCCACCAGGGCAGCGCGAGCACGAGCAGCGCCCACATGTCAGAACAGCACCTTGAGCCCGAACTGGATCTGCCGCGGGTCGCCGGCGCTGGTGATGCGGCCGACGTTGCTCACGGAGATGTTCGACGCGGGTCCGCCGAAGTTGGCGTGGTTCGGCATGTTGAAGAACTCCGCGCGGAACTGGGTGCTCACGCGTTCCATGAGGCGGACGTCCTTCAGCACGCTGATATCGAACACGATTTCGCCGGGCACGAACAACAGGTTGCGCGAGGCGTTGCCATAGGTGAACGGCGCGGGCACTGCAAACGCGGCGGCGTTGAACCACCGGTAGATGGAGCGCTCGCCGCGGCTCAGCTTGGGTTCGCCGATCTGGTCCGGGCGCCCGCCCATCCAACCCGCCTGGGTCGCCGTGAAGCTGGGCGAGAACGGCGGACCGGTGCGCAGGTACGTGATGCCGCCGATCTGCCAGCCGCCGACGATGTGATTCAGCGGCCCGCCCGCGTTGGCCCACTTCTTGCCCTTGCCGAAGGGAAGTTCGTAGCTGTAGGCCGCGGTGAAAATGTGCCGCCGGATTTGGTCGGAGTTGCCGCGGTCCGCCCGTTGGTTGTACGGATTCTGCGGTCCGCCGACAACGGGCACGTTATCGAGAGAGCGCGTCCAGGAGTACTCCACCTGGAAGCTGAGGCCGTTGCTGTAACGCTGCACGGCTTCCAACTGCAACTGGTGCAGGATCGAGTCGCCGCCGGAAGCCAGCAGGAGTATGTCTGCCCACGGCTGGTACGGACGCCGGGGCTGCAACGCGCCCGCCGCCTGCTGGAGCGGATTGTTCGCCGGGTAGTTGTACCAGGGCAGGTGCGTGCTGTGGTTTCCCACGTAGGAGGCCCGCACGCCCAGGTTGGCGCGCACCTCCCGCTCCAGGGTGAAGTTCCACTGGTACGACTCGCTGTTGCGGATGTTGCGCTGCACCGCCGTGACGCCCGGGTTGGGAGAGATCATGCCCGCGCCCAGAAACGGCTGCGCCAGCGTGAGCGAAGGCTTCACCCCGGCCGCGGCTTCGTAAGTCTCCGCCAGCAGGAAGGGCGGGTTGCTGAACCCCAACTGGCGGAAGCCGATGTACACCGGGATGAAGTTGTAGTAGACGCCGGCGCCGCCGCGCACCACGGTACGGTTGCCGCCGAACGGCCGGAACGCGAATCCCACGCGCGGCGAGAAGTTGTTCTTGTCCGTATCGTAGAGGCTCTCGGAGAGACCCGCCTTGGAGGTGGTGGTAATCGGATAGGCATCGACCAGCTTCTGCTGCGCCTGGGCCGGGTAGGAATCGCCGGGCACCACCAGCTTGCCGGAGGCGAAATCGAACTGTGCCTGCGTGCGGTTGCGCTCCTTCCACGCGGTTTGCACCATGTAGCGCAGCCCGAAGTTCAGGGTCAGGCGGGGCGTCACCTGCCAGTCATCCTGGATGTAGGCGCTGTACCGCCAGGTGTAGAACAGCATGTTGGCGCTGGTGGTGGAGCGATAAGTGGCCACGGGGTAGCCCAGCAGGAAATCGGCGTAAGCATGCGCGGGCTGCGCCGAGCCGGTGGTCTGGCCATAGGTGTAGCGCCCGTTGAAGGTGAAGCGCCCCAGGCCGCCGTCGTTCGCAAGCCCGGAGCCCATGCCGCCCACCGCCGGGAATGATGCCGCCCGGTGATTGGCGAAGTCGACACCCGCTTTGATGGTATGCTTTCCGCGCACATAGCTGAAGCTGTCGATGTATTGCGGGGTAAGCTGCGGCGTCAGGTCGCTGCCGCCGTAGTCCCCGATGGCGGTGTGGCTGCTGATGCCCATATAGGGCAGCCCGCCGTAACTCACCGGGTACAGCGTGGGGAAGAGCGTGAGCGGGTTGAAGTCCTTGTTCATGCCCTGCCGGACGGAGGCGTGCCGCAGATAGCCGAAGCGAAACTCGTTCAGCATGGCCGGCGAAAACGTGTGCACGTGCGTGAGGTTCATGCTTTGCGTGCTGTATCCCCCGTTCTCCCAGGACCCGTAGCGCGGCGGGTAGCCCTGCGCCACGAAATACGGCTTGCCCTTCGAGTAATTCAGGTTGACCCAGATGGAATCGCTGGAGGAGAAGCGGTGGTCGACGCGCAGGCCCCAGCGGTTCACGTCCGAGACATTGCTCAGGTTGACCACGTAGTTGCTTAGGGTGCCGGCGGGACCCGTGCCGCCCTGGTTCGGCACCGGCACCCACTCGATCAGCGCTTTCGAGCGCGGGTCGATGCGGGTGGCGGGAACCTGGTTGTTGGCGAAGGGCACGCCCGCCAGCGGATCGACAATAGTGGGCAGCCCGGCGAAGTTGCCGTTGCGCATCGCCTCCGTGCCTACCGAGAGCGTGTTGGTGCGCGAGGTGCGCTCCCGCAGCCCTTCGTAACTGTGGAAGAAAAAGGTCTTGTTCTTAATCACCGGCCCGCCGATGGTGTAGCCGAACTCGTTGCGGTTGAACGGCGCCTTGGCCAGCGCCGTGGCGAAGAAGTTCTTCGCCGCGTACGCCTTGTTACGGTTGAACCAGAGCACCGAGCCGTGAAAATCGTTGGTGCCGGTCTTGGTGACCACTGTGGCAGATACCGAACCCTCGTACTCGGCCTTCTGGTTGTTGGAGTCGATCTTGAACTCGCTGACGGCGTCCACCGAAGGCAGGGTGGCCAGGCCGTTGCGGTACGAATAGGAGCCGCCCCCGTTGCCGACGTCGTTGTACGTCACGCCATCCACGTTGAACTGGATGCCGCCCCAATAGGCGCTGCCGGCCACGCGGGGGTTATTGGCGCTATCGGTGGTCACGCCCGCGGAGATGCGGATGAGCCGGTCCAGCGTGCGGCCGTTCAGCGGAAGCTGCCGGATGGTGGAACTGTCCAGCACGTTGCCGATGGTGGCGTTCTCCGAAGATACCACCGCGGCCGTGGCGCGGATCTCGATGGACTGCGTCAGTTCGCCGGGCTGCATGGCGATATCCGAGCGCACCGTGCGGTTGGCCAGCAGCCGGATGCCTTTCACCACGCTGGGCTTGAACCCCGCGGCTTCGGTCCGGATGGCATAGGTGCCCGGCGGCAGGTTGGGCGCCACGTACTCGCCCGCGGCCCCCGTCGCGGCCACGGATTCGATGCCGGTTTCTTCGTTGGTGATGGTGACCTTGGCGCCCGCCATGGCGCCGCCCGAGATGTCCGTGATGGAGCCCACGATGGTGCCGGATACGTTTTGCGCGGAGGCACAGGCTGCTGCCAGGAGGGCCGCCGCGGCGACCGCGAGATAACGGTTGAAACTCATTCAAGACCTCCCGTGTCCAGAGATTATATATCCGAAACGTCCGCCGCACCCGGTCGCCGCATCACCCTTTTCCGGTATATGATTGGCGAAAGGCGAGTTGTGCGCAAGAATCTGCTCTTGTGTATGTGGCTGGCGGCGGCCGCGCCCGCGGCCGAGTTGCGGGTGGCGGTCTTTCGCGCCGACGCCACACCGGATCCGGGTGAACCGCTGATCTGGATTACGCCCGCCGCCAAGGTCGAAGACCCGCTGTGGGCGAAGGGCGTCATCATCGAGGGCGGCGGCGGCCGCTACGTGCTGTGCGCGGTGGACTGGTGCGGGATTGGCGGCGGGCTGCACCGTTTCTTCCGCGACCGCATCGCCAAAGCCGCCGGCACGGATGCCGCGCGCGTGGTGGTGCAGACCGTGCACCAGCACACGGCGCCCTACGCCGATGGCGGCGGCTACCAGTTCCTCGGCAAGGTCCCCTCGCCCCCGCTGCGGATGAGCGGCGCCTACCTGGATCGCCTCGCCGCGCGCCTCGCGCAAGCCGTTCGCGAGGCCCGCTTCGTCGCTTTCGACGCCGTGGGCACCGGGGCGGCCGCGGTGGAGCAGACCGCTTCCGCGCGCCGTGTCTTCGAGAACAGCAAGCTGCTGGTGCGCTACAGCACCGGCGGCAAAGACCCCCACATGGCCGCTCTGCCCGAGGGCGCCATCGACACGCACATCAAGACGGTCACGCTGGCCGCGGGCAAGCGGCCGCTGGCGCGTATCCATTTTTATGCAACGCACCCGCAGACGTTCTGCTGCGACGGCCGGGTCTCTTCCGATTTCGTCGGCGCCGCCCGCGAGCGCTTTGAAATCGCCGAGGGCGTGTTCCAGCTCTATTTCACCGGCTGCGCGGGCGATGTGACCGTGGGCAAGTACAACGACGGCTCGGATGCCGCCCGCGAGCGCCTCGCCGCCAACTTGGAGCGCGGCATGCGCGACGCCGCCTCCGCCACGCATCTCGCGCCCGCCGCCAATCCCGTCTGGCGCACCGCGCCGCTCCGTCTTACTCCGAAGCCTGCGCCGGAGTTCCCGGCGAAACGCTCCGGGCAGGATCTCTACCGCGCGGCCATTTCCGCCGCATTCGCCGCGCGTAAGGCGCCGCTCGATACGGCGTCGCTCGAACTCGGGCCCGCCCGCATGGTTTTCCTGCCGGGCGAGCCGATGCTGGAATTCCAGAGATACGCACAGGGCGCCCGCGGCTTCATCGCGGTGGCCGGATACGGCGATTTGAGCCCCGGCTACCTGGTGACCGACCGCGCTTACCGGGAGGGCGGCTACGAGCCGTCGGCCTCTAACGCCGCACCCGGCACGGAAGCCCGTGTGAAACAGGTTATCGACCAATTGCTGGGCCGGAAGGCCCGATAGGAGATTGCATGCCTGAAACCCGTAGAACCTTTGTAAAATCCGCCGCCGGATTTAGTCTGGCGGGCGCCGCGGCGGCCCAAAGCGAAACGCTGGCCGTCTCCGGCGGGCCCAAGGCCGTGACGTTCCCCGCGGCAACCCACAAAGCGCTTTCGAAATGGCCGCGTTACGGCGCGGCAGAGAAGGAAGCCCTGCACAACCTGATCGACAGCGGGCGGTTTTACGAAGAGCTGCCGCAGTTCGAGAAAGAGTGGCAAGCCTACACGAAATCGCCGTTCGTCAAGGCGCACATGAACGGATCGAGCGCGCTCACCAGCATGTACTTCGCGCTCGACCTGCCGGCCGGCAGCGAGATCATGGTGCCCTCCTACACCTTCTTCGCCACCTGCCTGGCCATGCGGTTCTTCGGCTACGTCCCCATCTTCATCGACATCGACCCGAAGACCGCCTGCTTCGACCTCGATGACGCCAAACGCAAGCTCACCAGGAACACGCGCGCCATGGTGCCCATGCACAGTTGGGGCCTGCCTTGCGAGATGGACAAGATCGCCCAGTTCGCGAAAGAGAAGGGTCTCATCGTGCTCGAAGACGCGGCGCACGCCCACGGCGCGTCCATGCAGGGACGCAAGATGGGTACCTGGGGCGTTATGGGCATCTACAGCTTCCAGACCAGCAAGGTGATGCCGACCATCGAGGGCGGCGTGGGCATGTATCAGACCCGAGAGTACTACGAGCGCGCCGCCGCGTTCGGCCATTACGAGGACCCCGTCAAGTTCCCCAAGGACAGCCCCGTGCGCGCCTACGAGGGCACCGGTTTCGGTCAAAAGTACCGCATGCACCCGCTGGCCGCCTGCATCGGACGCATTCAGTTGCGCGGGCTCGACGACCGCAATGCCCTGGTGGCGAAAAACATCCGCCGGCTGAACGACCGGCTGCTGCACCTGCCCGGGCTGGCCGAGCCGCGCGTCCGCCCGGACCAAGTGCGGGCCTACTACAACGGCAACATGCTCATCCTCGACTCGAAGAAGTCCGGCTTCAACCGCGACCAGCTCGTGAAGGCGCTACAGGCCGAGGGCGTCCACGCGAGCTTCTGGGACTACCCGGAGCAGCACAAGCTGAAGATCTACTCCGAGGCCAAGTGGTGGCATCATACGCCCACGATTCCCGCCTCGATGCCCGGCACCGCCGAAGTCAACCGCACCCACATCTTCCTGCCGCTGATGCACGGCGACGCGCCGGAACTGATCGAGCAATACGCAAAGGCCTTCGAGAAGGTTTGGGCGCACAAGACAGAAGTGGCTAAAATTTGAGGTAAGTGGACCAGAATCAACTGATCCGCGCCGTGGTGGAGGCCCTGTTGATCGGCTTCCTCTTCGGCGCGGAACGTGAGGCTTCGCGCGAGGAGACCGAGCGCCAGCCGGGCATACGCGATTTCATGGTAATTGCCCAGGTGGGCGCGGTTTGCGCCCTGCTGGGCAACATCTTCTTCGCCGCGGCGGCGCTGCTCGCCATCGCAGCCCTGCTGGCGGTGTTCCACTGGCAGGTGCCGGAGCGTTCCGGAGTTACTACGGAAATGGCCGCCGTTTCCACGTTCTGCCTCGCGTTCCTGGCGGCGACGCCCTCGATTGCGCATGGCTCCACGGTCGCCATCGGGCTCACCATCGTGATGGTGTTTCTTCTGGAGGCCAAGCGGTCGCTGCACAAGTTCATTCGCGAAACGGTGACGGAGACCGAGTTCAACCACACACTGCGGTTCCTGGCGCTGATCTTCATCATTTACCCCGTGCTTCCCCCGGGCGCCTATGGGCCGAACGCTTCGTTTGCGCCGCGGCAGATCTGGCTGTTCGTGATCCTGGTTTCGTCGATCTCGTTCCTTGGTTACTTCCTCGAAAAGTTTCTGGGCAGCCGTGCGGGCCTGCGGCTGACGGGAGCGCTGGGCGGGTTGGCCTCCACTACCGCCGCCACCGCCGCCTTTGCGCGTAGCACCGCCGAGGAGCCGCACAAGCTCAGGCTCTACTGGCAGGCGGGCATGCTGGCGAACGCCATGCAGTTTCCGCGCGTGCTCGCAATACTTGCCGTGGCGAGTCCCACGCTCGCTCGGGCGCTGCTGTTTCCGCTCGTGGCCGCCGCGATCGCCGGAGCCGGCGCCGGTTGGCTGGCGGACCGTGGCCGAGTGGACGAGCGGACCCCCATGGGGTTGAGGAATCCGCTCCGGCTGCTGCCCGCATTGAAGTTCGGATTGCTCTTCGCCGCGATCGTTTTCCTGAGCAAAGAAGCCGCCGCGGTGCTCGGTCCGGATGCGGGCATTTGGGTCGCTGCCGCCGGCGGCTCCGTGGACGCCGACGCCGCCACACTGGCCGCTTCCGGCCTGCTTTCAAGCGGCGATGCGAACGTCAGGCTCGCCGCGGCGGCCATCGTGCTCGCGCTGGCCGCCAACGCCGCGGTGAAGGTGGCCATTGCCGCGTACGCCGGCAGCCTGCCGTTTGCCCGCCGCATGGCCCTCGGTTTCGTGATTATGTTCGGCGCGGGCGCGGCGGCCTGGTTCACCGTGCCGTAGATCGGCCGGCCCATGCTACCCTGAACCTGTTCCGCATGCGCCGCAGAACCTTCCTCGTTGCCTCCTCCGCCGCCGCGCTGGCGCCAGCCGCGGCGCCCGGGTCCGAACTGCGCCTCTGGTACCGGCAGCCCGCTCCGGATTGGAACGAGGCGCTGCCGATAGGCAACGGACGCCTCGGCGCCATGATCTTCGGCGGCGTGGCCGAGGAGCGGCTCCAACTCAACCATGACACGCTTTACTCCGAAGGGCCCTCGCCGCGCGACCTGCCGCTCAAGGTTCAGCCCAGGTTCGACGAAGTGATCGGGCTGTTGAAGCAGGGCCGATACGTGGAAGCCGAAGAGATCATCACGAAGAACTGGTGCGGGCGCGCGCAGTCCTGCTACCAGCCCATGGCGGATTTGCGGCTCGCGTTCGACGGCCACGCGTCTTTCACTGACTACATCCGCGACCTCGACCTGGCGACGGCGGTCTCCACTGTGAAGTACCGCGTGGGCGCGGCCGCCGTCACGCGCGAATACTTCGCCAGCCAGCCCGATCAGGCCATCGTCATCCGGATCACCTCGACCGCGCCGCTGAGCTTCCGCGCAACGTTCACATCCGAGCATCCGGTGAAGAGCTCAGCCTCCGGAGATACCCTCGCGGTCAGCGGCCAGGTCCCAAGCTTCGCGCTCCGCCGCACGTTCGAGTGGGTCGAGAAGATGGGCGATCAGTGGAAGTACCCGGAGGTCTGGGACGCTAACGGCAAGCGCAAGCCCGGCACCAGTCTGGTGCAATACGGCGGCAGGAGCACGCGCTTCGAAACCCGCGTGCGCGCCATTGCGAAGAACGGCCGCATAACCGCCGAAGAGGGGGCGCTGCGCGTTTCCGGCACGACCGAGGTGCTGCTGATCCTCGCCGCCGGCACCAGCTTCATCGGATTCGACAGGCAGCCCGATGCCGATGCCGCCGCCCGCTGCGCGCACGACCTCTCCGCCGCGGCGAAGAAGTCTTTTCCAGCCCTGCGCCGCGCGCACGTGGCCGATTACCAGCGCCTGTTCCAGCGCGTCTCGCTCGACCTCGGACCGGCCGCCGCGCTGCCTACCGACGAGCGCATCGCCAGGTACTCCGGCGGCGGCGATGAAGCCCTGGCCGCGCTGTATTTTCAGTTCGGCCGCTACCTGATGATCGCGGGCTCGCGCCCCGGCACGCAGCCGCTCAACCTCCAGGGCGTCTGGAACCCGCACGTGATCCCGCCATGGGCCGGCGCCTACACGACCAACATCAACGCGGAGATGAACTACTGGCCCGCGGATTCCACCAACCTCTCGGAGTGCTTCGAGCCCATGGACCGCATGATCCGCGAGCTCTCCGTGACCGGCGCCAAGGTCGCCCGCGAGATGTACGGGCGCCGCGGCTGGGTGGTCCACCACAACACCACCATCTGGCGCGACGCGCAGCCGGTGGATAATGCCGCCAAGCCGTCCTTCTGGAACATGGCCGGCGGCTGGTTCTGCGAGCACCTTTGGGACCACTACCTCTACACCCGCGACCGCAAGTACCTGGCGCGCGTGTACCCGCTGCTGAAGGGCGCCGCGGAGTTCTACGTGGACTGGCTCATCGATAACGGCAAGGGCGAACTCGTCACCGCCGCGAGCAACTCTCCCGAAAGCGAGTTCGTCTACACGGACGCCTGCGGAAAGCGGCGCCGCGGCGGCGTCGTCATGGGCCCCACCATGGACCTGGCGATCATCCGCGAGCTGTTCGCCAACTGCATCGCGGCGGGCGAGACGCTCGGGTGCGACGCCGATTTCCGCGCGGTTCTGAAAGACCGCCTCTCGCGCCTGGCGCCCTTCCGCATCGGCCGCCGCGGCAACCTTCAGGAGTGGCCGGAGGATTTTGAGGACGCCGACCCGAAGCACCGCCACATCTCACACCTCTACGGGCTGCATCCCGGCTCGCTGATCACCCGCCGCGGCACGCCGGAGTTGTTCGAGGCCGCCCGCCGCACGCTCGAACTGCGCGGCGACGAGGGCACCGGCTGGTCGCGCGCCTGGAAGATCAACTTCTGGGCGCGCATGGAAGACGGCAACCACGCCTGGCAGCTCATACGCAACCTGCTGCACCCCGCCAAGACCGGCGAGGTGCAGTACAGGGGCGGCGGGGTTCTTCCCAACCTGTTCTGTTCGCATCCGCCGTTTCAGATCGACGGCAATTTCGGCGGCACGGCGGGCATCGCCGAAATGCTGTTGGGGAGCCACACTGGCGAAGTGCACCTGCTGCCGGCGCTGCCGGACGCGTGGGCCGCGGGATCGGTGCGCGGCCTGGTGGCGCGGGGTGGATTCGAGATCGCCATGGAATGGTCCGGCGGCGCGCTGCGCAGCGCGGAGATCGGTTCCCGCGCGGGCGGCCCCTGCAAGCTGCGTTATCGCGACCGCACCGCCGTCATCGAGACCGCCGCTGGCAGGCGCTACCGCGTAGATGACGCGCTGAGGGTGATACGTGCCTGAGCTTCCCGAAGTCGAAACCGTGAGGCGGTCGCTCGCCCCGCGCGTGACCGGGCGGCGCATCGTTTCCGCCGAGTTCCCTTGCCTGCGCGTGCTGCGCGGTGGCGATCCGGACCGCATGGCCGCGGCGCTCGCCGGAAAGAGGATTAAGGCGCTCGAACGGCGGGGGAAATTCCTGCTGTTCCGCATCGAGGGCGGCCCGGTGCTGATGATTCATCTCGGCATGACCGGCAAGCTGCTCATGAACGGCGAGCGCGGCAAGTATACGCACGCCATCGTCACGCTGGACCGCGGCGTGATGTTATACGATGATCCCCGGCAGTTCGGCTGCGTCGAGCTCCATCCGGACGTGCCCGTGCGTGTGGCGCGGCTCGGTCCGGAACCGCTCGAGATCGCGCCCGAGGACTTCGCCGCCGCCCTGCGCCGCCGCAGCCGGCAGATCAAGCCGCTGTTGCTCGACCAGACTTTCGTGCGCGGCGTGGGCAACATCTACGCGGACGAAGCCCTTTTCCGCGCCGGCATTCACCCGCTTGCCCTCGCCTCGCGGCTCAGCCGCGCCCGCGCGTTGCGCCTGCACGCGGCCGTGGTCGAAACGCTCACGGAAGCCATCCGCGCCGGCGGCTCTTCGGTATCGGATTACGTGGACGCCGACGGCCGCCGCGGCTTTTTCCAGTTCAGCCACCGCGTCTACCAGCGCACCGGAGAGCCCTGCGTGAACTGCGGGCGCCCCATCCGCCGCACGCTCGTGGGGCAGCGCGGGACACACTACTGCCCGCGCTGCCAGAAGAAGTAGAAAGCGGTCAGCGGTAGCGGGCCAGTCTGCCGCTGAACACAGCGTGCGACAGATAGCCGATGTCCAGGCCGCTCGCGGTGAACTTGAGGCCATCCGTCAAGAGCGGCGCCCGTCCGGCCATCAGGATACCCGACATCGGCTCCTCAGGATTGCTCGCCGGGAGCGTCGAGAGCACCACGGCGGGAATCGTCACCGTGCCGGCCCCCGCTTTCTCCGTACACACGAACGCGGTCACCAGTTCGGTATCCTTGCTGATCATGCTCGGCAGGGCGACCGCTCCCGAAATGATCACGTACTCGCCGGCGGGATCGCCGCCGCTCCAGCGGAAAGTCAGGTCCGTCGAGCGGTCGATCCCCGCCGCGGCGATCGCGTCCAGGTTCGTCCAGTCGAGCGGCGCGGGAGAAGCGGGAATTGAGAGCCGGGCCTGGAAGGGCGCCACGTCCGGCCCACCGGCGCCGTTGTCCACGCGAACAGTTCCGGGTTCGAGGAACGGCGGGGGCATAGGTCTGTCGTTGATCCCCGGGGGTGCTATGACTCCCAATGCCTTGTGCGCTTCGTAGTAACGGTACCGCGTGCGGACCAGCCGGCCGGTTGCCGATTCCGTCGCCATATTCAGCCAGGAACCGCCGTTCAGAAAATTCGCCCGCATGGGAATGTAACCGGCTCCACCGAACTGAAATACATGCACCGCGCAGCCGCCCAGGGAAACGCCCCGCCCCGTAAACAGGTCCAGACCCTGGTCCCTGGCGGCGGCGCCGGCGTCCCAGCGGAAGAACTCGCCCCAAGCGCTGTCAACCAGCCCGGCGCCGGTTCCCAGGCCGGGAATCGTGGCGCTCACGTTCACCCGCACCGCCTGGATCCAGCCGACATTCAGCGCCCCGCCGCCGTCCAGTTTCGCCAGTTCCACGCTGGAGAGACCATGCGGATCGGAACAGATCTTCTCCGCCGGCGTAACCGCAATGGTGGCGAAGTTGCTCGCCACCGGCGGCGTTCCGAGCTTGATGGCGAGCGGCACGTAACACCCCACCGGGGCGTCGTCCGGGAGCGTGAAGATCACCTGGTCGATGCCCGGGTAATCCGTGGACCGCCCGCTATAGGAGACGGCAGCGCGCTTATTGCCCACCCACACTTCCACGTCATCGCGCAGGTTCGCCGCCGGCGCGGGGCGTGTCTCGTCGAAGGCGACAGGCCCCAGGCCGGTGCCCAGCAGGAACATCTTCTGTCCAGGGTGCGCGGCTTCGGTCAGCCCATTCGCGGGCTGGCTTTGGTCGGAGACGTAGTTGTGCGCGACCGCGGGACCCGTGCCCGCACCGTTCACCGTGAAGATGCCGGGGACCGCATCCACGACGCGAATGCGCACACCGGCGCTGGAGCGGCCGTTGTACGTCACCGTGACGGTTCCGTCGCCGGACGGCGTGTCCGAAGGCAGAATAGCCAGCACTTCGAAGATGGACGTGGACACCATGACGGCGTCGGTGGAGAAGTCGCCGACGGTCACCTTCACCGAGGTAGAGGCGAGCTGCCGCGGCAGCGGAAACGCAGTCGCTTTCACCTTGGCCGCCGGGCCCAGGTTCTGGCCCAGCACGGCGAAGGTGGAACCGCGCGCGACGCCGTAGTTGTTCGTGCCGGGCGGCGCATAGCTTGCGGCGTTCAGCGCCGCGCGGGCGATCACCGGCGGATGGATGGCCGCCGCCGGCCGTACGAGCGCAGCACGCTGCGGTCCGCGGCCCGACGCGAAGGGTGCGCCCGGCGCCAGGCTCAGCGCCCCGGTTTCCCCGTCGAGCAGGTACGAGGAGACGTTGTTGTCCAGCAGGTTCGTCACATACACATACTTGCCCGCGGGATCCGCCAGGACATCGAACGGAGCCCGGTACACGGTAAACGGCGAACCCGCCACGGGCGAAAGCGACCCATTGTTGGCGTCAACCGCGTAGACCGACACGGTATCGTCGTCGCCGTTCGCGACGATGGCGAACTTGCCCGATGGGTCGACAGCGACCGCGGTGGGGCCCGCGCCGGCGGCGAACGGCGAATCCTTCACTGCCGCGAGCGCGCCGCTGCCGGGATCGATCGCATAGACGGACACGCTGTTGCCGCCCTGATTGGTCACATAGAGGAACTTGCCGGCCGGATCCGCGGCCAACCTTGATGGCCCTCTCCCGGCAGTGAACGGCGACCCAGGGATGGCGGTCAGCGCGCCGGTATTCGCGTCGATGCGGTACGCCGAGATGTTGTTCGAACTCTGGTTCGTCGCATAAAGGTACTTGCCCGAAGGCTCCACGGTCAATCCCGATGGACTTCCACCGGCCGGAGAAGGCGTACCGGGCACACGTGTCAGGGCGCCGCTGGAAGCGTCCAGGGCGAAGCCGACGATGTTGCCGCCACCCTGATTGGCGACATACAGGAACTTGCCTTCGGGATCCACCTTCACCCCGATGGGATTCCCGCCCAGGCTGTACTGCGCTCCCGGCACTTTCTCCAGGGCGCCGCTGTCGGGATCGATCCGGAACGCCGCGATGTTCGGCCCCGACACGGCGTCACCCGCGTTCGCCGTGTAGATGAACTTGCCGCGCGGCTCAGCGGCCACGGCGTTGGGCCGGCCCGGCGTCGCAATGCGAGGCAACACCTCCGTCAGCGTTCCGGCTTCGGCGTTGACAATGAACGTGGAGACGGTCCCATCGCTTTGATTCGGGACGTAGACCAGTTGAGGAAACAGGCAGTTCCATGAACCGGCGAGGAAAAATGAGCCGGACACAAGGCACACGCGAAACGGTGACATTCTCAGGATTGTAACACCGCTTCAGGATGAATTAGGTGCTGTTACTAGGATGTCACGGGCAGGAAGAAATCCTGCATCGAGAAATAGTATCCGCGGATGTGCGCCACCGGCGCGTCGTCCACCAGGTATGTGACCATGAAGATACGGCCGTCGGACAGCGCCGCCCACCCCGTGTAGCCCGTATCCGCGCGCGGGCTGCGGTCGTAGGCAACCGGGAGCACGAGGCCGGATTGCCGGCTCAGTTCCTCTGCTGCGGCGCTCTCCACTGGTTCCAGGTAGGCGAACACGTTGTGCGCGCGCCCGGCGTTCTTGCCGCCCGGCAGCGGGAAACGCGCGCCGCCCTGGTTGTACCGGTAGGTCACCAGGATACGCCCGTCGGGAAGATAGCCCGCCACCGGCCGATGGCATCCGCCCATGAGCGTCTGATACGGCCCGCGCCACGTGCGGCCGTCGTCTTCAGAGAAACTCTTCAGCGCCGGCCAGCCCTTGTTGGAGTTCTCCCGCATGTAACAGACCAGCTTGCCGTCCGGCAATTCCAGTATGTGGCCTTCGTTGGTGTTATAGCGCGGGTCGCCGCAGATGGTGATGGCCTCGCCCCACGTCTTACCGCCGTCAGTGGAGCGATGCACCACCTGCTCGCGCTTGTTGCGCTGCAAGTTCTGGAAGTGCGTGCTCAGCAGCCAGGCGCCGGACCGGGTCTCCACGATGCGGCCCGGCACAATGCCGAACACGGGCGTTTCCGCGGGGCCTTTCCACGTCTTTCCCTCGTCGCCGCTGAACCACAGGAACACGCGGCTGTGCTTGAAGTCTCCGGACTCGCCCGGCGGATAGGCGATGCGGTCGCACGCCAGAAACAGCCGCCCGTCGCTGAGACGCCCGATGCGCGGACAGTTCCACTTGTAGATGACGCCGTTGCGCAGCTTCTCCTCGATCAGGACCTGCCGCCCGCTCCAGGTGAGCCCGTTGTCCGCGCTGCGGCGCAGCACCACGTTGCAGAAGGTCTTGGCGCTGTGCGCGTCGCTCTCACGGTAGACCACCAGGAGTTCGCCGCCGCGCAGGCGCACCATGTCGGGAAAGCCTTCGTGGCGGTCGTCCATGCGCGAAACCACCACGGTGGTGATGGGGCTGGCCGGGCGGGGAGCGGGCTTCGCCGCCAGTCCCGCCCCGCACGCCGCCGACGATAAAAACGCCCGCCGCCGCATCAGTATTCGATCCGCAGCCCCCAACGGATGGTGCGCGGCATGCTCGATTCACTGCTCACCGTTCCGAAGGCAGTGCTGGTTGGGCTCACGTTGGGAGCGTCGTAGGTCACATGATTGAAGGCGTTGAGGAACTGCGTCTGAAAACGCAGGCTCAGCTTCTCGTGCAGCTTCCATTGTTTCGCCACCGAGAGATCCCACTGGTTCATGCCGTCGCTGGTGAGCACACCGTAACGCGCCGACATGGTGTTGTAGTGGTAGACGAACGCCCTGCCGCTCACCTTGTTCAGGTTCACGTCTGTGTTGATGTAGCGCTCGGGTTTGCGCTGGCTTTCCGGCAGCACCAAATCGGAGACCTTGAAGGGTCCCGTGATCACCGGGTCGCCGATCCCCATCGGCGCGCCGCTCTGCGCCTGGTAAATGCCGCCCAATTGCCAGCCGCCGATGAACGCGTCTACCACTCCGTTCGCCGACGATCCAAATTTGCGGCCGCGGCCGACCGGGACCTCCCACAGCCCATGGACCACGAAGCGGTGGGTGCGGTCGGAGCCCGAAAGCACCTCTTCCTGGAACGAGTCGCCGCCGTTGCGGAAGCCGCCGCTGCCCATGTTCTTCGACCACGTCCACGAACCCGAAAGCACCAGGCTGCGTGAGAACTGCTTTTCCACGCGGGCTTGCAGGGAGTGGTACCACGAGTAGCCAATGGGCTCCAGGTTCCGCCGCAGCGAGGTGTACTGCGGATACGGAACCAGCAGGCTGGAGCGATTGATGGTGGCGCTGTTCAGCCCCGTGCCCGGCAGCAGGTTCGCGAAGGGGTTCGCCACCTTCGCGGTGAGGAAGTTGTTCACCGCCTCATCGCGTACCGGCAGCGTGCTCAGGTACTGGTTCGGCATCACGTTCAACTCGCGCGTGATCGGCAGCGCCGTGCCGCGGTTGCCCACGTACCCGATGTCGATGACGGTGCGGTCCCGCATCTGGTGCTGCACGTTCAGCGACCAGCGCTGCATGTATCCGTTGCGCGCCTTGGGGTTCAGGAACGTGAGGCTCTGTCCCAGGCTCGCCGCCGAGCCCAGCGCGCTCCCCTTGGGCTGGAGCAGTCCGCCGGGGAAGGGGTTGGTCAGGTTGGCGATAAAGGTCTGCCCCTGGTCCTGCGAAGCCACGAAATCGGTGCGCTGCGAGTAGCCGGTCTGGGTCACGTCCACCGTGCCCACGCGCAGGCCGATGAAGTCGTGGAAGATGCCGTAGCCGCCGCGCAGCGCGGTGTTGGGCCGCAATTGGTAGGCGAAGCCGAAACGCGGCTCGAAGTTGTTCGTATCGGTGTCCCAGAGGCCGCGAGGCGCGCCGCCCACACCCGCAAACGTCAGCCCGCCGCGCACCTGAAACTGGCTGGCCGGAACCTCCGGGATGGGCGATTTGGCATAGGCCGCCTTGGCCTGCGCCTCGATGGGGCTGGGCGCATCGAAATCGAAGTTACGGATGGTGCGGTTGTACCGCTCCGTGATGGGCGTCTCCAGTTCGTACCGCATACCGAAGTTCAGCGTCAGCCGCTGGGTGACCTTCCAGTCTTCCTGAATGAACAGCGAGGACATGATGCTTTGCTCGGCGTAGCTGGCGTTGATATCAGCATTGCCGCCGTCCGGCAGCCCGAACAGGAACGACGCGAGCCCCTGGCCCGTGGGCGCCGCGGCGGAGTTGTCCAGCGGGCCGCGCGTCCAGGTGGAGCCGAAGCTGAACGAACCCACCGCGTTGCCTTCGTCGCGCCGCGTTTCGCGGTACACGCGGTAATCGGCGCCGAACCGCAGGCTGTGGCGGCCGAACGTCTTGGTCACGTTCCCGGCGAAGGTATGGGTGTCATAGGCCTCGATGTAGCCCCATGTGCCGCCCAGGCTGGCGATTCCGGAAACGCTGATGGGCGGCATGGTGGCCAGGTCCTTCGAACGCGCGTTCACCCATGCAGGGGCGAAGTTCAGCGACCCCAGGTCGAAACCGGCGGAGATGGCGGGCCGCCGCTCGGACCAACGCGTGTACCCGTAACGCACGCCGATCACGGTGCTCGGATTCACCACCCAGACGTCGTCCAGCGCCGCGCCGCGGTTCAGCCGGTAGCGGTTGGTGCCCGTCGCGATGTTGTTGAAGTTGTTGTTCGCCACCTCGTGCAGGCGGTTCCAGTTGACGCGCAAGAACAGCCTGTGGCTCTCGCCGATGTTGTGATCCACCCTGGCGAGATTGGAAAGAAAGTCGTTGGTCTTGGAGCGCTGGCCGTTGTAATAGTTCTGTTGGAAATCCGCCGTTCCGGGCACGTTGGGCTGCGGCCAGTACTGGATGTAGGCCCTGGCCGTGGCGTTGATGCGGCTGGAAGGGATGATGTTGCCGGGCAGCGGCTGGCGGCTGTACCGTCCGCCGGCCGCTGGCGCAATCGTCATGGGATCGTACACCTGGTAGCGCGTCCCCAGCGCCAGCAGTTCAGACATGTCGCCTTCACGCATTTTCACCGTGGGCACGGTGCCGTTGAACGGCTGCGGGTAGGAGTCCTTGTAGCCTTCGAATCCGTAAAAGAAGAATGTCTTGTCGCGGCCGTTGTAAATCTTAGGCAGGTACACCGGACCGCCCACCGAGGCGCCATAGTGATTAAGACGAAATGGAGGCTTGGCCTGCCCGGCGCGGTTGGTGAAGAACTGGTTGGCGTCCGTGGCCGAGTTCCGCAGATTCTCCCAAAGCGAGCCGTGGATCTGGTTGGTGCCCGACTTCAGGCTCACGTTCACGATGGCCCCCGGCGTGTTGCCGTAGCCCGCATCGTAGCTGGCGGTCTGCACCTTGAACTCGCGGATCATATCGGTGGAGGGGATGAACGCCACGATGCGCCCGGCCGTGTCCGGCACGCCGTCCATCTGGAACTCGTTGCGGCGCACCGCGACCCCGTTGGCGCCGAGGTCGGAGGTGGAGTCGTTATCGAACGTGCGCTGGTTCTTGACGTTGCCCAGGTTGAGCACGCCCGGCGCGAGACGCGTCAGCATGAACGGGTTGCCGTCGCTCAGGGGCAGGTCCTGGATGCGCCTGGCATCCATCACCGAGCCGAGCGAGGCGTTGGTGGTCTCCACCAGGGGCGGCGCCGCGCTCACGTTCACCATCTCCTTGACGTCGCCCACCTCCAGGCGCATGTCCACCGCCACGCGGGCGCTTACCCGCACCTGTACTTCAGGCTGGGTGAAGCTCTTGAACCCGGGATGTTCCACCGTCACGCGGTACGTGCCAGGGATCAGGTAGGGCGCTTCGTAATTGCCGTTTTCGTTGGTGACGCGCGTCGCCGTCACGTTGGTTTCCAGGTTGGTGACGCGCACCTGCGCCTGGGGCACCGCCGACCCGCTGGGATCGGTCACCCTCCCCAGAATGGCGCCGAATGTGGATTGCGCGCGCGCGATTTGGACCGCCAGCGCGGAGGCCAGCAGACAGACCAGGGAAACTGCGATACGCCGTTGAGTAAACATCGGTTATCATTCTCTGCCTTCGCGTTCGAGGTTGCAAGTTGCGGCAGGCCGCCGTTCCTCCTAACAGAACAAAAACGGCGAGCGTTCCAGGTGGCGGAACGGGCTAAGCGCAATGTTCCCCCTTCAGGATTTCGCCAATTAGACGTAAAATGCCGCCATGCCGCTCAGAATTACCACGTTCAATTGCGAGAACCTTTTTGGACGGTACTCCATCCTCGATAAACCGCCCAAACGTGAAATCACGAATTACGAGAACCTGCTGAAAATCCCGGAAGTGGTCACGCTCCAGCCGGGCCGCTCCGGGAAAATCAAGCCCGCCGCCATCTCCAAAGAGCAGCGCGCCAATACGGCCAAAGCCATCCTCGGGGCTCAACCCGACCTGCTCGCCGTGCAGGAGGTGGAGAACCTGACCACCCTGCGCCTGTTCAACGCCAAGTACATGGACAGCGCCTTCGACCAGATCATCCTGGTGGACGGCAACGACGCCCGGGGGATCGACGTCGGCTTCCTGGTGCGCAAGGGATTACAGGCGCAGATTCTCGGCATGAGGACCCATTGCGACGAGTCCATCGCGGGCGGATATTTACCCAAAACAAACCGTCTGGATACCAAGACCATGTCGCAGGCGATTTTCTCGCGTGATTGCCTGGAAGTGGACGTGAAAATCGACGGCGCGATTTTCACTTTTCTGGTGAATCATTTCAAAGCCCAGGACGCCAAGCCCGCTACCACCCAAAAAAGGAGCCGGCAGGCCGCCCGCGTGGCGCAGCTCGCTACCGACGCCCGCAACGCCGGGAAGTACCCCATCGTGCTCGGCGATCTGAACATCGACAACCGGCAGCACGACTACGACAACTCGCTCGATCCGCTGCTCGGGGTTCCCGTGCTCTCCGACCCGTTCGCCAACCTTGCCGCCGCGGACCGCTGGACGCATTTCTACGATTCGGACAACAAGGTCAGCCGCCTGGATTACATCCTGATCGACTCCCGGCTCCACGCCGATGCCGTAGAGATCTACCGCGCGGGGCTGAGTCCCGAGTGCAAACAGTACACCGGCCCCCGCATCAAAGGCGTGAAGAAAGGCCTCGAGGCGAGCGACCACTGCCCCACCACGGTCGTACTGAGCTCGTGAACTCACTATAATGATGCTCGTATGATCCTGCGAGCCATTGCCGCCGCACTGCTGGCGGCGCTCACCGCCTGGCCCCAGGCCGGCACCTCCACGGTGAGCGGCACCGTTCACGACCAGGCCGAAGCGGTGATACCGGACGCTTCGGTTATCCTCACCAACACCGCCACCAATCTCCGGTTCGAGACGCGCACGAACGCGGTGGGATACTATCTGTTCCCCGGCATCATTCCCGGACCATACAAGCTCGAAGCCGCCTCCCCCGGCATGGACAAGTACGAAGCGAGCCTCCTGGTTCAAGTCTCCCAGACGGTGACGCTCGATCCGGTGCTGAAACCGGGCGCCACCACCACCACCATCACCGTCACCGACGCCACGCCGCTGGTCAACGTGACCGGCGCCACCATGAGCCACGTCATCAACCGGACGCAGATCGACCAGTTGCCGCGCTCGGACCGCAACATTCTGAACCTGATGGTCACGGTGCCGGGCGTGGAGGGCGGCGGGTTGCGCTCCTCGGGCTTGCGGTACGGCTCGGCGGATTTTCAGTTGGACGGAACGCCGCTGGTCTCGCGCACGCGGGGGTATCTGCAATACCGCCAGCCGGGTCTCGATTCCGTCGAGGAGGTCAGCGTCGATAACAACGGCGTGTCGGCCAGATACAACAGCCCGGTCGCGGTGATCGCCAGCACCAAGAGCGGGACCAATCAACTCCACGGATCGCTGTTTGAGACGCACGTGAACAGCCGCGTGGGCGGCGCCCGCACGCGTCAGGCATCCGATGCGCTGGCGCCCTATTCGAACCGCGCCCAATACGGCGGCAGCGCGGGCGGCCCGGTGTGGATCCCCAAGCTCTACGACGGCCGCAACCGCACGTTCTTCTTCTATGCCTATGAAGAGCGGCAGCAGGTCTCCAACGGCCTGGTGCAATACTCCGTCCCCACGGCGGCCATGCGCGCGGGCGATTTCAGCGGTCTCCAGGATTCGAGCGGCCGCGTCATTACCATTTACGATCCCTGGACCACCAGCCCGCAGACTTACCTCCGCCAGCCGTTCAATTACGGCGGCAAACGCAACGGCATCGACCCCGCGCGCATGTCGCCGCTGTTCAAGTTCCCCATGGACCTGACCCCGGCGCCCACGCTGCCGAACGTGAACCCGCTGATCGCCTCCAACTGGTTCGGCAACGCGCAGACGCTGCAAAACGACTCCACCATGGCGGTGCGCGTGGACCACCGCTTCTCCGGCCGCGACAACGTCTACCTGCGCTACTCGAAAAACGCCTGGCTCAACGACGCGCCCTTCTCCGGCTCCGTGCCGTTGCTGAAGAAGTACGCCAATCGCAACGCCTACACCGCGCCGGGACAATCGGTGGCGCTCTCCTGGGTGCGCACCCTCTCGCCCACGCTCTTCAACGAGACGCTCGTCACTGTTTACCGCCAGGCCTTCTACCAATCCTCCGACCCGACCGCGGCGGTGGACTGGGATGCGCAAATGGGACTTCCGAACCCCATGGGCGCAAAGCAGTGGCCGGACATCCTCAGCCTCGGGCTGACCGGGACCTTGTACCGCACCGTCTATCCCAACGCCGACAAGTCGACCTTCTACCAGATCGACGACAACCTCACGAAAGTCGCGGGACGCCACCAGCTCATGATGGGCATCCACCTCCGCCGCGACCTGGTCAACTACCTGCCACAGCAGGAGCAGAGCGCCGGGCTCACCCAGCCGGTGGCCAACTGGACGGCGCTGTGGGACCCCGCCGGCACGG
The DNA here is from genome assembly GCA_041946965.1 of Bryobacteraceae bacterium. Classification (GTDB taxonomy): domain Bacteria; phylum Acidobacteriota; class Terriglobia; order Bryobacterales; family Bryobacteraceae; genus JBHGBM01. Next base: position 36,073 of record JBHGBM010000005.1, read on the forward strand.
CTGCCTCGCCGCGCGCGACGCCGCTTACGGGAAGCCTCATCGCCAGCTCGTACCTCGGCCAGATGATGTACCAGATGAAGACCACCCACGGCTTCTTCTACATGCGGCAGAACCAGTACGCGGCCTACTTCCAGGATCAATACAAAGCCACGCGGCGGCTGACCCTGAACCTGGGGCTGCGCTGGATGGCGTGGCCCGCCATGTCGGAGAAGTACGGCAACGTCTCGGGCTTCGACCTGGCCCGCAAAGCGGTGGTGCTCACGCAGCCGCTGGAGAACTACTACCGGCTGAACCCCGCCATGGCGCGCGGCGTGGCGCGGTTGCAGGAACTGGGCGTCAAGTTCGTCAATTACTCCGAAGCGGGAATACCCCGCAACCTGATCTTCAGCAACTGGAAGGATTTTTCGCCGCGGCTCGGCTTCGCCTGGCGCGCCAGCGGCGGCGACCGGCCGCTGGTGGTGCGCGGCGGCTACAGCCTGGCGTACTTCCCCGTGCCCATCAACGCCCTGATGGAGAAGATGCGCGCGGGCATCCCCTTCGTGAGCAACCCCATCTGGTCGCCGGACTCCGCGGGCTACTATCCCGACGGCCGGCCCGGCTGGAGCCTGCGCAACGTTCCCGTCTACGTAGCGGGCGCGAACACCCGCAACATTCTGGACACTACCGGCGGCGCCGCGGGGCTCACCGCGGGCTCGCTCACCTCCTCGCTCATCGACCCGCACTATCCCGACGCGCGCGTTCACGACTGGAACCTGACGCTCGAAAAGGAAATGCCGGGCAGGATGCTGGCGCGCGTCGCGTGGGTGGGCAACCATGCCGCTTACCTCGACGTGTTCCGCAGCATGAATCCGCAAACCTCGAGCTTCGTCTGGGCCTCGAACACGCGCACGCCCCTGCCTACCACGGCGGGCGGCAGCCGCCCTTACGATTCGCTGTACGGCGACATCGTGCAATCCGGCAAGTACGGTTACTCCAACTTCACCGGCCTTCAGCTTGAAGCCGCGCGCCGCTACAGCCGCGGCTTCGGCTACCAGGTCTTCTACGTCCTGAGCAACGCCCTGGTGCTTGGCTCCGTTTCCGACCAGGGCACCACGACCACCACCTACCCCGTGGCTTCCTACCTGAAATCGCAGGTCGAAGGCTTGACCCAGTCGCAACTCGAGCGGCTGCTGCTCTACCGCCGCGACAGCACCATCCCCCGGCAGCGGCTCTCCTGGAACTGGGTGGTGGATGTGCCGGTGGGCAAGGGCAAGTGGCTCGGCCGCGGCATGCACCGCGCGCTCGATGCCATGGCCGGCGGCTGGCAGATATCCGGCTACGGCACCTGGAACACGACCTGGTTCGCGCTGCCTTCGGATCAGTTCCCTACCGGCGAGAAGTTCGAGGTCTACGGGACGAAATATCCCATCGAGGATTGCCGCAGCGGCCGCTGCCTCTCCGGCTTCCTGTGGTACAACGGCTACATCAATCCCGCGCAGATCAACACTCCCAACGGCATCAGGGGCGTGCCCAGCAACTATAAGCCGGCGTTCCAGAACCTGATTCCGTTCCCCTCGTCGCCCGTCCCCAACGACCCGAACGCTCCCTATTACGGGACCAACACCGTGTTCATCCCGTTGCAGGACGGCAGCGTGTATCGCGGCGGATGGGGCGGAATATTCCCGCTGCAAAACCAGTACGTGGAGAGCCGCGGGCTGTGGTCGTTGAGCGCCTCCCTGTTCAAGAGCTTCCCGATCAAGGAGCGCGTGCGCCTGCGCGTGCAGTGGGACGTATTCAACCCCACCAACAGCCCGCAGCAGCCGCAGACTCCCTCCAATTCGCAAGGATTGTTGTACACCTACCTGAGCGGAGCGGCCGCGCGCAGCATGCAGTTCACGCTCAGGCTGCTATGGTAGCCGCGCCGCGCCGTAGATCTCGCGCACGGCCTCGAACATCCTGATGGGACGCCGCGGATCATCGATCTGCACCATGGGCAGGAATGCCGGGGCCGTTTGCGCGACGGTCCATGCGGCGGGTTGGGCGAAACCCGGATCGGCGAGCGTGAAGCCCTCCGGAACCAGGTGGTCCACCCCGGCAATCGCCTGAAGACTTCCGGCGTTGCGCTTCAACGCCAGACGCACCCGCAGCCTGCCGCGCACCGGCCCGAGCTCGATGCGCTGCTCTTTCCAGGACTTGCTTTCGGTGGCGGCAAGGTCCTGTTCCCAGGCCACGCGGTCGTCCGCCAGAACTTGCAGGAACAGGCGCCCGGCGGGGAGGCGCACGTAGAAGGCCGTGTGACGGAAGCTCAACGCGGCCCGCTCCGCCGCCGCCGGACAGCTCAGCTCGCCGTACGCGCCGGCTTCAAGGTTCGGCCCGGAAACAAGGATTGTGGCGCGCCCGCCCGCCTCCTCGCCGCGCCGCCCGCTCTTATCGAGTTTGTACGTGACCACGCCCGCAAGCTTGCCCTGCTTCACGTCCGCCACGCCCATGGCGACGGACTCCCGCACGTATTCGACGCCGGGCGGGATCGGGATGCGGCTGAGCGGCGCGCAGTAGACCATCAGCACCAGCTTCAGCGCGCGCTCGCGCGTGAGCGCCTCCGCGCGGTCGAGTTGCGCGCGCAGCGTGGTGTTGCGCGACGTGTTGATGGTGGGCTCGTCGCGGTAGGCGAAGATCACTCCATCGATCACGCGCGCGTAGCGGTCCAGAAACTCCGGCGTCATCGAGCGCCAGTACAGCAGGGGGTAGAACTGGAACTCCGGATTCACCGCGCGGCCGGCGTCGCGCAGCCGGCCGATGTACTCCGGCGTGTAGAGCGCGACGTTGTAAGCGAAATCGTCGATCGCCAGACCCTTCAGGTTGGGGTAAGCGAGGCCGAGCCTCGCCGTTTCCGCCGCGATCCGTATGTAGTCCTTTTCGAACGGCAGCGTGCAGGTGTCCGGACATTCGCTCGGAGGCACGAAATAGAGCCACACGTCGAGACCGGCTCTTGCCGCCGCGGGAAGGAACTTGTCGCGCATCATCTCCCAGTCCGCGACGCTGTGAACCAGGTAGAAGTAGGTATTCGCGTTCAGCCGCTGAATCGCGGCGATGGTCGCGGCGGTATCGAGACGGCGCTGCGTGTCGAGAATGACGGAGGCGTAATCCGCGATCATGCCGGGGCCGGCGCCGCGCATGATCAAAGCCAGCAGAAAAAAAACGGCGAGGCCGCGGTGCATGCCACCATATTACCTGCGCGGCCAAACTCAGCGGTAAAGATACGCGCGCGTCCAGGCGCGGGGCCGGGCGTTTAATCCCTTGGCCAGCAGGACCTGGTGGAGATCCATCCACCCGGACTCGAAGCTCAGCGCCGATGCCGCGAGGTACAGCACCCACGTCCGGTGGATCACGCTCCCGGCCAGTTCGCGGCACCGCTCTTCATGGGCGAGAAGGCGCTCCACCCAACGGCGGCAGGTGAGCGCGTAATGCCGCCGCAGGCTTTCCACGTCGAGCACCTCGAACCCTGCTTTAGCCGCGGCGCGGATCACCTCGCTGAGCCGCGGCAACTCGCTCCCCGGAAACACCCGCCGGCGCAGAAACAGCCACTCCGGTCCGGGTGCGGCATTTTCGGGCCGGGTGATGCCGTGGTTCAGAAAGAGGCCGTCCGGCGCGAGCAGACGGTAGGCCTTGGCGAAATACCGGCCCAGGCGGCGCACGCCGACGTGTTCCACCATGCCTACGGACGCGAGTTTATCGAAAGGACCGTCGAGGTCGCGGTAGTCGGCAAGCTGAATGGACACCTCGCTTCGCAAGCCGCGCGCGCCGGCCTCCGCCTCGGCGGTTTGGAACTGCGTCGGGCTCAGAGTGCAGCCGGTCGCCTTGGCTCCGAAGCGCTCCGCCGCGCGCATCACCAGCGCGCCGAAACCGCACCCGATGTCAAGCAGGCGCTCGCCGGCCCGCAACTCCAATTTCCGGCAGATGTAATCCAGCTTGGCCAGTTGGGCTTCGCCGAGCGTCAGTTCGGGATGCTCGAAGTACGCGCAGGAGTAAACCAGCCTTTCATCGAGGAACTGGCGGTAGAACTCCGCGGGGTGATCGTAATGGAAGATCACGTTGCGGCGCGCTCTGGCCCGGGTCTGATACCAGCTTTCGGGCCAAAACCGCCACAAGCGCGCCAGCAACTCGGCCAGCCGCCGGCGGAAACCGCGTCCGGGCCGCCCCATGAATTGGCGGAGCGCGGCGAGCATGTCGCCCTGGACGTCAATGCGGCCGTCCAGGTAGGCCAGCGCCGCCGAATAGAGATCGCCGGAAGCGAGCAGCCGTTCCTCACCTGGCCCGGCTGTGCGGATCACAAATGCCGGACTGCAACCGGGCCCGGCATCGGGCGGCGCCGCGGCATCCATGGCAGTTAGCATGCCATGAAACTGCGCCCTACGCCAGAGGGAGAAAACCTTTACGCTGCTCCAGCGCGACGGCCCGCGGGAACAGAATGTTGTTCTCCAGGTGGATGTGCTGGTGCAGGTCGGCCTCCAACTCCTCCAGGCCGTGGTACATGGCGCGGAAGGTGTTGCAGGCGTCCTGGGGGGCGGTGTAGTTTCCGCTGAGCGACCGCATCTGCTCGAGCGCCGCGCCGGCGTTATCGTGCTCGTACACCATCACACGAATGGGGTTCTGCACGGAGCCGCAGTGCGACGGCAGCGCGGCAACGCCGGAGCGGGCCGCGTTTTCCAGGCGCTCGATCAGCGGGAAAAGCACCATCTCTTCCTTCATCATGTGGCTTCCCAGTTCGTCACGCAGCGCGAAGAACACCGCGCCGGCCTGAATGACTTCGGGGTGGCGCTCGCCGTGCACGTTCATCACTTTGTTGACCATTTCCGTCAACCGCGGCAGTTCCGCCTTCAGATACTCGTGATGGGTGCTCAGGATGTGGGCGATCAGCCCGGTGAGCGGCGCCGCGTTCCAATCGACGGCATTCCCGGCCGCCGGCGCCAGCGCGTCGCCCAGTTCGGCCAGCAGCCCGTCCACGACAATCCCTTGCTTCTCGCAGGCGTCCTTCAGGGGCAGCTTGCCTCCGCAGCAGAAGTCGATCTGGTGTTTTTGAAACACCCGCACGGTGGCGGGATACTGGGCGGCGATTTCGCCCACGGTTTGCGTCGCGGTCAGGTTGCTCATACCTTCATTCTGGTGACTGCCGGAGGCGTTGTATGTGACACTGGTCACAAGGACTTCATGAAACCGATCCTGCTGATTTCACTCGCTGTTGCAGCCGCCCTGGCGCAGCGTCCGCCGCGAGGGGAGCGCACTCCGGAACCCGCCGCCGCCCCCGCTCCGGCCGCCGCCGAGCGGAAGACGCCTCCACCCGAAGAGAAGACTTCCCGCACCCAGCACACCGTGCGCATCGGCGGACAGGAGATCAAGTACACCGCTACCGCCGGCACCATCAACCTCAAGAAGGAAGACGGCACGGTGACGGCCAGCATCTTCTATACGGCGTACACAAGAGACGGCGTCACCGATCCGTCAACGCGCCCGCTGACTTACGCTTTCAACGGCGGCCCGGGCTCCTCCTCCGTCTGGCTGCATGTGGGCGCGCTCGGTCCCCGCCGCGTGGCGATGAATCCCGACGGCACTCCCACCGCCCCGCCCTACCGCCTGGTGGACAACGAGTACTCCATCCTCGACGTGACCGACGTGGTGTTCATCGACCCGGTGAGCACCGGCTTCAGCCGCGCCGCCACGCCGCAGGAGGCCGGCAGCTTCCACGGCATCACCGGCGACCTCCAATCGGTGGCCGAATTCATCCGCCTCTACATGACGCGCAACACGCGCTGGACTTCACCCAAGTTCCTGGCCGGCGAGAGCTACGGCACCACGCGCGCCTCGGCGCTCTCCGGCTACCTTCAGCAGAACCTCGGCATGAATCTCAACGGCATCATGCTGATCTCCTCGGTGCTGAACTTCCAGACGCTCTCGTTCGATCCCGGCAACGACCTGCCCTACATCCTTTTCCTGCCCACCTACACCGCCACCGCCTGGTATCACAAGAAGCTGCCGAAAGAACTCATGGCAAGCCGCGATAAGGCGCTCGCCGAGGCGGAGCGCTTCGCCTCCGGCGAATACGCCGCCGCGTTGATGAAGGGCGCCGCCCTGAGCCCGCAAGAGTACGGCGCCATCGCCCAGCGGCTGGCGCGGCTCACGGGGCTCTCCGTCCGTTACATCGAGCAGAGCAACCTGCGCGTGCCCATCTTCCGCTTCGTCAAGGAACTGCTGCGCGACCAGCGGCGCACCGTCGGCCGCTACGACAGCCGGATCACCGGCATCGACCAGGACCTCACCGGCGCGAACTTCGAGTACGATCCCAGCTACGCCACCGTGCAAGGTCCCTTTACCGCCACCTGGAACCAGTACGTGCGCTCGGAGCTCAAGTTCGAGAGCGACCTGCCGTACGAGATCCTCACCGGCCGCGTGCGCCCGTGGAGTTACAACGAATACCAGAACCGTTACGTGAACGTGGCGGAGACCCTGCGCAGCGCCATGACGCAGAACCCCTACCTGCGCGTGCACGTGGCCAACGGCTACTACGATCTCGCCACACCGTTCCACGCCGCACGCTACACGTTCGAGCACATGGCGCTCGATCCGGCCGTGCGCGGCCACTACTCCATGAGCTATTACGACGCCGGCCACATGATGTACACGGACTTCGCCCAGCTCCAGAAACTCAAGAAGGAGCTGGCCGCGTTCATGGCGTCCGCCGTACCGAAGTAGAGTGTTATCATGAACCTCCGAGGTTCGACACACATGAAAACCGGCCGTTTACTTGGTATTCTGTTCCTCGCTTTTGCCGTTTGCGCCTCGCCCCAGGCGCAGAAGCCCCGCAAGAAGAGGCTCCTCGCCATCGGCGCGACAAAGGGGTTCCAGCACGACTCCATCTCCCACGCGTTGGGCACGCTCTGGAAACTGGGCATCGAGACGGGATTGTGGGAGACCTACATCCGCACCGACACCCAGCTCATCACCAAGCAGGACGTGAAGAAGAACAACATGAAGAACCTGAATTACTTCGACGCTGTTTACTTCTACACGACCGGCGAGCTGGATATGGACGACCAGCAGAAGAAGGACTTGCTCTCGTTCGTGCGCGACGACGGCAAGGGCTTCATCGGCGGCCACAGCGCGGCCGACACCTTTTACCAGTGGCCGGAGTACGGCGACATGATCGGCGCATATTTCGACCTGCACCCGTGGCACACCAAGGTCCGCGTCAACGTGGAGGACCGCACGTTCCCCGCCACGCGCCACCTCCCCGCGCAGTTCGAGATTTACGACGAGATCTACCAGTTCAAGGACTATTCCCGCGACAAAGTCCGGGTGCTGGCGAGCATCGACACCGCTTCGGTCGACCTCAAGGCCAAGATGGTGAAGCGTACCGACAAGGATTTCGCGCTTCTTTGGGTCAAGAACTACGGCAAGGGACGCGTGTTCTTCAACGCGCTGGGCCACGACCTGGAAGCCTACGACCGCCCCGACATGAAGCAACTGTGGATCGAGTCGGTAAAGTGGGTGATGGGCCTCACCCAGGGCGATGCAACCCCGCTCCCGCGGAAATAGTCATTCGCCACGCGGCCTTCCTTGGACGCGCACCTGCATCCGGAGCGCGTTACCGAGCCGCGACCGTCACGGAGCGGTGGGCTACTCGTCCGCGAAACGCCAGCCCGTCAGGTACGCCAGCTTTAGAATCTTTTCCATCTTGACGTAGTTCAGCTTCTCCGCGCTGTCCGAAACCTGGTGATACTCCGGATGAAACCCCGTGAACCACCACACTGCCGGCACTTTGTGCAGCATGAACGGGAACTGGTCGCTGCGCTGGATCACGTTCAGCGCGGCGTCGGCGTCGAATTTGTAGTTCAGCCTCAGTCCGATCTCGCGGTTTTCCTTCTCCACCAGCTTCCGGTACTCGGGATAGTCGATGGTCCCGATCAGGTTCAACTCGTTGGAAGTGTCGGCCGAAACTTCGACCAAACCCTCGGTCTGCTTGCTGGGCGCTTCGTTGCGTCCGATCATGTCGAAGTTGATCACGGCGCGCGTGGCGGCCAGCGGGCGCGGCGGGTGCTGCGTGTACGCGTAGGCGCCCAACAGCCCGCGCTCCTCGGCCGCCGTGGCCACGAACACCAGTGTGCGCCGCGGCCGTTCCTTGTTGCGGGCGTAGGCGCGCGCCAACTCGATGATCCCCGCGGTCCCGGAGGCGTTGTCGTCCGCTCCCGGCCGTATCTCGCCGTCCCACGCGCCGTCATGGTCGTAGTGCGCCGTGAACAGGACGCTCTCGTTCTTGAGCTGCGGGTGGCTCCCCTCCAGCATTCCCACCACATTGAAGGAATCGGCGCGGCGCCGCTCGGCGAGCGCGATGTTCAGACGGAGTGAACTGCCCGGCAGCGCCATGGACGCCGGCTTCAGCGCCGCGTCGATGCTCTTCTGCAACGCCGCGGCGGTCTGGCCCGTCCCCGCCAGCAGGTCGTTCAGAACCGAATCGGCGATGGTCACCGAGGGAATGCGCGCCAGCGGCTCGGCGAGCGCCTGCGGCGCCAGCGTCCGCGCGCGCACCGCGCCGCCCGGGACTCGGGCCATGCGCTCCTGCACCGTGGGATGGTTGCGGCCCGGCTCCGCCGCCACCAGCACCGCCAGCGCGCCGTGCTTTTCCGCGTTCCACAGTTTCACCAGGGTGCTCGCGTAGCGCGTGTTGCCCCGCCCATTGAACACCGAGTCCGGATTGTTCTCTTGCGGCTCGTGATCGAAGACCAGCACGATTTTGCCGCGGGCGTCGAGCCCCGCGTAATCGTCGTAGCGGAACTCCGGCGCGGTGATGCCGTACCCGGCGAACACCACCGGACCGGAAACCGTGGTTTCCATGGCGAAACTGGTGCTGAACTCGCTGCCGTAGCGCCGCGCCTTGCCGTTGACCGTCAGAGTGGTGAGCCCGCGGTCGACGCGGTACTCCACCAGCGGAACGGCTTGCAGGAAGCTGTGGCCGGCGGCCGGTTGCAGCCCCGCCTTAAGAAACTCCGCGGCCACAAACTCAGCGGCGGCATCGGCCCCGCGCCGCAGCGAGAGCCGCCCTTCGAGCGCGCCCGATGCCAGGAATTCGACATCCGCGCGCACGTTGCGCATATTGATGGAGTTCAATCCCGCGGCCAGGTCGGCGGCCCAGACACGCGCGGCGAGCAGCAAGAGCGCCAGTGCCCTCATAGGGTATCAGGATAACCCGCCTGTGTACGCCGCCGCAGCCACTCCAGCGTTTCTTCGTACGTCAGCACGCCTTCCACCGCCCCCAGCCGCTCCACCGAGAGAGCGCCCAGGGCGTTGGCGAGGCGCGCCGCTTCCCTCCACGGCGCGCCGCGGTCCAGCGCGGCGAGAAACCCGCCCACGAAACAGTCGCCGGCGCCGGTGGTGTCCACCGCCTGCACGGCGAAACCCGGCGAGCGGAACTCGCCAGCAGCGCCGTAGACCGCGCAGCCGCGGGCGCCCAGCTTGATCACCACCGATCCCGCCCCGGCCGCAAGCAGCGCCGCGCCCGCCGAATCCGGGCCGGCGCTGCCGGTCAGCATGCGGGCCTCGTCTTCGTTCACGAACAGGATGTCCGTAAAGGGCAGGCACGGCGCGAGGTCTTCCATCCAGCGCCCCAGCGAGTCCCAGTGCGTGTCGAGCGAAGTTCGCAGCCCCGTCTCGCGCGCCTGCTTCAGCATCGCCGCCATATGGGTGCGCATTTGAAGCAGCGCGAACGGAGTGGACATGTGGTAGTGCCCGAATCCACCGGCGAACTGGTGCGCCAGCTCCGCGGCATCGAAGTCAACCACCGCGTTCACGCCGCGCCGGTGCAGGAACAGGCGCTCGCCGGAGCCGCGCACCAGCGCGATGGTGGTCGCGGTCGGCGCCTCCAGCCGCTTCACGGCGCTAAGGTCCACGCCCGCGGCGCGCATTTTGCCGAGCACGAAATCCGCGGCGTCATCGTTCCCCACCGCGCCGAGGACCCGCGCACGCGCCCCAAGCTTCGCCAGCGCATAGGCGGTGTTGGCCGCATTGCCGCCCAGCCGGCGCTCGATCGTTTCCACGATGGTGGTGGCGCCCCACTGGATCCGCTCCACGGGACGCACGATCACGTCGAGCGAGAGATTGCCCGAACACAGGACGCCGCTCATGCCGTCCCGCTGAACAACGCTTGCAGCAGCTCGGTGGATACCGGCCAATAGCCATGCACGCGGTCGCCCTCGGTGCGGAACGACCCGGAGGTCAAGACCCCGCTCAGGTCGCGCGGATTAGGTTGATGCTTTTCGCGCTGGATCATGGCCACCAGCAACTGCGTCAGGTTGTAAAGTTGGCCCGCGAGATTGTTGGCCTCCTCGGCGGACCGGCACTGCACCACCATGCGCGCGGCATAGTGTTTCCCTTCCGGTCCGAGCGAGATGACGGCGCTCTGCGCACTGTCGAGAGCGCGGGCGAAAATGCGGGTGCCCGAGGGCAGCTCGGCGGGCGCGCGCAGCGCCGCTCCCGGCAGCGCCACCCACACCGGGTCCGAAGGCAGCGGCCACCCGGGGCCGCCGCCGGGCGCGGCCCCGAGGATCTGTAGCACGGCCGCATCGTCCATCGCCACCGCCATCGCCATCACGTTCCTGCGCAGCGGCTGAAACGAGATCTTGCGGTCCGGCGCGCTGCCGGACATGCGGCAGAGCGCGCCTTCGCAGGCGCCGCCGTGCGAGACCGTGTACGCCCGCAGCTTCTCCCAATCGAAACGGCCCCGCAGCACCAGAAACTCTCCCGCCGGACGGAATGCGGCCATGGCGGCATCCAGGTCGGTAGTGTAATCGAAGCCCGTGTTGCGGACAAACTCGAGGTATTCCTTCTCCAGCGGCGAGCCCGCCAGCAGCTTCATGATGCCCAGCCGGCGCAGCGCCCCGAAGTCGACATAGAGCACCACGGAATCGTGGACGGGCAACTGCCGGAGCATGGCCTGGGGCGTTCCGATCGCGGAACGGCGATACTGCACCCAGGCCCAAAACGAGATGCCCGCAACTGCCGCGGCGGCGGCCAACCACAGCGCCAGGCGTGTCTTCCGGTTCACATCCCCACTATCACACAGGTGCGGTGCGGCGGTGTAGCGCCTACCATCCCATTTGCGCCATGCGTTCCAGAATGCGCGCGCTGTACTCGTTCAGCCGCTCCGGCCGCCGCTTGCGCGGCGAGGGCAGCACGGCGGCGAGCCGCGCGCCCTGTTCCCGCCCGATGCGCCGCGCCGGCACGCCGTAGTGATACCGCGCCGCCGCCTCCGCGCCGTACACCCCCGGCCCCCACTCGATGACGTTCAGGTACAACTCGAGGATGCGCCGCTTCGAGAGCACCGTCTCCGCCACCGGAACCAGCGTGAACTCCACGCCTTTCCGCAGGAAACCGCCCCGGGTGGTCAGCAGCAGGTTCTTCACCAACTGCTGCGTGATGGTGGAGGCGCCGCGCCGCCGGCCCTCGTCGAGGGTTTCATCGATGGCGTTGCGGATCTCCTCCCAGTCGAACCCGCGGTGCTGGTAAAAACGCGAATCCTCGGCCGCCACCACGGCATGCTGGAAGGCGGGCGAGATCTGCTCCAGCGGCACGAAGTCGTAACGCTTGCGGTACTTGGCCCCGCCGGCGATTGCCTCGAAGCGCCGTTGGACGTGCACCGCGGTGAGCGGCGGATCGATCCAGCGCACGGCAACCAGGGCCAGCACCATTCCCGCCCACCCGGAAAGCACGGCGATCGCGCACCACCGGGCGAACCTCCGAAGAAAGTTTCTGCGCTTCGGCTTCCCCACTACCCGACCCAGATGGGACTCGACCACGCCATCTGACCGTTGGCCTGCGCCACGCGCACGTAGTAGTAGCCGGGACCCGCGCCGGTATCGTGAAAATCGAACGACGTCTCGTAGTGCTCGTTGAAGACGATGCGGTGGAGCAGCGCCGATTCGCGCGGGAATTCGCCCGTGTAGAGCATCTCGCTTGACTCGGCCAGCTCGCGGAACGTGAGCGTCATGGATTGTTTCACCGGCTGCTGAAGCTCCACCGTGATCCTGGTCTCCGGCGTGCCCCGCATCCGCAGCACGATGGCCTTCTGGGAGCGGTCCTCCACCTGCTGCCGCAGCGCGGTGAAGGAGCGCACCCGCACGCCGCGCTCATCGCGTTCCAGCACCTGGTCCCGCCGGCCCTCCTCGAGCGGCCCGGGCGTGAAGCACGTGCCTGCGGATTCCAGCACGCCGCCTTCCAGCCGGATGCGGAAATCCCAGTCGCAGGTCCGCGTGATGCCCAGTGCGGGCCATGGGCCCCAGCCGTATTCGAAGCGCGCCAGCACGGGCTTCGACCAGCTTGCGGAACCGGTCTCGCGGTCCGCCGGAAAGTTCCGGTGCACCACGCGGTTGTTCTTCAGCACCTCCACGCGCTCCACCTGGTCCCAGCCGGTGACCGCGACGCGGAGGCTGCGCTCGCGCGTGTACGGAAGCTCGCGGCCCATCATCTTGCCGTTGAGCGTGAAGCGCAGCGCGATGCGGTCGCCCGTGACGGCGTACGTGCGCCGGTCCCAAAGCGCCTCCATGATCGCCTTGCGTGAAAGTTCCGGCGCGAACACCGCGGCGAGCCCTTCGCCGTAGCCGCCCGGATACCCGAGGTGATCGTCCGTGCTCGCAATGACTCCGAAGCGGTTCCCCTTCGACAACTGGTATTGCAGCGTGTTCTTCGTCCAGCGCCCCGGCTCCGTGTGACGCAAAAAAGGGAACGGCCCGCGGTCCGCTTCCGAATTGCCCCACTCGGAGTACATCTCCACCAGCGGCGAAACGCTCCGGTCCTGCGCGGAGAAGTTCGCGCCGCGCCGCCCCTCGCGCACCGCGAGGTGATGCGGGATCATGATGCAGCCGCGCTTCTTCGCGAAGCGCTGAAGCTCCCTCAGGTCGTCCGGCGTGTACAACTCCGCGTCGAGGTCCGGAAACAGGACGTGATAATCGCCCAGGCTCGTGGAGTGCCACTCGTATCCGGCCAGCACGGCGAACTTCCCCGGCGCATCGAACTCCTTCGCCGTACGCAGCACTTCCGGCCAGCGCGCCCTGGTCACGGCGAAGCCGTTGATCCACTTGTCCTCGATGCTGCCTTCGTAGCGCTTCATGTCAGGCCAGTGCGCGTGCGGCGTGAAGGCGAAGAAGTCGAGGTGGTTGCGCGCGATCTCGTACATGCGCCGCAGCGAACCCTGCGCGTAGCCTACGTTGCCGTGATTGTGCAGGTCGCCGAAGTAGATCGGCATCTCTTCGCCCGCGGGCGGCGCGGCGAGTGCCGCCGCCGCGGGCAGCCGCAGGCAATCCCTCCGTGTCATCGCGGTTTCCTCGGCGGGACTCCCTTCACGTGGCAGTCCGCGCACTTTACGAAGTGGACGTTGTGCGTGCTCTTGGGATTGGCGAAGGTCGTATCCATCTTCTCCACGTCGAGCCCGCAGTTGGAAAGCCGCGGGTGGCAATCGGCGCACGAGGCGCGCGTCCACTGCCCGTGCTTCTGATGGCACGCCAGGCAGCCCAGTCCCTCGTGCACCCCTATAGGCGTCCGGTCGTCGCCGGAGTTCACCTGCCGCGAGGCCAGCGGCGCGTGGCATTGGTAGCACAGCGCCTGCCGCCGGTCCGGGCTCACCTTCACCTGCCGATCCCCTTCCATCATCTGCGGCACGGGCAGGTAGGCGAGCGGGAGCGGCATCTGCGAGCGCCGGTCCGCCAGCGCCAGCGACGGGCGGAACAGTTCCTGCTTCGCCCCCGCGCGCGTATCCCCTTTCAGCAGCAGTTCGCCCTGCCGGTGCATGGCGTGACATGCCAGGCACGGAATGGCGGGCCGCACGGCGAGTTTCGGATCTTTCATGGTCCACGGTCCGGTGGTCGCGATGGGCTGCACCAGGTCGTTGATGCCGCCCGCGAAGTGCATGCCGTGGCACCGCAGGCAGTCGTCCATGAGCCTGCGCTTGCTGTTGTGCGTGGGGTCCATGAAAATGCGGGCGTAGGTGGTGGCGTGCGGCCCGGCCTTCCACTGCGCGAACTCCTGCCGGTGGCAGCTCCGGCACCGGTCCACCATGGCGAACACGTCGTCCGTGGTCAGGCGTACACGCTCCGGCACCTGGCCGCGAAGGTGCGCCCACACGCGCCGCGCGTTGCGCGTCATCGACGAAGGGTGGCAGTCGATGCAATTCACGTTGCGGTGCGCGGAGTTTCGCCACACGTCGTAGTTCGGCTGGATCTCGTGGCAGCGCGCGCAGCCGCCGCCCGCGGAACTGCGGTAATAGATGTTCGCGCCGGGGATCGCCGCCAGCGCCAGCCCTGCCACGACCGCGCCGCCCAAAAGCCAGCGCTTCATGATTTGAATCCCGTGCCTTTCCAGGTCTTCACGATGTAATCGGAGGCGAAATAGGCCACCGCCATGATGGTCATGGCGGGATTGAACGCGCCGTTGGTCACGTTGACGCTGCCGTCGATCACGAACAGGTTGTCGATCTCGTGCATCTGGCAGTGGCGGTTCACCACCGATGTCTTCGGATCGTCGCCCATGCGGCAGGTGCCCGCCTGGTGCTGCCCGCCGCTGAGCCCGCGCCCCGGAATGCTGGGCCACGTCCTCACCGCGCCCGCCTCGCGCAGCCACATATCGCACTTCACCACCATGGCCTTGGCCACCTCGACGTTGTGCTCATGCTTCTGGCCGGAGAGCCGCGCCACCGGCACCCCCCAATAGTCCTTCACAACCGGGTCGATCTCCACCCGCGAACTCCACACCGGCATCTCTTGGATCGGCCCTCCCACGCTGATGTGATACCGGTAGGCGTCGCGCATCCAGCGCTTGTGTTCCACCCCCCAGCGCGGCACCCACGGCGGCGTCTTATCCACGAACTGAATCGGGCTGCGCAGAAACTCGTTGGTGAGCATGGCGCCGCCGGTCAGTCCCTGGTTGCCATGCGCGAAATCGCAGAACGCCACGCCCGCCCCCGGACCTAGATCGTCGTAGATCTCCTCTTTGAAAAGCCCGGCCACGCGGCAGTAGGAATGCCCTTGCAGGTTGCGCCCCACCCAGTCGTAGCGGTTGCCGAGCCCGTTGGGATGCAGCTTGCTCTTGGAAAGCAGCAGCAGCCGCGCGGACTCGATGGCCGCCGCGGAGACGATCACCAGGTCGGCCGTCTGCTCCTGAAGCCTGTCGTTCTCGTCGAAGTACGCCACGCCGCGCGCGCGTCCCCGCGCATCGGTGAGGATCTCCTTCGCCTGAGCGCGGGTGCGCACCTCGCAATTGCCCGTGGCCATGGCCTTGGGGATCACGGTGTTGTGCGTGCCGTTTTTGGCGTTGACCTCACACTGGTGCCCCACGCACCAGCGGCACCGCATGCACGCCTGCCGCCCGTTGTAAGGTACGCTGTTGCGGAACATGGGGATGTCGAACGGGTGCCAGCCCAGCCGCTTGGCCGCGGCGTACAGCACCCGGCACTCGCGCGAGGCCGGAAGCGGCGGCATCGGCAGTCCCTTCCGCCGCGGGCCTTTGAACGGATCCGGCTCCACGTCGCCCGATACCCCGATCTCCCACTCGGCCTTCTCGTAGTAGGGTTCGAGGTCATCGTAGCCGATGGGCCAATCCTCCAGCGTGCTGCCCTCGCGCGCGCCGTAGGTGGACCGCATGCGGAAATCCTGCGGCATGAAGCGCCACGCCATGGCGCCGTAGCTCACTGTCCCGCTGCCCACACAGGCGGCGTTGTTCTGGTAGCCGCCCTCGCTCGGCCGCACCTTACGCTGGCGGCCGCCCTCCACGATCACCCGCGGGTTGCGCTCGTCGTCCGGACCGAACGGGTGGCCCAGCACGGAGGTGCGCTGGTTGCGCAAGTCGTCCTTCCGGCAGTCGTACGCGCTGGTCCAGCGGCCGCGCTCCAGCAGCACCACGCTGAGCCCGGCCTGGGCCAGTTCCTTGGCGACAATGCCGCCCGCCGCGCCCGCCCCCACGACGACGGCGTTCACGTGCTTGAGGCTCACGCGAGCTTGCCTCCTTCGCGCCCGCGCACGGGCGTCAGCGGGATGCCCAGCATGCGGTAGCCGATGCCGTCGCGATTGCCGCCATGCCGCGGGTCGCCGTAGAAACTCTGCATGGTGTTGGCCAGGATGGCCGAGAAGAAGGCGCGCTGCTCGGCGGGGTTCCATCCCGCCGCCGCGGCCTTGCCCTTCTCCACCGCCTTCAGCAGTTCCACCCGCCGGTCCGCCGCCAGCGCCGCGAAGTCCGCCGCGCCCTGCCCGCGCGCCGCGGCGTCCATCATGGCGAGCCCGCGCCGGTAGGTTTCGCGCAGGTGACCGAGGTGACCCGCAAGCTGCCGGTCGATGTAGTGCACCGCGCCCGCCCACGCCGCCCCGGGGAACTCATCGGTTGGGATCAGGCATTCGCAGACCGCTTCCGCCGCGCGCGCTTCGGCATCGCTCAGCGTGCGCCAGGGACTGCTCTTGCCGGTGCAGGAAACCATGCCGGGCGCCGCCGCCGCCACCGCCGCCGCGCCCAGAAAACGCCTCCGCCTGGGATTCCATCTGGACATAGGAATCCTATTCATACCAGAATTAACCGGCCGTGTGGGCGAGTCAGGACGCGCTCTCGAAGGCGCGGTCGAGGCTCCGCGCGAACTCGTCCACGTCGGCTTTGCCGATGTTCATGGGCGGGGAGATGCGTATGCAGTTGCCGTACGTGCCGCCTTTGCCCACCAGGATGCCCTCGCGCCGCGCAGCCTCCATCACCACCGAGGTCTCCTCCGCCGCGGGCTCTTTCGACTCGCGGCCGCGCACCAGTTCCAGCGCCTGTAGCAGCCCCATGCCGCGCACGTCGCCGATGAGCGCGTGCTTTTCACGAAGCTCCTCCAGCCGCCCCCGCAGGTACGCTCCGGTCTGCTCGCAATTGGCGGGCAGGTTGTGCTCTTCGATGTACTCGATCACGGCCTTGGCCGCCGCGGTGCACACCGGGTTGCCGCCGAAGGTAGAGATGGTCAGGCCGCGCATTCCCTCGCCCACCTCCGGCGTGGCCACCGTCAGGCCGATGGGCAACCCGTTGGCGAGCCCCTTGGCCGCGGTGATCACATCCGGCGTCACCCCGTAATGCTCCATGCCGAACCACTTGCCGCCGGTGCGGCCCCAGCCGGTCTGCACCTCGTCGCTGATGACGATGCCGCCGTACTTCCGCACGGTTTCCGCGACCATCGGGAAGTACTCGCGCGGCGGCGTGATGAACCCGCCCACGCCCTGCACCGGCTCGGCGATGATTCCCGCCACGCGCCCCGAAGTCGAGGTCCTGATCAGTTCCTCCACGTCGCGGGCGCACTGCATCTCGCAGCCGGGGTAAGTCTTGCCGAACGGGCAGCGGTAACAGTAGGCGTTGTGCGCGTGTACGATACCCGGCTGCACCGCCCCGCCCAGCCGCCACCCGGCGTTGCCCGTGAGCGCCATGCCCAGCGCCGAGCGCCCGTGATAGGAGTGCCGCAGCGCGATGATCTCGCTCGCTCCCGTGTAGCAACGCGCCGCCAGGATGGCCGTCTCGTTCGCCTCCGTCCCGCTGTTGGTGAAAAACGATTTTTTCAGCCGCCCCGGAGTCACCGAAGCGACCTTCTTCGCCAGCGCCGCCAGCGGTTCGGTGACGAACACCGTGGAGACGTGCTGCAGCCGCTCCACCTGCTCCCGGACGCGCGCGTTGACACTCTCGTTGGCGTGGCCCACGCTGATGGTCACGATGCCGCCGAAGAAATCCAGATATTGACGGCCCTCAATGTCCCAGACATACTGGTCCTTGGCGTGGTCCACCACCAGCGGCTCGCGAAAGTAGTGAAACACCGCCGGGAACACGTAATCGTGGTGCGCCAGCAGGATCTCGCTCTTGGTCATGAACCGCTATGATACCGCCTGCGCCAGCCTCAGCGGCAGAGACCGGAGCCGCACTCCGGTGGCATCGAAAATGGCGTTGCCGATGGCAGGCGCGATGCCTACGATCGGCGTCTCCCCCGCCCCCACCGAAGGGATGTCCTTGCGGTCCAGCAGTACGGTCTCGATGGCCGGCAGGTCCGTGAAGCGCGGCACGCGGTAACGGGCGAAGCGCCCGTTCAGGATTCTGCCGTTTTCGAACTCGATGGCCTCGAACATCGCCCCGCCCAGGCCCATCATGATGCAACCTTCCACCTGGTTGCGCAGATGGTCGGGGTTCACGATCCCGCCGCACTCGAACGCCTGCACCACCGTCAGCACGCGGACCGCGCCCGCGGCCTTATCCGCCTCCACCTCGACGCAGGTCGCCACGTAGCTGCCCTTCTCGAATCCCGCCGCCATGCCGAAGCCGCGCTGCTTCGAAGCTTTAGAATGCGGCCAGGCGAAGCGCTGGGCGGCCGCCGTGATCACCGCGGCCAGCCGCGGGTCCTTCGCGTTCTTCAACCGGAATTCGAGCGGACTCATCTTGAGCTCGTGCGCCAGCTCATCCATCATGGTTTCGCGCGCGAAGTGATTGGCCGTGGCGGCCAGCGCGCGGTACGATCCCTGCCGCAGCGGCGAGCGCGCGGAGTGGTACTCCTCCCGGCGGTTCGCCACCTCGTAGGGCGAGCGCAACCCCGCGCCGCCGGAATTGTAATTGTGCTGCTCCCAGGAAGTGAGCACGCCGTCCTTGCGCACTCCGCCCGCCACGTCGATCACTCCGGCGGGGCGGAAATACGCCCAGGTGAACTCTTCCTGCCGCGTCCAGGCGACTTTCACCGGCTTTCCCGCCGCCCTGGCCAGCCGCGCGGCTTCCAGGGCCGCATCCCCGGAGTGCTTGCCGCCGTAGCCGGAACCCATGTCCGGCATGATCACGCGCACGCGCTCCTCCGGCAGGTTGAAGGCCCGCATGAGTTCCTGCCGCACACCGAACGGACGCTGCGTGCCCGTCCATACCGTCAGCCCGCCGTCTTTCCACTCCGCCACCGCGACGCGCGGCTCCAGCGGCGCGTGGGCGATATACGGCAGCGTGTATTGCCCGCGCAGCCGCACCTCGGCGGCGGTGTCTTCGAGCAGCGCCGGCCCGGGCCCGCTCTTGAGGATTCCGAACAGCTCGCGCCCGGAAGGCTGCGGCGTGAGGCGCCACTCGGGCTTGAGCTTCGCCAGCGCGGCTTCGGCGGCGCGCGGATCCGGCGCGGTCACACCCGCGAAGTTGCCCTCCCGCACCACGCTCGCGCCACCGGTTTCAAGCGACGCCAGCTCCGCCCCGAACGCCGGCGGGCGCAGCACCTTGCCGTAGAGCATCCCCGGAAGCTTGAAATCATAGGGGAACTTGTGCGCGCCGGTGACCAGCGCGCGGCCGTTCACCTTGGGCACGGAGATCCCGAGCGGCGGCGCGGGCGTCTGCCCGCCGATGGTGCGCTCCAGCTTGCGGCCCTTCGTCAGATCGCCGAAACCCGCCGATTCGCCCGTCGCGGTGTTGCGCACGCGCCCGTCCGCGATCTCCAGCCGCGCGCCCTTCCAGCGCTCGGCGGCGAGTTCCAACAGCATCTCGCGCGCCGCCGCCGCCGCCCGGCGCAACACGGGCGCCATGAAGCCGGTGCTGCGGCTTCCCGAAGTTCCCGAGTCGTACGGAGTGAGCGCCGTATCGCCCATGATCAGGCTCACTCTTTCCGGCGCCATCTTCAGTTCCTCGGCCACCGCCTGCGCCAGTGACGTGCGGATGTTCTGCCCGATCTCCACCTTGCCCGTGAAGACCGTCACCCGCCCGTCTTCCCCGATGTGCAGGTATGCCGACACGCGGTCCGGGGCCGGGGCGCCCTCCGCCGTCACCGCGATGGCGATGCCCGTCAGGAACTCCCGCCGGGTTATGTTCATGCGCGTTCCCCCGCGGCCATGCGGACGGCCGCGATGATGCGCGCGTACGTCCCGCAGCGGCACAAGTTGCCCTGCATGGCGCTCACGATTTCCTCGTTCGTGGGATTGGGATTGCGCGCCAGAAGCGCCACGCCGGCCATGATCATGCCCGGAGTGCAGTAGCCGCACTGCATGGCGCCCATCTGAAGAAAGGCCTCCTGGAGCGGGTGAAGCCGCCCGCTCCGCTCCAGGCCCTCAATGGTGGTGATCTGCCTCCCCGCCACCGCGCCCGCGCGCGTGACACAGGCGTGTACCGCGCGGCCGTCCACCAGCACCGTGCAGGCGCCGCACGAGCCTTCCCCGCAACCGTACTTGCTGCCGGTCAGGTCCAGCTCTTCCCGCAAGACGCTCAGCAGCGTGCGCGAGGGGTCTATATCGAGTCGGCGCCTGCTCCCGTTGACGATCAGCTCGATGCCGGACATGCGACCATTGTCGCAGGGATCACTGCTTCTTGGCGGTCATCTCGAACTGGCGCTCGCCGGCGCCCACCTTCAGCTTCAGCTCGTTCCCCTGGACCACGCCCTTATATTGCATCTTCATTTCGCGATCCTGGAACTTGCGAATGACCACGAACGAGATCTCGTCGCCGGAGATCTTGCCGTCCTGGATCTCCGCCGGGCCGCCGCGGCCCCCCTCGACCGTCCCGGTCAGCTTCGCCCCGTCCGCTTTCAAATCGAAGGTAGTAGTTCGGGTTTGCCCACCCATCTCATACTCAGCCTTCCACTTGCCCGTCACGTCGGCCGCCCAGACCACAGCCGCAAACAACGCCAAAATCGCAAAAAGCCTCATAGGGTCTCCTTTCGGCTTAATGGTGCCACCAATCCGTTGGAAGTTACAGGAAAACCGGAATTTCCGTCGCTTGCTCCATTTTCGCACCTCAAAGAAGCGCAATTCGCTGTTACCGCCGGCTTGAAACTGCATCTCGTGAAGAACATGCTGTGGAATCCCCGAATTTGCAGGACGCGTCCGGCAGTATGGCCGCTGAATTGCCTTTTCGGGTGCGTATCACTCAGATTGCCTTCGCCGGGCCCGTCGAATGCCCGGGAATGCGGCCCTCGTCGTAGTGGCCGGAAGAAGTGACAGGTAATTTTTCGGAGGGGTGCTTCGTAATTACACGAAGCGCAACGGAGTTCGGCAGATACATCTCAGCTTCCTACTCCCGGCGTTATTGGTGTGCTCGTGTTGCCGCTCGCTGCCCACACATGCGACTCTGCCCCCTTCACAACGGAAGGAGAACATAAGTGAACAGAGAACGGCGACTCGAAATCCCGTTGACGGCCGTGTTGACTGGCGTCGTCTGGATAGCAGGTCTTGGATCTTCGAGCTTATTGTTTTCGGAGGAGAGCCGAAACAGTGGCGTGACCGTAAGCCCCGCCTCCCTGAGTTTTGGCGCGACGTTGAACGGCTCCCCTCCAGCCTCTCAGAGTCTCTCGGTGACTGCCCGGAGAACCACCCAGTTCAGCGTGAGCGCATCGGTGCAAAGCGGCGGCACGCAATGGCTGAAGGTTTCGCCCTCGGGCGCGTTGTACACCAACAAGACTCTCTCAGTGTCCGTGAGCCAGTCCGGCCTTGCGGCCGGGACGTACAACGGCAGGGTTTCGATATCGGCGAACGGGACCACGACGGTAGTGCCGGTCGTGCTGGCGGTAAACACAAGCGGTACAGGCGGGGGCGGAGGCGGCAATACCGCGGGCTACAAGCTGATCGGCTGGAACGACCTCGGTATGCACTGCCTGGACGGCAAGGACTACAGCATTTTTGCGGTCCTCCCGCCGTACAACACGATCCACGCGCACCTGCTGGATTCCACCGGCAAGCTGATCGCATCGCCCGGCGGGTACGCCATTACGTACCAGGCGATCAACGATCCGCTCACCAATACGCTGAACACCATTTCGTATCCCAAGACGAACTTCTGGCAATATGCCGCCGCGCTCGGTTTCGGTTCGCTGGCTCCTGACGTCGGATTGAAAGGTTACGCCATGCCGGGTTCCGGAAACACCCCGCGCGTCATGAACTTCAGCGCCGCCGATAACACGTGGATCGCGGAGGGCGTTCCGATCACCCCTTACGCCGACGCCGGCGCCGCTCCGTATCCGAGGAATTACTTCCCCATGATGCGCCTGGTAGCCAGGAATTCCTCCGGTATCGTGCTGGCTACGAGCGATATCGTGCTGCCGACGTCAGACGAGATGACTTGCTCGGTCTGCCACTCGTCCGCCTCGGGCTATGGAGCCGCGATGCCCGCGGGCGGCTGGGTCAACAATGCGGATTCCGCCAAGGATGTAAAGCTGAACATCCTGCGCAAGCACGACGACCGCTTCGCAGGCAGTTCGCTGTTCCAAAGCGCCGCTCGCGCGGCAGGGTACAGCGCCTCGGGCCTGGTTGCGACCACCGCGGCCAAGCCGATCCTGTGCGCCAATTGTCATGGCTCCAACGCGCTCTCGGCCCCCGGTTATAACGGCATCCCGGCTTTGACCGTCGCGATGCACCGCCTGCACTCCGGCGTCATCGACCCCGCCACCAACCAGGCCATGAATAACAGCGCCTCACGCGACACCTGCTACCGCTGCCATCCCGGGCCGAACACCCAGTGCCTGCGCGGAGCGATGGGGACACTGAAGAACAACCAGGGCGGTTACGCGATGGAATGCCAGAGCTGCCACGGCTCCATGAGCACGGTGGCAAACGCCGCTCGCAAGGGCTGGCTCGACGAGCCGAATTGCCAGTCCTGCCATTCCGGCACCGCCACGAAGAACAGCGGTCAGATCGTATACACGTCGGTGTTCTCGAGCGGGACCACGATGCGGGTCGCGGCGGACAACACCTTCGCCACCAACCCGAACACGCCCTCGGCCGGCCTGTCGCTCTACCGTTTCTCAAAGGGCCATGGCGGCTTGCAGTGCGAGGCGTGCCACGGCTCCACGCACGCCGAATACGCTACGCCGGTTTCGAACGACAACGTGCAGAGCGTCAGTCTCCAGGGTCACGCGGGCACGCTGGCCGAATGCGCCTCGTGCCACGGTTCCGTGCCGGATACCGTGACCGGCGGACCCCATGGACTGCATCCGATCGGTTCCTACTGGGTATCCCGTCACGAGTCGGCCGCCAGGAACAATCTGGCGTCGTGCCAGGTCTGCCACGGCGTCGACTATCGCGGCACGATCCTGTCGAAAACCCTGGCCGACCGGTCCATGGCCGGGCGGACCTTCGCGAAGGGCGCCGTTATCGGTTGCTATAGCTGCCACAACGGGCCCAACCCGTAGGAAGAACGTACCGCGCAAAGACGGGGGCAGACGGATCTGCCCCCGATCCTTACAAGCGGACTGGCCACGCGGCCTGCCGCGGTAGTACGCTGTTGTTTTCATGATGAACCGCAGGGAATTTCTTTCGTCGCTCGCGGCCGCGTCCGCGTTCCCCGTCCAGGCTGCCGCACGCAGGCCGAATATCGTTTTCATCCTTGCCGACGATCTCGGCTACGGCGACCTGGGCTGCTACGGCCAGGAACAGATCCCCACGCCCAACATCGATCGCATCGCCGCCCAGGGCACGCGTTTCACGCAGGCCTATTCCGGCTCCACCGTCTGCGCGCCCTCGCGCTGCTGCCTGATGACCGGCCATCATACCGGCCACGCCCGCATCCGCGGCAACGCGCGCGTGCCGCTCATTCCCTCCGATGTCACCGTCGCCAAGCTTCTGAAGTCGGCCGGTTATCGCACCGCCATGTACGGCAAGTGGGGCCTCGGCAACCCCGGCACCACCGGCGTCCCCAACCTGCAAGGCTTCGACGACTGGTTCGGCTACCTCGACCAGCAGCACGCCCACAGCTACTATCCGCAATCGTTGTGGGACAACCAGAGCGAGCGCATGATCCCGGGCAACCTGGGCACGCGTAAGACGTGGTCGCCCGACCTGATCGAGGAGCGCGCGCTCGAATTCCTCGGCCGCCAGAGCTCGCAGCAGCCTTTCTATCTGAACCTCACCGTCACGCTGCCGCATGCCAACAACGAACTGGGCAGCGATACCGGCAACGGCATGGAGGTGCCCAGCGACGAGCCGTTCACCAACCGTCCCTGGCCGCAGCAGGAGAAGAACTTCGCAGCCATGGTCACGCGCCTGGACCGCACCGTGGGCAAAGTGCTCGAACAACTCAAGAAGTCCGGCGTGGACGAAAACACCATCATATTCTTCAGCAGCGATAACGGCCCCCACCGCGAAGGCGGCCATAACCCGGACTTCTTCCACAGCCGCGGCCCGCTGCGCGGCATCAAGCGCGATCTCTACGAAGGCGGCATTCGCGTGCCCATGCTGGTGCGGTGGCCGGGCCATGTGCCCTCGGGCAAGGTCAGCGACTTCAGTTTCGCATTCTGGGACTTCCTGCCGACCGCCGCGGAACTGGCGGGAGTGACGGCGCCCAAGGGTATCGACGGCGTCTCCGTGGTCCCCGCGCTGTTGGGCAAGGCGCAGCAGCCGCACCCTTACTTCTACTGGGAATTCCACGAGCGCGGTTTCAGCCAGGCCGTGCGCATGGGCGACTGGAAAGGCGTGCGGCTCCAGTCGCGCAACGCGCCCCTCGAACTTTACGATCTCAAGTCGGACGTCGGGGAGAAGAATAACATCGCGGCGGCGCACCCCGAGGTGGTGGCGCGCATCCGCAAGATCATGGATGAAGCGCGCACCGACTCCGCGGACTTCCCCGTGCATGCGGGCCCCGCCGGCGCGAAGAAGGCCGCGAAAAAACGCACAGAATAGCGCGGGGCCTCTCCACGCCGTCAGATCCTGCGCGTGAGATGGCCGATCGGGCTGATCGCAAACAGGATGATCGCGATCACAAGAAAGATCAGCGCCCAAGTAAGCATCGTCTAATCCCTCCTCGTCCCGCGGCGCGCCCGCAACGGCGCCGCAACCCCTTAACAGCAGTCGGCGTACCAATGGGTGTATCATTGCCGCATGAGCGTTGACTCACTCTCACGCAGGAGCGTACTCGGGGCGTCCGCATTCACTTTGGTCCGCCCGGACCTGGTGCGGGGCGCCGGCAAAGAAAGACTCAAGGCCGGGCTGGTCGGCTGCGGCGGCCGCGGCACTCAGGCCACCGTTGACATGCTCACCGGCAACGAGAACGTGGAACTGGTGGCCATGGCGGACGTGTTCGAGGACAAGCTGGAGGGTTCGCTCAAGCGCCTGCGCGACCCCAAGTACATCGGCCGCCACGCCGGAATCGTAGTCGAGCGCAAGGGCCAGCCGCACGAGATGACGCGCGAGGAACTGGTCGCCGAGATCACCGAACGCGTGAAGGTCACCCCGGACGCCCACTTCGTCGGCTTCGACGCCTTCAAGAAACTGGTCTCCTCGGACGTGGACATCGTGATGCTGTGCACCCCGCCGGGCTACCGCCCCGAGCATTTCGAGGCGGCGGTGAATGCGGGCAAGCACGTCTTCACGGAGAAGCCCATCGCCACCGATCCGGTGGGCGCCCGCCGCTTCCTCGCCGCGGGCGAAAAGGCCGCACAGAAGAAACTGACCGTGGTCTCGGGCGCGCAGCGCCACGCGGACAAGCCCTACGTGGAAACCGTGCGCAAGATCCACGACGGCGCCCTCGGTGACGTGATCGCGCTTTACTCCTACTACCTGAGCGGTCCCGTGATGCATGCGCAGGGGCGCGAGGCCAAGTGGGGCGACATGGAATGGGAGCACCGCAACTGGTACTCGTTCATCTGGATCTGCGGCGACCAGATCGTGGAGCAGCACTTCCACAACATCGACTTCATGAACTGGGTCATGCAGGGACATCCGCAGAAAGTGGTCGCCTCGGGCGGCGTGGCGTGGCGCCCGCGCACCGAACTGTACGGAAATATTTACGACCACATGAGCTCGGATTTCGTCTATCCCAACGGCGTCCACCTGAGCAGCGTCTGCCGGCAGTACCCGCGCGGCGTGTACTACAACGTCAGCGACCTGGTGGTAGGCGCCCGGGGCCGCACCAACGGTCAGGACTTGGGGACCAAGGGCATCTCACCGTACGTTCAGGAACACATCAACCTGGCGAAGAGCATTCTGGGGACGGGCCCCTACCTGAACGAGGCGAAATCCGTGGCGGAAAGCACGCTCACGGCTATCATGGCGCGCGAGTCCGCCTACTCCGGGCAGGAGATCACCTGGGAAATGATCATGAACTCCAAACAGGACCTCCAGCCCAGGCAGTTCGGCTACAACGAGAAGATGCCGCCGCCCGAATTGCCCGTGCCCGGCAAGTACAAATTTATTTGAGGATCTGCGGGCCTCTGGGATCGATGAGCGCATTCAGCTTCGCGTGCAGCGCCCCGTACGCCTCCTGCACCGGCGCGTACTCTTCGCCGAGCGGCTGCCCCGCGGCCTTGCTCTGCGCCTCCGCGATGGCGAAGGTGTTCTGCACCTGGCGTATGGCCACCAGCAGCATTTTCACCTCATTGTCATCCAGTTCCATTTGATAGCGGGCCACAAGACGAGTATAGCGGCGCCCCTGTTATATTGAGGGTATGAGCCTATATTTCGCCGCCGGTTCTCCAACGTCCGAACTCTCGGCCGTCGAGCTGAAAGAGGGTCTCTTTCAGGCCTTCAAGGCGCTCGGCGCGCGCGCCAAGGTGCTGGCGCTGCCCCCGGATTTCACGCGCTTCCACTCGCGCGCGGGCGAGCTGACCCGGTACGCCTGGGACTACTACGGCAAGCGGCTCACCGACGTGCTTCCCGCGCTCGGCACGCACGTCCCCATGACGGCGTCCGAAATCGACACCATGTTCCCCGGCATGCCGCGCGAGATCTTCCGCGTGCACGACTGGCGGCACGGGCTCGTCACCCTCGGCGAAGTTCCCGCTGAGTTCATCCGCAAGGAGTCCGAGGGCAAGCTGGATTACGCCTGGCCCGCGCAGGTGGACAAATTGCTCGTGGAGGGCAACTTCGACCTCATCCTCTCTATCGGGCAGGTTGTGCCGCACGAAGTCATCGGCATGGCCAACTACAACAAGAACGTCTTCGTGGGCACCGGCGGCGTGGAGGGCATCAACAAGAGCCACTTCCTGGGCGCGGTCTACGGCATGGAGCGCATGATGGGACGCGCCGACACGCCCGTCCGCCGCGTGCTGAATTACGCCTCCGACCATTTCGCGCGCAAGCTGCCCATCGTCTACGTGCAGACCGTGATCGGCAAGAACGCAGCCGGCAAGCTGGCAGCCCGCGGCCTGTTCGTGGGCGACGACGTGGAGTGCTTCCACCGCGCCTCCGAGCTCAGCCTGAAAGTCAACTTCCAGATGATGGAGCGCGAGATCCGCAAGGCCGTGGTCTTCCTCGATCCGAGCGAATTCAAGAGCACCTGGCTCGGGAACAAGTCCGTCTACCGCACCCGCATGGCGCTGGCGGACGGCGGCGACCTCATCGTGCTCGCGCCCGGCGTGAAGGAGTTCGGCGAAGACCCGGCCATCGACAGGCTCATCCGCAAGTACGGTTACGTGGGAACGCCCGCGGTGCTCAAAGCGGTGAATGACAACGCCGACCTGGCCGGCAACCTGAGCGCCGCCGCGCACCTGATCCACGGCTCCTCCGAGGGCCGCTTCCACATCACCTACTGCCCCGGCCACCTGACGAAGCAGGAAGTGGAAAGCGTAAACTTCCGCTACGCCCCGCTGGCGGAAATGATGAAGAAGTACGACCCCGCGAAGCTCAAGGACGGCTACAACACGGTGGACGGCGAGGAGATCTTCTATATCTCCAACCCGGCCCTGGGCCTGTGGGCATATAAGGGCCGCTTCGGCGCGCAAGCCTCGGCGTAGGTTGGACTCAATCATGAACCGCGTTGACGAGATCGAGGACGCCATCGATCGCTTGCCCCCAAACAAGTTTCGCCAGTTTGCGCGGTGGGTCCACGAACGGAAGCAGCAACAGTGCGACCAGCTACTGGCCCGCGACTCCGATTCCGGCAAACTCGATTTCCTTTTCGCCGAAGCGGAAGAAGAAGCCAACGCTGAGCTCCTGCGCGACTGGCCGGCCGCGAAATGAGACCGGCGCAGGAACAAATGCGCCGCCCCCGGTGTCATTCAGGGCATGCGACTCCGCTTCATCGCGGCACTACTCCTCGCTCCGCTGCTGCTCGTGGGCGCGCAAGCGGACCAGGCGATATGGAACGAGTTCCTCGCCTGGTATAAGACCTACACCGGCCCGCCGTATCCGGGCGATCTGCTAAAGGCCTACACGGCCGCACTGCTCGGCGCGGGGAAGTCCAAAGCCGATGTGGACGCCGCCCTTGCCATGCTGCGTAAGATGGGCGCCAACCCGCCCGAAGATATGATGCGCATGCATTTCAACAAGGTCTTCACCCTCCACCAGCACCTGTTCACCCACGAACCCAATGCGCTGCTCGTGCGCACCGTTCGCGGGCTGAAGCCGGGCAAGGCGCTCGACGTGGGTATGGGACAGGGCCGCAACGCCGTGTTCCTCGCCGGGCAGGGCTGGGATGTCACCGGCTACGATTTCTCCGATGAGGCGCTGGCCAGAGCGCGTGAAAACGCCTCCAAGGCGGCTGTATCCATCCGCGCCGTGCAGGCAACGCATGAGAAGTTCGATTTCGGCAAAGAGCAGTGGGACCTGATTGTGATGACCTACGCCTTCGTCAACATGAGCGACCGCGCCTTCCTCGCCCGCGTCAAGGAATCGCTTCGACCCGGCGGCCTGGTGCTGGTCGAGCAGCCGAATTCGGGCGGCCCCGGCAAGGGCCCCGCCAACGCGTTGTTCCGCAGCTTCGAGGACCTGCGGGTGGTGTTTTACGAGGATATCCTCGATAAGGCCGATTGGAGCAAGCAGTCCACGCGCCTGGGCCGCCTGGTTGCGCAGAGAGATTAGCGCCGGCCGGTGCGGCTGACCAGCGCGCCGATTCGCGCGGCGACCAGATCGATCGTCTGTGCTTGCGCCGCGAGCCGGCCGCCCTCCGCGCAGGCCGCTTCGGCGTGCTGCGCCGTGGATTGCGCGACCTGGCCGATCTGGCCGATCGCCTTCGTGATCTCCTGCATTCCGAGACGCTGTTCCCGGCTCGCCGCGTTCACGTTCTCCACCAGCTTCCGCGCTTTGCCCGAGCTGTCCGTGATCGACCGGACGGCCGCGGCCACCTCGTCGAGGCAGGTGTTGCCGGCTTGCGATCTGGCGATCGATTCCTCGATCAGCCCGGCGGTATCCGCGGCCGCCTGGGCGCAGCGCTGCGCCAGGTTGCGCACTTCCTCCGCCACCACCGCGAAGCCCATCCCCGCTTCGCCCGCGCGCGCAGCCTCCACCGCCGCGTTCAGGGCCAGAATGTTGGTCTGGAAGGCGATCTCATCGATGACTTTGATGATGCGGCGGATCTTATGGCCGGAGTCCGTTATCTCCCGCATCGACCCGGCCATCTGCTCCACCGACCGGTTCGCCTCGCCCACCCGCATCGCCGCCTGCGCCATGCATTCGGCGGCCTCGCCGGAATTCGCCGCATTGGCCTGGGTCATCGAGTTGATCTGCCCGCTCGAAGCGGAGGTCTCCTGGATGGAAGCCGCCTGCTCGTTGGCTCCCTGCGCCAGAGACCGGCTGGATGCCGAGACCCTGTCCGCCGATTCCGAGACGCGGCCCGCCGCCTCACGCATTTCGGCGATGGCCTGCTTGAGCAGTTGCGCGATCCGGAACACCACCCAGAGCAGGGCGCCGGCGATCAACAGATTCACCGCGACCAGCGCCAGTTCCGCCCGTTGGTTCGCCGCAATGCGCTCGCGCAGGCGCCGGCGGGATTCCGCCAGGTTCTCCCGCTGGCCGCGGGACACGCTCTCCGCCGCGCTTTCCGCCTCCGCCAGCAGAGGCAGCATCCTGTCCTTCAGAATGTCATGGGCTTCGCTGAATCTTCCTCCGTTGGCCAGCGCCAGATACTCGCGGGCATGCTCCAGCCAGCCGGCCGTCTTCCGATCCAGGACGTCCAGCGCCAGGCGGCTGGCGCCGTCCGTGACCAGACCGCGCAGCCGCCCGGTCCCCTCCCGCACTTCGCGCCCGGCGGCCTGAAGCCGGCTCATGTTCTCCTCCAGAGCGGCGGGCGCGTGACAGGCCGCGCAGGCGGACGCGAAGGCGGCGTTCGTGTGCCGGTTCATCTCCGCGATCGTATAGGTAAGCTGCTGGTGCACGGACTCGGTCTTCAGCCGCTCAAACGCCGACTCGGCCGCCTTCACCAGCTCCGCCTTTTCCACCGCGCCAACAACGGTCGCGTCCATCGATCTGCCGATGGCCGAGAGCACCCTCAGGGACGTCGCGCTCAGCAGCAGGGAACAGAACACCAGCAGCACGATGCCCAGTGTCAGGGTGCCGACGGTGAGCCGCGAGTTGAACCGTCCGGTCGCAGGCGGATTGGGCACAGCGTCTCCTCTCCGCCCGTACGTATCGGCGCAAGCCGGAGAAATTTGCGGCCGGGACGTTCTGAAATCGAATCTCAGCGGCCCGGGGCCGGCGCCAGGTTCCGCGCGTACGCGTCGAAGGTCCCGCGGTCAAAAAGCACGAACTTCGCCTCTTCCAGCGCGATGCCCTCCCGCGACAGATGTTTCTGGACCTCTCCGATGGCGATGCGCGCGGCCTCCTCCACAGGGTACCCGTAAACCCCCGTGCTGATGGACGGGAAGGCGATTGTCCGCAACGCGCGCTCCTCGGCCAGCCGCAGGCAGTTGGCATAGCAGGAGGCAAGCTGCGCCGGCTCGCCGCGCGCGCCGCCGCGGTACACCGGCCCCACCGCGTGAAAGACGTATCGCGCGGCCAGGTTGCCCGCCGAGGTCACCACCGCGTTGCCGGTCTCGCAGCGGCCGATCTCCGCGCGGATGCGGTCCAGCTCGCGCATGATCGCAGGGCCGCCGGCGCGGTGGATCGCGCCATCCACTCCCCCGCCCCCCGCCAGCGCGCTGTTGGCCGCGTTCACGATGGCGTCCGCCCGCACCCTGGTGATGTCGCCCACTTCCAACACCAGCTTGCGTCCCGCCGGACTGGTCCACTGCACGGCTACGCTCCCGCCGCCCGGCCCCGCGAGGCGAACCAGGCGGCCACCTTCTCCACCGCCTCGCCGATTTCCTCGATGTCCGTCTCCGTGTAATGCTCGTACACGTTCATGGTGATCCAGCGCTCGAACGCCGCCTCCGCCACGGGACAATCGCCCCGGCGGTAAACCTGCCCGGTGAGGCTGAACGGATACTCGCTGCCGGGGAAAGCCGAGCGGCGTTGGAACAGATCGTAGAGGTACACCGGACGCCCGCCGGTGATCATGTGCGCGTCGTTGGGGACGCCCTCAGCCGCGAGCGCCTCGGAGAACTCCCGCGAGGTGCATCCCAGCATCTCCAGGTCCAGCTTGAACAAGTACAGGAAGTAGCTGTGCCGCGAGCCCGCGGGAACCTTCTGCGGTTCGACGCCCGGCACCCGCGCCAGCCGTTCGCTCAGCATCGTGCCGAGACGGTTGCGCGTCTCCACGAACGGCCGTATGTTCTCCACCTGGGCCAGCGATACCGCTCCCTGAAGCTCCGTCATCTGGTAGTTCGGCGCCAGGAAGAACGGGTTGCGGATGCGCTCCTCCCGCTGGTAGCACTTGTCCAGGAACAGCGTGGCGATGTAGCGGAGGCGGTCGTCGTCGGTGAGCACCATGCCGCCCGAGCCGCAGGTGACATGCTTGAAGTGGTTCAGCGAAAACGAACTGAGGGGCGCCACCGTTCCGGCCAGCCGGCCGCGCGTCCACGTCCAGAACGCCTGCGCGCAGTCCTCCACCACCGGCAGGCCGAGTTCCATCAGGGCGTCGATGTCCGCGGCCAGCCCCGCGTGGTGTACCGCCAGGATGGCGCGCGTGCGCGGCGTGATGCGCTCCCGAACGGACTTCGGATCCAGGTTGAGCGTCTCCGGGTCCACGTCGGCGAACACCGGCACCAGCCCCTGATAGAGCAGCCCGGTCAACCCTCCCATGTCGGTAATCGGAGTGGTGATCACCTCGCTGCCGGGCGGCAGTTCCAGCGCGCCCAGCGCGATGTGGACCGCCGCCGTCCCGCTGGAGCAGGCGATGCAATGCTTACGGCCGTACAGCTCCGCGAACCTCTTCTGGAACTCGAACACCTTGGTCCCGAAGAAGTAGAAGAGCATGTCGGAATCGATGACTTCGGCGAGCAGACGCTTGTCGGCTTCGCCGTGACGTTTGCGCGGCCCGAAAGGAGTTCGCTTGGCCTTGGGGCCGCCGTAAAGAGCCAGGGTTTCCATCAAGTTAACTTTACACCCGCGCGCACGCCGGTTAACATGGCCGGTATATGACCAGAAGGGAACTCCTCGCCGCGAGCGCCGCGTGCGCCTCCACGGCGCTGGCCAAGAAGCGAATCGACCGCTCCTGCCTGAGCCCCATCACCGACGAAGTCGGCAAGACGGCCGCCGATTCCATTGCCTTCGCGAAGCAATACGGTCTGAAGTGGGTGGAACTGCGCTCCGTGCCCGAGACCCGCAAGGAATACGCCTTCCTCCCCGAACCGGAAGTGAAGGCGGCGGCGGCGGCTCTGGGCGCCGCGGGGCTGAAGGTCTCGTTCCTCAACACCGGACTGCTGAAATTCCCCTGGCCAGGCATGACCCCCGTCCGCCGGCGCCAGGAGACGCCCGAGGCGGCGGCCAGGCGCCAGGAGGCGGAGAGAGTACGCTTCGAACGGCGCCTGGAGGACCTGCGCACTGCCATCCGCGCGGCCCACATTTTCGGCGTGGATAAGGTTCGCGTGTTCACCGGCTCGCGCGTGGCCGAGCCCGAAACGGCGCTGCCGCGCGTGGCCGAGATCATCGGCGAGATGGCTCAAATCGCGGGCCGGGAGAAAATTTACCTGTTGGTCGAGAACGAGGGCTCCTGCAACATCGCCAGCTCGGCCGAGACCGCCGCGCTGATGAAACTCGTCCCCAGCAAGTGGGTAGGCATCAACTGGGACCCGCAGAACACCCTGGGCACCAAGGAAACGCCTTTCCCCGACGGCTACAACCTGCTGCCGAAGAAGCGCATCCTCAACGTGCAGGTGAAGGGCCGCGGGATCATGCCCGCGAGCACCCAAAAGCTGGATTGGAAGAGCATCATCCAGGCCCTGGAGCGCGACGGCTACACGGGCAAGATCGGCCTGGAGACGCACATCTTCGACGGCACCCTGATCGAGGCCTCGCACATCTCGATCAAGGAACTGATCCGGCTCGTGGGATAACGGCGGCTACCGGATCACCGCCACCGCCTCGATCTCGACCAGCCAGTCCGCCGAGGCCAGCGACTGCACCCCCACCAGGGTGGCCGCGGGCGGTTCGCCGGGTCCCATGTGTCGCGACCGCGCCGCGCGGATGGCGTCCCGCATGGAAGGCTTGTAGTTCACCACGTAGGTATTGATCTTGACGACGTCACGGAACGTGGCGCCCGCCGCCTCGAGCGCGGTTCTCAGGTTCTCCCACACCTGGTTCAGTTGGGCGTTCAAGTCTCCCTTGCCCACCACTTCGCCCTTGGCGTTCTGCGAGATCTGACCCGAGATCCAGATCACGGTTCCGGGCCTGGCCGTTACCACGTGCGTGTACGCCGTGGGCGCCTTGCTCAAGCCGGCGGGCTGGATGTGCCGGATGTCCTGGGCCGCGAGGCCGGCGAGCGAACAGAAGAATACCAGCGATGCTTTGAACATAGGGACACGCTAGCAGGTTTTGGGGATTTCGCGGGCGCATAAGACTCGCGCGCTCCAACGCGAAGCGGCGTCCCGGCGCACCGCCACTGCCTTCAGCAGATCTTCCAGAGCCCAAAGCGGGTTCGCTGCTCGGCAGTGTCTGCAAACGTGTTCAAGCCAACGGCGGTTCTGGCGCATGGTCCGTTTCTAGAGACACCCGTATAATGGCTGAATTTGGCACCGCCGGCCCAGTTGACAGGTCTTTCGCTCCCCAGTATTATTGAACACGTGTGCAGATGATTTCGATCAAGGACATCGCCCGCACCGCCAACGTCTCTCACGCCACCGTCTCCCGCGCCCTGCGAAACAGTCCCCTGGTAAACCCAGAAACCGCCGAACGTATCCGCCAAATCGCGCGACAGCAAGGATATACGGCTAGTGCGGTGGCCCGCAGCCTGGTCACGAAACGGACCAGCACGATCGGCGTGGTAGTGACCACGATTGCAGACCCGTTTATCGGCGAGGTGGTGAGCGGCATCGAGGAGATGGCGCTGGCGCACGGGTACTCGGTGTTCCTGGCCACGTGCCACGCGGACCCGCAGCGGGAGTTGCGCGCGGTGCGCTCGTTTCAGGAACGGCGCGTGGACGGCATCCTGGTGGCCGCCTCGCGCGTGGGCGCTCTGTACATGCCGCTGCTGGCCGAAATGAAGGTGCCCATCGTGCTGATCAACAATCAGCACCCGGGCGAGTTCGTGTACTCGGTGGGAATCGACAACTTGCAGGCCGGGCGGCAGGCCACCCAACATCTCGTGGAACTCGGGCATCGGCGGATCGGCTACTTGGGCGACCGCTACGGCTTCCAGTCCGACGCGCAACGCTCCACAGGGTACCGGCAGGTATTGGAAGGATGCGATTGCGGCTTCGATCCCGACCTGGTCGCGCACGGCGACGGAACGCCGGAAGGGGGGATGCAGGCGGCGGCGAAACTGCTGGCGCTGGCGGATAGGCCCACAGCCCTGTTCTGCTACAACGATCTCGAAGCGTTGGGAGCCCTGCGCGCGGCGCGCGAGCGCGGCCTGCGCGTGCCGGAGGATCTCTCGGTGGTGGGAGTGGACGACCTGTTCCTGACGTCTTACACCGTGCCTCCGCTCACCACGGTGCAGCAGCCCAAACAGGAGATGGGGCGGCGCGCGGCGCTGATCCTGCTGGAACTGCTGGCGGGAGGAAAGCCGGAAAGCCAGGTGACGCTGGAAGGAAAATTGATCGTGCGCGAGTCTACGACGGCGCCGGGGAGGCCGGCATGAGGGCCCCCTGCTCCCTTGCGCTCGCGGCCATGTTGCTCCTGGGCGGGTGCGGCAGAACCACGGATAAAAAGCTCGAGATCGCGCTGGTCTTGAAGGCGCTGGACAGCGAATTCTGGCAGCGGATCAAGGCGGGGGCGGAGGAGGCGGCGCGCGCGGATGCGGAGGTGCGGCTGGCGGTGCTGGCCGCGGCGCAGGAGATCAACATCGACCAGCAGGTCGCCATCCTCGAAGACCAGGTCCTCAAGCGTGTCTCCGCGCTGGCGGTGGCGCCGGCGGGCGTATCGGAGATCGTGCCGGTGCTCGAGAAAGCCAAGGCCGCGGGCATCCCGGTGATCATCGTGGATACGGACGTGCCATGGCCGGGGCGCGCAGGGTTCATCGGGATCGACAACAAGCTGGGCGGGCGCATCGCCGGCGAGTACATCGTGAAGCGCATCGGCGGGAAAGGCAAGGTCGCGGTGATCCGCGGGGTCATGGGCGTGGCCACGCAGGAGGACCGCCTCACCGGATTTCGCCAGGCCATCGCGAAGACCGCCGCGGTCCAGTGCGTGGCGGTGCAACCCGCCAACAGCGAACGCGCGCCGGGCATGGCGGTGATGGAGAACATGCTCACCTCGCACCCGGACATCGCCGCCGTGTTCGCCACCAACGACCAGATGGCGCTGGGGGCCATGGAAGCGATCGCCGCGCGCCGGCTGACGGGGAAGCTCGTGCTGGTCGGCTTCGACGCCACGCGAGAGGCGCTCCGGGCCATCGAAGCGGGGCAGATGGACGCGGTGATGGCACAGCATCCGGAGCGCATCGGCAGGCGCGCCATCGAGGAAGCCATCAAGGCCGCCCGCGGGCGGCCGGTAGACAAATTCGTAGACATCGGTACCGAGCTGGTTACACGCGAAAACGTGAAGCAGTTCTTGAATTGAGAAGTTTTTCTTACGTGAAAATTAGGAGATGCGGATATGAAGAGCGTAGTGATTTCGGCAACCTGGTCTCCCAAGCCCACATTCAAGCTGGGGCCCAAGGACATCGATGGCAAATTGACGTATCTTGGCAGCTACGTCTGGCGCTACCCCAAGCTCTCGGTCCAGGAGAAGGATGTCCCCGAGATCGGCCCCACCGAGTGCCTGATCGAGGTGCGGGCCTGCGGCATCTGCGGCAGCGACGTGCACATGGCGCAGAGCGACAAAGACGGCTATACCTGGTATCCCGGCCTGACGGCGTTCCCGGTGACGCTGGGCCACGAGATGTCGGGCGTGGTGGTCAAGGCGGGCGCCAAGGCGTTCAACAAGCGCACGGGCCGCGCCTATGAAGCGGGCGAGCCGGTGTGCCCGGAGGAGATGTTTTGGTGCTCCTACTGCCGGCCTTGCGCGGACGGCCATCCCAACCAATGCGAGCGCCTGCAAGAGATGGGCTTCAGCGTGGACGGCGGCTTCGCCAGGTACGTGGCCATCGATTCGCGCTACCTGTGGAGCCTGGTGGAGCTGGAGGACCGCTATCCCGGGATCGAGCTCTTCAAAGCCGGCAGCCTGGTGGAACCGACGTCGGTGGCGTACAACGCCATGATCGAATGCGGCGGGGGGATCCGGCCGGGCGACAACGCCGTGATCCTCGGCGGAGGGCCGATCGGCCTGGCGGGCGTAGCGATCATGAAGCGCGCGGGCGCGGCCAAGGTCGTGCTGGTGGAGCCGGCCGAGAGCCGCGCGGTGCTGGGCCGCAAGATGGGCGCCGATCTCGTCATCGATCCCACTAAAGAAGATGTTGCGCAGCGCGTGCTGAGCTTCACGGGCGGGCTCGGCGCGGCCATTTATCTCGAAGCCACCGGCCTCCCCGACAAAGTGCTGCCGGTGATTGAAGATTGCATCTGGTTCGGCAAGTTCGTGGGCGCGAAGGTGGTGATTGTGGCGCGCGCGGACGCCAAGACGCCGACCAACGGCGAGGTCTACCAGGTGCGGAAGGCAAAGATCTGCGGCGCCCAGGGCCACTCGGGCTACGGCACGTTCCCGCGCGTGATCAGCCTTATGGCGTCGGGGATGGATATGACCCCCCTGATCACAAGGACGGTAGGCATCGACGAGGTACCGGAGAATATTACCCTCTTGCAGACCGACAAGACCAACTGCAAGATCACGTGCGTGATGTAAAGGAGACGACGAACCCTATGTGGTTAACCACGAATCGGCCCGACCTGGTGTTCGAGAACACCGCCGTGGGCCGCATGAAGAAGGAGATTTGGGAGGCGGACGAAGCCAGGCTCGACGCCATCCTCGCGGACTACGGAGTACCCGCGCCCGGCGGCTGCGAGTGGGCCAAGGCCGGCAGCTACATCCAGACCACGGTGCGGCACGACCTGGAGGCGCAACGGAAGAAAAACGACGTGGTCATCATCCCGGTCGGCTCCACCGAACTGCACGGCGATCACACGGTGTCGGCCATGGACACGTTCTTCGTGAGCCAGATCGCCGAAGGCGTGCGGCGATACACGATGAAGCGCGGAGCGCCGGTGGCGCTGGCCCTCCCGCCGCTGATGTACGGATGCCACCCAGCGCACCATCTGGGCATGCCGGGCACGGTGATCGTGCGGGAGGACGTGGCGCGCGAGCTGATCATCGACGTGATGCTGGGCTTGTGGAACGACGGCTTCCGCAAGCAGATTATCCTGAACAACCACGGCCAGCTCTGGGTGCTGGAGGCGGCCTTGCAGCAGTTCTGCAAGCGCTACCAGTTGCCGGGCATCTACCGCGTGATCGACTGGCACCGCGCCACGCGCGAGATGTGGCGCACCGCCGACCGCGGCGGCGACTGGGAGACCAACTTCATCCACGCCGATGAAGCCGAGACCTCCGTCGGGCTCCTGATGTTCCCCGAAATGGTCAAGATGCAGTACGCGGTGGAGACGGAGCCCAAGGGACTGCTCCCCGGCGGCCACCTTGATACCGCAGTGGAAGCCTTCGCGCGGCCGAGCCGCTGGTCGGAAGGCGAGGGGCATGCCGCGTGGGAGTTCGCGGGCACGCCGGAGGGGGTGGTCGGCAAACCGACACTCGGAGATGCACGCAAAGCCAAGCGGCCGGTGGCGGCCATCTTGCGGTACCTGACGCTGCTGTGCGATCAATACCTCGAAGCCTACCCCGCGGGCACCGTGCCGGCGGCGGAGATGATCAGCCTTCGCGATCCGAAGGAACTGGAGCCGTATCTGCGGGAGCCGTTCAGCCCGGGGTGGAAATCCGTGTACGGCTTGCCGCCGATAGCGTCGTAGGTTCTGTGAAGCTGGCGATCACGGCCACGCCGGCGGCGCCGAGGCCGGCGCCGCTGCTGTTGTACGGCGACCTTGCCGGGGCGTTCCGGCAGGCGGCCGAAGCCGGTTGCCAGGGTCTGGAGATCCACTTCCGCGACGCCGCGGAGGTGGATCTCGCGCTGGTAAAGCGGCTGGCGGAGGACTACGGGCTCGGTATTCCCACGTTGGGCACGGGGATGGCGGCGGCCGATGGCCTCAGCTTCTCGCACCCCGATCCGCACGTGCGGGCGCGGGCCGTGGATCGCGTGCGGGGGCACGTTGCATTTGCCGCCGAGGTGGGCGCCGCGGTCACCATCGGGAGTCTCAGCGGAAACCTCCGGGGCGCGGACCTGCGCGGCGCGGCGCTGGCAGCGCTGGCGCGCGTCTGTCGCGCCGCGGAGGACTGCGGGGTCACGGTTCTGCTGGAGCCGCTGAACCGCTACGAGTGCGACTACATCAACACTCTGGAGGATGGCATCGCCATCATCCGGGAACTCGGCGCGCCCAATCTCAAGCTGCTCGCCGACAGTTTTCACATGAACATCGAGGAAGCGGACATGACGGCGAGCCTGCGCGCGGCGGCGCCGTTTCTCGGGCACGTGCACCTGGCCGACAGCAACCGGCAGGCGCCGGGCCACGGGCACCTGGACATCCACGCGATCCTCCGGGCGCTGGACGCGGCCGGTTATTCCGGGTACCTTTCCTTCGAAGTATTCCCCATCCCGGACGCGCGACAGGCGATCCGGGACGGCATCAGCACCGTAATGAGGCAATCATGAGCGAACGCAAAATTCGATTTGGTGTTCTGGGGGTGGGCCGCATCGGCAAGATCCATGCGGCGAACCTCGCCACGCGCATTCCCGGGACGGAGCTGGCCGCGCTCTCCGATGTATCTTCAGGGGAACTCGCGGCCGTGGCGGCGCGCCTGGACGTGCGCGACACGTACGCGGACTGCCGCGACCTGCTGCGGCGCGGCGATATCGACGCGGTGGTGGTGTGCACGCCCACGAACACGCATTACCAGATCATTCTCGACGCGGCCGCGGCGGGCAAGCACATCTTCTGCGAGAAGCCCATCGACCTGGCGCTTGAGAAGATCGAGGCCGCGCTGGCGGCGGTGGAGAAAGCGGGCGTGGAACTGATGGTGGGGTTCAACCGCCGGTTCGATCCGAATTTCCTGAAGGTGCGGGAGATGGTGGCGGCGGGAAAGATCGGCGCGCCGCAAGTCCTGCGCATCACCAGCCGCGACCCGGGTCCGCCGCCGGAGACCTATATCCGCGCCTCGGGCGGCATCTTCCTCGACATGACGATCCACGATTTCGATATGGCGCGGTACCTGGTGGGGAGCGAGGTCACGGAAGTGTACGCGCGCGCCGGCGTGCTGGTGGACCCCGTGTTCGAAAAAGCCGGCGACTGGGACACGGCGGTGGTGACGCTGGCCTTCGAGAACGGCGCGATCGGGGCCATCGACAACAGCCGCAAGGCGGTCTACGGCTACGACCAGAGGGTGGAGGTGTTCGGCTCGGGCGGCATGGTGACGGTGCGGAACAACACGCCGGACAACCATATTTACCTCGACGCGGCGGGGACGCACTCTTCCCTCCCCCTCAACTTCTTCATGGACCGGTACACGGAGTCCTACCTCAACGAGATGCAGGCGTTCGTCGAGGCGATCGGCAGCGGGCGTCCGGTTCCAGCGACGGGGAAAGACGGCCTCGCGGCCGTGGTGATCGGGTTGGCGGCGGCGCGGTCCGCGCGCGAGAACCGGCCGGTGAAACCGGCGGAAATCTACAACAGGAGCGCTGTGGCATGACACGACTGAACGTCGGGGTGATGGGACTGGGACGCCTGGGGGCGGTGTACGCGATGAACCTGGCGCAGCGCGTGCCGCGCGCGCGCCTGGCGGCGGTGGCGGACCCCAAACCGGGGCTCGCCGAGACGTTCGCGGAACGGTACGGGGCCAAGGCGTACACCAGCCACGAGGAACTGCTCGAGGACCCCGGAATCGACGCCGTGGCCGTGATCACGCCGACGAGCACGCATCCGGAGGTGGTGGCCGCGGCGGCGCGGCGAAACAAAGCCATCTTCTGCGAGAAGCCGATTTCCCTCTCGCTCGCCGAAGCCGAGAGAACGCTGCGGACGGTGGAGAGCACGGGCGTTTTTTTCCAGATGGGCTTTCAGCGGCGGTTCGACGCCGGGTACCTGGCGGCGAAGAAGAAGGTGGAGGAGGGCGCGATCGGCACGCCGGTGCTGCTGCAATCCACGTCGCGCGATCCCTTCCGCCCGCCGCTGGAGTTCTGCGATCCGAAGGTGAGCGGCGGGCTGATCTCGGATATGGGGGTTCACGATTTCGACGTGGCCCGCATGTTCATGGGGGAGGTGCGGAGCGTGTACGCCACGGGCGCCACGCTTGCCTATCCCGAAATGAAGGAAATTGGGGACATCGATAACGCCGTGATCAACCTGACGTTCGAGAGCGGGGCGCTGGGCGCGGTGGAGTTGAGCCGCAACGCGGTGTTCGGCTATGACATCCGCGCGGAGGTGTGGGGCACGAAAGGCTCGGTCCAGATCGGCTACTTCCGGCAGACGCCGATTTTGATGATGACGAAGGAGGGTATCTCGCACGACGTGGTGCCGTACTTCATGGAGCGCTTCGAAGCCGCGTACCTGGCGCAGATCCGGGATTTCGTGGACAACGTATTGGACGGGCGCGCGCCCGCGGTCGCCGGCGCGGACGCCGTAGCG
The DNA here is from genome assembly GCA_041946965.1 of Bryobacteraceae bacterium. Taxonomy (GTDB): domain Bacteria; phylum Acidobacteriota; class Terriglobia; order Bryobacterales; family Bryobacteraceae; genus JBHGBM01. Next base: position 76,919 of record JBHGBM010000005.1, read on the forward strand.
GCGCTGCGGGTGAGCGTGGCGGCGAACCTGTCGCTGAAAGAAAACCGGCCGGTTCCCTTGCAGGAAATCGCGCATGCAAGTTTCGCCAAGACGGTCTGAAAATGCCGCCCTGCGGTTTTTCGCCAGCGGTCCGGACAAGCCGCTGCTGAGCGATCCGGCGATCGTCGATCGCCTCTACAAGCGGTACCGGTTCACCGTGATGACTTCCATCACGCTGGGCTACGGGATCGCGTACACGTGCCGGCTGGGTTTGTCGGTGGTGAAGAAACCGCTGATCGACGAGGGGATCTTCACCGCGGACGAGCTGGGAATGATCGGTTCGTCCATCTTTTACGGGTACGCATTTGGAAAGCTGGTAAACGGCTTTCTGGCGGACCACGCGAACATCCGGCGGTTCTGGGCCTTCGGGGTGCTGGTCTCGGGGTTGATCAACATCGCCATGGGCTGGTCCACGGCGCTGACGGTGTGGATGGCGCTGTGGGCGCTGAACGGGTGGTTCCAGGGGTTCGGCGCTCCGGCGGGCATCGTGGCGCTTGCGCAGTGGTTCAGCAACCGGGAACGAGGCCGCTATTACGGCGTATGGAGCACGGCGCATTCCATCGGGGAGGGCCTGACGTTCATCGGGCTTTCGACACTGGTGACGTGGCTGGGATGGCGCGGCGGCTTCGTGGGTCCCGGGGTGATCTCGGTGGCGCTCGCGTTCGTGCTCTACGCTTTCATGAAGGACCGTCCGCAGACCCTGGGTCTGCCGCCCGTTGCGGACTGGAAAAACGACCACGGGGCAGCGCCGCGCAGCGGGACGACGTGGCAGATGCAGCTTTCGATTCTGAAGCTGCCTTCCATCTGGTTGCTGGCGCTCTCCTGCGCCACGATGACCATGACGCGCTACGGCATGAACAGTTGGGGCATGCTGTACTTGCAGGAATCCAAGCGCTACTCGATGGTCGAGGCCGGAGGGTTCCTGGCGCTGAACCCGCTGGCCGGGTTGCTCGGCTGCGTAGGGTACGGGTTCGTTTCGGACAAACTGTTCGGCGCCCGGCGCCCGCCGGTGAACCTCATCTGCGGCGTCCTGGAACTGTTGTCGCTGGGGATCATCTTCGGCAGTCCTGCGGGGCACCCCGTGCTGCTGACGGTGGCGTTTCTGATCTATGGGCTTTCGATCAACGGCCTGATTACCTCGTTGGGCGGCCTGTTTGCGGCGGACATCGCGCCGAAGAAAGCGGCGGGCGCGGCAATGGGATTCATCGGGGTGTTCAGCTACGTCGGGGTGGCGATCCAGGAACGCATCAGCGGGGCGCTGATCGGCAAGGGGACCACCATGGTAAACGGCGTGCGGCATTACGATTTTCGCGACGCTATCGTGTTCTGGGTGGGGATGTCGGTGATTTCGCTGGTCCTGGCGACGTCGTTGTGGCGGGCGAAGGCGACGGATTAGGACACCGCGGTCGCGGCTCGGAAGAATTTATGAATCGCTCTTACGACGTTGTCATTATCGGGAATTACACGAAAGATACGATCGTGTCCGCCGCGGGCACGCGGATGGTGGATGGCGGCGGGTTCAACTATGGCGCGCACGTGGCGGCCATGATGAAACTCAGAACCGCTGCGGTGACGCGGCTCGCGCGGGAGGATGCGCGGGTGGCGGAGGCGCTGGAGGCGATCGGCGTGGACGTGTTTCCCGAGTGGACGTCCGCCTCCACCTGCCTGCGGCTGTGCTATCCCAGCGCCAACGTGGACGAACGCAGGATTTACGTTACCACCACCGCGGGCGCGTTCACGCCGGAGCAGGTGCGCGGCTTCGAAGCCAGGGCCTTCCTGGTGAACGGCTCCATGCGCGGCGAAATCGGGATCGATGTGCTGCGGGAAGTGAAGCCCGCATGGCTCGCCGCGGATGTGCAGGCTTTCGTGCGGGTGATCGCACAGGGCGAACTGGTCTACGCCCCATGGCCGGAGAAGCAGCAGTACTTGTCCGAAATCGACATCCTGAAGACCGACGCCGTGGAGGCGGAGATGCTCACGGGCACGGCCGTGATTCGCGACGCAGCAAAGATGCTGGCGGACTGGGGACCGCGGGAGATCGTTCTCACGCACCGCGACGGCCTGCTGGTGTTTGCGGGAGGCGAGTTCTATGAAGCGCCGTTCCGCCCCCGACAACTGGTGGGGCGGTCGGGGCGCGGGGATACCTGTATCGCAGCGTATGTATGCCGGCGGCTGAGCGCCGGTCCGGCGGAAGCCACCGCTTGGGCGGCGGCGGTGACGAGCGTCAAAATGGAGGCCGAGGGGCCTATCCGCGCCAAGCTCGAAGAGGTCCGGCCTGTGTGAACGGAGTGCACGTCCTGGAGACGGCGAAGCCGGGGGATGCTTGCTTAGCGCCCCATCTGTTTGAGGGTGCGCGACACCCAGCTCTCGAGAATGAGCTGGTCCTTCTCGCGCTCCCACTCGGCGGCGCTGAAGACGCTTAACTGCTCCCGCGTGAGCCCCGGAATCGCATCCCCGAGCGCGTGCGCGCCGGATTCGAGGCCTTCGGTCGTGTACGACTTGTCGATCTCGACCTTCTCCCGCGCGGCCCAGTCCCGTATGTACGTCTCCGGCATGGTCGCGATGGCCGCCGCCGACCAGGCGGGGAACTGCATGTGGTGGTGCAGCCACAGCGCCACGTCGCGGTTCACGAAATAAGGCCGGTGGATGGCGCCGCGCTCAAAAGCCCCAATGTCGAAAATTCCGTTCGCGCTTCCGCGGAAGGCAATGGTGCGCTGCCGCAGCGCTTCGTACCAGGCCGGAGTCGCGGTGGCCCGCGGCTTGCCGTCCCAGTCCAGCTCGCCGTTGACCACCAGGGTGGGCCCGCGCGACGCGTGCAGCGCATAGATTACCGCGGGAGGATCTTTCAGAAACGCCAGCGAGCGGTAAGGGTATCCCTGGATGCAACTGGGCTTGGACCTGGCGGGCACGAAATCGCCCTTCGGGATTTGCAGGCCGCCGCCCGCCGCCACCACGCACGCGTAGAGGCGCGGGTCCACCGCCCCCGTCAGCGCGACGATGAACGAGCCCATCGAATACCCCATGGCCCCGACGCGTGCGGGGTCCACGTCGGGCCGCGTGAGCAGGTAGGAGACCGCCTGCATCACGTCGCCGACGATCAGCCCACCCTGCCGCCGCGCCAGTTCCGCGTGCCAGGGCGCGTTCACCGGCTCCAGGCGGTCGTGGGCGCGCGTGCCGGTCTGCCGGTTTTTGTTGCGCTCTCCTTCGCCGGTCGGGTCAAAGGTGAGAACCACCGCGCCCGCCCGCGCATAAAGAATACCGCACCAGAAGGAATACCAGGTGTACTTGTCGCCGCCATGGCCGTTCACGACGATCAACGCCGGGCCGCGCGCCGTCTTCCGGTCTTTGGGCGAATACACGATGGCGGGGATGCGCATGCCAAACTGCGTTCCGTAGGTAACCCGCTGGGCGGCCACTCCCGGCACAGGCTCGAATTCGCCGTGCACTTTCGGATGGAGCGGCGGCAGCGGCTCAGGGACCATCAGCGCCCTGCGGATCTGCGCCCGCCATTGGCGCTCCTGTTCCTGGGTCGCGCATACGGCGAACGCCGCCACCGCGAGCCCCAGCATCAGCGTGCGTCTCACATGTCAATAATATGTTATCTTTCACGGATGAAGAGACGCGATTTTCTGGCGGGTCTGGCCGCGGGTCCGGCGGCGCTTGCGCCATCCGGCCCGTCCCGGCCGAATGTCCTGCTCATCTTCTCCGACGACCAGGGTTACCACGACGTGGGCTGCTTCGGCAGCGAGATTCCCACGCCCAACATCGACTCCATCGCGCGCAACGGAGTGAAGTTCGAACGCTATTACAGCGCCGCGCCGGTGTGCACGCCCTCGCGCTACGGACTGCTGACCGGCCGCTACCCGGCGCGCTCGCGCGACCAGATGCTCAACGCCCTGATGCCTCCCAGCAAGAAAGGCATCCATCCCGGCGAGACCACCGTGGCCGAAGCGCTCAAGGAGCGCGGCTACCGCACGGCGCTCATCGGCAAGTGGCACCTGGGCAGCGCGCGTCCCGAATTTCTGCCGAACCGGCACGGTTTCGATCTGTACGACGGTTTCCTGCACGGCTGCATCGACTACTTCGATTTCACCTACGGGGGCATGCCGAGCTGGTACCGCAACGAGAAGCCCTTCACGCCGCCCCGGGGCCACACCACGAATTACATCACCGACCGGGCTATCGAGTACCTTGGCCAGAACCGGAGCAACCCGTTCTTCCTGTACCTGCCCTATAACGCGCCGCACTACGGCAAGGGCGCCTACGACAAGCAGACCGGCAAGGCCAGCAACGTCCTTCAGGCGCCGGACGAGTACATCCGCCGCTTCGCTCACATCGCCGATGAAAAGCGGCGCGTGTACGCCGCGATGGTCTCCGCACTGGACGACAACATCGGCCGCCTGCTTCGGGCGCTGCGCGATCTGAATCTGGAAGAGAACACGGTGGTCATGTTCATGAGCGACAACGGCGGCGCCACCGGTTTCGGCGGCTTGAACAAGCCCCTGCGGGGTAGCAAGTCACAACTGTTCGAAGGCGGAATCCGGGTGCCCGCGGTCATGCAGTGGAAAGGCCGCATCGAGCCGGGCCGGACTGTCCGCCAGCCTTGCGGTTCGGTGGACATCTTCCCCACCCTCTGCCGGTTCACCGGCGCGCGCTCTCCCGCGAACCTCGACGGCCGGGACATCAGCCCGGTGCTCCTGGAGAACCGAACCTTCGAGCGCGAACTCTTCTGGCGTACGGAGCGCGACGAGGCTTACCTGCTGGGCAACTGGAAGTACATCCGCATGAAAGACGGCCAGGAGTACCTGTTCGACCTGGAGCAGGACCCCAACGAGACCACCAACCGCATCGCGGATGCGGCCATGCTCAAGAAGATGAAGGCGGGCTGCGACAAGGTGCGGGCGGGGCTGCCCAAGGCATGATCGCCCCAGCGCTCATCCCTTGACCGCGCCATTCGGCCGGTTGAACCCGGCAGGGCGATGTGGTATCTAATTTGATCGAGCATCGAGCTACATGAAGAGCAAATCTGGGGGTTGTGATGAGTACCACCCGTAGAACGTTTCTTACCGGTTCGGCCGCCGCGCTGGCGGCGGCTCAACCCAAAGCCAAGGCAGGCAGCATCAAGCTGGGCCTGTACAGCATCACCTATGCCGGGCTCTGGTACCGCGGCCGGCCGCTCACCCTCGAAGAGGTGATCGACCGCGCCAAACAGTACGGCTACCAGGGCGTGGAAATCGGCGGCAAACGCCCGCACGGCAACCCGCTTGACATGCCCAAGGCGCGTTGCCAGCAGCTTCGCAAATACGCGGCGGACAGGGGCATCGAAATCTTCGCCGTGGCCGGCAACAACGACTTTTCGAGCCCCATCCCCGAGCACCGCGAATGCCAGATTCTCTACACGCGGGAGATGATGCGGATGACCGCCGACCTCGGTGCCAAAATCCTGCGCGTCTTTCTGGGCTGGCCGGGGGTCACCAAAGTGCCCGGACAGGGCGGCAGCTACGAACACGCGCGCAAGGTCTTCGCCGCCGAGCACGAAGGCTTCAGCGAGGAGCAGATCTGGGACTGGTGCCGCGAAAGCATGAAGGAATGCGCCCGCTACGCGCGCGATTTCGGCGTCACCCTGGCCTTGCAGAACCACAAGCCGGTAATCAAGGATTACCGCGACGTGCTGCGCATGGTGAAGGAAGTCGATTCCCCCAACCTCAAGGTCGTCTACGACGCGCCGCTGATGGACGACAAGAGCGAGGCCGCCATTCGCAAGGCCGCGTTCGAGGTCGGCGCCCTGCAAACCACTTCTCACTTCGGAGGCGAGTACGATCGCGACGCGTCGGGCAAGATCGTCAGCAAGGGTTCGGAAATCTATCCCTACTTCGTCCGCGCCATGCTGGACATCGGCTATCGCGGATATATCAGCTACGAATTGTGCCACAGGCTGCCGGTGGTCAACGGCAATACCGTGGGACTGGAATACCCGGAAAAGAGCGCGCAACTGGCCGCGGAATTCATGCGGGGCGTGATCGCCGATGCGGAAAAAGCGCCGCGGCTCAAGAGCGCCTGACCAGGAGGAAGCATGGACCGGAGATATTTCCTGATGGGCGCGGCGGCGGCCGCGGCCACGCGGGCAAGCGCGCTCGCCAGCCCCAATGACACGGTGCGCGTAGCGTGCGTGGGGGTCCGCGCGCAGGGCAACGTTCACATCAATTCCTACGCGAAGATGAAGAACGTCGAAATCGCCGCCATCTGCGACATCGACGAATCGGTGCTCGCCAAACGCCTGTCGGACGTGGAGAAGGGCGGACGGAAGCGTCCGCAGGGCTTCACGGATATCCGCAAGCTGCTCGAAGACAAGTCCATCGACGCCATCTCCATCGCGACCCCCAACCACACCCACACCCTGATCACCATATGGGGCTGCCAGGCGGGCAAGGACGTCTACGTGGAGAAGCCTTGCACGCACAACGTCTTCGAGGCCACCCAGATCGCCGCCGCGGCCAAGAAGTACAACCGCATCGTGCAGCACGGAACCAACGCACGCTCCTCGGCCGGCATCCGCGAAGGGGTGCAGCAGTTGCGCAACGGCGTGATCGGCGATCTCTACATGGCGCGCGGCCTGTGCTTCAAGTGGCGCGACACCATCGGCCGCGAGAAGCCCGCGCCGGTTCCCGCGGGCGTGCACTACGACCTGTGGGTCGGCCCGGCTCCCAGGCGCGAGTTCACCAAGAACCGCTTTCACTATAACTGGCACTGGTTCTGGGATTACGGCAACGGCGATATCGGCAACCAGGGCATTCACCAGATGGACACCGCCCGCTGGGGCCTGGGCGTTACCTATCCCGTGAAAGTACACGCCATGGGCGGACATTACATGTTCGATGACGACCAGGAGACGCCCAACACCATGGTGGCGACCTTCGATTTCGACGACCACGGCAAGAAGAAGATGCTGGTCTTTGAAGTGCGCCACTGGATGACCAACCACGAGGGCGACATCGGACGCCAGGGCGATCCCAAGACCATCGGCTGCCTGTTCTACGGATCCAAAGGATTTATGACCATCGCGGGCGGATACAGGACCTATCTGGGGCGCGAACAGGCGCCGGGCCCCAGCGGTTCACAGGGCGGCAACAACTGGGCCAATTTCATCGACGTGGTGCGCAGCCGCAAGCTGGAAGAGCAGAATGCGCCGATCTCCGAAGGCGCCGTCTCCACGGTGCTGGTGCACCTGGCGAACATCTCCTACCGGCTGGGGCGCAGCATCCGCTTCGACCCCAAGACTCTGACCTGCCCTGGGGACGCGGAGGCCAACCGGCTGCTGACGCGGCAGTACAGGGCCCCGTATGTTGTGCCGAAACTGGCATAGGCATTGATTACCGGCCACAGGCGGACACGGATCGAGGTGCCGATTATGACAACGTCCAGACGCACGGCAATCGGAAGTTTCTTGATCCTCGCCCCGGAGGCGGTGCGCGGATCCCAGGCCAATTCCAGAATCTCGGTGGGGCTGATCGGTTCGGGCGACCGCGGATCCTTCGATGCCGCCATCGTGCACGCCGATCCGCGCGCGCGTGTTACCGCGTTGTGCGATCTATTCGACGATCAGATTGAGCGGGCCGCGGCCCGCATCAAAGTCGAGAAGCCGGCGGTCTACAAGGATTTCGAGAAGCTGCTCGCATCGAACGTGGATGCGGTCATCATCGCCACGCCGGTGTTCGAGCATCCGCGCATGCTCGAAGCCGCCGTTCAGGCGCGTAAACACGTTTACTGCGAAAAACCCGCCGGGGCGGACCTCGCGGGCTGCCGCCGCGTGATTGCCGCGGGCCGCCGCGCGGATCCGAAGAAATGCCTCAGCTTCGGTTTCCAGCAACGCTACGGGCCGGTCTACCTGGAAGCCTACAAGGCGCTGCGCAACGGCGATATCGGGGACATCACCATGGCGAGCGCGTTCTGGATGGGCGGCGGCCTGGGGCAGGAGGCCCCCGCCTCGGACCCGAACCCGAAAATCGCCAGGTTGCGCAACTGGTATGCCTACAAGGATCTCTCGGGCGACTTCATCGTCGAACAGGATTGCCATAACTTCGACGATCTGCACTGGTTCCTGGGCGCCCTGCCCGTCCGCTGCGCCGGATACGGCGGCCGGAAGCTGCGGCTAAACCAGGAGATCTTCGACCACCTTAGCCTGACTTACGAATTCCCCAACGGCGTGCACGTGAACTATCAGGCCTCGCAGATCACGCCCCCGGCGCTGCGCCGCGTCGGAGAGGAGTACGCTGGCAGCAAGGGGTCGATCGCGACATCGCGCAAGCGTTCGGTGATCTCCCGCGGGACGGAGTCCCAGGCCGTCGATTCCAAGCGCGACATCACCATTGACGCTCTCAGCGCGTTTCTCGGGCGCATTCTGAGCGGCGACGTGGAGAACGTGGCGGAACGGTCGGCCCTCAGCACCATGATCGCCCTGCTGGGGCGCGCCGCCATCTATACCGGCCGCGAGGCCACCTGGAAGGGCGAGTTCGGCTCTTAAGGTCCTCTTCTAATGAGACGCCGGGAATTCCTGAAAACAAGCGCGGCGGTGTACGGAAGCGGGCAGCGGGAGAATCCCGCCTCCGCCCAGGGCGATTCCGCCGCGCACAAGACCCTGCCCCGCCAGGCTCTGCTGGCCCGGGCGCTTCAGGGCTGCGACTGGCTGGCGGGACCCGCGCAGGTGCTCGAAAAGGCGGATCCGTATTACGGCGCCATCCGAAGCGAGTATCTGCCCGCCTCCGGACACTGGCGGTTTTATCAGCCGGATTTCCAGGAGCCGTTCTGGCACACCGGACAGGCGGTGCGAGCACTGGTGCTGGCGCACGAACTGAGCCGCAATACGAAGTACCTGGATGCGGCCGTGCGCGGCGGCCAATACATGATCCACGGCCAGGTTCTCGACCGCGGCGATGCCCGGCACTACGGGTTCCTGTTCGAGCGCACCGCCAAAGGCGCCAGCACGGCTTCGCAACTGGAGGGTCTTTGCGCGCTGCTCGATCTGTACCGGGCCACGGGCGACCGCAAGTGGCGCGAGCGCTTCAAGCTGGGCCTGGACTGGATCGTGAAGAACCTCTACCGCGACGGGGAAGGCCGGTTCACCAACAACTACCTGCCGGCCGCGCGCCAGTTCGCGCCGCCGGAGCGCTCCCGCCCGTTGATCGATGACGCCACGCTGTATCTGGCCTGGCTCGAGTTCAAAGAGCCCGCTTACCTGCGCATGTTCGGCGAGATCGCCGGCCGCCTCCTGCGCGACGAGGACCCGCCCGGCAACTGGATCCGCTACCAACCCTGCCGCACGGACGCGTTCGGCGGCCAGGGCCAGATTCACCCGCGCCAGGCCTGGTGGTGGGGATACCCCATGCTTGCGGCCTACGACGCGTTTCAGGACGAGAAGTACCTGAAAGCGGCCGCGCGCACGGCGGACTGGTACATTGAAAACAGCAGCCTCGATGGCGCCTGCTATTACCACAACACTCGCAACGCCCGGCACCTGAGCTTCGATTTCTGCGTTTCGGCCACCGGCTGCGCAGGCGTGATCTATGCGGATCTCTGGAAGCGCACCGGGCAAGCGAAATACCGGGCCGCGATCGAGAAGACGCTGGGATTCCTGCTGCGCGCGCAGTTCGGGCCATCCGCCGGCGACCCCAACCTGCGGGGCGCGTTTTTCGAAGGCCTGCAACCGCCGGATGGCACGGGACGGCAGCAGTACTATATTCGTGACATTTCTACGACCTTCGCGGTGCGCGCCATGCTGGAGATCCTGCGCGCGTTCCCGGATGCGCAAGTTGGATACCAGGAGTTCTGAATGTTGCGATTGCCGTTGCTGGTGGTTTCAGCCGCCGTGTTGGCCGCTTCCGCCGTCACGCCCGAGCAGGAACAACAGTGGCGCGCCCTGATCCGGAAGACGCTGTTCATTTCGGATTCCCTCCCTGCCCTGGCGCCGGAAACCCACGGCCGATTCGAGCCGGAACCCGGCGTAATCGCGGAGCGCGTCACCTATGGGACGCAGTTCGGCATGCGCATTCCCGCCATTCTTTACCGCCCGAAAGCGGTGAAGGGCAAGGCTCCCGCGCTGATCGTGGTCAACGGCCACGGCGGCGACAAGTACAGTTGGTATGCGTTCTACACCGGGATTCTGTACGCGCGGGCCGGCGCTGTGGTGCTGACCTACGATCCGGCCGGGGAGGGCGAGCGCAATATCGACCGCAAGTCGGGCACCCGCGCGCACGATAAAGTAGAGCCGCCGGCGGAGTTGGCGCAGCGGCTGGCCGGGCTGATGGCCACCGATCTCATGCAGGCCGTCTCCTACCTGCGCAGCCGTCCCGAGGTGGATCCGGCGCGCATCGCGGCCACCGGTTACTCCCTCGGTTCGTTCGTCGTCTGCATCACCGGCGCGATTGAGACCCGGCTGCGGGCATGCATCCCCGTGGGCGGCGGCAACCTCGATGGCCCCGGCGAGTACTGGGATCGCACCAAGCCCATGTGCGTGGGCACGCCCTACCGGTCGCTCATGGTGCTGGGAGACCGCCCGGCAATCATCTACGCGCTCCACGCTTCCCGCGGGCCGGCGCTGGTGTTCAACGGCACCGGCGATGACGTGGTTGCCATCCCCACGCACCTCGAGCCCTTCTTCGAAGAACTCCGGAAGCGCGTCGTGCTGCTGCGTGGCAGGCGCGAAGGGGTTTTCGAGACCGCCTGGGAGCAGGACACCAGCCACCGTCCCTATTTTGTGACCCGTCCGGTGGTCCTGTGGCTGGAACGAATTCTCGATCTTCCGAATTGGAACGCCGGCGAGATAGCGCGGATGCCCGAGACTCACATCAGCGAATGGGCGGCCGAAAGAGGCGTGCCGCTCGATCCTCTGTATGCGACGGAAAAGCGCGAAGGCGGCACTCGCGCGCTGGGTGCAGGCGTGCCGGGGCTCACGCGGGATCAGCTCAGCGTTTTTTCCTTCGAACAGTGGAGCAGGCAAAAGGACCGCATGATTCACGAAACCTGGCTCAAGCAGGCCAAGAGCCGCATAGGCGCCGCGCAGTGAAAATCCCGGTCAACGTCATCTTCAGCCCCGCATGGTGGCGGCGGCGGTATGGCATCTCTTTCCAGGAGCCGTTCTACCTCGACGTGGAGACCCGCATCCGCAACGACGTGCTGATGCGCCGGGGCCTGTTCGAGACGTTCGGCATCGGCGAACCCGATCCGCGGCCGCGGCCGGTGATCGGTTCCCGGCACATCGCGGGCGGATTCGTGATGGCCGCGCTGTTCGACGTCCCGGTGAGGTTCTCCGATGACCAGGCCGCCTGGGCGCTGCCCCGCAACCTGGACCGCGCTTCCATCTTGGCCCTGCGCGCCCCGGAGATCGAAACCGCCTGGCCGATGAACGTGCTCATCGGGCAGATGGACGCGCTCGAAGCAAGATTCGGCTACGTAACGGGCGACCTGGACATCGCGGGCATCCTGAATACCGCCCAGGAGATTCGCGGCAACGGCCTGTTCATGGATCTGCTCGAAGACGAGGAACTGACGGAGCACCTCTTCTCTATCGTGGCCGAAACGCAGGTCAGGGTGGCGCGCTGCCTGCGCCGGCGCACCGGGACTACTTCCATCTCGGTCAACAGGTCCATTCTGGACGTGGATCCGCGCATCCACCTCGCCAGCAACTGCTCGGTCAGCATGATCTCGCCGGAATTGTACGGCAGGCGCATTCTCCGGCACGAGATGTACGCCGCACGGGAACTGGCGCCTTACGGGATTCATCACTGCGGCAACAACCTGCAAAAGTACGCGCGGCAGTACGGCAGCATGGACCTGCGGTTTCTGGACGTGGGCGCCGGCTCGGATGTCGCCGCGTGCGGCCGCCTCTACCCCAATGCCTTCCTCAACCTGCGGCTCAGCCCGGTCCACCTGCTCCAGAACTCCGAAAACGATGTCTACACCGAAACCCTGGAGCTTCTGCGCGCGTGCGGGCGCCGCGAGAACGTGGGTGTCTGCTGCATCAACATGGACGCCGCCACGCCGGACGCCAACGTGAAAGCCATGTTCGCCGCCGCGCGGGATTACAGTGGGAACTGATATGCCGATGAACCGCCGCGCGTTTGGCAAGACCTTGTTGGGGGCGTTTGCCGCGGGCTCCGCGCCGCCGAACGTCGTTCTGTTCTTCATGGACGACCTGGGCTACGGGGATTTGGGCTGCTACGGCGGCTTCATCCGCACGCCCAACATCGACCGCATGGCCAGAGAGGGCATGCGCTTTACCGCGTGCGATTCGGCCAATCCGCTGTGCTCGCCCTCCCGCGCGTCGCTGCTGACCGGACGCTACAACACCCGTACCGGCGTGCCGCGCGTCCTGAACCCTAAGTCCGAGGACGGCCTGAACACTGATGAGACCACCCTGGCCAACCTCCTGAAAACCACCGGCCACAGGACCATGTGCATCGGCAAATGGCACCTCGGCACGCGGCCGCAATATCTTCCGACGGCTCGAGGTTTCGACCGCTACTTCGGCATCCCTTACAGCAACGACATGAATCCCCGCGTGCTGATGCGCGATGCCGAGGTGATCGAAAAGGAGGCGCCGCTGGACACCTTGACCGGGCGCTACACCCAGACGGCCACGCAGTTCATCGACGAATGCGGGAAGGCGCCGTTCTTTCTATACTTCCCACACACGTACCCCCACATCCCGCTGGGCGCTTCGAAGCGTTTTCGCGGCAAATCGCCGCTGGGCATCTACGGCGACGTGGTCGAGGAACTGGATTGGAGCGTGGGCGAAGTGCTCGGCGCGCTGCGCAGGAACGGTGTGGAGCGGCGGACCATGGTGATCCTCTCGAGCGACAATGGTCCCTGGTACCAGGGCAGCCCCGGACGCCTGCGCGGCCGCAAGGGCACGACCTGGGAAGGCGGCGTCCGCGAGCCGTTCCTGGTCCGCTGGCCGGGCGCCGTTCCGGCGGGGCGCGTCTGCCATGCGGCGATCTCGACCATGGACGTATTTCCCACCGTGGCGCACGCCTGCGGCGCGAAGTTGCCGGCCAAGCCGCTGGACGGCATCGACATCTGGCCGCTGCTGACCGGCGCGAAGCAAGACCTGGAACGCCAGACCCTGCTCTACTTTCAGAACATCTACCTGGAGTGCGGGCGATGGAAGAACTGGAAGCTGCACGTCTCCCGCGCCAACACGCTCAAGTGGAGCCCCGCCCCGCCGGGAGGCGTCGTGCAACTGATGCTGCCCAAACCGGAGCTCTATGACCTCTCGATGGATCCCGACGAGAGCTATGACGTGGCGGACGAGCACCCCGGCATCGTCAGGCGCATGCTGGCGGAGATGGAGGCGGCCATGCAGACGTTCCCGCCCGATATCCGGAAAGCCTGGGACGAGATAAAGGCCCGCAAGGCGGCTCCCCTCGAGGCGGGCAACGTCCCGCGGCCGGCCTGACCGTCACACGCTACAGATCCTCACCGCCTCTTCGAGACTCTTGAGCGGATCTCTCACGGGTATGAACTCGTGCGCGACAAAACCGGTGAAGCCCAGGTCCGCAATGGCTTGCGCGATGCCGCGCCACTTGAGTTCCTGGGTGTCGTCCAATTCATGCCTGCCCGGTACGCCGCCGGTGTGGAAGTGGCCGATGTAGTGTATGTTCTCGCGGATGGTGCGGATCACGTCGCCTTCCATGATCTGCATGTGGTAGATGTCGTACAAAAGCTTCATTCGGGGTGAATCCACGCGCCGGCAAACCTCGACGCCCCAGGCGGTGCGGTCGGCCATGTAGTCCTTGTGGTTCACCTTGCTGTTCATCAACTCCAGGCAGACGGTGACGTTGTGATCTTCGGCGGCGCGGATGATGCGCCTGAGCCCCGCTACGGTGTTCTCGATGCCTTGCGCGTCGGAGAGGCCGCGCCGGTTGCCTGAGACCGCGATGAGGTTCGGCGCCCCGATGGCGGCGAGCCGCGGGATCATGTCCAGGCAGGCGGCTTCCAGGCGGTCGTGGTTCGCCCTGTCGCACCATCCCGCCGTGTTGTTGGAACCCGGGGGCGAAACCATCGAAGGAACGAGCCCGTGCTTGCGCGCCACCGGCCATTCATCGGGTCCGATCAGGTCGATTCCCTTGAGTCCCATGCGCGCGCCTTCACGCGCAAGATCTTCGATGGAGGTGTTCTTGTAGCACCAGCGTGCTACGGCTTGTTTGAACATCACGCTTTCCTATTGCGGCCTGCCTGCCGTCCTGATTGTACCTCACGGGCACCATCGTCTTACCATCGTGCCAGGGCCCGCTCCCTCCAGCGCAGTTCGGCCGCCGGCCGGTCCCCCCGGACGGGCGTCAGAACCACGGTGAGCCTGAGATCGGCCGTCCTGCCGGGCAGGCGGACCACGAGCTTACGGGTGTCGCCGTTCGGGGTCTGCGGCGGCGATACCTGCGTCGAAACCGTGCCAAACACCGCGCCGGGCGGGGTTAGAACTTCAGCCCGGAGGACCCAGCTGTTGGACAGGTCCAGGCAAACCCAGGCGAAGTCCCGGCCGAACCTGTGCCTGATAATGGGCGCCTTGGCAAAGGCGTCCTGGTCCGCGCCGTCGATCTGCAATGTATTGTGCGATTCGGTCTTGGTGCGGTAATACGTCCAGCGCAGCTTGCCGAAGTAGTCCGGAACGTCGTAACTGTTGCGGCCCAGGTCAACGGCCCAACGCATGCCGCCGGCGTCCAGCACAAAACTGCCGAGATCGAGGTGGGCGTGCCCGCGCCCGCCGCGATTCGCGCCGCCCTTGACACCCACAAAGACCGCTTCGGGATCGTCCCATGAACTGCGCAACATGGCGACTTCCGCGGCGCGGAAATAGGCGTGGAGCGGCCACTTGGCTTGATCCGGCGAGGCCTGCGCCGGCTCGTACCAGGCCAGGTCCAGCGCGCCGGGCTTGCTCTGCTCGAGCTGCCTGGCCTGCCGCCAGGCGCACACCGGCGCGCGGAAGCGGCGCGCCAGCCAGAACAGTTCCGGCGCACCTTCGGGTTCCTCATCGCAATCGGCGTAGTTAAAAAGCTTGCCGGAAGGACCCGTCGCGTACACGCGGAAACGGCCGGTGGCGCCGAAGCCGCTCGTGGATGAGAGTTTGAAATCGTGACCCAGGGCCGATTGGAGACCGGCCAGCAGGCACACCGCATAGCGGGTTGCGTAATCCCAGTATTCCGGACCCTCCACCCACGCTCCGTCCGGCGTGTACGAGGACAGCGCGAGAGGAAACGACCGAAGCATGTAGCGGAGCACGGTGCGGGCCAGTTCCGGTTCGTCTTCGGCGATAGCCAGCGCTCCCAGGCCCACGCCTCCATTGCAGACTGGATTCCAGTTGAGCAGGTTGACGGCCCACCACCTTTTCTCCTCGTAGATCGGAATGGCGTCGCGCACGCCTTTCTCCGCGATGGCCTTGCGAAGCAGCGTGCGGTCATCCGGAGACAAATCCGGGTAGAGCCAGTCGTAACCG
This sequence comes from Bryobacteraceae bacterium, assembly GCA_041946965.1. Lineage (GTDB taxonomy): Bacteria > Acidobacteriota > Terriglobia > Bryobacterales > Bryobacteraceae > JBHGBM01. The sequence goes on from JBHGBM010000005.1 coordinate 92,442, forward strand.
ATGGCCACGGCGTGAGTCATCTCCGCCTTATCGAGGAAATTGGTGTTCCAGTTCGGAAACGCGGCCGCGGCGCGCAATTCCTTGAGGGCGCGTTCGAAATACTCCCGCTTGCGGTCCAGCCGGTACAGGAGCGCCAGCGTGTAGACACGCTCCAGACAGGCGCGGCTCAGGTGCAGGATTCTCCCGTTCACGAGCTCATACTGCACCGGCGGCGCAAGCTGGATTCGGCGAGCCTCCCCGGCCAGCCGCTTGTGCATCGAGCGCGCTTTCTCATCGGAGCCGGTGAGACGCCGGATGCGCTCGAGATCGGCGTCGAGCACAATCAATCGGGGGTGGCTCTTGCGCAGCCCGCGGGCCGGATCGGACGGCTGCGCCCGCAGCATGCCGATGGCTGCGAACAGCAGGACCGCGAGGCGTGGCATCAGCCGCTCCGATCCGCGGCCTGGATCAGCGCCCGGATGTAGCCGTAGCAGAAGGCCGCGTACTGCTCTCCGTTCGGATCGCCGGCCGCCCGCACGACGTGGTCGTAGTGCAGGATGCCGTCATAGCCGGTCCCTTTATAGGCCCGCACGGCTTTGAGCATATCGACATCCCCCTCGTCGATGGCCACTTCCGCAAAATCATAGCGCCGGCCGCGGATATTGCGGAAGTGCACGAGGAAGATCTTTTTCCGCGAACCGAAGTAGCGGATCACGTCGTAGATCTCCTTGCCGGGGTCCTGGAGCATTGAGGAGACCGTGCCCTGGCAGAAGTTCAGGCCGTGATAAGGGCTTTCCTTGATCGTGATGAACTTCTTCAAGCCCTCCACCGAGCTCAGCACGGCCTGTATGCCCTGGTAGCCCTCCGGCGGCAGGCCGGGATCCTGCGGGTGGCAGGCCATGCGCACTCTGTATTCCTCCGCAACCGGGATGATGCGCTCGAGGAAATAGGTGATCCGTTCCCAGTACATATCCGCAGGGACACGGCCCGCGCGTGTCAGCGGGGGATCGGGCCGGAGTTCGGCGGCGGTCCTGGTGCGGCGCGCGACCGCCCCCTGGGCCAGCGCGTCTTTCAGACGGAACACGTTGTAGGTGGTGTCGCCCCGGCCCTGCACAACGCCGCGAGAGCTGCGCAGCACACCGAGCAGTGTCAGATTGTACTTGATACACGGGATGCCCGCGGCGGCGCAGTTCTTTATCATCGTCTGCAACGCCTCGATGTCACGGTCCCGCTGCGGGCTCTCGCCGAGCATAATGGCGGCATGCTTTTCGACATCGACGTGCGTGGACTCCAGAAACGGAGGCGAGACGACGTCCACGCGGATCCCGTTCTTCTCCGCCGTCTCCCGCATGCGCTTGAGCTCATCGGCGGTGGCATACAGGCGTCCCTCGGGGACGCGCACCGAGGTGATGATGTTGCCGATCCCGTAACGGGCGGCGGCTTTCAGGCGCGCGTCTTCGCACCGGACCGAAGCGCCAACCTTCATGCGCGCCCGCTGGGGCGCCGGTGTGGCGGCGCCCAGCACCGCGGCGCCGGAGGAGGAGACGAACTGCCTTCGATTCATGAAATACGCTCTCTTGTAGGACTCTACCATCATCGAGTATCGATTAGCGCACTACGGTATAGTGTCCCAATGCGCAGCGTATTTGCGTACATCCTGGCCGCGCTCGCGGGGGTCCTGCCGGCGCAGCACCGCGTTCCCGTGGTGACCTCTCCCGCGGCATCTCCCGTAGAGGCGCTCGCGGCCAGGGAACTCTCGCAATACCTGGAACGGCTCTACCCCGGCGCCGCTTTTCCGGTGGTGACGTCGCTTCCGGCAAGCGGACCCGCGGCGCTCGTCGGCACTCCGCGGAGCCAACCGGAACTGCGGCGGATCGCGCCGCTCGACAAGCTGAAAGGCCCCGAGAGTTTCGTGGTCTCAACCGCCGCGCGCGGGCGCGGCCGGATCGGTATCGTCGCCGGGGCTGACGCGCGCGGAGCGCTCTACGGCGTCTATGCGCTGCTTGAGAAGCTCGGCTGCGGCTTCTACCTGTCCTATGACGCGCTGCCGCCGGCGCGCACCGTGCCGTTCGCCTTCGAGGGATGGGATCTGGCCGATGCTCCCCTGGCCGGCGACCGGATTCTCTTCGACTGGCACAACTTCGTGAGCAGCGCCTCCACCTGGGAACTGGAAGACTGGCAGCGCTACATCGACCAGGGCGCCAAGATGCGTTTCAACACCATCATGGTGCACGCCTACGGCAACAACCCCATGTTCACGTTTCGTTTCGCGGGCGAGACCAAGCCCGTGGGCTATCTGGCCACCACCAGATTCGGCCGCGACTGGGGCACCCAGCACGTGAACGACGTCCGCCGGCTTTATGGCGGCGAGGTCTTCTCCGGGCCGGTGTTCGGCTCGAGTGCGGCGCTGGTACCCGAAAGCGAGCGCGCGGCGGCGGCGATGGGTCTGATGAAAAAGGTCTTCACCCACGCGCGCAGCCGCGGCATGCACGTGACCTTCGCTCTCGATGTGGACACTCCGGCGGCGAACCCGCAGAGCATGATTGTGAAACTGCCGGCCTCCGCGCGCCTGAGCGACGGCAAAATTCAGTTGGTCAACCCGGATACGCCGGAGGGCTTGGCGTACTATACCGCGCAGGTGAAGGCGCTGCTCGGCGCATACCCCGAGATCGATCGCCTGGCCGTGTGGTTCCGGCGCAGGGACACACCCTGGCGCAACCTGGAAGTCAGCCAGTTTCCTCCCGCCTGGCAGAAGGAGTTCGCCGCCGCGTGCGAACGGCATCCGTGGATGCGCGAGGACAAGAACGCCCGCGGGGTGTTCGCCATTTCCAAACTTGTCCGCGCCTTCGGCCGCGCCCTGCGCGAGGCGGGAAGGACCGATGTGGAACTGGCCACCGGCTCCTGGACGTTTCTTTTCATGCGCGCGGCGGACGCTTTTCTGCCTCGTGAAGTCTCCCTGCTTCCGCTCGATAACCACCCTTTCATAAACCCCGTGACGGGGCGCGACCAACTGCATGCGGCCACCATTTTTCACACGGACCAGGGGCGGGAGTTGCTGCGCGCCGCGAACCGGAGCGGCCGGAAACTGATCCCCATTGTCTGGGCTCACGAGGACGACCACGCCTACGTCGGCCGGCCGTTCGTCCCCTTCCGGAACTTCATGAACATGCTGCGCGAGCGCGATGTGCGTGGTTTCGCCATCATCCACTGGACCACGCGCCCGCTGGATCTCTACTTCAAGAGCCTGGTCCAACAGGTGTGGAGCGCCAGTGAAAACGAGCCGCTGGAGACGACCTGCCAGGAGATGGCGGCACGCTCTTTCGGCGCCTCGGCCAGAGAGGCGGGAGGCGAATATCTGCTGCGCTGGGCCAACGATTCCCCGTTGATCGGCCGCGAAACCGGCCCCCGCTTCATGGACGTGCCGCTGAAGGAGCCGGACACGGCCATGGCGCGAACACGCGAGCGCCTGGTTCTGCTCGACAAGATCGGCGCGAATTCAGCGGGCAGCCGCGAGTGGCTGGACTACTTCCGCGACTTCGAAAAATTCATGCTGTTGTTCTTTGAGAGCCACCGTGCTTTCGAGCGCGCGCAGGAGGCGGCCGCGCAGGGCGCTTGGGATCTGGCGCGGCAGGCCATCACGAAGAGCAATCCGGAAGCCGCCATTCAGCAATTCGCGCAGGCGGCCCGGCACGGCTACATCACACGCGGCGAGCAGGCCCTGATCGTGTCGCTGAACCTGCGCTGGCTGCCGCAAGTGGTCTCCGAACGCCAGGCGGCCGGCACGGACGAGATCCGTATCAAGTTCGGGCCGACTCAGCATGAAGCTCTCGCCCAGAGCGCGGGAACCAACACCTTCTACTTCGATGCAGACCGCAAAGTCTGGAAGGTGATGGGGGAAAAGGAAACCGGGGCGCCTGTATTCGAGCTTGGCCCCGAAGTGGACGAGCCGGTCCGCACCGGGGTGCGCATTGAAAAGCCGCTGGCATTGCCGCTCGGCCCCATCATGGGCGGCAAACTCAAGCCGGGCCGGTACGATTTACGGCTGATCCAGCCGGCGGGCGCGGGCCCGCTGCAAGTGGAACCGCGCGGCGCTCCGGGGCCGCCGGGCGTCTACCGCATCGAAGTCGCGGGTGATGCTCCGGCGGTCATACTGCGCCCCGCGCGCGGCTCTGCGCTCCTATCGGGCGTGGTGTTGGCGCCGGTCTCCACGTTAAGCGGTCCTTTCCATCGGGAACGGGAATGACTCAAAGCAGAAGAGGTTTCTTCAAACAGGCGGCGCTTTCCACGGAGGCTCTCCTCACGCGCCCGCCAGCCGGTGACCTGATTCAGCGCGAGAACGCCAGGCCGGGCACTCCCGGCTGGCTGCTCTCCCGAGTGATGATCGCCAACTTCGGGAAGAGCCCGGGATACCGCTCGCTGTTCATCGAAGGCTACTGCTCGCGCCAGAGCGTAGAGGCCGGAGAGACCCTGGATATCATGGTGAGCACCAATCCCCCCGCCCGTTTTCAGATTGAGATCTTCCGCATGGGCTATTACGGGGGACTCGGGGCCCGCCGCATGGCTACCCTGGGGCCCTTCCAGGGCAAGGTGCAGCCGGACCCGGAAATCGGCCCCAACCGGCTGCGCGAGTGCCGCTGGGAGCCCGCCGCGCAAGTGAAGATCCCGGCCGGCTGGCCTAGCGGAGTCTACCTGGGACGGTTGACAATCCTCCCGGAGACCGCCACCGAGGGTCCCTGGCAGAGCTTCGTCATCTTCATCGTGCGCGACAACCGCCCGGCCGATATCCTGCTCCAGTCGAGCGACAACACCTGGCAGGCCTACAACCGCTGGCCGGACGACTATTCGTTCTACACCGACCCTCGCGGCGCCCACTCGCCGGGTACGGAAGTCAGCTTCGACCGCCCGTACGGAAAGAGCGTGCACGGCAACAATCCCCAATCGGTTGGCTCGGGTGAGTTTCTCCTGCTGGAATTCCCGTTGTGCTACTGGCTGGAAAAACACGGCTACGACGTGACCTACTGCTCCAACAGCGACATGCTGTCTCCGGCGCGGGCGGCGCGCTGCAAGGTTTTCATCAGCGTAGGTCACGACGAGTATTGGGATCCGCGGCAATACGATAGCGCGAAGGCCGCCATCGCCTCCGGAACCAGCGAGTTCTATCTTTGCGGGAACAGCGTCTCCATCATTGCGCCGTTCCGGGAATCCGCCGATGGCCGTCCGAATCGCATTATCCGGCACGGCGGCCGCTACGGCGGCCGCACCGAAAACGAGAAGCGGCGCAATGTGGTGTTTGAGATGGACGGGCCGGATGAGGCTCTGCTGATCGGCGCCCGCACGGTCTATCCCGCCAATGGCGGCGGAGATTGGATCGTAACCAAGCCGGATCACTGGATGTTCGAGGGCGCCGGCGTGAAGAGAGGCGACCGGATTCCAGGCCTGGTGGGCTGGGAATTCCATGGCGAGCCCGCCGGTCTGCCGGGACTGGAGGTGGTCGCCGAAGGCATCGCGCTCAAACCCGGCAGCCGCGAGAGCGCGCACTGGACAGCGACGATCTATCCGGGGCCAAAGCGGAACTTCGTCTTCAATGCGGCCACCATCTGGTGGGCCCAGGGCCTGGCGTCTCCGCCGGGGCATCGGCTGCCGTGGGAGCATGGGGCCACGCCCCAGGGCCCCGACGAGCGGGTGCAGCGGATTACGCACAACCTGCTGCGGAGGGCCCTGGCTGCGGGCGGCCGTCTCAAATGAGCGATGGCGTCCCCGCGACCCGGGCTTCCAGTTCCAGCAGGCGTTTCTTGAGCGGCAACCCGCCGCCGTAGCCTACCAGCTTGCCGCCGCCCCCGATCACGCGGTGGCAGGGCACCACGATCGGCAGAGGGTTGGCGCCGTTGGCCGCGCCCACGGCCCGCATCGCGCGGGGCGCTCCGATTTGCGCGGCGATCTGCGCGTAGCTGCGGGTCTCGCCATAAGGGATGCTTTCGAGCGCCCGCCATACCCGCACTTGAAACGGCGTGCCCTCCATTTGGAGCGGCAGGTTGAACCGGGTCAGCCGGCCATCGAAATACGCCGTCAACTGGCTCGCGGCCTCGACGAGCAAAGGGTTCTTCGGATTGCGCACGCCATCGCCGTCGCCCTCCGCGTTGAACTCGATGGCCCGCACTCCGGCGTCTTCCACGGTGACCCGCAGCCACACGCCTGGCGCGGGCTCGATCCAAGCCCATTCCCCCATCCCTGCCAGTGTGACAGAGCGGGGCATGGGGCGGCAAGCCGGACGCTGCTGCTACAATTCGACCATGGCGGCCCGCAGTCATCCTGCGGTGGAACTTCTCGACCTGCGTTCCCTGCGCGCGGCCGACCTGGAAGATCTGCTCGAGGAAGAAACCGCCGCCTGGCGCGAGGAACTCGACTGGGATTTCGGCAAGTCCGCCGAACTGGTGTCCCGCTTCGTGGACCTGCGCGCGCTGCACGGCTTCGCGCTGGTGGAGCAGGGCGCGGTGATCGGCTACACCTACTTCGTCTATGAGGACCAGAAGGGGCTGGTGGGAGACATCTACGTGCGGCGTCACGCCCGCGCGCCGGGGCGCGAGGAACGCCTGCTGCAAGCCGCCTTGCACGGCATGATCGCGGACGGGGTGCGGCGGGTGGAGGCCCAGCTCATGATGGCCGCATCGCTCCACCAGCGCCCCAGCGTGATGACCCCGCCGCTGGAAGCCTATCCCCGGAACTTCATGATGCTGGAAGATCCGGGACGCCTCCCCTCCGCGCGCCTCCGCCGCCGCGTGCAGATCCAGCCGTGGTCCGGGCAGCATGAGAACGCCACCGCCCAGTTGATCGCGGAGGCCTACCTGGGGCATGTGGACAGCCGCATCAACGACCAGTACCGTTCGGTATTCGGCGCACGCCGGTTCCTGCGGAACATCGTGGAGTACCCCGGCTGCGGCACGTTTTTCGCCCCGGGCTCCTATGCGGCTTTCGACCTGGAGGCAGAGCGGCTGTGCGGCGTCTGCCTCGCCAGCCTGGTGGCGCCGGAGTGCGGCCACGTCACCCAGGTCTGCGTCAGCCCCTGGACGCAGGGCTGCGGGATCGGCCGCGAGCTGCTGCGGCGCTCGCTGGGGACGCTGGCCGAAGCCGGTTGCCGGCGCGCCAGCCTTACCGTGACGGCGTCCAACAGCGGGGCCGTGGCCTTGTATGAGCGCCTGGGGTTCCGCACCATCCGCCGCTTCAACGCCTATATCTGGGAAAGCTGAACGCCAGCCCTGCACATCCCGGCGCAAATTGCCGATAAGCACAGCGGCGGCCATTGCCGCAAGGGATTGCCGTGATCTCGATCCGCAAGTATTTGGAAGGGTATCGCGCCCCGGAGGCGCAGCAAACCGGAGACCCAGGCTCGCCGGCTCTGCGGCTGCTGGAGGCGCTGGACCAGCACGTTTTCTCGGGAACCGCGCCATATGCGGCCCAGTTGCGGGCGCTGCTCGAAGAGCCGCCCGAAAACGGGGCGGCGGATGAGGCCATCGAGCGGCTCTCGGCGGAAGCTTGCGCGGCGCTGGCCGGACATGCCGAGGCCCGGCGCGCGGCCGGTGAGAAGCAGGTCTCGGACCTCCAGAAAATGGTGTCCATGCTCACCGATACGGTGGCGGCGCTTTCGAGCGGCAATGAGCGGTCCGTGACGCGTTTGCGGCGCATCGAGCGGGAATTGGAGCAGGTGTCGAAGGCGGGCGATTTGGCCGCCATCAAGACGCGCCTTTCCGACTGTCTCTCGTACGTGCGCGAGGAGGCCGCCCGGGAGCGCGCCGAATCAGCGCGCTTCATGACCGAGATGGAAGAACGGGTGAAGGAGGCCCAGAACGAAGCCGCGGCGGCCAGCGCCGGGATTTCCGGAAGGCGGGAGGCCGAGTCGGCGCTGGCTACCCGTGGCGGAGCGGTTTCGGTGGCGATGGTGCTGGACAACCTGCCGGCGGTGCGCGCGCGCTTCGGGGCGCCGGCCGCCGAGGACTTGTCCTCCGAATTCACGCGCGACCTGCTGCGCCAGTTGCCGCGTCCGGTCCGGCTGTTCCGCTGGAGTCCGCACGCCTTCGTGGCCGTGATCGATCCGGAAGCGGGCGCCGACGCGGCCGGCCTGAGATCGCGGCTGGGGGAGGTCTTGCAGGGGATCGCGACGGAACGGAGAGTGCAGGCGGGCTCGCGGTCGGCGGTGCTGACCCTGGCCTTCCGCTGGACGGTGGTGGCGGCCGGAGAGAACGGCGGCGCCGCCCGCATGGCCCGCGACATCGACCAGTTCATTGCGACCGCAAGGATCCCAAATGCCTGACGGCACCGCACTGCTGGACCGCGCCCGCGCGCGAACCATTGAGAATATCGCCCGCAACGCGGATCTTGCCGAATCGCTGGCGCCGGTCATCGAGGCGGTGGAGGCACGCTGGCCCGCCGCGGCCTGCTCCTTGATGCTGCTGCGCCGGGGGCGGCTGTGCCACGCGGCGGGGCGCCGCGTGCCGGCAGCCTGGCTGGACGAAGTGGACGGGCTTGCCATGAGCGGCCCGCGCCCCGCCCCTTTCTGGACGCCGCGCCCGGCCCATGTCGAGATCGCCGCCGAGCCGGGTTGGGAGGAATGGCGCCCGGCCGCGCTCGAACTGGGCCTGCGCTGCTGTTCCACCGCGCCCCTGCTCTCCGGAGCCGGCGAAGTGCTGGGGGCGTTGACGGTCTACTTCGGCGGGGCCGAAGCCACGGACCTGGATTTCCTGGCCGAGGCGGCCAGGCTGGCCGCGGTCATCGTGGACCAGCGCAACCTCATGGACGACCTGGTATACCAGGCCGAGCATGACACCCTCACGCGCCTGCCTAACCGGCGGCTCTTCGAGGACCGGTTGAGGCAGGCGCTGCTGATGTGCGCCCGCTACGGGCATCGCGCCGCGGTGCTGCTCATGGACCTGGATCGCCTGCAATGGGTGAATGACCTGTTCGGCCACCAGGTGGGAGACATCCTGCTGGAAAAGGTGGCGCGGCGGCTGGAAGCCTGCGTGCGCCGCAGCGATACGCTGGCGCGTTCCGGAGGCGACGAATTCCTGCTTCTGCTGCCGCAGGTGGAAGCGCCCGGTGGCGCCATGGCCACCGCCCGCAAGCTGCTGGACGCGCTTGCCGATCCTTTCGAGATCGAGGGCCGCGAGCTTTGCGTCACCGCCAGCATTGGTGTCGCGCTGTGTCCGGACGACGCCGGCGAACCCGTGGCGCTGCTCAAGAAGTGCACCGACGCCATGCAGCGGGCCAAGGATCTGGGCCGCAACGGAGCCGTGGCTTTCAGCCCGGAGATGGACCGGGCCTCGCAGCAGAAGCTCGAGATCGAAACGCACCTAAGGCGCGCGCTCGATAACGGCGAAATCTGTCTCTACTACCAGCCGCAGTTCGAGGTCGGCGGCGGGGGGCTGGCGGGGCTGGAGGCGCTCATGCGGTGGCATAGCCCCGCGCTCGGCGCCGTCTCGCCGGGCGCCTTCATTCCGCTGGCCGAGGAGACCGGGCTGATCGTACCTTTGGGCGCCTGGGCGCTGGAGGCCGCCTGCGCGCAGCGCGCCGCCTGGGGCGCCGCCCTCGGCCCGGCCCGCGTGGCCGTCAACATTTCCGCGGTGCAGTTCGCGCGCGCCGATTTCGTCGATTCCATCGCGGGCGTGCTGGACCGCAACGGACTAAACCCCGCCCTGCTCGAACTCGAGTTGACCGAGACCGTGGTGATGGGCGACCTGGAACGCTCGGCCGCGCGCATGGAACAGATCCGGCGGTTGGGAATCTCCCTGACGCTGGACGACTTCGGCACCGGCTACGCCTCGCTCAGCTACCTGCAAAAGCTGCCGTTCGATACCGTGAAGGTGGACCGCAGCTTCATCAGCGAGATTCGCGCGGCCTCCGACCGTCCGCCTCTGGCCCACAGCATCATCGGGCTGGCGCACGTCCTGGGCAAGCGTGTGGTGGCCGAGGGGATCGAGACGGGAGAGCAGTTGCAGGCCCTGGCGGCCATGAACTGTGACGTGGCCCAGGGATTCCTGCTGGCCACCCCGGTCCCGGCGGCGCGCGTTCCCGAGGCGGCGAACATCGTCTGCACGCCGTGAGCCGCCGGCGCGTCTAATCGTTAGTGATACCTATTCGGGCTTTCTTTGCCCTGGCGGCCCTGCCGGCCTTGGCGGCCGATACCGGCCTGGACCGGCTGCTCAAAGACGTAGAAACCCGCTACAACCGCGCGCAGACGCTCGAAGTGCAATTTAATGAGGCATATACGGGTCCCGGACAACCCCGGCGCACGGAAGCCGGCGCGCTCCGCCTGCGCAAGCCGGGACGCATGCGCTGGGACTACACACAGCCGCCGGGCAAACTGTTCGTTTCCGACGGCAAATGGCTGTGGCTCTACACCCCGGGCAATAATCGGGTGGAGAAGATGAAGCTGCGGGAAAGCGAGGACATGCGGGCGCCGCTCGCCTTCCTGCTCGGCAGGCTGAACTTTTCCAAGGAGTTCCGCAACATCGAGAGCCGTCCCGATAACGGCGGCACGCTGATTACGGCGGAGCCCAAGACCGAGAACCTTCCCTATACCCGGGTGGAGTTCGTGGTGATGCCCTCGGCCGAAATCCGGCGCGTGAAGGTGACCGGCTACGACAAGTCCGTGCTGGAGTTCGACTTCCGGGGGGAGCGGCTCAACCCGAAGCTGGATTCGAAACTGTTCCAGTTCCGCGTGCCCGAAGGCGCGGAAGTGGTCCTGGAGACTTCGCAATAGCTTATGGCCGAGTGGGTGCTCAAGTACGCCGACGCGCGCGGTGAAATCCACAGCCAGGTGGCCCAGGGCGCGAGCGAAAAGGAACTGCGGGACCGGTACACCCAGCAGGGATTCCTGGTCTACTCCGTCCGGCCGCGGCGCGCCATGGCTGGGTTTTCGGCCGAGGCGGGAGGCCTCAAGCGCCGCTCGAAAAAGCTGAACCTCGAAAAATTCCTGATCTTCAACCAGCAGTTCGTCACGTTGATCCGCGCGGGGCTGCCCATCCTGAAGTCGCTCGACCTGCTCTCGGAACGGCTTACCGATCCCAAACTCAGCCCTTACATCAAGGCGGTGCGGGAGGAGGTTCGCAACGGCACGCTGCTTTCCGACGCCTTTCGCATGCAGGGCATCTTCCCCAAGATCTACGTCACTTCGGTGCTGGCGGGGGAAAAGAGCGGCAGCCTGACGGAGGTGCTGGACCGCTACATCAACTACCAGAAGATGGCGCTGGCGGTGCGCAAGAAAGTGCTGGTCTCGCTGATGTACCCCTCCATGCTGCTGTTCCTGACCATCTGCCTGATCGTCTTCCTGGTGACCTACGTGGTGCCGAACTTCGCTTCGCTGTACAGCAGCATGCAGGCGCAGTTGCCGGCCGTAACGCAGCTTCTGATCGCGGTGGGCACCACGGCTCGCGCCTACATCCTGGCGTTCTTCGGCGCGCTGGTGGGACTGATCGTGCTGTACCGCATCTGGAGCCGCGGCGAGGCCGCGCGGGAGAAAGTGGACCGCGTCAAGATGCGGATACCGCTGCTGGGCGAGATCTGGCAGAAGTACCAGGTGGCGCAGTTCTCGCGCGTACTGAGCACGCTGCTCACCGGCGGCATCCCGCTGGTGCAGGGACTGGAGACCGCCGCCGAATCCCTCGGCACCCCGGTGCTGCGCAAGGCGCTGACCAAAGCCGGAAAGATGGTGCGCGAGGGGCAGTCGCTCTCCGGGTCGCTCAAGACCACGGGCATGTTCCCCGGGCTGGCCACGGACATGATCGAAGTGGGGGAGTCCACCGGCGCTCTGCCCACCATGCTGGGCAGCGTGGCGGAGTTTTACGAGGACGACGTGAACACCCGCATGACCGCGGCGCTCTCGCTCATCGAGCCCGCCATCATGATCTTCATGGGGGTGTTCGTGGCGTTTGTATTGATCTCGCTGTATCTGCCGATCTTCTCCCTGGCGGATGCCATTCACTGAGGCGCATATGGGCACCGAACGAGTTCGCATCCTGGACCCCGCGGCGGAGGCGCAGCAGGCGCAGGCGGCCGCGGCGCGCTACCGCTGCGAGTACGTCGACCTGCGCGAGGCGTCGATCGACCACGACCTGTTCCGGTCCATCCCGGTGGACCTGATGTTCCGCTACAACTTCGTGCCGCTCAAGGCGCAGAACGGCACGCTCGAAATCGCCCTGGCCGACCCGCGCAACCTCAACCTGATCGACGAGCTGGCGCTGCTGCTCAACAAGAAGCTGCGGGTCAAGGTAGCCACGCTCTCCCAGATCTCCGAGCTGCTCAAGAAGACCGAGCAGTCGCAGCGCGTGCTGGAGGAGGTCACCGAGGGCTTCACGCTGGA
>JBHGBM010000050.1:0-39691 GCA_041946965.1 Bryobacteraceae bacterium
TACGCTTCGCAGCGCGTCATGTAGCCGGCGTCGTTGCCGTGCCCGTCGAACTGCAACACGAGCAGCGGCGCGCCGGCGGCTTCGCGCGTGAAGTGCTTGATATAGGAGTCGGGGCCGCACTTGAAGTTGGTGATGTAGACCACGTGCAGGTTATCGTGCTCCGCCGCCATCCGGGCGACCTCCAGGATCTTGCGCCCCGAGGCCCAGTACATGTTCTCCGTGCCGCAGCCGCTTTCGCGCCCGGTTACCAGGAAGTCCAGCGGCACCACGTTGGCGCCGTAGCGGTGCCGCAGCTTGCGCGGGATGTCGCAATTGATGCCGCGGTCGTAAATGTTATAGCCGCGGCCCACCAGGATGAGCCCCGGCTCGCCGGTACGCTCGAGCGTCTCCATGGCGGCGCGGCCCGCCTCCAGCAGCCTGGCGGAGAACTCGCGCTGCGCCGCATAGGCGGCGTCCACGGCGCGGTCGCTCGCGCGGCGGTTCACGCCCAGCCGCTGCATGGTCTGGACCAGCGCCTTCTTAATCTGCTCCGGCCCCATCTGGAAGTGCAGCGTGGGAATGAGGAACTTGGCCGCGTACCGTTCCAGCCGCGGCGCCGCGCGCAGCACGAACGGCAGCGTCTGGTTCCACGGGCAGTAGTGCGAGCTGGAGTTGTCGCCCTGAGCCGTCTCCGAATCGATGATGTTCGGCACCAGCAGGTAGTCGACCCGGGATTCCTCCACAAGCGCCAGCGCGTGCCCGTGCGCCACCTGGACGGGGAAGCAGGGCTGCGCCACCGCCATCTCAATGCCGGCCGCCGCGATGCGCGGATCGGTAATGGGCGAGAGCACAGTCTCAAAGCCTAGCTCGGAGAGGTAGCGGTGCCAGAACGGGAAGCGCTCGAAGCTCGACATGGCATTGGGCAGCCCGATCTTGAAGCCGCCCTTCACCGTGGATTTCTGGATTTCGGCGACCAGCTTCTCCCGGAAAGCGAACAGGTCTTCGATCACCGGCTTGCGCCCGCTGGGCGACGGTTTGCGGAACTTGTCCGAGCACTTGTCGCCCCAGAAGCTGCGGCTGCCCTCGATGTTGAATTCCTTGATGTCGCACAGGTTCGAGCACGCCTTGCACACGAAGTCCCGCGTGGACATCTTCAGGTTCTGGAGGTTGTAACCGCGGAAGCGCGTCCGGCCGCCGGTGGCCTGATGCCACTGCCGTGCGATCAGCGCCATGCCGATGGCGCCCATCACGCCGTTGTACGGCGGCACCGTGATCTTCTTGCCCAAAACGGAGGCGAAGGCGGCGGCCACGGCGTCGTTGTACGCCGTGCCTCCCTGGAAATAAATGACGTTGCCGATCTTCCGCCCGCGGACCACGCGGTTCAGATAGTTGAGCGCGATGGAATAGGCCAGGCCCGCCACGATCCCCGGCACCGTCTCGCCCTTGTGCATCCATCCGTTGACATCGCGCTCCATGAACACCGTGCAGCGCTCGCCGAGCCGCGTGGGCGCCGGCGCGGAAAGCGCCAGCTTGGCGAACTCGCCCTTGATGCTGATGCCGAGTTTCTCCGCCTGCTCCTCCAGGAACGACCCGGTGCCCGCCGCGCAGGCTTCGTTCATGGCGAAGTCCACCACCACGCCGTTTTCGATGGAGATGAACTTGGAGTCCTGCCCGCCGATCTCGAAAATGGTGTCCACGGGCTCGCCGCCGAGCGTGGTGCTGATGTGCCAGGCCCCGGTCTTGTGCGCGGTGATCTCGTCGTTCACCGAATCGGCGCCCACGAACTCCGCGATCAGTTCGCGCCCGCTGCCGGTGGTGCCCACCCCGAGAATGTCCAGCCGGGCGCCCCACAGCCGCTCGACTTCGAACAGACCCTCCTGCACGGCTTCGATGGGACGGCCCGCGGTGCGCAGATACACGTCATGAATCACCGCGCCGGTATCGTCCATCACCACGACGTTGGTCGACACCGAGCCGATATCCAGCCCCAGATACGCGGGGATGCGCGCATCGCCGGCCGGAGGCGCGTACTTCGGCACACGGTCGCGCAGCAGGACCACGCGGTCCATCGCGAGCGCCTGCGTGTCCTGGGCGCGATCGCCGGCCTCGTGCTGCGCCAGGCGGTGGATCTCGCGGAAGGTGCGCTTGCGGGTTTCTTCGGTTTCCAGGATGGCCGTGCCGATCGCGCCGCACCAGGCGTACTGTTCGGGAACGAAGAGGTCCGCCTCGCCCAGCCCGAACGCTTCGCGCAACGCACCGGTAACGCCCTGGTTGAGAGCCACGGCCCCGATCAGCGCCACGGGAGCTTCCGCCTTTCGCCCCTTCACGATGCTGCTCTTGAAATTGCGCGCCACGGCATCGCAAAGGCCGCGCAGGATCTCCGCCGGCGAGTAGCCCTTCTGCTGCGCGTGGATCATGTCGCTCTTGGCGAACACGGAACAGCGGCCGGCGATGCGCGCCGAGCAGCCCGCCGTACACACGATGCCGCCCACTTCCTCCACCGAGTAGCGCATGCGCAGCGCCTGCTGGTCGAGGAAAGAGCCGGTGCCGGCGGCGCACTCGCCGCTGCGGTCGTAATCGGAGATGACGCCGTTTTCCAGACGAATGTACTTGGAGCTTTCCCCGCCGATCTCGAAAACCGTCTTCACGTTCGGGTAGAAGCTGGCCATCATGCGCGCGATGGCCTTGAACTCGTTTTCGAAATACAGTCCCAGGATCTTGGCGATGGCGCGTCCGCCCGAGCCGGTGACCCGCATGCCCTCGATGCCGGATTCCGGCACGTGTTCATACATCTCCTGGAGCAGATCGTAGGTGGATTGGATGGGGCTGCCCATGATGCGCCGGTACTCGGAGAGCACCATGGGGACGCGCTTGCCCCTGGGGGTCTCCCACTCCCCCAGGCGGAAAGCCGGGTTGCCGGCGCACAGGGCTTGCAGGGCGAGCCGGTCTCCCGGTTGACCCAGGGCAGCCAGCTTGACACTGATCGCGCCGATGTCCAATCCGATGTTTATGCCCATTAGGTCTGCCTGATTCAACATGATACGGAATTCCGGCTCCGATTCCACGGGGCTGGAGGCGAACGGGCGATTCCGGCGGGTGTACGGCGAAATTACGGCCTGAACGGCAACCGCCCGCAGACGGGTGCAACCGGGTTCTCGCAGCGAGGACGGCTCCTCGGCGCGCCGGATTGGCGCCCGCCGGCGCCAGCCGAATTGACGGCCCCGCGCCGCGTCCGTTACACTGAAGCGTTCTATCTCCTTTGCGACCCGCTCTGCGCAGGGCTATTCATTCCAGGAGTTGAAATGGCGGACGAAAGACACATATTCACGTCGGAATCGGTTACCGAGGGCCACCCCGATAAGATCTCCGACCAGATTTCGGATGCGGTGCTCGACGCCGTCTTCGAGCAGGATCCCAAGGGACGCGTCGCGTGCGAGACGCTGGTCACCACCGGCATTTGCGTGGTGGCGGGCGAGATCACCACGACGGCGCAGGTGGACATTCCTTCGGTGATCCGGGAGACCATCCGGGAGGTCGGCTATACCGACGCGTCCTATGGCTTCGACTGCCACACCTGCGGCGTGCTCAACGCCATTCAGAAACAGTCGTCGGATATCGCCATGGGCGTGGATCCGGGCGGGGCGGGCGACCAGGGCCTGATGTTCGGCTTCGCCTGCGACGAAACACCGGAGCTGATGCCCATGCCGATCATGCTGGCGCACCGGCTCGTGCAGCGGCTCTCGGTCGCGCGGCGGCAGGGCATCGTCGATTTTCTGCGTCCCGACGGCAAGTCGCAGGTCAGCGTAGAGTATGTGAACGGCAAGCCCGCGCGCGTGGATGCCGTCGTGGTTTCCACCCAGCACAGCGATAAGATCTCCACCGAAGCGCTGCGCGCCGAAGTGCGGAAACACATCATCGACGCCGTGATCCCGGCCGGCATGGTGGACGCCGGCACCAAGTACCACATCAACCCCACCGGCCGGTTCGTGATCGGCGGGCCCCACGGCGACACCGGAGTGACCGGGCGCAAAATCATCGTGGACACCTACGGCGGCATGGGACGGCATGGCGGCGGTGCGTTTTCCGGCAAGGATCCCTCGAAAGTGGACCGCAGCGCCTGCTACATGGCCCGCTACATCGCCAAGAACATCGTGGCCGCGGGGCTGGCCACGCGCGCCGAGGTACAGCTCGCCTACGCCATCGGGGTGGCCGAGCCGGTTTCGGTCATGGTCAACACCTTCGGCACCGGCAAGATTGCCGAAGGCCGCCTGACCGCGCTCATCCGCAAGCATTTCCCGCTGACCCCCAAGGGCATCATCGATCACCTGAAGCTGCGCCGTCCCATTTACAGGCAGACCGCCGCGTTCGGCCACTTCGGCCGCACCGGCGAAGCCTTCACCTGGGAAGTCGTGGACAAGGCGGACGCGCTGCGCGAAGAAGCCGGCTTGGCCCAGGCCGCGGCGCGCTAGCACCAAGGAGGACATTATGGCAGCCGAATCGCAAACTCAAGTAGCCTGCGACATCAAGGACCTGGCGCTGGCGGACCTTGGCAAGCGCCGTACCGAATGGGCCTTCCAGTCCATGCCGGTATTGCAGACCATCCGCAAGCAGTTCATCAAGACGCAGCCTCTGGCGGGCGTGCGCATCTCCGCCTGCCTGCACGTCACCACCGAAACCGCCAACCTCATGATCACCCTCCGGGACGGCGGCGCGCAGGTGGCGCTCTGCGCCTCCAATCCGCTCTCCACCCAGGACGATGTCGCCGCCACGCTGGTCCGCGACTATGGCGTTCCGGTGTTCGCCATCAAGGGTGAATCCAACGAGATTTACTACCAGCACCTGACCGCCGCCGCCGAGCACGGCCCCATGATCACCATGGACGACGGCGCCGACCTGGTGACGCTGCTCCACACCAAGCGGCCCGAACTGGCCGGGAGCGTGCTGGGCGGCACCGAAGAAACCACCACCGGCGTCATCCGGCTGCGCGCCATGGCGCGTGAAGGCGTCCTCAAGTATCCCATCATCGCGGTCAACGACGCCCTTACGAAACACCTGTTCGACAACCGCTACGGCACCGGGCAGAGCACCATCGATGGCATCATCCGCGCCACCAACATCCTGCTGGCCGGGATGAACGTGGTGGTGGCCGGCTACGGCTGGTGCGGGCGCGGCGTCTCGATGCGGGCGCGCGGGCTGGGCGCCAACGTGATCGTGACCGAAATCGATCCGACCAAGGCGATCGAAGCCGTGATGGACGGCTTCCGCGTCATGTCCATGCACGAAGCCGCCGCCATCGGCGACGTGTTCGTGACCGTGACCGGCAACAAGCACGTGATCTCGCGCGACCATTTCGAGAAGCTGAAGAACGGCGCCATCCTTTGCAACTCGGGCCACTTCAATGTCGAGATCGACCTGGAGAGCCTGGGACGCGCGTGCAACTCCCGCCGGCAGACGCGCGAGTTCGTGGAAGAGTACGCGTTCCGCGACGGGCGGCGCATCTACGTCCTCGGCGAGGGCCGCCTGATCAACCTGGCCGCCGCCGAAGGCCATCCCGCCTCGGTAATGGACATGAGCTTCGCCAACCAGGCGCTTTCGGCGGAGTACATGACCAAGCACCACAGCGAGCTCGATCGGAAGGTGTACTCGGTCCCCGAGTTCCTGGACAAGCAGGTGGCCAAGATGAAGCTGGACTCGATGGGTATCAAGATCGACCGCCTTACTCCGGAGCAGGAAGCTTATCTGGCCGGCTGGGCCGAAGGAACCTAGCGGGGACAGACGAATCTGTCCCCAAGCGAAACCCTGACACCGCATTCTGTGTCGGCCGATAAGCGGATCTATTATCTGCCCATTCGCGTCGTGCCGTTCGGCGCCGGCGTGGCGCTCCATTTCCACGACTTCGCGACCGCGTCCAGCAAGCCCGTTTGGGGGGGCCGCGCATGTTAAGCCGTTTCGGCCTGTCCGCGGATGGACGATACGTCTCTTTCGCGAACCGGGAGAAGCAGAATGCGGACCTGATGCCGGTGGAGAATCTCCGCTAATCCGGCCGCTTCGGTTCCACCATCTTGCTCAGGTCCAGAAGGTGCTGCGGCTCGAAATCCGCGCGCGACCATTTGCGGTCGCGGGCGAACTCCACGCCGACGAAATAGCCGATTTCGCGGAACACGCAATAGCGTACCGTGCCCGCCAGGGTCTTCCCGCCGCAGCGCAGCCGCATGCGGCGGCCGGGGGGAACCGGCGTGTCGAGTTGGACGCAGGCGCCCGAGGTGCAGATGTCTTCCAGCAGGGCCGTGGCCTTGCGCGTGCGGCCGGCCGGGTCGCGCCATGCGGCCTCAACCATGTCCGCACACAACATTCGAACTTCCGAGCGCCGTTCCCGCATAACCCACATATCGGCGCAGCCCGCCCGCGCCTTTAAACCCGTTGTACCACAGCCGCTTGCGCGGTGCGGTCCGTGATATACTGGTTCCCCTCCCATGCGCGCGCTGGCCACGGCCCTGGTTCTGCTTTCCTCACCCGCGGCCGCGGACTGGCTCAAACTGGCGACGGAGGATTTCGAACTGCTCACCGCCGCCGGCGAGCGGCGCGCCCGGGGATGGGCCGGGACCCTCGACCAGGTGCGGCGCACCTTCCGCGCCCCGCCGTCCGCCAGAGGCTTGCGTCTGGTGGTCTTTGGCTCACGCCGGGATTTCGAGCCGTACCGTGTCGGCGCCGCCGCATCGGCATATCACGTGCGCTCGCTCGGGCGCGACTGGATCGTGGCCTGCAATCCCACTCCGGAAACCCTGGCCCATGAGTACATGCACGTGCTGCTCACATCCGCCGGGCTCGAAAGCAAACCCTGGCTCAGCGAAGGCCTGGCCGAACTCTACACGGCCAACCAGCCGCCGCCCGCCGTGGCGGATGCCGAATGGCTCACCGTGGACCGGCTACTGGCGGCCACACGCGATTCCAAGCTCTACGCCGAGCCGGCATTCTATGCCCGCAGTTGGGCGCTGGTCCACATGCTGCATTTTTCCGTCGATTACCGCACGGGCGCCGCCACGTTCCTCAAAGCGATGGCCGCGGGCAGCACGGAGGCGGATGCCTTCCGCGCCGCCTTTGGGAAGTCGCTCACCCAAGTGGAGGCCGACCTGACCGGGCATATCCGCTATGCGCGGTGGCGGGGCACCCTGATGGCGAGAGCGCCGCGCTTGCCGTTGCGCGCCACGGTGCGCACCCTGAATCCCGAGTTGGACCTGGCCGAACTGCTGGCGGCCATTCGCAAGCCGCCCTGCCCGTATTACGCCCGGGCGGCGGAACTCGGCTCCAGGAACACGCAGCTCTGGTTTGCCTACGCCACCCTGTGCCGTCCGGAGGCGCGCGAAGCCGCACTCACCCGCGCTCTGGCGCTGCAACCCGATTTCACCGAGGCCCGCCTGCAATTGGCGTTCGACCTGGTGGAGGAGGGAAAGTACGCGGCCGCGGTCGATCACCTGAGGCGAATCCCGCGCGTGGTCAGCGACCGCGCCGGCCCTTACTTCCGCGCACTCTCGCTGGCGCTGTTCAAGTTGGGGCGCATCACGGAATGCCGCAGGGCCGCCGAAGGCGCGCTCAGATTCGCCCGCAACGCGGCGGAAGCGGACGAGGCCCGGAGCCTGCTGGAACAGGCTATTTCTTCAACTCCTCCACCAGCGCCGGCACCACCTGAAACAGGTCGCCCACAATGCCGTAATCGGCCACTTCAAAAATAGGTGCTTCGGCGTCCTTGTTGATGGCCACGATGGTGCGGCTGCCTTTCATCCCAACCAGGTGCTGTATGGCCCCGGAGATGCCCACCGCGACGTACAGCTTGGGCGCCACCGTCTGCCCCGAGCTGCCTACCTGCCGCTCCATCGGCAGCCAGCCGGCGTCGCAGATGGGCCGCGAGGCGGCCAACTCCGCTCCCATGGCCTGCGCCAGTTTCTCCACCAGCGGAATGTTGTCGGCCTCCTTGATGCCGCGGCCCACGGAAACGATGATCTCCGCCGCGCCCAGGTCGACGGCCCGCTGCGCTTCGCGGAATAGTTCCCCGGGCCTGGCGCGGATCTGGCCGGCCTCCAGCCGGGGCGCGAACTTCTCCAGCGGCGCCGAACCCGTCTCCACCTGGTCGCCGCGCCAGGCGCCCGCCTGTAGCGACGCAAACCACGGGGGATCGCCCGCGAACCGCATATCCGCGTTGACCTTGCCCTGGTACAACTGCCGCACCAGCACCAGCGCGCCGTTCTCTACCCGGTGCGAGACCACATCGCTCACCGCCACGCGCCCCAGCGACGCCGCCAGCTTGGGCAGGAAATCGCGCACCTGGTAGGTGTGCGGCATGAGCACCAGCTTGGGCCGGTCTTTTTCGACGAGCTGGCGGAAAGCGAGGCTGTAGGCGTCAGCGGTGTACTCGTTGAGGAGCTCATGCTCGACGGCATAGACCCGGTCGAGCGCCTTGGCTGCAAGATCGCCGGCGGGCGCGCCCACCGCCGCCGCCCGCACGGGCAGGCCAAGCTGTTTACCGAACTGCTGCGCCGCCGCAAGCGTCTCCCAAGACATGCGGTTCCATTCCCCGCCCCGCTGCTCCAGGATCGCCAGGATGCTCATAGCACGCGCGCCTCGAACCGCAGTTTCTCAACCAGCCTGGCCGCCGCTTCCCGGGGTCCGCCGTCGAACAGTTGCGTCTGCTTGGTGCGCTGCGGCATGTACAGGCGCTCGGTTACGATGAGCGGCGGCGCCGCGCCGCCGAGCTCCGCCGCGGTTAGCCGCCTGATCTCTTTGTTCTTGGCCTTCTTGATCCCCATCAGGGTGGCGTAGCGCAGCTTCTTGATGCCCGATTGAATCGTCAGCAGCGCGGGCAGCGGCAGTTCCAAGTGCTGGAACCAGCCGTTTTCGAGTTCGCGCTTTACGCGAACGGATCCGTCGAGCTTCTCCACCTGCATGATGATGGTGGCGTGCGGCAGGCCCATCAGCTCGGCGAGGATGACGCCGGTCTGGCCGCAGCCAAGGTCGTCGGATTGCAGCCCGGTCAGCACCAGGTCGGGCTTTTCCGGCTCCAGCGCGCGCGCCATCAGCCGCGCCACCCCCAGCGGGTCGAGCGCGTCGAGGTCTTCTTCCTCGATGTGGATGGCGCGGTCGGCGCCCTTGGCCAGCGCCTCCCGGATGGTCTGTGCCGCGCGCGCCGGGCCGGCGCACAGCACCACGACCTCTCCGCCGTGCTTTTCTTTCTGTTGCAGGCCCTCTTCCAGGGCGTAGGCGTCCGGCTCGTTGATTTCATACGCCAGCCCCGAGTCCTGGATGCGATGGCCTTCAATGCGCAACGCGGAATCGCGCGCGGGAACCTGCTTGATCGAGACGACGATCTTCATAGCGCGGGCAGACTGCGCGCCTGCCCGCTACTCAGTATAGCGTTTGAAGATCAGGCTTCCGTTGGTTCCGCCGAACCCGAAGGAGTTGGAAAGGGCATATTCCATACGCATCGGCCGCGCCTGGTTGGGGACGTAGTCGAGGTCGCAATCGGGGTCCGGCGTCTCGTAGTTGATGGTCGGCGGCGCGATCTGGTCGCGGATGGCCAGCACCGTGATGCCGGCTTCCAGGCCGCCGGCGCCGCCCAGCAGGTGCCCGGTCATGGATTTCGTCGAGCTGACGGCCACCTTGTAGGCGTGATCGCCGAAGCAGCGCTTCACGCCCATGGTTTCGGCCCGGTCGCCCACATCGGTGGAAGTGCCGTGCGCGTTGATGTAATCGATCTGCTCGGGCGCGAGACCGGCGTCCTTGAGGGCCGCGCGCATCACCCGGAAAGCGCCGTCGCCGTCCTCCGGCGGCGCGGTCACATGGAAGGCGTCCGCGCTCATGCCGTACCCGGCCAATTCGGCCAGAATCCGTGCGCCGCGCGCCTTGGCGTGCTCCAGTTCCTCCAACACCAGAATGCCCGAGCCTTCGCCCACCACGAAGCCGTCGCGGTTCTTGTCCCAGGGGCGCGAGGCGCGCTCCGGTTCGTCGTTGCGCGTGGAGAGCGCGCGCATGGCGGCGAACCCGCCGATCCCCATGGGGGTGATGCAGGCCTCCGTACCGCCGCAGATCATGACATCGGCATCGCCGCGCTCGATGATCCGCGCCGAGTCGCCGATGGAGTGGGCGCTGGTGGTGCAGGCCGTAGCCGTGGCCGAGTTCGGTCCCTTCGCGCCAAAGCGGATGGAGACGTGCCCGGAGGCCAGGTTCACGATGCTGGCCGGGATGAAGAACGGAGAGATGCGCCGCGGTCCGTGCTCCAGCAACGTCTGGTGCTCACGCTCGATGACTTCAAACCCGCCGATGCCGCTGCCGATGTAAACGCCCACGCGCTCGGCCTCTTCCGGGGTCACCTTCAATCCGGACGCCGCCATCGCGCTCTCGGAGGCCGCGATGGCGAACTGGATGAAGCGCCCCATCTTCTTGACCTCCTTCTTCTCGATGTACTTCTGCGGTTCGAAGCCCTTGACCTGTCCCGCAATCCGGCAGGAAAACGCAGACGCGTCAAACGCCGTGATGGGTCCGATGCCGCTTTTGCCGGCAAGAAGGGCCTGCCACGACTCTTCGGTCGAAAGGCCGAGGGGCGTCAGCAGACCGACGCCTGTTACGACGACTCTACGGGACAAACCGATACTCCTGGGATTGGGAGACCACCGGACGGCTACTTCTTGGAGGCCTTGTTTTCGATGTAGTCGATGGCGTCCTTCACGGTGTTGATCTTCTCGGCATCCTCATCGGGGATCTCGAGTTCGAACTGTTCTTCAAAGGCCATCACCAGCTCGACGATATCCAGCGAATCCGCGCCGAGGTCGTCCACAAAGGAGGCGTTGAGGTCCACCTGGCTCTCATCCACGCCAAGCTGTTCGACGATAATCTGCTTCACCTTATCTGCAACTGCTGCCATGATTCCTCCTGGATTTTCCGGAACGCCACGATTCTAGCTACTTTGCGCCGTATTCCGCAAGTGACTGTTAAAAGAAAGGTTCTGCTCCGTCACCGCGACAGAAACAGGGCGTCGTGCGGCGGCAGCGTCACCGGACCGCTCACCGCCTGTCCGTTGTTCACCGCCGGGTCCTGCCCCGGCGAGCCGCGCAGGCGCCGGTACGTTCCCGCCAACGGAAACGTGTAGGGCCGCGGGCCGGGGTTGGCAAGCACCAGGCCGTGCTCGAATTCGCGATAGACCGCGTCGGCGTGGGCGTAGGCCCGGATGGCGGTAATCTCAACCGGCGCGCCATCTTCCACCTCGATTTCGAGCGCGCCACCCTTCCAGTCCGGAAACGCGTAGACATACTCGAATTCCCGCTGGTTGACCCAGGCGAGCGAGCGCGCCGGGCCTACGTAGATGCCTGTGGCCGCGGGCGCTTTGGCGCGGAACGCCAGCACGAGGTCCGGCATGGCGGGCGGCAGGTTCGCGATCCGCACGCCCGTCTTGGTGCGTTCCACGCGCGCGCGGCCGCGGAGCAGATCGGGCTGCCGGAGCGCCAGCCGCACGGCCGGCCCCAGCGGCTTCCCCAGCCACCCGGGACGATGTTCCCGCCCCGCCCAAAGCTCGTCCCAGACGCCGTAGCGTTCGCCGGGTTCGGGCTTCGGCGCGTTCGAATAGCAGATTGCGGAATCCGTGAACACGGCGCCCGCAAAGACCAGCCGGTCGATCGAGAAGGGCACCTCCGCGGCCTTGCGCACCCCCGGGGTCTCCGCCGGCGCGTTGAACTTGTGGTTGACATAGCTGAACGCCGGCGGGCGCGAGTTCGCCGCCCAGAAGGCCTGCCGGTTCATGCCGCCCGACCAGTCCCGCACTTCGAAATCGGTCAGGGCGGGCCAGCCTTCGGCCTCGATGCCATTCAGAAGGCCGAACGAGCGCTGGTTGTTGGGATTCCAGCCGTCCGCCATGATGAGCCGCCGCTCCCCCAGCGCGCCGCCCAGTTTCCTCAGGAACGCGGTTACCCCAGCGGCGTAGGAGCGGGCATCGGCCAGGATGCGGCGGCCTCCCCGCGGGCTCGTGTTGAGGGTGTGTTTGAGGACGTCGAACTCCAGCCCGTCGAAAGCCGCCAGCGGGCCGTTGAACTTCTCCACCAGGTCGGCCACAAGCACGTCCGCGCAGTTGCGCCCGGCCGGGTCGCGCGGGCAATCGAGCGAGTAGTTATACGCCCACATCAGGTTCGATTTTTCGCCCCAGGGACCTTCGTAGACATGCGCAGCCGCCCAGGCGCGTCCGGCGGCAAAAGCGCGCGGCGCGGTCCCGTACATGCCTCGCCGCACCCGGATGACACCGGCCTTCACGTCCACCGAAACCAGCTTCACCTGTTCGGCGCGACTCCAGTCGGGCTTGCCGCCGGCCGATTCGCAGAGCACGACGTCCTCGGCGGAACGCTGGTAGCGGCCGATACCGGTGCGAAACAGGCGCGCGTCGCTCACCCGGATTTCCGTCTCGCCCGCTTCGGCGGGAACCCCGGTGAGCACCTGCGCTCCGTTGTAATAGAGCCAGTGGCCGGCGAAGAACTTGCCCTGCTGATCGAGCGGGTCGCGCGCGTTGCCGTTGTAGTGCAGCAGCACGAGTTGCTCCGGGTGCCGCTGCTTGAAGCGGGTGAAGAACTCGATGTTGCGCAGCGAGCGGCCCGGGACCTCTTCCTCGAGGACTTTGCCCTCGATGCCCATCAGCCGCTCGAAGGTCTTCTCCCAGTCCTCATACGAAATGCGGTCGTTGGCGGCCATGCTTTCGGTGGAGCGGAAGAAGAAGGCGCGCGGCCATCCGCCGCTCAGGATGCGCAGCGATCCGGGACCGGCCGGGGCGGCGAGCGCCACGCCCAGCCAGAGAATGGCGAAGTGGTACATAGCTATCCGCTATATTCGGAGCATGCGGGCGCGGATTGCAACCGCGGCTGCGCGAGCTTCAAATCTACCGGACTACTCTTCCAACCGGGCCTCACCTAACCCCTTCACCGGGATCTTGTGCAGCGCGGCGTAGGCGTGGATGACCGTCGAAAGATCCTTGGCCCACTTCTCCAGACCTATGCTGCGCTCGGGCGCCGCCATGAAGCCGAGATCCGGGGTGCGGTCGGCCCAGTGGTCCTTGGTGTCGTCGAGAATGTGCACGAACTTGCGCCCGCCCACCGACCGGCCCTTGGGGAAGCGGCTCTTCTCGTAGACCGCCGTAAGGCCGGCAAAGATCTCTTCGCCCTGTTTTCTCAGGTTCTCCACGGCGTTGTGCGCCGCCACCATATGGCCCACGGCGATGCGCGGCTCGCTCTGGCGCGCGGTTTCGAGGCGCTTTTCGGCGTCCGCCAGCCCCGCCAGCAGGCGCCAGTGATGTCCCATGAAGTTCGCCAGCGCGAGATAGACCTCCAGGTTGTAGTGATTGCGGTCCACGCGGCCCAGGTTGTCGTGGAGCGCCAGCACGCAACGCTCGTTCTCCGGAATGCGCTCGCGGGCCTCGGCGATGAACTTCGCGTACTTCTCGCCGAACACCGGCTTCAACGCGAGGTCCGGCATGGCGGGCAGCGCCGGTGCGGCCAGGGTCATATCGCGGCGCTCGGTGCCCCGGCCCTTGCCGTAGGAGTTGCCGTAGCCCGGCCCGCGCACCCGCGAGGTCACACGGTCCCAGGTTCGCCCCCAGCCCTGCGCCTGCTGCTGGAGCATGCGGTAGACGTCGATCATTCCCTGCGCGCGCGGTCCATAGTAAAGCCGCATGAACTCCGCGATGTGCTGCGGCACCGGCGCGGCGCCCGGGTTCCACGCGTATTGCGCCACCGCGGACCAGCCCAGCCAGAAGGTCTCGTTGTGCAGCCCGGAATCATCCCATGCCGCGCCGAACGCGCCTATAGGATTGCCCTGCCAGTGGCGCCCGTGCGCGATGGAGGCGGCCGCCTGCGGCAGGCGCGAAAAGTGATCGGGAAACAGGAACTCACCGCCCTGCATGGAGACGTAGGCGAGCTGCCGCATTCCGAGTTTCTTCTCGATGGGGATGTACTCCGGCTCTCCAATGACGCCGTCGATCACGTCCGGCGGGATCATGCTCACGTGCTGGGGAAGCAGCGGGTATTCGGCCCAGACCAGGATGCGCCGGCCCTGCCTGGCGAGGTGCTCGCGCGCGCGGCGCACGAACTCGACCCACGCCAGGCTGCGGTTTTCGGGTGTGTACGGGCGGCAGCCCTCGATGCCCGCGTAGTAGACCTCGTCGGTGGAGACGAAGAAATACTTCACTCCCCGGTTGGCCTTGATCACGTCGTCGTACATCGAGAAGATCAGGTCATAGGTGCGCGGGTCGCAAAGCTTGCTCTGGTAGTTATTGCCGTCCGCGCGCAGGTGCGCGAACTCGGGATGCTTCAGGACGTACGCCATGTGGGCGGGCGACTGGATCTCCGGCACTACCTGGATGAAGCGCTCCAGCGCGTAATCCGTGATCTCCTGCAACTCGGCCGTGGTGAAGGCCCCCGGCGCGCCAATCACGGGGTGCGACGGGTATTCGAACTTGTCTTCCAGCTCGAACCCGATCATGTTGGCTTTGAAGCGCGCCGCCCAGTCGATGTATCGCTTGAGGGTCGAAATACGGTCCTGGTGGTGCTTGGTATCCCAGTGGAGAAAACGAAGTTCCAGAGCGGGCCAGTCCTCGATGACGCCGGCCGGCAGCACCGTGCGCCCGTCCTCGGTCTTCATCAATTGCA
The DNA here is from genome assembly GCA_041946965.1 of Bryobacteraceae bacterium. GTDB lineage: Bacteria > Acidobacteriota > Terriglobia > Bryobacterales > Bryobacteraceae > JBHGBM01. Next base: position 14,649 of record JBHGBM010000050.1, read on the forward strand.
GCAGCGTCTGCACGCCGTAGAACAGCCCCGCGTCGCCGTTGCCGGTGATCTCGATGGCGGCGTCGGAGATGCTGAGCCGGTATCCCTGCTCGTTTCCTGCGGCGACGGCGCCCGGCGCAACCGCCAGCCGCACGGCCTTGCCGCCCGCCCTCAGGTCGATATGGTGGAACTCCGCGGCGTCTTTCAGCAGCGTGCGCGCGGCAATGTGGTTTTCACCCACCCGGCCCGCATCCAGCCGCCATCCGGCGCCGAAGGCGACATCGCCTCCCGCCAGCCGCACGTTGCGAGGCGTGGGCACCGCGGTATATCCCCGGAGCCACAGTTCGGTAGCGTTTTGCGCGGGCGCTGCGCCGGCGCAGAGCATCAGTAAAAGCGCGATCCGCATTTGGGACCGATTATAGCCGACACCCCGGTGGAACGTTCCCACGAAAAATCATAAACTTGTGCTGATGACCAAGCACCGTTTCTTTCTCAGCGTTACTGCCGCCGCGTTCGCGATCATGCTCGGAGCCTGTTCCAGCCAGCCACCCGCCAAAGAGGCGGAAAAGGAGCGCGCCGCCTCGCAGCCGCCCGCCGCCGAGCAGCAGAAGCCGCCAGAGCCGACGGCCGAGGCCAAACCCGCCGAGGCCGCCAAGCCCGCTGAAGCCGCCAAGGCGGCCGAGAAGGCCAAGCCAAAGGCCAAGGCCGGCAACGTCTTCCGCGTCAGGATGGACACCACCGCCGGGCCGATCGTCGTCGAAGTGCACCGCGACTGGGCGCCCATAGGGGCACAGCGCTTCGAGGACCTGGTTAACGACGGCTACTACACCGGCGCGCGCTTCTTCCGCGTGGTGCCGAACTTCATCGTGCAGTGGGGACTCGCCGGCGACCCGGCAAAAACCAGAAAATGGGACCGGCCCATCAAGGACGATCCGGTGTTGCAGACCAACCGCGAGGGCAGCGTGACGTTCGCCACCGCCGGGCCCAACACCCGCACGGCGCAGCTCTTCATCAACCTGCGCAGCAACCAGTCGCTCGACAGCCAGGGTTTCTCGCCCTTCGGCATGGTGGTTGAGGGGATGGACAACGTGCGCAAGATCTACGCCGGCTATGGGGAACAGCCCGACCAGGGGGCCATCACGGCGCGCGGCAACGCCTACCTCACCGCCAGTTTCCCGAAGCTGGACTATATCAAGAGCGCCAGGATCGAGTAGCGGCCCATTCCCAGGTAAAATAGGACTAAGTGCCTGGGAAGAAGTTTTACATCGAAACCTTCGGCTGCCAGATGAATGTCCACGACTCCGAAAAGGTCGTGGGCACGCTCATTTCGCAGGGCTATACGCCGGCCGGCTCGCCCGAGGAAGCCGACCTGGTTCTGTACAACACCTGCTCCATCCGCGACAAGGCGGAGCAAAAGGTATTCAGCCGCCTATCGCAGTTCAGGCGCGGCGGCAACGGGAAGCTCTTCGGCGTGCTGGGCTGCGTGGCGCAGCAGGAGGGGGAGCGGATCTTCGAGCGCGCGCCGCACGTCAGCCTGGTGTGCGGGTCGGCCAGCTATTCCCGGCTGGCGGAAATGCTGGCCGAACTGGAGCGCGGCAACCGGCGTGTGGCGGGCCTGGATCTCGATACCGGGGAGACCTTCGAAACCCCCATGACGCGGCGCGACAACCCGCACCGCGCTTATATCACGATCATCGAGGGCTGCGACAAGAATTGCGCCTATTGCGTGGTGCCCTTCACGCGCGGCCGGGAGCGCAGCCGGCCCTCCGGGTCCATCCTGGAAGAGACGCGGCAGTTGGCCGATTCCGGCTACACCGAAATCCAATTGCTGGGGCAGAACGTAAACAGCTACCGCGATCCCTCGCCGGCCGGTTTGAATTTCGCCGGCCTGCTGGCCCGCGTCGGCGAAGTGGCGGGCATCCGCCGCGTGCGTTTCACCACCTCGCACCCGCGCGACTTCACGCGCGACATCGTGGATGCGATCGGCGCCAATCCGGTGCTCTGCAACCAGGTTCACCTGCCGGTGCAATCCGGCTCGGACCGCGTGCTGGCCGCCATGGACCGCCTTTACACACGCGAGGAATACCTGGAACGCGTGGCATGGCTGAAGGCTTCGCCGCGCGATATTTCGCTCTCCACCGACATCATCGTGGGCTTCCCCGGCGAAACCGCGGAGGACTTCGACGAGACCCTCTCGCTGCTGGACGAGGTCGAGTATGACGCCATGTTCAGCTTCCGCTACTCGCCGCGGCCGAACACCGCCGCGCTGGCATTCGGCGACCACGTTCCCGAAGACGAGAAGGCCCGCCGCTTGATGACGCTCAACGAGCGGCAGCGCGCCATTCAGGTCCGCCGCAATACCGCGCTCATCGGCACGGTGCAGGAGGTCCTGGTGGAGGGCCGTAACCCCGCCCTTAATCAGTGGATCGGGCGCACCTCCCAGAACCGCATCCTGAACTTCGCCCACCCGGGCTCGAACGGCGATTCGCTGGTGGGACGGTATCTTCCCGTGCGGGTCACGCGCGCGGGCCCCAATTCTCTGGTGGGTGAGAGCGCCGCCAGTGTGCTGTAATTGAGGGGGAGAGTTGCGATGGAAGTCGAGATGAAAATCCGCGGGCTGATGATGGACCCGGTCACCAACATGCCGATCGTCGTCCTCAAGGACGTCAACGGCAACACCGTGCTGCCCATCTGGGTGGGCATCTACGAGGCCAACGCCATCGCGCTCGAGATCGAAAAGGTCTCCACGCCGCGGCCCATGACCCACGACCTGATCCGCACCCTGCTGCTCGGCCTCGAAACGCAGGTGCAAAAAGTGGTGGTAAGCGAACTGAAGGACGACACGTTTTTCGCCCTGATCTGGCTGGAGCGCGACGGCGAGGTCATCAGCGTGGATTCGCGCCCCAGCGACGCGCTGGCGCTGGCCCTGCGTCTGGATTGCCCCATTTACGTCGAGGACGCCGTGCTCAAGTCCTCCAAGCTGGCGGCCACCGTCTCCGACAAGGTGAACAACGAGGAACTGCGACGCTGGCTCGAGGGCCTTAATGATGAGGACCTGGGCCGCTACAAGATGTAACGGGCCTGCCGCAAGACCCCTGTATCCATTGTGTTACAAGGTTGAACTATAGTCGGCCGCGCGCCAATTCGGACTTGCCGCTTCCGGCCCGGCGCGTTTATACTAGCAATTTCGTTAACCGTGTTTTATGACGGCCAAGGATGAATTCGATTCCCTAGCTCCCCAACGGGAAGCGGCCTTTTTCTACGGTTTGTTCCTGCGCGGCCATTCCGCGGAAGCGCTTCGCCAGGACATCGACGTGCCCTCCTCGCTGCTCGACAAGTGGATGAAAGCACAGGATTTCGAAACCAGCTTTCGGGAAAGCCTCCAGCGCGTCTACTCCTACCGCAAGCAAGTCCTGGCGATCTTCAACGGGCTCGTGCTTAACGAACAGAACCACCTCCGGCTGCAATAGCGCCCCCTTCCCCTTTAGCGTCAATACGCAGGTGGTATCCTGTCTGCTTGGCCATGAAGATCACCAGCGTCGGCGCCGGCCTGATTTCCTACGCTTTCCCCGAACCCATACGGCTGCGGTTTCACGGCGGCGAGCGCACCATCGTGAAGCGCGACGCCATGCTGATACGGCTTGAAACCGACAACGGGCTGGTGGGTTACGCCCCCGGACCGGGCAGCGAGACAGCGAAACAGGCCATCGAGTGCGCCATAGCCCCGTTCCTCCAGGGCCGCGCGCTGGCCGACCCGGACGCGCTGCGGGTGCAGTTCCTGGAGGGCCCCGGCGCGGATGCCGCGCTCGCCAAGGTGTACGCGGCGGTCGAGGTCGGTCTTTACGACCTGGTGGGAAAGTCACGCGGCGTGCCGCTTTCGGAGGTCATCGGTGGCCGCGTGCGCGACCGCATACGCCTGTACGGCTCCGCCGGCATGTACATGGAACCGGAAGGCTACGCCGCCGAAGCCGCGGCCATCGCCAGGCTCGGCTTTGGCGCTTACAAGATGCGCCCCGCGCTTGGCCCGGAACGCGACCTGGAGACTGTCAGGCTCATGCGCGAGGCCACCGGCCCCGATTTCGACCTGATGGTGGACGCCCACGCCTGGTGGCGCATGGGCGACTTGAGCTACGGCGAGGCGACGGTGGAGCGCATGGCCAGGGAACTCTCGCAATACGACATCGCGTGGCTGGAGGAGCCGCTTCCGCCGGACGATCACGAGGCTTACCTGCGGCTGAAGCAGAAAGACCTGGTGCCGCTTGCCAGCGGGGAGCACGAGCCCGGCGAGGCGCGCTTCCTGCACCTCATCCTCACCGGGGCGGTGGACTACGTACAGGCCGACCTCGTATGCCAGGGCGGCTTCTCCGTGGCGCGCCGCCTGTTCGCCGCCATCGCGCGGCAGGGTCTGAAATTCGCCTTCCACAGTTGGGGTACCGCGCTGGAGGTGATCACCGCCGCGCACCTGGGCATCTGCTGGCCCGAGACGGTGGTGGAATGGCTCGAATACCCCTGCTATGCCGCCCCCGGCCGAGCCGGCATGTATCCCTTCCCGCCCGCCGAAGAGATCCTGAAGCAGCCGCTGCGCATCGAACAGGGAGACCTGATCGTGCCGCGCGCCCCCGGTCTCGGCGTGGAAGTGGACGAATCCGTAGTGGAGCGGTACCCGTGGATCCCAGGCCCGTGGTCTTACTTCCGCACCGACTCGCCCGCGCAAACGCTGGCGGTCACTTCCGACCACAGCGTGAAGTGGGTGTAGACTTGCTTGCCTAAAATTCTTCCGTGACCGGCCGTGCCATGGGGCGCCAGCCGAACTCGCGCCTGGCCTTTTCGCCGGAAACCCGCTGATCGAGCACCAGGGCATCGGCCAGCAGGCCGAGTTGGGCGCGGGCGGATTCGAGCGGCCATGGCTGCGTTTTGCCTTCCGCCCCCGCGAACCGGCTGGCGGCTTCGGCGGCTTCCCTGACGCGCACCGCCGGGCCCGCGGCGGCGTGTACCAGGGTACCCGCGGGCGCGTTCAACAGAAGCACGTAGAGATCCGCCAGGTCGTCCACGTTCACCCAGGTCCAGCGGTTTTCGCCTCCGCCCACGTAGCGCGCCGCGCCGTGGTGGCGGGCGGTCTGGACAAACGTCATCATGAACCCGCCCTGCCGTCCGTAGACCATCGCCGGACGGATCACCGTGCCCACGCGCAGCGCGACCTGCTCGACGGCGGGCCTCCAGGCCACGATCTCAGGCGGATTGAGCGGCCAGCTTTCATCAGCCACACTGTCTCCGGTGCTGCCCAGGACCCAGACGCCGCTGGTGTAGATCAGCGGCTTTCCCAGCCCGGCCAGGGCTTCGACGGCCGCCCGGTCCCCTTCCCCGGCCTGGGCCGCGTAAATCAGCGCTTCCGCGCCCTTGGCCGCTTCCGTAACCGTGCGCGGGTCCGCAACGTCGCCCTCGCGCGGCTCCACGCCGCGAGCCGCCAGCTTCCAGCGGGCCTCTTCGGAACGGGCCAGGCCCAGAACCTCGTGCCCGGCCGCCTGCATCGCCTCCGCCACCGCCGTGCCGATATAGCCGGTGGCCCCGGTCAGAAACACGCGCATGCCGTTAGGGTACAATGGAAATAACCCTTTCCGATGCCGGCTGTCACAAGTATCTGCGATGAGATTCTCGACCTGAAGCGGGAGCGGCGGGCGATTCTGCTCGCGCACCACTACCAGGAACCCGAGATCCAGGACCTGGCCGATTGCGTGGGTGACAGCCTCGAGCTCTCCCGCAAGGCGCGCGAGTTCCAGGGCGACGTGATCGTCTTCGCCGGCGTCTGGTTCATGGCCGAAACCGCCAAGGTGCTCAATCCCGACCGCGTTGTGGTGGCGCCGGACCGCGCCGCCACCTGTTCGCTGGTGGAAAGCTGTCCCGTGGAACCCATCCGGGAGTACCGCCGCAACCACCCGGACCACGTCATCGTCAGCTACATCAACACGTCGATCGAGGTGAAGGCGGAGAGCGACATCCTGTGCACCTCGCGTAACGCCGTGCAGGTGGTCAACTCCATTCCGGCTGAGAAGACCGTCCTGTTCCTGCCCGACGTGAACCTGGGCAACTACGTGCGGCGGCAGACCGGCCGGGAGAACCTGAAGATCTGGCAGGGCGCCTGCATCGTGCACGCCACCTTCGGCGCGCGCCGCGTGGCGGAAGCCAAGGCGGATCACCCCGCCGCCCGGATCGCCGCGCACCCGGAGTGCCCCGAGGCCGTGCTCGCCATGGCGGATTTCATCGGCTCCACCTCCGCCATCATCGACTGGTGCGTGAAGGACGGCGCCTCCGAGTTCATCGTCATGACCGAAAGCGGCGTGAATCACTCGCTCAAGCGCCTGGCGCCCCACAAGCGCTTCTACTTCGTGGCCAACGAGCAGTGCAATTGCAGCGAGTGCCCCTACATGAAGCTCAACACGCTGGAGAAGCTGCGCGATTGCCTGCGCACGCTGGAGCCGCGCGTGGAACTCGACCCGGTGCTAATGCGCAGGGCGCTGGCGCCGTTGGACCGCATGCTCGCGCTCCGCTGATGCCCGAGCCGCTCATAGACCGCTACGGCCGCATCCACACCAACCTCCGCGTCAGCGTCACCGACCGCTGCAACATCCGCTGCTTCTATTGCATGCCGGAGAGCGACGTGCATTTCGTGGAGCGCAGCCAGATCCTCGGCTTCGAAGAGATCGAGCGGTTCGTGCGCATCGCGGCCGGGCTGGGCGTGAACAAGGTCCGCATCACCGGCGGCGAGCCGCTGGTGCGCCGCGACCTTCCAGTGCTGGTACGGAATCTCGCCGCCATCGGCGGCATTGAGGACCTGGCGCTGACCACCAACGGCGTGCTGCTCCCCGAGTTGGCCGCCCCGCTGTACCAGGCCGGCCTGCGCCGCATCAACGTTCACCTGGATACGCTCCATCGCGAGCGTTTCGCCGGCATCACCCGCCGCGACGAGCTGGACCGCGTGCTGAAGGGCATTGACGCCGCGCGGCGCCTCGGCTTCAGCCCCATCAAGCTGAACGTGGTGGCGGTGAAAAACCTGATCGAGCCCGATATCGCGCCGGTGGCCCGATACGCGCGCGAGAACGGCTTTGAGGTGCGCTACATCGAATTCATGCCGCTCGACGCGCAGCAGATCTGGGACCGGAGCAAGGTGCTGCTGGTGGATGACATTCTGGCCATCCTGGCGCGCGAATTCGGTCCGCTGGAAGCCGTTCCGGACGGCGACGGCCGCGCCCCGGCGCTCGAATACCGCTTCGCCGACGGCGGCGGGCGGGTGGGCTTCATCGCCTCGGTAAGCCGCCCGTTCTGCCTGGGTTGCAACCGCATCCGGATCACCGCGGACGGCCACCTGCGCTACTGTCTCTTCGCCCTGGAGGAAACGGATGTGAAGACGATGCTGCGCGGCGGCGCTTCCGACGCGGAGATCGCCGGTGCGATCCGCCGGACGGTGGCCGCCAAGTGGGAAGGCCACGAGATCAACACCTCGCGCTTCGTGGCCCCGCCGCGCCCCATGTACTCGATCGGAGGTTAGTATCATGGGATTTGATCTCCCTCCGCGAAGTCTCCCGGCATTTTGATGGCAAGCGGCGCGTCATCGCGCTGGATCGCGTCAGCCTGGAAATCGGGCGGGGGGAGATGGTCTCCATCGTCGGGCCTTCCGGCTCCGGAAAGTCCACGCTGCTCAACCTGATCGGCGGGCTGGACCGGCCCACCTGGGGGGAAATCCATATCGACGGCCGTGCCATCGCGGGACTCTCCGACGACGACCTCACACGCCTGCGCCGCGAGAAGATCGGCTTCGTCTTCCAGTTTTTCAACCTGCTGCCCAGCCTCACGGCCCTGGAAAACGTCGCGCTGCCCCTGCATCTGCGGGGGATCGAGCGGAAAGCCGCCCGGGAGCAGGCGCGCAAACTGCTCGGAATGGTGCAGCTCGAGAAACGCGTGGAGCATTTGCCGGAGGAACTCTCGGGAGGCGAGCGGCAGCGCGTGGCCATCGCCCGCGCGCTGGCCTTCAATCCCCCCATCCTGCTGGCCGACGAGCCCACCGGCAACCTGGACACCCACACCGGCGCGGAAATCCTGAAGCTGCTGCGCGACCTGCACCAGGGGCTCGGCGCGACCGTGCTGCTGGTCACGCACGACTCCGGCGTGGCCGAAAGCTGCCCGCGCACCATCAGTCTGCGCGACGCGCGCGTGGTGGGAGACATCCGGCGATGATCCTGCTGCGCCTCATAAGCTGGCAGTACGCGCGCAAACACCTGCTCCGCTCGCTTCTCACCACGACCGGGATCGTGCTGGGCGTGGCCGTCTTCGTGGGCATGCACACCTCCAACCGCTCCGTGCAGCAAGCCTTCGCCGACACCGTGGACCGCATCGCCGGCAGGACCCAGCTTCAGATTTCCGCGGGCGAAACCGGCTTTGAGGAAGAGGTTCTGGAGCGCGTGCAGGCTGTCGCCGAAGTGCGCGCCGCCGCGCCGGTGGTGGAATCCGTGGTTCGCACGAATCTCGCCGGGCAGGGCAACCTGCTGGTGCTCGGGGTGGACATGACCGGCGACCGCAGCCTGCGCGACTACGATTTCGAAAGCGGCGATGAGGACGTGATCGACGACCCGCTGGTCTTTCTCGCACAACCCGATTCCATCATCCTCACCTGCGATTTCGCCGCGCGGAACGGCCTCGCCTCCGGCAGCAGGCTGCGGCTGGAGAGCATGGAAGGCCCCAAGGAGTTCACCGTGCGCGGCATCCTGCGCGCGGGCGGTATGACCTCGGCCTTCGGCGGCAACCTCGCCATCATGGACATCTACGCCGCGCAGAAGATGTTTGGGCGCGGGCGGCGCTTCGACCGCATCGACGTCGGACTGAAGGACGGCGTCACACTGGAGCAGGGCGAGGCGGCGATTGCCCGCGCGCTCGGGCCGGCCTTCGAGATCGAGCCGCCTTCGCGCCGCGGCGCGCACTTCGCTTCGCTGATGGCCGCTTATACGCTGGGCGTGAACATCTCCAGCGCCTTCGCGCTGTTTATCGGCGTCTTCATCATCTACAATGCGTTCTCCATCGCGGTGACCGAGCGGCGCGCGGAGATCGGCATCCTGCGCGCGCTGGGGGCCACGCGCGGGCAGATTCGCGCGCTGTTCCTCGGTGAAAGCGCCGTTGCCGGCCTGATCGGATCGGTGGCGGGAGTGGGATTCGGGTTGCTCGTTTCGCGCACGCTCACCGGCGACACCAGCCGCCTCGCTCAGGACGTTTTCGGTGTCATGCAGCCCCCGCAGGAGGTCCAGGTGGAGCCGTGGCTGCTCACCGCCGCGGTGCTGCTGGGCGTGGCTGCCAGCATGCTGGCGGCGCTCATCCCCGCGCGCAACGCGGCGCGCGTGGATCCCGTCCAGGCGCTGCAAAAGGGCAAGTACCAGGTGCTTTCGGCGGGCGAGAGCCGGCTGCGCGCGGCGGCGGGCGCGCTCACGCTGGCGTTCGCCGCCGTGTCCGTGCTTATCGGCCGCTCCGAGTTGCTGTTCTATGCGGGCTACCTGCTCTTCCTGGTGGCCGCCGTTCTGTTCGCACCGTGGCTGGCGCTGGGGCTCGCGCGCCTGCTGCGGCGGCCTCTCAAATGGGTGCGTCCGGTGGAGGGCGCGCTGGCGGCGGACAGCCTGTTGCAGGCGCCGCGGCGCACCTCCGCCACCGTGGCCGCCCTCATGCTCTCGCTCGCCATGGTGATCGGTTTGGGCGGCGTGGCGCGCGCCAGCTACGAATCGATCGAGGAATGGGTGCGCACGGCGCTCGATCCCGACCTGTTCGTCACGGCCAGCGAGAGCATAGCCGGCCGCGGCTTTCACTTCCCCGCTTCCATGTACGGCGAGCTGCGGAACCTGCCGGGCGTCGAGGCCGTGCAGCGCGTGCGCAGCGCCCGCATTCGATACCAGGGCAAGCCGGTGCTGCTGATCGGCATCGACATGGAAGACGTGCCGCGCCGCAGCCGCTGGCGCAGGGTCATCGCCGGCGACTACAAGGACATGCACCGGCGCGCCGCCGCGGGTGAGGGCTTCATCGTCTCGGAGAACTTCGCCGAGTTGCGCCGGCTGCGGCTCGGCGACCGCCTTCCGCTCCCCTCGCCCTCCGGCATGCTTGATCTTCCCATCGTGGGCATCGTGCGCGATTACTCCAACCAGGTGGGCACCATCTTCCTCGACCGGGGGTCTTACATCCGGTGCTGGCGCGATGACGCGGTGGACATTTTCCGCGTCTACGCCCGCGGCACGCCGCCCGCCGAACTCAAGCGCCGCATCCTGGAGAAGTTCTCGGGGAATCGCCGCGTATTCGTGCTGCTCAACGCCGACGTGCGCGAGGAGGTCATGCGCATCTCGCGCGAGTGGTTCGGCCTCACCTACATTCAGATGGCCGTGGCCATTCTGGTGGCCATATTGGGAATCGTGAACACCCTGACGGTTTCGATCACCGACCGGCGGCGCGAACTGGGCGTGCTGCGCGCGGTGGGGGCGCTGCGCAACCAGGTGCGCCACACGGTGTGGATCGAGGCGCTGGCCATCGGCGGCATCGCCCTGGTGCTCGGCTTGGCTCTGGGCGCGCTCAGCCTTTCCTATCAGCTCACCATGGTGCGGCGGTTCTTCGTCGGCATGCCCTTCGACTACACTTACCCGGCGGGGATCGCCGCGCTGCTGGTGCCGGTGATTCTCGGCGCGGCCTTCGGTTCCGCGCTGCTGCCGGCCGAATCGGCCGCGCGGGGGGCCCTGGTGGAGGCGCTGGAATATGAGTAAGGCGGTCCTTTTCGCGCTGGCGTGCGCCGCCTGCGCGCAAGACGCGCGCCAGATCGTCGAGGAATCTCAGCGCCGCTCCCACGCCGACTCGCAGCGCTACGAAGGCACCTTGCAGGTGGTCGCCGCGAATCGCAAGATCTCGGAGAAACGCTGGCAGTACGTGCGGCTGGGCTCGCACGGGAACAGCAAGTCCATCATCCGCTTCACCGCTCCGCCGGAAGTCAAGGGCGTGGCGCTGCTGGTGATCAACCATCCCGACCGCTCCTCGGACCAGTGGATGTGGACGCCGGCGGTGGGGCGCGACCGCCGCATCGCCATGCAGGACCGCTCCACACGCTTCTTCGGCACCGATTTCAGCTTCGAGGATCTGGAAGAGCGCGACGTGAATCAGTACGATTACCGCCTGCTGGGCGAGGAGGCCATCGACGGCGCCCCGTGCTGGAAGATCGAAGCCCGCCCCCGCAAGACGAAGACCTCGCAGTACACGCTCTCCCGGGTGTGGATCCGCAAAGACAACTACGTCCCCGCGCAGTACGAGAACTGCATCCAGGACCGCGTGGCGCGCCGCCTGCACCAGCGGGAGATCGAGCGCGTGAAGAACATCTGGACGCCGCGCCTGCTGGAGATGATCGACCTGCGGCGCAATAGCAGGACGCTGCTGCGGCTGGAAAAACTGGAATACGATGTCCCCCTGCGCGACGAGCAGTTCACGGTTCAGGCGCTGCGGTAAGTTAGCGCTTTGCCTGGCCGCGCTGGCCTGCCGGGGCCAGCAGTTCGAGCACCGCGGCTTCGTCGAGGCGATCTTCACCGGCTACCCGCAGGAGGCTGCCAACGATTCGGGGCGCGCCATCGGCGCGTGGTTGCTGCGGTATGAGCCCGCATACAACGCCGGCCGCGGGCTGCGCTTCGCGGCGTCGCTCGATGTCCGCACGGATACGCACCGGCAGGTGGAACGCTCGCTGCGTCTCTCCTGGCTGGATCGCGAGCGCCGCCGCCCCGCCTTCGCCGTGCGCCGCCTCAGCGCCATCTACAATCGCGGAAGGCTGAGGGTGGAGGCCGGCCGCCAGCTCATACGCTGGGGCAAGACGGACATCCTCAACCCCACGGACCGCTTCGCGCCGCGCGATTATCTCAACGTGGTGGACTGGGACTTCCTCGGCATTGCCGCCGCGCGGCTCACCTACGGCGGGCAGCCGGATACGCTCGACCTGGTGTGGGCGCCCCTGTTCACGCCCAGCCGCGTGCCGCTGCTCAACCAGCGTTGGGCGCCCGCGCCGGCCGGCGTGGTGCTGCGCGATTCCGGCGCGAGTCATCCTGGCGGCTCGCAATTCGGCGCGCGGTGGAACCACGTGGGCCGCACGGTGGAATACGCGCTGGCGTTCTACGAGGGCTTCAACAACCTGCCGCTGTTCCGCTCTCCGGCGCTCTCGCGCTACTACCCGCAGATGCGCATGTACGGCGGAGACGCCGCCTTGCCGCTGCGCGCGGTATCCATCAAGGCCGAAGCCGCGTACTTCACGTCAAGCGACCCCACGGCCGACGAGTACGCGCTGTATGTGGTGCAACTGGAGCGGCAGACCGGCGAGTGGTTCCTGGTGGGAGGCTACGCCGGGCAGGTGGTCACCGGGCGGCGCGCGTTCCTGGATTTCGCACCCGACCGCGGCCTGGCGCGCGCCTTCGTGGGCCGGGCGGGCTATACCATCGACACCAACCGCAGCGTGGCGGTGGAAACCGCGGTGCGGCAGAACGGCAAGGGAATCTGGGCCAAGCTGGAATACACCCAGGCATTCGGCCAGCACTGGCGCGCCACCGCTGGCTTGGCTTTGATGCGCGGATCGGAATCCGATTTCCTGGGCCGCTACCGCCGCAACTCGCACGGCATTCTGGCAGTGCGGTACAGTTTCTAAGAATGCGGCCTGCGCGGGAATGTCGCCCAGACCGGGCAGCGCCAATTGACTTAGGAAGAAATCCGGAGTAGATTCCAGCATGCCAGTTGCCCGGCTTTATCTGACACGCATTTTGCGGATCTTCTACGCACTTTTGGCGCTTTCCGGCAGCCTCTACGCGCAGGCCATGAGCGGGCTGTACACGGGCCTCAACGCCTCGGGCTCAAGGGCCGATGCGAACCGCGCGGCGGCGGCGCTCAAGTCCAACCGCTATCTCAACGGGGTGCTGGTGGGCGCCGCGTGGCAGAGCCTGGAGCCCGCGCGTGAGAAGTACGATTTCTCCGCGCTCGACCGGGCGGCGGCCATCGCGCGGGAGGCGGGCAAGCAGTACAAGCTCAAGATCACCCCGGGCATGTACTGCCCGCGATGGATCTACGAGGCCGGGGCGGCGCGGCTCGAAACGCTGGTCTCGAACCCGAACCGCGGCAACTACGGCGAGAATGCGCTGGTCCCCATACCGTGGGACCCCGTATATCAGGAGCACTTTTCGCGCCTGATCCGGAAACTCGGCGAACGCTACGGCGCCGACCCGCACTGCGTGGGCGTCACGCTCACCTGCGCCAATTTCATGAGCGCGGAAATGCACCTGCCCAAGCGCCCCGAGGACGTGCGGAAGTGGAAAGAAGCCGGGCTCACAGGCGCGCGGCTGCTGGCGGTCTACAGGAAATACATGGACGAGTGGGCGGCGGCGTTCCCGGGCCGGCTGGTCTGCCTGCACATGTCCAATAGCGCGCCGCTGCCGGATATCTCGCCGGACCAGCTCTCCGAACAGATCGTGCTTTACGGTCTGGAGAAGCACGCGCGCCAGTTCGCGCTACAGAGCAACGGACTGAACGGCCGCAAGGAGACCGAGGCGCGGCCGGGCAACCCCATCCTGAAATACAAGGACCGGCTCCTGAACGGGTACCAGAGCTTCGCCAGTTTCCTGACCACGCCGCAGCGGCAGGGCGGCATCGAGATGGCGGTGCTGAACTTCGTGCGCGCCGGCGCCGAATACTGGGAACTGTGGCAGGCCGACGGCGACGACGCGGCCACGTGCGCGAAGATCAGCGCGGCGATTGCGGAGGCGCGCAAGCTGGGATACGAAGCCTACAAACAGAAACTCATCCGCACCGGTCTGTACCGCCGCGCGGAGGATGACCCGTGGCCGGAACTGCGCGACAAGATGCGTGCGGAAAAAGATGCGCGCAGGAAATGACGGGTGTTCTTCCAGGTGATTCTCGAACACGATGTCACGGCCGGGCTTCCAGCAACCGGACGGAATGAGGCGGCTGGCGCAGCAGCAGCGTGCCGTTTTGCATCTCCACCGGGGATCCCGACCACAGGTCGCGAACGGCGCAGCTCCGCGCCGGATCGAAGCCGAAATCCGCGGCGGTTACCGCCGATTCGCGGCCGCTATCGAGCCAGTTGAAAACCGCGAGCACGATCGCACCCGTGGAACGCTCCAGCCGCCAAAGGCGCGGCAATTCCTCGCCGGAGAAGAGATCCACGGGAACGGCATGGCGGCCTTCGCGCCACACATCCAGGACGGCGGGGTTGGCGGCCAGCGCCAGGCGCTCGGGCGGCAGGGCATCCAGGCGGTCGCCCAGGAACAGGCTGCCTCCAGTGAGCGCGGCAAGCGTAAAATGCGCGCGCGCTTCTTCCAGGCCCCAGGCGGGAGTCAACAGGACCGCGTCCGCATCGTTCACGAACAGGCGGCCATGGGTGTAGAACTGCCGCGCCACAGCGCGGGCCTGGGCGGCAAGCGTTTGCGAATCCCCGCCCGGCCCTTGCACGAAGCCCAGGGGCGGTCCCCAGACCATGGCGGCGAACTCGCCGTTGGGTCCGGCATGCGGCCGCCCGACTTTGTTGATGTCGGGACCGATCCGCACGGCATCGAAGTACTCGTACCCGTTCAGGCTGGGGAGGTTGCAGCCCAGCATGAGCACGTGGGGCGGGATGGCCTCGCGAATCGTCTTCATCGCGGCCGCGAGCGCCTGCACGCCGGTCATCGACGGGTCATGCCGTAGGCCTTCCCGCACGCCCAGGCTCAGAAAATCGAGCTTGAAATAGTCTATGTTCCAGTCCCGCGCCATGGCGCCGAACAGATCGCGGAGCCAGGCAAGCGCGGCCGGATGGCTCGCATCCAGGACGTATTTCGGTTCCCGGCCCTTCTCTTGAATCAGGCCCGCGCCGCCGGGCTCGCGCAGCATCCAGTCCGGGTGCTTTTTCGCCAGTTCGGAATCGGAATCGATGCGAAACGGGCTCATGTGGATGCCGAACCGCAAGCCGCGGCGGTGCACCTCGGCCGCGAGCCATTTCATACCGTGCGGGTAACTGGTGTTCGGCCGCCAGTCGCCCCGCTTGTCCCACCAGCCGCCATCGATCTGGACCAGGCGGTACCCGGAGGCGGCCAGCCGTTGTTTCAAGCTGTCGGCCGCTTGCAGAACATCGCGCTCGCCCACTCTACCCGCGTGGTACATCCAGGAACACCAGCCCGGATCGGGACGCCGCGCCGGCCGCGGGCGTGGGTTGGCGCGGGCGATTTCGTCCGCCAGTTGCGCCAGCACGGCGTGGCCCGCCAGGCCGTTCCAGAAGCCCACCGTGACCGGATCCGCCGCCAGCGTTGCGCCGGCCCTGAGGGTCACGGTTTCGACGGCGGACTCCCCGCTCGCGCGCACCGCGAGCCGGCTCCCCGGACCCCACTCGAACCAGGCAGGCCACGTCCGCGAACTCAAGGCTGCCAGTCCGAACGTCTGTTTGCGGTTGGGATTGTGGAGTATGGAAAGCCAGGCCGGAACTGTCTTTCTTGCGATCCGGTCCAGGCGCAGCAGCGTGCCGATTTCGAGCGCGTTGAATCCATCCCCGTAGAGCACCCAGTCCGAGGCCGGTTGCTCGAGCGGAGGGCCGGAGGGCGAGTCAAGCAGGAGGAAGCCTTGCACCCGGCAGGTCCGGGCCGCGGCGGCGGAAGCGCGCAGCACGACGCGGCCCCCGGCTCGCGCGAAGGCGAGCGACATTGTGCGAAGCGGGGGCGTTCCGCGGCACTCGATGGCGCCGCCCGCCGGCGACGGCCGCCACTCGCAGGCGGCGAAATCGGCGAGACGCAGCCACTGGCCTTCGACCTTCACCGCCGCGGAGATGCCGCGCCATGGGGCCGCGCCGGGCAAGGTGAGCGAATAAGTGCGGGCGGCCGCGTCAAAGGCAACCGGCGGCGCGGCCCACGCCTGTAACAGCGCCGAGGCAAACAACAGGATTGCGGTTCTCATCTGGATATGACGTAATCGCGCGGGGGAACACTGAATGCGCCGGCGTGAAACGGTTTGTCTGAGAAATTGACCGTGACAGCCGCGCCCGAACTCCATCGCGTGCGCTGTACGGCGCGGTCCGGCGTCAGCCACTCGTGGGCGACCATCTCATCCAGGCCGATGCGCGCATTCCAGCCGCACACCTTGCGGTAGGATTCCACCAGCCGCTGGCGATGGCGGTCCCAGATCTCCCGGTCGATGAACCACATGGGCCGGTTGCCGTAAAGGACGTTGAGGAGGTCCGCCTTCCACCAGAAATCCCGCACGCGCATGTTACTCCACCGCCAGTGCGAGGTAGTGGACACGGAATCGTGGTAGACGAGTTCCAGCAGCGGCACGCGGCGCGCCTCGTTCATGGCGTAGGCTTTGTAGTCGTCCCCGGGGGGCGCGGGCAGGAGTTTGAAGTCCTTGGTTTCCTCCTTGCCGCGGCGCCGGACCGCCGGACCGGCATCGGCGGTTTCTTCCCACACGGTCGAGCGCATGGGCTTGTCGATGAAGCGGTGCAGGGTCATGGGACCTTCGAGGAAGTCGGTCTGGTCGAAGGCGAAATCCATGCCGTCCTCCGATCCCGTAACCTGGCGGTACTGCCGTGAGGCGACCGCCATGATGGAGCGGCGAAAGCCGGCATCCTCCTCGCGGGAGGCGGGATGGGCGGGGTCCCAACACTCGCGCAGCTTTTGCGAGAGGAGGGTATCCATGGATTGCACATCGTAGGGCACGGCCGCCAGATCCGAGGGTTGCTGAAGCAGCGCGCGCTCCCACGCCTGGCGCCCGCAGGTGAGGATTTTTCCTCCTCCGCGCTCGAGCGGCTTGCCGCCGGGATCTTTGGCGGCGTCTAGACCGGCGCGATAGTTCCATTCCGGTTTGCCGGTGAGATTGTAGTTATCGTACCGGCCCAGCAGATACCCGTGCTCGTGCGCTTTGCGCAGCAGTTCGGAGGCCCGCCGCGGGTCGAAGCCATGTTGCAGCATGATGGTGGCGCGCGCGAAGCCGGCGCGTTTCAACTCGTCCAGAAAGGACGGCGCGAGCAGTTCGCCGTTGGGCCAGATGTGGGCCGAGCCCAGGAAGTTCGCGAGCGCGGGGTTATCGGCGGCCTTATCCCTCAACGTCCGGAAGCGGCCCAAACCGCGGACGTATTCGCGATAGCGTTTGGCCAGCGCGACGTAGCCCCCTTTGGAAGTGAACCAATAGATCACCTCCCGGGGATACCGCCATTCGCCGAAAGAGGGCAGCCACTCTGTCTGCGCGGACAAGGAATCTGAAGTCCATTTCAGACGCACGTCGGCATCGAAAGGAGTGGCGATGATGGCGAGCGCGCCGGCCTCGCCATTGACGACGCCGAACCAGGGCATCGTGAGGCCGCCGGGGGGCCAGCCCGCCAGGCTGAACAGGTCGCCGGCTACGTCGATCGGCTTGCGGTCGTCGAGTTTCAGCAGGATGCCTTCCTGGTACGGCAGGGCCAGTTCCGCCGTGGAGCGCGGCGCGGTGAAGGAGTGCGGATAAGCGATGGACTTCCTGTATTTGAGCGGCGCGCCGGCGTATAGCTTGGTGCGTATTTCAGCGGAATCCGCCGGCAGCACGACGCTCATGCGCAGGGCCGCCGGACCGGTCAGCGCAGCGAGGATCTCCTGGTGGCCCGGACCGCCGCGCACCTGGGCGGAGGCGACCTGGAAGGCGTCGCCCGAGGGCGTCTGGCGCCACTCGAGATCCGCCGCAAGGTCGCGCACGTGCAGCATGCCCGTTGCGTCCAGAGTCACCGAAAGGCGGCTGTTGCGCATGGAAGTTTCGGCGGCCTTGAGAGGCGGGGCGTACAAGACGCACCAGAAGGCCGCAACCATGCACGAGAGCTTCATCCCGGCTGTATTCATGGCGATATGGAAGGCACGATTCTTTCACGGCGCGGGCGGGTTGTCAAAACGGTTCCGCCCGGTGGCATCATCATGAGATATGCCGTTAAGCGAACGAGGGCGCGGCGCCAGGACCGCTTGCCTGAGGAACGCAGCCGCTTTCCTTTTCCTGGGTGCCGCTGCCCTGCCGGGGCAGCGGGCGGCGCCCTGGCTCGAGCCGACGCGCGAAGAGCCTTCCGGCACGCACTACAAGACCTTCCGCAGCGCCGCAGCGGGGGCGGATGTGAGCTACCTGATCTATCTGCCGCCGGGATACGGCGCGAATCCGGAGCGGCGTTACCCGGTGCTTTATTGGCTGCATGGCGGCGGCGGCAACCAACGGACCGGCGGCCCGTTCGTCGCGCTGCTCGACACCGCCATCCGCAACGGCAAGGCGCCGGAGATGATCGTGGTGCTGGTCAACGGGCTCCCTGGCAGCCTGTTCGTCAACCGTCCCGGCGGCGGGCAGCCCGTGGAGGACATGATCGTCCGCGATCTGATCCCGCACATCGACGCGACCTACAGGACCGTGGCCGCCCGGGCGGGCCGCGCGATTGAGGGTTTTTCCATGGGGGGCCACGGCGCGGCGCACCTGGGCTTCGAGTACCCGGAGTTGTTCTGCGCGGTGTCGAACCTTGCCGGGGCCGTACTCAGCGCCGAGCGGTTCTCCAGGATGGAGAATATCTGGCAGGGCGTGTTCCGCGGCAACCGCGAGTTTTTCGAGGCGCACCATCCCTTCCAGCTTGCCCGCCGCAACGCCCAAAGGATCCGGGGACGGATGCTGGTGCGCATCGTGGTGGGAGACGCGGATACCGGCCGCGGCACCCTGGAAGCCAACCAGAATTTTCACGCGCTGCTCGACGGACTCAAGATCGAGCACGAATTCACGCTGGTGAAGGGCGTGAAACACAGTTACCAGCGGTTATACGAGGAACTCGGCGACGGCGCGTTCGACTTTTTCCGCAAGGCGTTCCCGGCGGACGCGCGCGGTCCTGCTATGACTGCTGCCCGCGGTGTTTGGCTTGCTCCATGGCGATCTCGTTGATGTGAGCGAGCGCCCGGGCGCCGGAGGCCCCGTCGATCGCCCGAACCGCGATCTCCTGGACCTGCTTCTTGGCCTCGTCGAGTTGCTTCTGCACGTCGGCTATCTGCGCGGCCTGGCGGGCATTCAGCTCTTCCAGGGTCTTGATCCGGAATTCCGCCACACGGCGGTCCGATTCAGCGTCCTTCTGCACAAGCTGCGCCTGTTGCTCGGCCTGCTGCCGGGCCTCCTTGGCGGCCTGCGTGGCGGCACGCGCGATCTCACGCTCCAGCCGGGCGGGATACTCGGCGACCTCCTTCCGCAGGCGCTGTAGTTCCTCCTCGGCTTCCCGGAGAGCCGCCTCGCGCTGCGCCCAGTTCTTTTCCAGGGTCTCCTGGCGCTCCTGGTTCTTCTTCTCCTGCTGCCGGACATCTTCGTCGTACTTGTCCTGGGCGCGTTTGCGCTCGAGGTTCTTTTTGTACTCGTACTCGTCGATGTCGCGCTGCCGCTGCTTCTTGAGGGCATCCTCCTGTTCCTTGCGCTCGCGCTCGGCATTTTGCACGGCGGTTTCCCAAGCCGATCGCTGCGCCGTGATTTCGGCTTCCAGCCGCTCTTTGCGCTGGGCGTATTCCTGAACCAGTTGGTCCAGGGCCGTCGCGGCCACATCGATCTTGTGCAGCCGCTCCAATTCCTTGCGCTCCAGCTCGACGGCCGCACGCAGCATGGTGAGCCGGTTGACTTCCTCCACCAGCTTCTCCGAGATTCCGCCAAGAGCGCGAGAGATTTCGAGCCCCAGCTTGGAAATCTGCTCCACCGTGCCATCCACGGTAACCCCTTCGGCGGCCTGCCTGATTTCGCTTTCCTTCAGGCGCGCCAGTTCGTCCGCCTTCGCGTCGGCGGTTTCCCGCGCGGCGACGATTTCGTCCTGGATCCCCTCGAATTCCCGCTGAATATCGGCTTTGGGCCGTTTGACGCGGGAGGTGGTCTTGACAGAAGGCTTTGGCATAGTAGACTCCACTTGGAAGAACCAAGTTAGCGGGTTCTCAGGGAGAACACAAGGAAGTCCGCCGCTTCGCAGCCGTTTCAGATCACGGTTGTGCCGCGACTCTTCCACGGGTATGCTGTCTGTTGTTTCACCGTCCGGGAAGAGTTCCGGCTTCGCAGAGCGCAGTGATGACCGAATCCACTCTAACCCGACGCGCTTTCACCGGCGCCCTGAGCGGCGCGGCCGGCCTGCAAGACGCGCCGCGAAAGCGGCCCAACCTGGTCTTCGTCTTCAGCGATCAGCAGTCCTGGGACATGCTGGGCTGTTACGGCAACCGCAGCATCGTCACGCCCAACCTGGATCGCCTGGCCGCCGAGGGCGTCCGTTTCAACCACTGCATCAGCAGTTCGCCGTTGTGCACGCCGTTTCGCGGGCTGCTGCTCTCCGGCCTTCACCCGATGCAGTCCGGAGCGCTGGAGAATGATGTGCGGATGATCGCCGGCGACGGGGACTACTTCGGCGAGGTTCTGCGCGACGCGGGCTACCGCATGGGGTACGTCGGCAAGTGGCATTTGTATGGCGGGAACCGCGTCCGCCCTATTCCGCCGGGCCGGGACCGCTACGGCTTCGACCACACCTTTCTGTCCAACAACTGCACCGTAGTCTTCGACAAGGACCGGTCCTACTATTGGGACGAAAATGGCCAACGCACGCCGTACGGGGATTGGGAACCCTATGCGCAAACGCGCCAGGCCCTGCGCTTCATAGACGACAACGCGGACAGGCCGTTTGCCCTGTTCCTCTCCTGGCACCCACCGCACAACTGGGCGCCGGTTCGCCCGCCCGCGAAGGGTCCGGAGGACGGTTACGGCGCACCCGAGGATTGCCTGAAGCTCTACGACCCGGCGGCCATCCCGCTGCGCGGGAACGTGGCCGACACGCCCTCCGTGCGCGGAGTTTACCGCGGCCACATGGCCATGTGCACAAGCCTGGACAGGGCCTTCGGGTGGGTGACGGAAAAGCTGGAGCAGACGGGTCTGGCGAAGAACACGCTGGTGGTATACACCTCGGACCACGGCGACACGCTGCTCTCGCACGGCTTCCGCCACAACAAGATGAGGCCGGAGGCGGAGTCCATCCGGGTGCCGTTGTTGATGCGCTACCCCGGCGTGCTGCGGCCGCGCGCCAGCGACTTGCTGGTAGGCACGCTCGACCTGATGCCGACGCTGTTGGACCTCATGGGGTTGCGGGTGCCAGCCGCATGCGCGGGACGCAGCCTGCGGCCGGCGATCGTCAACCAGCGTGACGGCGAAGTGGAATCGGTGCCTCTGTTCCTTTCCCCGCTTGACTGGCGCGGCGTTTACACGCGACGTTACACTTACTCGTTCGATACGGGCAAGGGCGGCTGGTCGCTGTATCGGGAATCCTATTTCCAGCAACCCGGAAACATCTCCTGGAACTGCCTCTACGATCGGGAGACAGACCGCTGGGAGCAGCGCAACCTGTTCGGTTCGGCGGCCCACCGCCGGCTTCGCGCCAGACTCCACGAGCAGTCGCTGGCGTGGATGCGGCGTTTCGGTGATCCCGGACTGCCGCACGAAGTATTGAGCCGTTGCGTGTACCGTGCGGAGGATGTCGCGCTTCAGCGCGCCAGGGGCTTTGGCCGGGCGAGCGGAATTCTGCGGGGCCGCCCCGCGGATCTGATCCCGCAATGCGCCACATAGGCGGGGGGACAGCCGCACAGGACCCGCGCTTGCAATCGCCGCCGGGACGCGATATTCATGACAACGGAGTCAAAGGTCGCATGTATCTGAAATGTGCATTCGCGCTGGCGTTGTCGGTTTGCAGCGCCGTGGCCCAGTCCACCACCAGCACGCTGGCGGGCGTGGTGAAGGATTCCTCGGGCGCGGCCGTGCCTAAGGCCGCCGTTCAGGTGATCAATGAAGAATCCGGCGTGGCGCTTGGCACCACGACCAACGAAGCCGGACTGTACCGCGTGGCGGCCCTCATTCCCGGCGTCTACCGGGTGGAAGTGGAAGCAGCCGGATTCCAGAAACTGCTGCGCGGCGGCATCAGCGTGCAAATCGCCCAGACGTTGCAGGTCGACCTGGTGTTGCAGGTAGGCAACGTGCTGGAGACGATTAACGTCACCGCCGCGTCGCCCGTGCTCGAGGCGCAGACTTCCAGCGTCGGCCAGCTCGTCGAGCGCCAGATGATCGCGGGCATGCCCATGCCCAACCGCACCTCCACCGCGCTCATCGCGCTGATCCCCGGCGCGACGATCCGCGCGGTGACCGGCGACATCCCGGAGTTCAGCGTGGCGGGCGGCCGCATGCGCAACCAGCAGTTCACCATGGACGGCGGCAATCACACCAACACCGTGGGCCTGGCGGTCAACCAGAGCCAGGTGCCGCTGCCCATGGACGCCATGCAGGAATTCCGCGTGATCGCGAATAGCTACTCCGCCGAGTACGGACAATCCCAGAGCGGGGTGGTGACGCTGGCCACCCGTTCCGGCACGAACGATTGGCACGGCAATCTGTTCGAGTATGCTCAGAACGAGGCGCTCAATGCGCGCAACTTCTTCGCCGCCAGCAGGCCCAAGTTCCGGCAGCACCAGTTCGGAGGCTCCGTGGGCGGCCCGATTATCCGAGACCGCACGCATTTCTTCGTCACTTACGAGCGGACGCAGCAGGTGACCGGCGGTCCGGGCTTCTGGACGGTCCCGAGCCTCCGCCAGCGGGAAGGGGATTTCTCCCAGACGTTCAACGCGCAGGGCAGGCTCATCCAGATCTATGATCCGGCTACCACGCAGCGCAACGTGCGCCAGCCTTTCCCGGGCAACATCATCCCGGCCAATCGCATCGATCCGGTGTCGCGCGCCATCCTGCCCTATTTCGTGGAGCCGAATCTGCCGGGGAACATCGCGGGCGCCAACAACTTCGGCCAGAATTCCCGCCCCACCATGAACCGCAACATCGTGGTGGGCCGGGTGGACCACCAGTTCAACGCCGCCAATCAGCTCATGGTGCGGTACTTCATCGCGGACACGCATAACGCGAACCCAGGCCTGGCCGGCGAGCGCGCCGCCGACCCGTCCGCGGCCACCCGCACGGACCAGAAGACGCATAACCTGCTGGGCTCGTGGACGCACACCTTCCGGTCGAATCTGCTCAACGATGTCCGCTTCGGAATGGTGCGCCGCGACTATTTCAACCAACGGGTCAACAAGGAGAAGGATTACGCGGCGAAACTGGGGCTGAAGGGCGTCTCGGGGGTGGCGTTTCCGATTATCAACATCTCGGGCTTCACCGCGCTGAGCGGCGCGCCGTTTCGTTTCTCCAGCCCGCTGCTGGATTGGCACATTCAGGAGTCCGTATCGTGGTTCCGCGGCCGCCACGCGCTGAAGATCGGGATGGAGGCCCGCATCGGAGAATTCAACGACGACACCGACACTTCTTCGAGCGGCAACTTCACCTTCGGCACGCTCATGACCGGGCTGCCCAACACCTCGGGCACGGGCAATGCGTTTGCCACGTTTCTGCTTGGAGAGGTGGACAACGCCAACATGATCCGGCCCGACCCCATCCGGTCACGGGCGTCGTACTGGGGGGCGTTCCTCCAGGACGACTGGCGCCTGAACGCCCGCCTCACCCTCAACCTCGGGCTGCGGTGGGAGGGCACGCGCCCGCGCACCGAGGACAACAACCGCATGAACGCCTTCGACATGACCGCGATCAACCCGGTATCGAAGACGCCCGGCGTGGTCACCTTCGCCGGGCGCGGGGGAGTGCCGCGCTCGGCATACGATTTCGACGCCAACAACTTCGGCCCCCGGGTGGGCTTTGCCTGGAGCGTGCGGGAGAAGACCGTGGTCCGCGGCGGCGCCGGTATCATCTACGGTTCGTCGGTGAACGCGATCGTGGGCACCGCCGCGGCCCTGGGCTTCACCACGGATTACCGGCTGACGTCGCCCGAGCCCGGGATCACGTCCGCAATGCGGCTGCGTGAGGGCTTCCCGGCTTTCACGCGACCCACGATTGAGCAGCTCGGCGCGGGCTACGGCGCGGTGCCCGTGGGCTCGCCACCAACACCGCCGTGACCTTCTTCGAGCGCAACCGCGCCACGCCGATCTCGCTGCAATACAACCTCAACATCCAGCACGAGCTGGCCAGCAACACACTGGTCGAACTGGCCTATCTTGCCAACCTGAGCCACCACCTCACGGCGCCCGACCTTTCGCTCAACCAGGTGCCCCCGGCGCTGCTCGGGCCCGGCAACGCGCAGGTGCGGCGCCCCTTCCCCCAGTTCTCCAACGTGGTCTCGATCAACCCGGCAATCGGCAACTCCACCTACCACGGCGGCTACGTCAAGTTGGAGCGGCGCTACCGCGCGGGGTTGACCATGCTGGCCCACTATACGTTCTCCAAGTTCATCGACGACGCCGAATCCTACAGCGAATTCGGCGATTCGGGCAGTTACATGGACTTTTACAACCGCGGCCTCGATAAGGGACTTTCCGGAAGCGATGTGCGGCATCGTGCCGTGGTGAGCGGCGTCTACGACCTGCCGCTGTTGAACGCGCGCGGCCTGCTCACCACGTTGTTCGGCGGTTGGCGGACGGGCGTGATCGCGTCGTTCCAGTCGGGTCCGCCGTTCAGCGTGTTCAGCTTCACCAACCAGACCAACGCGTTTCCGGCCGGCTCGGTGCGCGCGGACCTCATAGGAAACCCGCGGCTGCCCGAATCCGAGCGGACGCTGGCGCGCTGGTTCAACACGGCGGCGTTCAGCCAGCCCGCGGCATACCGCTTTGGCACGGCGGGCCGCTCGATCATGACCGGCCCGGGCATTACCAACGTGGATGCGTCGTTCAACAAGCGTTTCCCGATCGCTGAGGGCTGGCGCGCCGAACTCCGGGCCGAGTTCTTCAATCTGCTGAACCAGACCAGCTTCGGGTTGCCGGCCCACTCTGCCGGCGCCCCGGCGTTCGGCCAAATCAACTCGGCGCGCGCGGCGCGCAGTACGCAACTGGCGCTGCGGATTGAGTTCTGACGCGCAGCCCTGCATGCGCCGGGGAAGCCGCGAGTTACACTCGGAAAGATATGACACCTGAATTATGCACCCGCTCCGGGGCCACGCCGGGCGGTTGAGGCCTGACACCATT
>JBHGBM010000051.1:0-39183 GCA_041946965.1 Bryobacteraceae bacterium
AGGTCCATGATGTTGTTGTAGTGCTGCGCCAGGTACGCCGTGGCGATGGAGAGCGCCACGCCCGCAACGGTCGTGATGCGGCCCACCGCCAGGTAATGGCGGTCCGGCGCGTTGGGGCGGATGTGGGTCTGGTAGATATCGTAGGTCCACACCGTGTTGAACGCGGTCACATTCCCAGCCATACCCGACATGAACGACGCCATCAGGCCCGTAAGCCCCACGCCGAGCATCCCCGAGGGATAGAACTGGGCCATCAGGGTGGTGAGCACCTGGTCGTAATCCGGTCCGCCGTTCTTCATCGGCAGCGCATAACCGGAGGCCATGTTGGAAAGCGCCACCGCCGCGATGCCCGGCACGATCACGATGAAGGGGATGATCATCTTCGGCAGAGCGGCAATCAGCGGCGTGCGCCGCGCCGCCGACATCGATTCCGCCGCCATGGCGCGCTGCACCACCAGGAAGTCCGTGCACCAGTAGCCGAACGAAAGGACGAACCCCAGTCCCGCGACGAGCCCGAACACCTCCACACCCATGGGATTCTGCGCGGCGCTGCCCATGTAGGTCCAGGAGTGCGTCATGTGGGGGGGAATGCGCGCCGCCATGCCTTCCCATCCGCCCGCTTTCGCCACCGCCATGATGGAAAGCGGCGCGAACCCGATCACGATCAGCAGGAATTGCAGGACCTCGTTGTAGATGGCGCTGGTCAGCCCGCCCAGGAACGTGTAGATCAGGACGATGAGCGCGGAAAACATCACCGACGCGGTGAAGCTCCACCCCAGCACCAGTTGCAGGAGCAGCCCGAGCGCGTACATCGAGATGCCGCTCGAGAACACCGTCATGGTGGCGAAAGTGAAAGCGTTGAACGCCCGCGTCTTCTCGTCGAAGCGCAGCTTCAGGTACTCCGGCACCGAGCGCGCCCGGCTGCCGTAATAGAACGGCATCATGAACACGCCCACGAAGATCATGGCCGGCACCGCCCCCACCCAGTAGAAGTGCGACGTCATGATGCCGTACTTCGCGCCGGAGGCGGACATGCCAATCAGTTCCTGGGCGCCCAGATTGGCCGCCAGAAAGGCGAGGCTGGTGATCCAGACGGGCACCGACCGGCCCGAGAGGAGGAAGTCGCCGCTGGTGGAGACCCGCTTGCGCAGCCGCCAGCCGATGCCCAGGACGAAAGCGAAGTAGACGGCGAGAATCAGATAATCAACGGGAGCGAGCTTCACGCGAGATCCCTTCTTAGGTAATGGAAGATCGAGTGTAGCGCTCCCGCCGTTTCACCCGCAAGCGCCGGCAGGCGGCGCCGGCGAAGCCGCTGGCGCGGGGCAGGCGGCGCGCCGGGCTATACGTCGTAGTAGAGCGCGAACTCGTAGGGATGCGGGCGCAGCCGCACGGCCTCGGCTTCGTTCTTGCGCTTGTAGTCGATGAACGTCTCGATCATCTCCTCGGTAAACACGTCGCCGCGCATGAGGAAGGCGTGGTCGTCCTGGAGGCAATCAAGCGCGTCGTCGAGGGTGCCCGGCATGGAGGGAACGTTCTTCATCTCCTCCGGAGACAGATCGTAGATGTCCTTGTCGAGCGGTTCGCCGGGGTCGATCTTGTTCAACACGCCGTCAAGCCCCGCCATCAGGCACGCCGCAAAGCACAGGTACGGGTTCGAGGACGGGTCGGGCGGCCGGAACTCGATGCGCTTGGCCTTGGGGCTGGCCGAGTACATCGGGATGCGAATCGCCGCCGAGCGGTTGCGCCGCGAGTAAGCGAGGTTGACCGGCGCCTCGTAGCCCGGCACCAGGCGCTTGTAGCTGTTGGTGGTGGGGGCGATGATCGCCGAAAGGGCACGCGCGTGTTTGAGCAGGCCGCCGATGTACCACAGCGCCATCTGGCTCAGGCCGGCGTAGCAATCGCCCGCGAACAGCGGCTGGCCGCCCTTCCACAGGCTCTGGTGCGTGTGCATTCCGCTGCCGTTATCCGCGAAGATCGGCTTGGGCATGAAGGTCACGGTCTTGCCGTACTGGTTGGCCACGTTGCGGACGATGTACTTGTAAAGCATCATGTTGTCCGCGGACTTCACCAGCGTGTCGAATCTCTGGTCGATTTCGCACTGGCCGCCGGTGGCGACTTCGTGGTGGTGGCACTCGATGTTCAGCCCGCAGGAGAGCATGGTGGCCACCATCTCGCTGCGCAGATCCTGGTAGTGGTCGGTGGGCGGGACGGGGAAGTAGCCTTCCTTGTAGCGCGGGCGGTAGCCCAGGTTGTTCTCGCGCCGTCCGGAGTTCCAGCGGCCCTCTTCGGCGTCGATGAAGTAGTAGCCGGAGTGCTGGTTCTGGTCGAAGCTGACGTTGTCGAAAATGAAGAACTCGGCTTCGGCGCCCATGTAGGCGGTGTCCGCGATGCCGCTGTTGTTCAGGTAGAGTTCGGCCTTCTTGGCGATCCAGCGCGGATCGCGCTCGTAATGCTGCTTCGTGATCGGGTCGATGATGTCGCCGTACATCACCAGCGTGGGTGTCTCGGCGAACGGATCCATGAAGGCCATGGTCGGATCCGGGATGATGAGCATGTCGCTCTCGTTGATGGCCGCCCAGCCGCGGATGCTCGACCCGTCCATGCCGAAGCCTTCTTCGAAAGAGCCGAGATCCAGTTGACTGATCGGGTAGGAAATGTGGTGCTGCAGGCTCGGGATGTCCGTGAACCGCAGATCGATCTGCTTCGCGCCTTCTTTTTTCGCGAAGTCCAGTACTTCTTGGGGAGTCATAATCCTCCAGAGACGGATGACGTACAGTGGGGATGCCGTTCGAGCAGAAAGTAATTTCAGGATAGCGGATGAGCGTGCGGGATGTCAAACCGCGAAACCAGGGCCGGACAGACCGGCCGGGGCGGGACTTCCCTCAATAGCGGTTCAGTTCCGCCACCAGCGCCGCCAGACCGCGCTTGCGGTAGATCTCCGTCAGCCGCTGTTCTTCTGCCGAGGCGGCCAGCACGCCAAGCAACTGCGCGTTCGCCAGGCTTCGCCGGTCCGGAATCCAGAGCTCTCCGTCGGCGAACTCCACCTGGCTGACGAACCCCGCCATGGAGGAGAGCGGCACGGGCTGGCCTTCGTTGCGCGTGAACTTGAGGGCAGTCTCCTGCAATAGCCGGCCGGTGCGGCCGGGCGGCAGGTAGAGGTCGGGCTGCGCGCCGGGCAGTTGCGCGGCCATGAACTGGCGTCCCTGCTGGTCGGTGACCACCCAGCCGATTTCCACGTAGCGGACGGGCCGCCCGGAGCGGTTGCGCACCTCGACGCGCGGCGCGCGGGCTTCATTGCCGGCGATCTGCGCCCAGCCCTGGATGGGCACCACGGGCGAATCGGGGAATTGCAGGAAGGCGAATTTCGCCACGCGCTCCGGTCCGAGCGCGGCGGAACTCACCGCCGGACCGCGGGAAACCGCGACGTTCAGCCGCGGCCGTTCGGCCTGACGTTGCAGGCTGGCCAGAACCTCCGCCTGGAGGCCCACCTGGCCCTTCGCCGCCAGCACCTGCTTGAAGTAGGCGCGGTCGCGCTGCGCTTCCATTTCCCACGCGGTCAGGGTGCGGCGGGAATCCAACCGGTTGGGGCCGTAGAAGGAGAGATCGCGGAATAACACGCCGTCCAGGCTGACCTGCACCAGCGGGCCGCCGGGCGCCTGCATGGGCCGCATGAGCCGCAGGTCGATGCGCACGGGGAAGGCGTCTCCGGGCTGCACGTTGAGGCAGGGGGTGGCGACCGAGCCCTTGCCGCCAAGCGCGCCTTCCTGCGAGGTGACCAGCAGGGTGACTCCAGCGATGGGACGCGCGCCGGCATTGCGCAGGGTGAGCCCCATGTGCAGGTCGATCACGGTGGCGCTGCCGCGCATGGCGGCACGGGACTCGCCCATGTTGGCCGAAAGCACGGCCACGGGGGAATCGGCGGGCAGGTTGAACTTGATGGAACTTTGCGGATCGAGCGGCGCATCCTGTCCCAGCAACGCGCAGACGGGCAGGACCGCGAGCTTCAGCAGCCGGCTACTGCACATAAACGTTATTGACCGTTACGTAGCCGGTTTCCCCGTCTACGTAGCGGGCCCTCATGGAGCCTTGCGCTCCCACGGTGACGGTCACATTCTCGGCTCCGGCATGCATGATGCGGAGCGCCTGGCGGCCATCGTTCCATTCGATGCCGCCGGAGGTGGTTTGCAGCACGATGGCGCGCGCCTGCCGCGGCATGGGCCGCGGCGCGGGCCGTTCCAGCAGGACGCCGGCAAAGAAGAGGGCGGCCACGCTGGCGTAGGCTACCAGGGCGCGCCCGCCCAGCCAGGAGCCGGTGAGCGCTTCGGGTTGCGCCCGCACGCATTCGCCGGCTTCGAGTCCCAGCCGGATATTCGCCTTCATCTCAGCCGAGAGCCGCCCCCAATGAACGCCAGGGGGGAGGCCGGAGAGTTCGGGCAGGGCGGCGCGGAGGTCTCGATAGCCTTGCGCCTCCAGCCGGCAGGGTTCGCAGCGGGCCAGGTGTCGCTGGGTCCGGCGGCGGGCGAACCACGAGAGGTCTCCTCCCGCGTACAGCGCCAGAGTCGCTTCACTGGGGTGCTTCATTTTCTCACCGCTTCCTCTTTGCCATGTACCCGCGGAGCTTGGTGCGCGCGTTGGCAATATGCGAGCGCACGGTCGCCTTGGAGCAGTCCAGGCGGCGGGCCACCTCTTCGGCGGGCAGTCCTTCCACATCCCGCAGCATCAGCGCCGCACGTTCGCGCGGGCTGAGCAGCCGCAGGCCGTCTTCCAGATATTCGCGATGCTCGGACCGCAGCAGGATCTGTTCGGGGCTTTCCGAGGGGGCTTCCGGGGCGTGATCGATCTCGCAGAACGCGACGCGGCCGCTGCGCCGCAGGAAGTCGATGGCGGTGTTGGTGGCGATACGGGAGAGCCAGTGAGCCGCCTTGTCCTCGTCCTTTAGCTGGTCCTGCCGCTGGAGAGCCTTGATGAAGGCCTCCTGGGTCAGGTCCTGCGCATCCGCCACGTTGCCCACAATCCGGTAGATTTGGACGAATATCCGCCGCAAATGCTCGGAAACAAACCGGGTTTGCCGCTCCAGCAATTCCAGGCCGGGCTCTACAGCTTCGCTCATGCTAAGACAAACGGCGGTTTCCACGGTCTACAAAGCATGACGCAGCAACCGGAAAAACGTGGAAACGAAAAGTCAGACGTCATCGTAGCGCTCCGTGGAAGCAAGAACGGAGCCCCCCCCGTGGATTTTCGCACCCAACGGTGGTGCTGAACGTGAAAACAAGCGTTATAACTCAATTATATGAGACCGGTTGCCGTCATCGGGATCGGCAAGACCCCTTTCGGCGCTTTCCCCGACCGCGATCTCCGCTCCCTGGCCGTGGATGCCGGCGCGAAGTGTCTGAAAAATGGAAACGTGGACGCTTCCCGGGTAGATGCGTTTTTTCTCGGCAATTTCGCCGGCCCGTCTTTTGTGGGGCAGAGCCACCTGGCGCCTTTTGTGGCCTCGGCGCTGGGCATGGCGGGGATCCCGGCCACGCGTTTCGAAGCCGCCTGCGCCTCGAGCGGCTCGGCCTTTTTCCACGCATTCAACGCCGTGGCGGCGGGAGTGTTCGAGGTGGTGATGGTGCTGGGGGTGGAGAAGATGACCTCGCAGCCCACCGCGCGAGTGAGCGAGATTCTGGCGAGCGCGGGGGACTGCTCGGGCGAGATGAGAGCCGGTTCGACTTTCGCCTCGCTGTTCGCCATGATCGCGCGGCGGCACATGCACCAGTTCGGCACCACGCGCGAGCACCTGGCCTCGGTCGCAGTGAAGAACCACGCCAACGGCGCGCTCAACCCGGACGCGCACATGCGCAAGGTGATCACGGTGGAGCAGGCGCTGGCTTCGAAGTTCATCGCGGAGCCGCTCACGCTTTACGACTGCTCGCTGGTGAGCGACGGCGCCGCCGCGGTGCTGCTGGCTCCCGCCGCGCGCGCCGGCGAGTTCACCGGTAAGCCGGTGCGGGTGCTGGCCTGCGCGCAGGCTTCCGACTACGTGGCGCTCGACCAGAAAGAGGACATCACCACGTTTCCGGCGGTGCGCCGGGCGGCGGAGAAGGCTTACGCCATGGCGGGCGTGAAGTCGGCCGATATCGAGTTCGCCGAGTTGCACGACTGCTTCACCATTGCCGAAATCATCGCGCTCGAGGACCTGGGGTTCGCGCCGCGCGGGGAAGGCGGCCCCTACACCGCCGCGGGATACACGGCGCTCAACGGGGCGCGGCCGGTGAACACCAGCGGCGGGTTGAAGTCCAAGGGCCATCCGGTGGGGGCGACGGGCGTGGCGCAGATCTGCGACCTGGCGCTACAGATCCGGTGCGAGGCCGGCGCGCGCCAGATCGGGCGGCACGGATTGGGCCTGGCGGAGAACCTCGGCGGCTCCGGCGCCACCTGCGTGGTGAGCATCCTGGGGGCGGTATGAATCAGAACACGGGCACCGTCTATACTGAAACCGTTGTGCACTCGGCGCCTGAGGCGTTCGTGAGCGAGGCGCCCTACCAGACGGCCATTATCGCGTGGGATGCGGGCGGCCGGGTGACGGGGCGCATACTGGGCGAGCGGGTCGCCATCGACGACCGCGTGGCGCTGGTGGAAACCCGCAACGGCGTGCCATATTTCAGGAAAATCGCATGAAATTAGCCGAACGCATGAGCCGGATGGGGCTGGAATCCGCCTTCGACGTGTTGGTGAAGGCGCGCGCGCTCGAGGCGCAGGGCCGTCACGTCATCCACCTGGAGATTGGGGAGCCGGATTTCCCTACGCCGCCCCACATCGTGGAAGCCGCGAAGAAGGCGCTGGAGGAGGGCTGGACGCATTACGGGCCCACCCAGGGATACCCGGAGTTGCGGGAGACCATCGCGGCCTACATGAACCGCACGCGGGGGATCGAGATCGGCCCCGAGCATGTTTCGGTGGTCCCCGGCGGCAAGCCCATCATGTTCTTCAGCATGCTGGCGCTGGTGGAGCCGGGCGACGAGGTGATTTATCCCAACCCGGGGTTCCCGATCTATGAATCGCTGATCCGGTACCTGGGCGCGCGGCCCGTTGCCGTTCCGCTGCTCGAAAGCCGGGGGTTTTCGCTCGACCCGGAGATGCTGCGCGACCGTCTTTCGGACCGCACCCGGATGGTGATCCTGAACTCGCCGCAGAACCCCACCGGCGGCGTGATTCCACGCGAGGACATGGCGGCGATCGCCCGGATGCTCGCCGGGCGCGACCTGATGGTCTTGTCCGACGAGATCTATTCCCGCATCTGCTACGGCGGCCAGCCGCCGGTCTCCATCACCGCCTTCCCCGGCATGCTGGAGAAGACGATTATTCTCGATGGGTTTTCGAAAACCTACGCCATGACGGGATGGCGCATGGGATGGGGCGTGATGCCGGTGTGGCTGGTGGAGGCGGTAACCAAACTGATGGTGAATTCCAACTCCTGCACGGCGAGCTTCACGCAGCGCGCGGGGATCGCCGCGCTCGACGGGCCGCAGGACGACGTGGAACGCATGGTGGCCGAGTTCCGCCGCCGGCGCGACGCGTTCTGCCGTGGGTTGAACGAAGTGCCCGGCTTCCGCTGCCCGGTTCCCGGCGGGGCGTTCTACGCGTTCCCGAACGTGGAGGGCACCGGCATCCCCTCGCGCGAGCTCGCCGATATGCTGCTCTACGAAGGCGGGGTTTCCTGTCTGAACGGCGAAGCCTTCGGGGAATACGGCGCCGGGTACATCCGCTTCAGCTATGCGAATTCCTACGAGAACCTGATGGAAGCGGTGGAGCGGATCAAGAAAGTGGTGGCGGCCAGGACCGGCGCGGTCACTTCAGTGTAACCACGGTGGCGCCCCATCCGCCCGCTTCGGCCGGGGCGTCACGGAAATCCGCCACGAAATCGGTTTGCGCGAGCAGTGAGCGCACAATCTCGCGCCGCACCCCGATGCCGCGTCCGTGGATGATGCGCAGGGCCTTGAAACCCAGCTTGCGGGCTTCGAGCAGGTACTCCTGGACCACGGCCTTCACGTCGCGCGGCGGCACGCTGTGCAGGTCGAAGACATCGGTGATGGGGATGCGAACGGGTTCCATCCGGTCCCAGTATATGGTATGTGTTTCCGCATGATCCGCATAGCGATTGCCCTCCTGGCGGCCGTGGTCCCGCTGGCCGCGGCGGACTTCTGGGAGGAGAAGAAGTTCCACGAGTGGAGCGACAAACAGGTCAAGCGCATGCTGGAGGATTCGCCGTGGGCGCGTCCCGTCGCGGTGCGCGCGGAAGGCGGCGGCGGCATGCGGCGGGGAGGCGGAGGCCGGGGCGGCGGAGTGGACATGTCCGACGCCAGCGAGTCTGCCGGCCGGTCGCGCGGCGGCGGCCGCAACGCGGAACCGCCCGAGGCGCCGCCGTCCATCACAGTGTACGTCCGCTGGCACACCGCGCTGCCCATCCGGCAGGCGGTGGCGCGCATGCGGTTCAAGGACGAGGTACAGACCTCCGCCGAAGCGAAGAAGATGCTGGAGCGCAAGGAAGAGCGCTACGTGGTGGGGGTGGCGGGATTGCCTGCGCAGGTGGTGGGCCGCGCCGCGGCGGACATCAAGGACCGTGTCCGGCTGCGGTTGAAGAATAAGCCCGAGATTCCGGCGCAGCAGGTGGAGATCGACCGCCAGCAGGGGCGCGTGAACTTGTACTGCTTCTTCCCCAAGGGGCAGGGCGGCGCGCCGGTGATCGAAGCCGCCGACGGCGAGGTGGAAGTGCTGCTCCAGCTTCAGCAGAAGATCAGCCGCAAGTTCAAGCTGAAGGACATGATGTACGAGGGCAAGCTGGAGATGTAGCGCTCACCTGATTCCCGGGTAAGGCACGCGGGCCTTCTCGATGCGCCCGTGCTCTTTTTCGGTGATGTACAGAGTGTTGCCGCAAAAGGTGATGTTGGCCGGCTGTGTGCCGAGGCTGCGCACGGACTCGGGGGCGAGTTTGCCGTCCGGCCGCACCACGATGGTTCTGCCGTAGCCGTGCATGGCGATCCAGAGGTTGCCCTTCACGTCGCAGCGGATTCCGTCCGGCACTGCGGACTTGGGAATGCCCGCGGCGGCCAGGTCGATCAGCACGCGCTTATTGTGCAGGGCGCCATCGGGGCGCCGGTCGTAAACCAGGATGTTGTTGGCGCTGCTCTGGCCCACGTAGACGCGCCGGTCGTCCGGCGAGACGGTCACGCCGTTGGGGGTGGTGAGCCCCTCCTCGATCATCACGGTGCGGCGCGAGGGCGGCGCGGTGATCATGAACAGGCGGCCGCCTCTGCTTTTCCAGTCGGGATCGCTGAAGTAGATGGTGTCGTCGCCGGCGATGCCCACGTCATTGGGCTGATGGAACTGCGCGCCTTTCCAGTCCGCGGTGAGTTTCTCGAGGAACCCGCCGGTGGCCGGATCGAGCGTCCACACGGCGTGGCCGCGGTAGTCCGCCACGATGAGGAGGCCGCGGCTGTCGAGCCGCATGCCATTGGCGTTGCCGCCGTTCGGTAACACCGCGAACAGGGAGGCCTCGCCCTGCGGCGTGACCTTGCCGATGGTGCCCTGGCGCTCGAAATTGACCGCGTACAGGTTGCCGGCGCGGTCGCAGGCGGGACCCTCGACGCCGCGGGTGAAACTGCCCGCCGCGGTGAACGGCTCGGCCACGATCTCGGCGGCGGCCAGGGCCAAAGCCAGGTGCAACATGGACCCAGGATATACGAGTCTTACTGCGGGGGTGTGGGCACCAGTTCCGCGCTGTCGAGCCAGACGACGTTGCGGCTGTCGCCGCCGTTGCCGCCGGTGATCAGCAGGTGGTCGCCGGCGATTTGCGCCGCGGCGTGATTGGCGCGGGGCGCGGAGAGGGTGGGGCCCGGAGTCCAGGAGCGGGAGCCGAGGTTGAAAAGCTCGGTGGTCCCCACGGCGGCGCCGCCGGATCCCGTGTAGCCGCCGGCGACCAGCACACTGGCGCCGAACGCGGCGGCGGTGTGATACCAGCGCGGTGTCGATGGGCCGGGCGCCTGGGTGAAGGCGGAGGCCGCGGGATCGAACAGGTCGGCGGTGGTTACGCCCTGTCCAAGCGGAAAGGCTCCGCCCACGATCAGCACGCGGCCGTCGCCCAACAGCGACGCGGTATGGCGCGAGCGCTGCTGCGTCAGCCGCGGGCCGGGCTGGAACGTGCCCGTGCCGGGGATGAAGAACTCGGTGCTCGCGTCCTTATCGCCCTGGATGCCGCCGGCAATCAGGACGCGCCCGTCGCGCAGGAGCGTGGCGGTATGCTCGGTGCGCGCGAACTGCATAGGAGGCAGCGCGGTGAACCTGCCCGTTTCAGGATCGAAGATCTCGGCGGTAGACAGGGGCACTCCGCTGGCGTTGACACCGCCGGTGATGAGCACGCGGCCATCCGGCAGGCGTACCGCCGCGTGATCGGCGCGCGGGGCGGTGAGGCTGCCGGTGGCCGTGAACGTGACGGTGTTCGGGTCGTAGATCTCGGCGGCCGTGATGGCCGGCGGCGGCTGGCCCGTGGCGGGCGTGCCCATGCCGCCAGCCAGCAACACTTTGCCGTTCGCCAGCAGGGTGGCGGTATGGTGGCCGCGCGCGGTGCGCAGCGGGCCGGTGAAGGCGAAACTGCCGGTGGCGGGCTCATAGACCTCGGCGGAATCGAGCGCAATCACGCGGGATCCCGTGTATTGGTAGCCACCGGCGACGAGCACCTTGCCGTTGGGCAACGTGGTGGCGGTGTGCTCAGAGCGCGCCACGCTCATGCGCAGGCCGCCCGGCGGGGGCGGCGGCACGGAAGGCGGAGGCACGCCGCAGGCGCGCCCGTCCGCCAGGCGGCAGGGTGAAAAGCGGAAACGGCGGGTTTCGCTCCACGGGCTGAAGTTGCCGATGGCGTCGCGCGCGCGCACCTGCCACTGCCAGCCCTCCAGTTCGGAATCGGCGATGAAGCCGCAGTTCCGCAGGTCCAAGGCAGTGGTATTGCGGGGCACCACGGTTTCGATCACCGGCCGGGCTACCCCCTGTCGGGTCACCAGAACGCCGTATCCCTCGACGGCTCCGCCTCCCGGCATCCATTGCAGCCTGACCCGGTACCCGCTGCCGGTCACTTGGTTGGCCACGCAGCCGGTGCCGGGATCGTTTTGCGCGAGTACGGCGTCATCGGCGGGAGAGAGCAGCGCGGGAGCCTCGAGCGCCGCCTGCGATCCGCTGCCCGAGAGAAAGATGGAGACCACCGCGGCG
The DNA here is from genome assembly GCA_041946965.1 of Bryobacteraceae bacterium. Taxonomy (GTDB): domain Bacteria; phylum Acidobacteriota; class Terriglobia; order Bryobacterales; family Bryobacteraceae; genus JBHGBM01. Next base: position 11,245 of record JBHGBM010000051.1, read on the forward strand.
CCCGGCTCCCCAACCGCCAGGTCCGCGCGGCCATCGCCGTTGAAATCGGCCGCGGCCATCTGCCCAGGAGAGGAACTGAAACCAAGTTCCCCAGCGGGACGGAAGCCGCCGCCGCGGTCTCCGGCGAGGAAGCCGATCAGGGCCGGACCGGGATAATTCACCGCCAGGTCGGGATCTCCCTCGCCCGTCAGGTCCGCCGCGATGAGGGCGGAGGCAGTGCGGCCGGTGACAACTTCCCTGTGCTGGAATCCGCCCTCGGCCCCCAGCAGGACCACCAACGATTCGGCGCCGTTGACCAGCAGGTCGGGCCGGCCGTCGCGATTCACATCGGCCGCCAGCAGACGGCTCGGATTGGGGCCGGCGGCGAACTCGATGGCGCTCCGGAAAGTGCCGTCGCCGTTGCCGGAGAGCACTTGGATCGTCGAGTTTTGCGGTATGGCGACGGCCAGGTCGGCGTTGCCGTCGCCATTGAAATCGGCCGTGGCGAGGGACAGCGGGGTCCTGGTGAACCAGAGCGTGTGCGGCGTTTCGAAGCCGCCAGCCGCGCCGCGCGAAAACAACAGGTCCACGCTCATGAGGTTGGAACAGAGCACGGCCAGATCCGGGTACCCGTCGCGATTGAGGTCGGCGGCGGCCAAGCCGGTGGGAATGCAGCCACCGTTGAGTTCGCCTCTGACGGGCAGGGCGAACGCGCCGCCGCCGCGGTTCAGCAGCACGGTGATGTCGCCTGCGTCGTAGTTCGCGGTGACCAGGTCCGGATTGCCGTCCTGGTTGAAATCGGCGGTGTCCAGCGCGTAGGGGCCGGCGCCGGTGCGGTAGCAGACGGGCGCCTTGAAGGAACCGTCGCCAAAGCCTTCAAAGATATACACGCCCGAGGCGCCCATGCCGGCGACCGCCACGTCGGGTTTGCCGTCCTTGTTCAGGTCCGCGGCGATCACGGCCGAGGGACGCGCCGCGCCCAGGTGGGCCGCCAGCCGGAACCCGGAGTCTTCGTGAAGCAGCACGGCGGCCGTGCCGTAGGTGCTGCTCACGGCCACCGCGTCAGCCAGACCGTCGCCGTTGAAATCTCCAGCAACGGCGATGTTGGGCCGGTCCATGGCAAGGTCCACCAGGTCGCCGAACCCGCCCTCGGCGGCGGGAAGCGCCAGCACCCTGGAATCGGACCACACCGCGGCCAGCAGGTCGGCTTTATCGTCGTGGTTCCAATCCGTGGTGGTGAGAACGGCCTGCCGCCCGACGCTGTACCATGCCGGCCGGCCGAACGTGCCGTCGCCGTTGCCGTACATCACGGCGATGTTCTCGCCCATGGTCCCGAAGGCAAGGTCGGCGATGCCATCGCCGCTGAAATCGCCGGCCGCGGGCGAATATGGCCCTTCGCCCTCGAGCAGCACCGTGGTGGGGCGGAACGAGCCGTCCCCATTTCCCACGAGCAGCGTGGCATTGCGGGAGCGCAGGTTGGCGGTCACCACGTCCAGAACGCCGTCGCCATTGAAGTCGGCGACGGTCATGAGGAACGGCTCATCGCCGGTCCGGCTGCCGGGCAAAGCGCGGAATCCCGCGGTGCCGTCGCCGAGGAGCATGACCAGCTCGCCGCGGGCCCGGTCGAGAACGGCGACGTCCGGATTGCCGTCCTGGTTGAAATCGGCAACCGCGATATGCCCCGGGACGTTCCCCGCGGCGAAGGTGCCGCCCGCGGAGAACGACCCCGCGGGGCGGCCCATGAGTGTGAACACGCGATTGAGACGCGGATCCACCCCCACCAGGTCCGTGTAGCCGTCGTTATCGAGGTCCGCCGCGGCGAGCCAGTAACACGGCTGCCCCGCGCGGAACCGGATGGCTGGCTTGAAGGTGCCGTCGCCGTTGCCATGGAATACAGCGATCCCCATGGCGCTGCCCTGGCTGCCGGGCACCGCAAGATCGAGCCTGCCGTCCTTGTTGAAGTCCGCCACCACCGCCGTGGTGGCGCCCTGCATGTCCGGCTCTCCCAGCGGCGCCTGCGTGCGCGCCTGGAAGTAAACGTCCTGCGCCAGCGCCGTGCAGGCGATCAGGAGCAGTACGAGCACTCGCATGAGAACCTCCCGTTGCATAACTTATGGCGGCTGCCGCCGCCGGTTGTCACGGAACTGTCTTCTGAAGGCAAAATCAACGCTCGTTGCGCAGCACCAGAACGCTGGCGGCGCCGTACGGGGCGACGGCGATGTCGGTCTTGCCGTCGCCGTCGAAATCGCCGGGCTCGACGGCCCCGCCGGCCCGGGCTAGTATGCCGTTTAGCAGCGGGTGAGGCGCCCGGAACGTGCCGTCGCCGTTTCCCGCCAGGACGCACGGACCCAAGGCGCCGTAGTTCTTGAGCAGGAGGTCCACTTTGCCGTCGCCATCGTAATCGGCGAGCGCCGGGCCGAAGTTGATCTCATCGGCGAAGCGGGATGTCACGGTGATTGCGCCGGAGAACACGGAGAGGAAGCGCCAACCCGACGCAGCGATATCGGGTTTGCCGTCGCCGGTGAAATCGGCGACCCAGATTGCCTGGACGGGTTCGGCGAGCTCGTATCTCGCGCTTTGCCGGAAGGGACCGCCGCGGGGGCCCTTGTGGACGGTGAGCGAGCCGGGGTTGCCAAATTCGGGTTGCGCCGCGGCGACGATTTCAGGAACCTGGTCGCCATCCATATCCGCGGCGGCAAAAAGCCAGCACCCCGGGAGTCCTTCCAATTTGAAAGCCGGATCGAACCGGGCGCCGGTCCAGGAGTGGACGTTGATGGTACACGGGATGTTATAGGGCGCCTCGACGGAAGCGAGTTCGGTGAAGCCGTCTCCGTTGAAATCGCCGGCCGTGATGCTGAAGGGCAGCGTGGACGGGGGCAGGCCGATTTCGCCGGCGCTTGTCTGGAATCCGCCGCGGCCGTCCCCCAACAGGAGCGCCACCTGGCGAAGGTTTTCTCCCACGGCAACCAGATCGCGATGGCCGTCGCGGTTGAAATCGCCGCCCAGCAGTCTCACGGGACCGAAGCCCACGGCTTCGGCGGCCGAGGGCTCGCCGCCGCCGCGGATGATCTCGACGCGGCCGGCGCTCAGGTTGCCGGCGGCGATATCCGCGCGGCCGTCGCCGTCAAAATCGGCCGCGGCCAGGTCCCCTGGCCACCCGCCCAGGAAAGCGGGAACGCGGAAGGTCCCGCCGCCGGCCCCGAGCGCCACCATCACGGCGAAACCGCTGTAGTTGGCGGCGGCGCAGTCCGGGATGCCATCGCCGTTCAGGTCCGCAATAACGATTTGGGACGTATCGCCCCTGGCCCGCAGCGGCATCGCGGAATAAAACCCGGCCTGGCCGTCTCCGAGCAGGACCGTGGTATCGCCGCCATAGTAGTTGCCCAGCAAAAGGTCGAGGTGGCCGTCGCCGTCCAGGTCGGCGGCGGCCGCCGCCAGGGGTGTGGCTTCCTGGCGAATGAATTCCCCTAAGTTGAAGAAACCGTCGCCGTTTCCGGAAAGCAGCATGTAGCCGTTCTGGCCGCAAACGACGAGGTCCGGCAGGCCGTCCTCGTTGAAATCGCCTACGGCGAGGTCGTGCGGCCGGAGGTACTCGTGGAGCCGCAGGATCTTCTCATCCTCGAACCGGCCGTCATCCCTGCCCAGCAGGACCGAGAGGCTGGCGCTCAGGCGGGTTTCGACCACCAGGTCGGGCATTCCGTCCCGGTTCACGTCGGCCGCGAGGATCTTCATGGCGTCTCCGGTGACCGGAAACCATGCCGGATCCTTGAACGAGCCGTCCCCGGCATTGAGGAACACGGCCACGGAGCGCTCCTGGGCCGCGGCAATATCGGGGAGGCCGTCGCCGTTCAGGTCGGCGGCCGCCAGGCCCAGTCCGGCGCCCGGCAACGCGAGCCGCAGCGGTTCGCCGAACGCGCCGCCGCCCGTGCCTCGGAAAACGGCGATCATGTGGGGCCGCGCGACCGAGGCGGCGATGTCCAGGTTGCCGTCGCGGTCGAAATCCGCCAGCACCACCGATTGCACACCCTCGCCGAGCGGATAGCGCGCGCCGCGGCCGAAGCCGCCGGCGCCATCGGAGAAGGTCACCGCCAGGGCCCCGGTGGCGTCGGCGACGGCGAGATCAGGGGCCCCGTCGCCATCCAGGTCGCCGGCGGCCAGTCCCGCCGGCTTCAGAAATCCGTGCCCGATGATCGTCTCGGTGGTTTTCTGAAAACGCAGCGTTTGGGCCAGGAGTGGGGCGGCAAGCACAACGGCGAGGACGGCGAAGCGGCACATAACCGGCTCCCCGGTTTCCTAGTATGCGCCCATCCAGCGAAAATGACACCCGAAAGTGCACACTCCACCTGTTTGCCGCCCCTGTGGTTCTCGCGGGGAGCGCCCCGCGGGCGGATCCGGCGGCTATCTATTCGCGGCCAGGTCGGCGATGGAAGCTTTCAGCAGACCCACGGCGTAGGCCATGTTGTGGATGCCGTAACTGCCGTCGTTCTTTACGAATTGCCAGTTGTAGGCCGCTGCCAACTGAGCCCTGGTCCAGGTGGAATCGATGGCCAGCTCGGTCTTCGGCTTGCCGACAGGCGGCAATTGCAGAGCCAGTTGGTCGAGCAGGCCCCGGATTTCGTATTGAACGCCCGCGATCACGCCGTCGCCGTCGTAGTCCATCAACTGGAAGTCAAACAAGCTGGCATTCGGGCCGTGGCACTTATAGCAGGCCTCCACCATGTACACGGGCGGATTCGCGTCGTCGCCCGCCTTGGTCATTTTGAAGGTGTGGCCGCCGGCTTTCAGGAAGGCCGGATTTTTCGTGTCGGTGATGGGCTGCATGTGGCAGTGCGCGCAGGTATCCTCCACCACGGCGCCGTGCGCCGAGCTGGGGATGTAGCGGCCGTAGGTGTACCCGTTGGCGCCCATCAGCATGTCGGCTTGAGGGCTGTGGTGGGGGCCGAAGCGGGCACTGCCCACCGTGGTGGTCACGTAGACCGATGCATTCTGCCGGCTCTGGTGGCAGTTCATGCATACCGCGCCGTTCCCCGCATTCTCCACCACGGTGCCGTCCATCAGCTTCACCGGCGTGAGGCTGCGGAGCAGGAACTTGTTAGTGGCCGGCGCCGTGCGGCCGTGCGATTCGTGGCAGCTTTGGCAGTTGATGGCGGTGTACTTGGTATCGACGGTCTTGCTTCCGCGCATCTGGCCGATGAAACCGGCGCCGGTGTGGCAGCGCACGCAGTCCTCGCGGCCGGCTCCGGAGGGGTAACTGGTGGCCGCGGCGTGCAGGGAACTGACCCACTCCGTGCTCTTGATGTGATTGGTGCCGGAAGCGTGGCACTGGGCGCAAACGCCCGAACCCAGGCTGACCGAGATCAGCATTCTGCTGCCGGTGGCGGCGTGCTGGCTGCCGGGCCCGTGGCAGTTCTCGCACTGAATGTTGCCGACGTTCTTCAGCGCCTCCGGCAGAGCCTCGAAGACGCCGGGCTTCTGGACCACGGGGAAGACCCACTTAAGCGCCGTGGCCAGGTCGTCAAATCCGCCATTGACGGCGGCGGGATCGGCATCGTAACCCACGGTGTGGCATCTAAGGCAACTGGCGCTGTAATGGTCGCTGGCCACGCCGTTCACTCCGTCCTTGAAGATCTTGGCGTGCTTGGTTTTTGACCACGGCGTCACCATGTCCACCCCGAGGGCGCCGCTATGGCACGCGGCACAACGCTGGGCGCCGACGTAGGTCGCGCCGATGATGGTCTGGCCGACTTCGGCGGTTCCGTTGCTGGTGGTGGCGATGGCAGCTCGCACGACGTATACCCCCGCCACGTCCGGCCGCAACAGTTTGCGCCCCGCCACCCGGGTGGCGAGTCGATCGGACGGCTCGAAGCTGGGCACATCGGCTCCCAACGGGCTGTCGGACAGCACCGCTTTCGACGAAGCGGGTTTGCTCTCCAACGTCCACGTCACGCCGATGATGTTCTCGGCGGGAACGGCAATGTCCACCAGGGCCTCGAGATACGCCGGTTGGCCCAAGCCGATCGTATGCAAGCCCGGAGACCTCTGGGCGGCTGCGGGAAGTTTGTAGTCCGTGATGTCCCTCGCAGTAAGCGGACGCAGTGTGAGCTTAGCCTGGAGAGCCGTCTGGGCTCTCACGATGGCCGTTGCGCTGGCAGCAAACACGGCCACGAAGAGGAATCGTCGAATGTTTGTACCTGACATCTGTCCCCCTACGACTGAAATAGACCTGAGCGGTCTTGGCGCTATCGTACAACAGGACATCATACTCTGATTTGAACACTTTGATCATTTTTTCGACTGTCTGACCATGAATTGTGTGCTGCCGATGAGTCGCAAGCCGTTTATTCATAGGAACGTGCGGCACGAGAGCCGGAGATCAGTGTAGGAGTTTTCAACGGCACACACCCGCGCGTGCGGCCAATGCAACGGCCACCGCTCAGGGGGAGGACGGGCACTGGGATGTCGGGTCGTTGCCCAGGCTCGCCCCGTGGAGTAGACTCGATCAAGACACCGGACTCTCTGAATCGCGGAATGGCGGTGATGATCGGCAAGCGCCTCCTGCACTACGAAATCGTCGAGAAGCTCGGCGAAGGCGGCATGGGCGTGGTCTACAAAGCCCGCGACACCCACCTCGACCGCCTCGTCGCCATCAAGGTGCTGCCCCCGGAGCGGGTGGCCGACGCGGCGCGCAAAGCGCGCTTCGTGCAGGAAGCGAAGGCGGCCAGCGCGCTCAACCACCCCAACATCGTCACCATTTACGACATCAGCTCGGACGCCGGCCGCGACTTCATCGCCATGGAGTACGTCGCCGGCAGGAGACTGGATCAACTCATCCCGCGCCAGGGGATGGGCCTGGAGGAAGCGCTCAGGATCGCCGTTCAAATGGCGGGGGCTTTGGCCCGCGCGCACGCGGCCGGCATCATTCACCGCGATTTGAAGCCGGCGAACGTGATGGTCACCGGGCCCGCCAGCGGGAACCCTGGTGTGGCGAAGTTGCTGGATTTCGGCCTGGCCAAGCTGGCCGAGCGCGCTCCGGCGGACGAAGCGGCGGAGACGGTAACGGCGAAGGCGGGTGAGGAGGTGCGGACCGAAGAGGGAACCATCCTGGGGACGGTGGCCTACATGTCGCCCGAGCAGGTGGAAGCCAAGACGCTCGATGCGCGTTCGGACGTGTTCAGCTTCGGGGCGGTTCTGTACGAGATGGTGACGGGCGGGCGGGCCTTCCACGGCGACTCCCGGATATCGACCATGTCGTCGATCCTGCGCGATACTCCGCCGCCGCCCAGACGGGTGCGGCCGGACGTGCCGGCGGAGCTGAACCGGATCCTGGACCGCTGCCTGGCGAAACAGCGGGAGGCCCGCTACGGTTCGGCCGCCGGGTTGCACGCGGACCTGGCGGCGTGCCAGGCGCGGCTGGCCTCGCCGGCGCGCCGGTGGCTGCGGCCACGCTACATCGCCGCCGCCCTGGCGGTGCTGGCGGCGCTGGGTGCGGGCGCCGCATGGATCGGGATTCGCGCGTCGCGCCGCGCCGCGGCGCTGGATGAGATCGCAAAGCTGGCTGGGGAGGGCAAGTACGCAGCCGCCTTCAGGCTGGCGAAGCAGGCGCGGGAGCGTTCACCCGCCGACCCTCGCGTTGCCCGGCTCTGGGAAGACGTTTCGATGGAGTTCGGCATTGAAAGCGACCCGCCGGGCGCGGACGTCGAAATCAAGGAATACCTGGCTCCGGAGAACGAGTGGATTCGGCTGGGACGGACGCCGTTGACCAAGGCCAGGGTCCCCCGGTCCTTCACTCTCCGATGGAGGCTCAGCAGGGCCGGTTTCGGGGTCATGTACTACAGCCCGGGCCTGTTTGCGGACCCTATCCGCTTCACACTTGATCCGGAGGTGAGCGTGCCGGAGGGTATGGTGAGGGTGCCGGGTGCGACGGTGCAGGGTCTCACGGGCCCCGATTCGCGGCCCAGGCCGGCCAGGCTGGGCCAGTATTTCCTCGACCGCTATGAGGTTACCAACCGGCAGTTCAAGCAGTTCATGGACGCCGGGGGATACAGGAAGCGGGAGTACTGGAAACAGCCGTTCGTCAGGGAAGGGCGCACCCTTTCCTGGGAGGAGGCGATCCAGGAGTTTCGCGATGCCACGGGCAGGCCGGGGCCCTCCACCTGGGAAGGCGGAACCTATCCGCAAGGCCAGGACGACTACCCGGTGGGCGGAGTTAGCTGGTACGAAGCGGCGGCCTACGCGGAATTCGGGGGCAAGAGCCTGCCCACGATCTTCCACTGGCAGTTGGCCAATGGCATTTGGGCGGCGGTCCATATCGTGCCCAACAGCAATTTCAGCGGACAAGGCGTAGCTCCGGCCGGGAAATTCCAGGGCATCAGCCCTCAAGGCGCGTACGACATGGCGGGCAATGTCCGGGAGTGGGTCTGGAACGAGACCGAGGGCCAGCGCTACATTCTGGGTGGCGCCTGGAACCAACCCAGCTACATGTCCAACGACAGGGACGTGCGGCCGCCATTCGACCGGTCGGCGATCAACGGGTTCCGGTGCGTGCGTGACACCGCTCCGCTCGATCCCGCTCTGAGGGCGCCCCGGGATCGCCAGATACGCGACTACAGCCGGGAGAAACCGGTCCCGGACGCGGTATTCGACGCCTACCGGAGCATGTACGCTTACGACCGGACGCCGCTCAACGCGAAGGTTGAACCGGCTGAGGACACCTCGAACTACTGGAAGCACGAGCTGGTCACCTTCAACCCCGCGTACGCCGGGACTCGCGTCATGGCGCACCTGTTCCTGCCCAGGGACGTCGCACCGCCCTTTCAGACGGTCGTATTTTTCCCCGGCTCGGGCGCCCAAATACATCCCTCCAGCCGGTACCTGGAAGGGCTGACGCGGTTCGACTACATCATCAAGAGCGGCCGGGCCTTTGTGTATCCCATCTATTTGGGAACGTATGAACGGCGCCTGCCATCGAGCGCGGAAGCACCGTCCGCGCTTCAAAACAGGGACCGGGCTCTCATGCGGTGCAAGGATCTGTTCCGCACCCTGGACTACCTCGCCACCCGGAAGGACATCGACGCGGAGCGCATCGGATACGTGGGCTTCAGTTGGGGGGGCTGGATGGGGCCCATACTGTGCGCCGTCGAGAGCCGCTTGAAGGTCTGCATCCTGACGGACGGCGGCTTTCCCTCGGGCCGCCGGATGGCCGAAGTGGACCCCTTGAACTTCGCGCCCCGTGTGCGAACGCCCACCTTGATGCTGAACGGCGCCAACGATTTCACCTTCCCGCTGGAAAGGTCGCAGAAGCCGATGTTCAGCCTGCTTGGGACGCCGGAGAAGGACAAGCGGCACGTGGTGTATCAGACCAGCCACGATGTGAGCGTCCTGAGGAAAGAGGTCTCCGGAGAAGTGCTGGGCTGGCTGGACCGCTACCTGGGGCCGGTGAAGTAGGCCGGAACTCCACGCGGACACCACCGTCCCGAATCCGGACACCAAGCCGCTGAGAAGCTCCGTGTTTTCAACACCCCGGAGTGGCGCGAGGGTTGCACCACCAGGGCATTGACATGCGCGCCTTCGTTCAGGATCTTCGTTACGGAGTGAGGCTGATGCGCCAATCAGCCACCGTTTCCACCATGGCCGTGCTGGCGTTGGCCCTCGGCATTGGCGCCAACACCGCCATCTTCAGCGTCGTGTACCACGTCCTTCTGCGCAAAATGCCGGTGCGGGACCCCGACTCGCTGGTCCACATGATTCACCGCAACACCCGCCGCGCGGGCTTCGAATCCGGCGGCAGCCCTTACGCCGACGTAATCGAGTGGCGCGAGACGCTGCGCACCATGGAGAACGTCTCGGCGTGGCAGCAGAACCCGGTGAACCTGGTGGTGGGCACGGAGCCGGAGCGTATTCTGCTTTCGAAGGTGAGCCACACGTTCTTCCCCATGCTGGGCATCCAGCCCGTGCTGGGGCGCGGCTTCATGGCCGCGGAGGACCGCCCCGGCATGGGCCGCGTGGCGGTGATCACGCACGAGCTGTGGCGGCGCCGCTTCAACGCGAACCGTAACGTCACGGGCGCCACGCTGAAGATCGAAGGCGAGCCTTATACCGTGGTGGGGGTGCTGCCGCGCGGCTTCCGCTTTTTCGGGCAGCATTCCGAAGCGTACGTGCCCATCGCGCTGCCGCCCACGCGCGAGAAAGTCATCCCGGTGGTGGTCTACGCCCGCATTCGTCCGGGGGTGACTCCCGCGCAGCTCAAGGCGGACCTGGCCGCCGCCACCGAAGCCACGCGCGCGCGGCTCGCCAATTACCGCGATTGGGAGCTTGGCACGCGCCCGCTCAAGGACTGGATCGTGCCCGACGTCCGCATGAGCCTGTGGGTGATGCTCGGCGCCGTGGCGCTGCTTCTGCTGATGGCCTGCGCCAACGTAGCCGGGCTGCTGCTGGCGCGCGCCGGGGCGAGGCAGCGCGAAATCGCCGTGCGCGCGGCGCTGGGCGCCGGCCGTTGGCGGCTCATCAGGCAGATGGTCGCGGAGAGTCTGCCGCTGGGGGTGGCCGGCGGCGCGCTCGGGCTGCTGCTGGCGTGGTGGGGCGTGGACGCCCTGCCCGATACGAACCTGGGCCGCGTGCCGCGGCTTCAGGACGTGCGGATCGACGGGCTGGTTCTGGCGTTCACCGCCGCCGTTTCGCTGGTGACCTGTCTTCTGTTCAGCCTGGCGCCCGCGCTTTCTCTTTCCCGCACCGGGTTTCATGATGCGCTGCGCGAAGGCGGGCGGGGCGGAGGGGGTCCGCGCGGCAGCCGCGTGCGGCCGGCGCTGGTGGTGGTGGAGGTGGCTCTCGCCCTGGTGCTCTGCGTAGGGGCGACCCTGCTGATGCGCACGTTCTATTCGCTTTCCGTGGTGCATCCCGGGTTCAACCCGGAAGGGCTCATGGCCGCTTCGCTGGACCTGCCGCGCCCGCAATTCCGCGGCAAGGACCAGGTGGTCGACTTTCAGCGCAAACTCATCGAACGCGTGCGCGCCGTCCCCGGAGTGAAGGCCGCGGGCCTGACGACGGGACTGCCGCTGGGCGGCAACTACTTCCGCATGTCCATCGCGGTGGAAGGCAAACAGTACGCGCACCCGCGCGAAATGCCCATGCTGAACTACCGCACCGCGGACGCGCAATGCTTCGCGGCGCTCGAGATGCCGCTGCGGCGCGGGCGGCCGTTCGACGAGCGCGACCGGGTGGGCACGGAGCCCGTCATCATGGTCAACGAAAGCGCCGCGCGCCGGCTGTTCGGCACGGACGATCCGTTGGGCAAGCGCATCGGTCCGAGCCCGAAAGAGCTGATGACCGTGATTGGCGTTGTGGCCGATATCAAGAACGAAGACGTCGCCCACGCCACGCTGCCCGAGGTCATCTTCCCGCTCTCCCAGATGCCCACCATGGGCGTGACCATCGTGGCGCGCCTGGACCGCAACCTGTATCCCGACCCGGCGCGCTTCGCGCCGGTGCTGCGGCGGCTGGTCTCGGGCATCGACCCGAACCAGGCGCTTTACCAAGTGGCCTCCATGGAGAAGATCATGGCGGACCGCCTGGAGCCGCGCCGGTTCACGATGATTCTGCTGATCGTGTTTTCCGGGGTGGCGATCGTGCTCGCCGCCGTGGGCATTTACGGCGTGCTCGCGTTTTCGGTCGAGCGGCGCACGCATGAGATTGGAGTGCGGATCGCCCTGGGCGCCCGCGAAGGCGACGTGGTGCGCATGGTGGTGGGGCAGGCGCTGCTGCTGGTTGCGGCGGGCCTCGCGGCGGGCATCGCGGGCGCGGCGGCGCTCACGCGCCTGGTGACCAGCCTGCTATACGGCGTGAAGGCCACCGACCCGGCGGTGTTCGCGGGCGCAGCCGTAATCCTGGTCGTGGTGTCCGCCGCGGCAAGCTGGTTTCCGGCGCGCCGCGCGGCGAGCGTGCAGCCGGTGATGGCGCTGCGGTGGGAGTGAGTACCGAAAGCGTCTGCCGCGGGGTCACCGGGGGCGGGCGGCGGCGCATAGCGCGCGCGTGAGAGCGCCGGTATCGGCCGTGCCGCCCAAATCGGGAGTCAGTTGCGCGCCCTCGCGCAGCACCGCGCGCACCGCCGTGCGCACTCGTTCGGCGGCTTCCTGCTGCCCGATCCAGTCCAGCATCATCGCCCCGGAGAGGATCAGGCTTATGGGATTCGCCAGTCCCTTTCCGGCGATGTCCGGAGCCGCTCCGTGCGCGGCTTCGAACACCGCCGCTCCGTCGCCGATGTTCGCTCCGGGCGCCAGGCCGAGGCTTCCGGCAAGGCCCGCCGCCATGTCCGAAAGAATGTCTCCGTACTGGTTCGGCAGCACCAGCACGTCGAGCGCCTCCGGCGATTTGATCAGCGCGTAGGATGCCGCATCCACCATGCGGTCGTCGAATTCGAGGCCCGGGTATTCGGCAACCGCGGCCCGAACCGATTCCAGGAACAGTCCGTCGGTCAGGTGCAGCACGTTGGCTTTGTGGACGGCGGTGATCTTCCTGCGTCCGGCGCGCAGCGCGTACTCGCACGCGAACCGAGCCACGCGTGTGGAGGCGCCGCGCGTGATGCGCTTCACCGCTTCGGCCGTATCGGGGTCCACCTGGCGCTCCAGCCCGGCGTACATGTCCTCGGTCAGTTCCCGCACCAGCACGACGTCCATCGCGGTGTAACGGCCCGAGACGCCTTCCCACCCGCGCACCGGCCGCACGTTGGCATAGGCCCCCAGTTCGCGCCGTATCGCGGCGTTGATGCTCGGGTAGCGCCTTTCCCCCACCACGACGCCGCCGCTGCGGCGCTCGGCGATCATCGGCCCTTTCAACGCTACGCCGAGGCTGCGCACCGTCTCCAGCGATTCGAGCGGCACCGGCGCGCCGTAGCGCTCCTGTGCCTGCTGCCCCATGGGTGCGGGCGTCCATTCCAGGCTGGCGCCCGCGGCCTCCAACACGGCCCGGGCGGCGCCGGCGATTTCGGGGCCGATTCCATCGCCCGCGATAAGTGCGACCTTCTTCATACAGTGCCAGCGCTCCAATTATAAGACCGCTATAGTGGGACGTTATGAGGCACTGTCTGCTCCCGCTTCTTGCGTTTGCCGTGCCGCTCGCCGCCGCGCCTCCGCAGGCCGACGTGGTGGTGTACGGCGCCACCTCGGCCGGCATCGCCGCCGCCATACAGGTGGCGCGCATGGGCCGTTCCGTGGTCGTGCTCGACCCGGGCACGCACATCGGCGGCCTCACCACCGGCGGCCTGAGCTGGACCGATATCGGCAACAAGCAGGTGATCGGCGGCATCGCGCGCGAGTTCTACCGCCGCATTAAAGCCAAGTACGAACTGCCGGGCGCGTGGGTCTACCAGACGGAGGCGGAATACCGGGCCAAGCGCCGCGGCAAGGAAACCGAGGTGGAAGACGCCATGTGGACCTTCGAGCCCAAGGTCGCGCTCCAGGTCTACCGCGAGATGCTGGCGGAGCGGAAGATCCGGGTGACCCCCCGCGCGCGCCTCGATCTGCGTCCGGGCCAGGGCGTGGTGAAAAAGGCCGGCCGCATTGAGGCCATCGTGATGGAGGACGGCTCGCGCTACGACGGCCGCTTTTTTATCGACGCCACCTACGAGGGCGACCTGATGGCCAAAGCCGGCGTGCGCTATACTGTGGGCCGCGAGGCCAACGCCGTTTACGGCGAGACTTACAACGGGGTGCAGGCCGCGCACCGGCACTTGCACCAGTTCCCGGACGGCGTGAAGATCTCGCCCTACGTGGTCCCCGGCGACCCGTCCAGCGGCCTGCTGCCGTGCATCGATCCGAACGGTCCCGGCCAGGAGGGCGCGGGCGACCGGCGCGTGCAGACCTACTGCTTTCGCCTGTGCATGACCAACGCACCGGCCAACCGTGTGGCCATCGCAAAACCGGCGGGCTACAACGAGCGCGACCACGAACTGCTGCTGCGCTACGCCGAATCCGGCCGTTACCACCCGCCCGCGAGCAAGTGGGACCCCATCCCCAACGCCAAGACCGACACCAACAACCACGGCGCGGTTTCCACCGACTACATCGGCGTCAACTACGATTACCCGGAGGGAGATTACGCCACCCGCGAGCGCATCGTCAGGCAGCATGAAATCTACACCCGCGGCTACCTGTGGACGCTGCAAAACAGCCCGCGCGTGCCGCAGGCGATCCGCGACTGGTACCGCCAATGGGGCCTGGCGAAGGACGAGTTCGTCGAGAACCGCAACTGGCCCACGCAGCTTTACATCCGCGAGGCGCGCCGCATGACCGCCGGCGTAGTCATGACCGAACACCACGTCACCGCGCGCGAGACGGCCGCGGATTCGGTGGGCATGGGCGCCTACGGCATGGATTCGCACAACGTGCAGCGCTACATCACCCGGGAGGGCTACGTGCGCAACGAGGGCAACGTGCAGGTGGGCGGCTTCCGGCCGTATCCCATCAGCTACCGCGCCATCGTGCCGAGGCGCGAGGAGGCGGCCAACCTCGCCGTGCCGGTGTGCCTCTCGGCATCGCACATCGCCTACGGCTCCATCCGCATGGAGCCGGTGTTCATGATCCTGGGCCAGAGCGCGGCCACCGCCGCCGTGCTCGCGCTGGAGAGCGGAGTCGCGTTGCAGGACCTGCCCTACGAAAAGCTGCGCGCGCGGCTGCTGGCGGATGGACAGATTCTGGAACTGCCGCGCTAATTCGCCTTCGCGATCACCACGATCGCCACGATCAGCACGCCGATTCCAGCCCACGCCAGGCGCCGCGCCTCGGCTCCGGCGCCCTTCCACTCGCCCGTCAGGAATCCCAGCACGTTGGCGGTGACGATCACGGTGGACATGAAAACCGGCCAGCCCAGCACTCCGCCCAGCGGCCCCATCACGGCGGCGCCCATCCCGTAAATGCTGATGCCGCCGTACCACAACGCTCCCATCGCCAGTCCCCCGAGCCAGTACCAGCGCGGAACCCCCCGCAGGAAGAATAAGCCGGCGGAACGGTTGCGGCGCATGAGGTAGAGCGCGTAGCCCGCGTTCGGCAGAAAGCCCGCGGCCAGCGCCGGAGCCCAGATGGCGTTGCCGGCCAGGTCCGGCCGCGCGCCCGCGCTCACCGCCGCGTCCTGCAAGGCGCGCCCGAAGACGAAACCGAAATTCAGCATCGGGGAGAGCACGCCGGAGAGGATGCAGATCACCAGGCCCGTGACGAAACCGCCCGAACTCTTCTGGTCGCGGTCGCGCAGCGCGCCGGCGCGGCCGCAAAGCACCAGCCCGATGACCACGATCACCAGGCCCGCCACCAGCAGCGCGCCCTTCCCCGTCCACAGTCCGCCGGGGTTCAGAATGAGCAACGGCAGCAGCGACCCGAGCGAGCTGGTGATGCCCAGGATGACGGCGAAGCCGAGCGCCATGCCCACGCGCGCGATGCCCTGTCCGAACAGCGTGGAGCCCAGGCCCCAGCCGAAGCCGAACACCGCCGCCGCGGCCAGCGCGGAGGCCGGCGCGTTGGCGTACACCGAGCCCAGCGACGGAACCGTGAACCATGCCAGCAGCGCGGGAAGCAGGAGCGTGGCGGCCACCGAATAGACCAGCCATGTGTTCTCCCACTTCCACTTCCCCATGCGTTTCATCGGCAGCGCGAAGCTGCCATGCAGCAATCCCGCGAGCACCACCACGGCGGCGCCCAGGCCGGCATCGGTCGTCATGACTGTACACTGTAGCGCAACGCGGCTACACGCGGTCCGGCTCGGGATGGATCCACGGCGCGCGATACGCGCGGCGCAGCAGGCGGTTGGCCTCCTCGTCGCCCGCCACGCGCTGCCCGTCCCACTGGAGCGTGCGCCCGAGCCGCATCGCCACGTTCGCCAGAATGCAGCACGCGGTGGAGATGTGGCCCTGCTCGATGTCCGCCACCGGCCGCCCGCGCGCGGCGATCGCCGCCAGCAAATCGCGCATGTGGTAGCGAACCGCGGGCGCCACGTGGCGCTCCAGCGCCTCTTCGGTCTTGTCCTCGGGATACTGCTCCAGTTCGTAGGTCACATCGCGGTGTATGGTCTGCGCGCCCTTTCCGAGCGGCGTGTAGTCGTAGCCGAACACGCCCGCCTTGAGCGTGCCCTTGTCGCCATAGAACGTCGCGCCCCACCCGTAGTTCGGATCGGGCGCCGCGCCCCAGCGGCGATGCTGCCACACCACGCTGAGGTCGCCGTAATCGAACGTGACGGTTTGGGTGTCGGAGATATTCGACTTCCCGCCCTTGTGCACCAGGATGCCGCCGGCCGAGGCGATCCGCTTCGGCCACCCTAGCCCCAGCATCCAGCGCGCCATGTCGAACATGTGGATGCCCATGTCGCCGACGGTGCCGTTGCCGTATTCCATGAACGCCCGCCAGCGCCGGGGATGCACCATCGAGTTGTAGGGTCGCATGGGCGCGGGCCCGGTCCACATCTCGTAGTCGAGATAATCGGGCGGGGCGGTATCGGGAGGGTTCTGGACCCCGCCGCCCGAGTAGCAGTAGATTTCGACGTGCGCGATGCGCCCCAGCACGCCCGAGGCGATGTAGCGGTCGCGGGCCTCGATCAGGTGCGGCGTGCTGCGCCGCTGCGTGCCCACCTGCACCACCCGTCCGTACTTGCGCGCGGCGGCCAGCATCGCCTGTCCCTCCACCACGTCCACGCTGATGGGCTTCTGCACATACACGTCGGCGCCCGCCTGCACGGCGGCGATCATGGGCAGCGCGTGCCAGTGATCGGGCGTGGCGATCAGCACGATATCCAGGTCCTTCTCCGCCAGCATCTTGCGGTAATCGGAAAAGGTGCGCGGTTTCTTCTTCGAGGCCTGCCGCGCGGCGGTCAACTCCGCGGCCTGCGCCAGAGCGTTCCGGTCCACGTCGCACAGCGAAACCACCTCCACCGGGGCCACCTGAATCAGCCGGAACAGGTCGATCTTGCCGTACCAGCCGCAGCCGATCAGCCCCACCCGCGGGGTCTTGCCCGCCATCATGCCCGCCACCCCGGCCGCGCCGGAGCCCAGAAATGTACGCCGGTCCATTCGATTCTCCTTCCAAGTCAAAAAGTATATACTGGCTTGCCATGACACGCCGCTCCCTCTTCGCCGGCGCGCTTCTGGCGCAGCGCGACTGGTCCGGCCGCGAGCCGGTCCGTTATCCCGATCCCGACGTCGTCATACTCGACAAGCGCTTCGCCGCCTACAGGATCGGCAACACCCCCATACGCCGCCTCCACACCGGCATGCTGTGGGCCGAGGGCCCGGCGTGGAACGGAGTGGGCCGTTACCTCGTGTGGAGCGACATCCCCAACAACGTCCAGATGCGCTGGCTCGAAGAGGACGGCCACGTGAGCGTCATGCGCAGCCCGGCCGGGAACAGCAACGGCAACACCTTCGACTACGAGGGCCGCGAGATCTCCTGCGAGCACGGCAACCGCCGCGTGGTGCGCTACGAGCACAACGGCAAGCTCACCGTGCTTTGCGACCGCTGGAACGGCAAGCCGCTCAACGCCCCCAACGACGTTGTGGTCCACCCCGATGGCGGCATCTGGTTCACCGACCCGGGTTACGGCATCCTGGTGAACTACGAAGGCAACAAGGCCCCGCTCGAGATCAAGGAAGCCATCTACCGCATCGATCCCAAATCCGGCAAGACCGAGATGAAGACCGATGCCATGTACAAGCCCAACGGCCTGTGCTTCTCGCCGGACTACCGCAAGCTCTACGTCGCGGAGACCGGCTCCAGCCACTATCCCGATGCGCCCAGGACCATTCAGGTTTTCGACGTGGCGGAGGGGCGCGCGCTCGCGGGCGGCCGCGTGTTCGCCTCCACCGGCAAGGGGGTCGCGGACGGCATCCGCGCCGATGCCGACGGCAACATCTGGGCAGGCGTGGGCTGGGTGGGACCGGGTTACGACGGCGTGCACGTCTTCGCGCCCACGGGCGAGCGCATCGGCATGATCCTGCTGCCGGAGATCTGCTCCAACGTCTGCTTCGGCGGCCCCCGGCGCAACCGCCTCTTCATGACCGCCAGCCAGTCGCTCTACGCGGTGTACGTGGAAACCCAGGGCGCGCACATCGCGTGACAATGGGACTGATGAGATTCCTCTGGATCCTCGCCGCGCTCGCGGTGCTTTACCTGGGGTTCGTGTGGCACTCCCGCAACGCCGGCGACCGGCAGCAGGTCAAGACGCGTCCCAGCAAACCGCCCGCCGCAAGTCCGGGCGACGGTCTCCGCATTCTCCAGTTCTATGCCAGTCAGGGCGAGGTCGCCTCCGGCGGCAACGTCACCATCTGCTACGGGGTGGAGAATGCGCGCGCCGTCTCCATCGATCCGCCGGTGAGCCGGATCAGCCCCGCCGTGAACCGGTGCATCGAGGCCGCGCCGCGCCAGACCACGACCTATACGCTCACGGCGGAAGGCGAGAAGGGCGAGCGCGTGAACTCGTCCTTCACCGTGAAAGTCCGCCCGCGCGCGCCGTACATCGTCTCCGTGGACCTGAGCGAAGCGGAGATCGCGCGCGGCGGCTTCCTCACCATGTGCTACAGCGTGCGCGATGCCACCGGAGCGCGTCTGGAGCCGGGAGGCCTGGCCCTTCCGGCCAGCGAACGGCACTGCCTGCGCCTGGCGCCCACCCGGACGACGGATTACATCTTCACCGCCTCCGGCCCCGGCGGCAAGGACCAGGAGAAGTTCACCATAACGGTCCGCTGATAAGATGAATGATTCCCAGGAGGGCACGTGAAAACCATCAGCATCCTTCTTCTTACCGCCGCGGCTGCGCTCGCGCAGACGCCGGACCTGATCCTGCACCGCGGGCGCATTGTCACAGTGGCGCCCGGCTTCCGCATCGCCCAGGCGGTCGCGGTGAAAGGCGAGCGCATCCTCGCCGTGGGCAGCGACGCCGAGATCCTGCGGCTCAAAGGCGCCGGAACCGAGGTAGTGGACCTCGGCGGCAAAATGGTGCTGCCGGGCCTGATCGACAGCCACGTGCATGCCACCGGGGCTTCCATGTTCGAGTTCGATCACCCCATTCCGGACATGAACGGCATCCAGGACGTGCTCGACTACGTCAAGGCCCGCGCCGCCGTGCTCAAGCCGGGCGACTGGATCACGCTCTCCCAGGTGTTTATCACCCGCCTGCGCGAGCAGCGCTACCCCACGCGCGCCGAGCTCGACGCCGCCGCGCCCAACAACCCGGTGATCTTCCGCACGGGTCCCGACGCCGCGCTGAACTCGCTGGCGCTCAAGCGCAGCGGCATCGGCAGCCAGGCGCGGCCCGATGAAAGCAAGCTTGGAAAAGTGGAGCGCGACCCGAAGACCGGCGAGCCCACCGGCATCATCCGCAGCGCCTCGCGCTTCGTCAGCGTCTCCTCGCCCGGCCGCAAAGCGACCGCCGCCGACCGCCGCGAGCGCATGAAGATGCTGCTGGCCGACTACAACGCCAGCGGCATCACCAGCATCGTGGAACGCACCGCGGGCGACGAAACCGTGGCGCTGTTCAGCGGGCTGCGCGACTCCGGCGAGCTGACCTGCCGCGTCTTCATCACCTACAGCATCGACCCCCAGGATCCCATCGAGAAACTCGAGGCTCAGATCGCGAAAATCGCCGCCAGCCCCATGCGCAAGTACAACAACATGGTGTGGGTGCGAGGCCTGAAAGTGTTCCTCGATGGCGGCATGCTCACCGGCAGCGCCTACATGCTTCAGCCCTGGGGCGTGAGCCGCATCTACTCCATCGACGATCCCGCCTACCGCGGCATGCTCTACATCGACGCGCCGAAACTTTTTCAGATCGCCCGCGCCGCGCTCAAGAACGACATGCAGCTCACCGCCCACACCGTGGGCGACGGCGCCGTGCGCGCGCTGGTCAACGCCTACGACGAAGTCAACAACGAGTTCCCCGTGCGCGAGAAGCGCCCCTGCATCAGCCATGCCAATTTCATGACCATGGAAGACATCCAGCGCATGAAGCGCGTGGGCATTGTGGCCGACCTTCAGCCCGCCTGGCTGCGCATGGACGGCGCGACCCTGGAAAAGCAATTCGGCCAGGAGCGCCTGCGCTACTTCCAGCCTTACAAGACCCTCGCCGAGCAGGGCGTGATTGTGGGCGGCGGCTCCGACCACATGCAGAAGATCGGCAGCCTGCGCTCCAATAACCCCTACAACCCGTTCCTCGGCATGTGGGTGACTCTGACGCGCAAGCCGCGCTGGACCGAAAGACCGCTGCACGCCGAGCAGGCCATCACGCGCGAGCAGGCCATCCGGCTCTATACCATGAACAACGCCTGGCTCACCTTCGAGGAGAAAGAGAAAGGCTCCCTCGAGCCGGGCAAGCTCGCCGACCTGATCGTGATCGACCGCGATATCCTGCGCTGCCCGGTGGACGACGTGAAAGACACCCAGGTGGAGCGCACCTATCTCGGCGGCAAGCTGGTCTACCAGCGGGGCAAGCGCTGAGCGATGCCCGCCTACTCCGGCAAGTTCCAATACGGCGGCGTGCAGGGCGCCTGCAAGCTGAGCTTCGATCAGGAAACCTGCGTGGTCACGCCCGCCGCCGGCGCGCCGCTGGCTTTCGACCTGGGCGACGTCGAGCGCACCGCGCGCGCCGAGTGGGACCTGGAACTGACGCTCTACACCGGAAAAAAGCTTCAGCTCCGGCAGTTCGGATCGCTTTTCGGCCGCATGGCCGGAGAGCTGATCGCCGCCTGGCGCGACCGCACCGTGCAATGCCTGCTGCTCGAAGACCTGGAAGAGGTGATGCGCTGCCCCGGCGCGGTGAACGGCGCGGCGGCGGAAATCCGTCTCTACCGCACCAATCTCGCGGTGCTGCCCGATGCCGGAACACCGTTCCAGTTGCGCCTGGCCGAGGTGGACTCGGTGGCCTTCGACCAAGGCTCCTACAGCATCGTGCTCGAAACCTCCGGCGGGCGGGTCGCTCTCGGAAAGCTGGCGCGCAAGACCGATGAAATGCACGCGAAGCTGCGGGAGTGCTGGGACGGGCTCAGAACCCGCTCCGCGCAGGCGCTGCTGGACAGGTTCCCGTTTCTCCCGCCGGACGCGCTCCAGCGCGTGACGGCCATCATGCCCGAGGGCCGCAGCGTGCGGCTCTCCGCGCTCGCCGCCATCGATCCGAAACTCCCTGGCGCGCTCATCACCCAGGCCGTGGACCGCGGCCTGAAACCCTACTTCGACGCACTGCTGGAGATGTCGGACAGGAACGGGCTCATGGCGGGCTACAAGTTCATCCGCCAGGAAGAGCAACCCCAAGCCGAAGCGGAGGAACCACCGGAAGGGGAGACGGGGGAGACCGGAGAAGAAGAGGAACAGCCGGAAAAGCCCCCGCTGTTCTTCTGGTTCTTCTTCCCGTTGAGGAACAACGTGATGGCCTGGGAAGCGAGCACCGGCACGGGACGCGCCACGTACTTCTTCCGTCCCACGCCGCCGGCCGATTTTGAAACCGCCGTGGCGCGCATCACCCGCGGGCTGGCGCTGGTGAACTTCCGCCGCGAGCCGGTTTATCTCTCCGACGCGGCGCTCGAACGGCAGCCGCGCTTCCGCCGCTACATCATCGGCGCACGCAAGCTGTCCGACCTGCGGGCGCTGCGCGCCGCCATGCTCGGCCGCGCCATCCACAGCACGCCGGAAGCCTGGTCGGAACAGGTCCGCGCGCTCGCGAAGTAGCGCGCTACGCCGCCACGGCCGCCGCCGCGGGGCCGGTCCGGACCAGCGGTACGCCCGCGCGGCACAGATCGCACAATCCGGGGTCCGCGTAGTAGCTGGCTTGCAGCTTCGCCAGCGAGTATACCGGGAGTGTCCCGAAGTCCGCGGTCCGGGGCGTCGGCTGGTGGACCGCCACGGCGATGGCCAGCACGTGGGCTCCGTTTGCCTCCAGCAGCGTCCGGGTCTCGCCCAACACGCGCCCGGCGCGCAGGATGTCGTCCACCAGCACGACCTTTTCACCGGGCGTCTGCTCCAGGTACTGGCGGAAGCGCAGCACGCCGCTTTCGCCGCGCTCGGCCCAATACACCTGCCGCGCCCGCAGGGCTTCGCACAGCCCGAAAGCGATCGGCAGCCCGCCCGTGGTGGCCGCCACGATGGAAAGTTCCGAGGCCATGGCCCGCAAGTCGTGGTGCTCCCGCAGCCGCCGGCTCAGCCCCACGCTGAGCACTTTCGCGATGGCGAAATTCCGCATGGCCAGCGCGATGTCCAGGTACTTATTCGTGTGCAGCCCATTCAGGCACTCGAAATGCCCTTCCCGCAACGCGCCCGTCTGGCGCAGCAAGCCCATCACTTCCTCTTCAGCCGGTATCAGGTTCATTCAGCACACCCCCGGTTATGGGATCAAACCCGGCCGCGCGGGTCAAGGGCCCGGGAGACATTTTAGGAGCATTCCATCCCAAATACCGGATGGGGATTCATGACACCTCTTTTGTGTGGTGCTACAATTCTGACTGGGCGTACCCGCCCGCAATTTCAGGCAATTCGGACTTACCAGTCCAGGAGGAAAGTCATGAAGAAGCTGATTCCCGCTTTCGTCGTTCTGGCGTTGGGTGTGGCGAGTGCCGAGACCTACCGCATCACCCTGTTCCAGCCCTCGGTTGTGCAGGGCAAAGAACTCAAAGCCGGAGATTACAAGCTGGACGTAAAGGACAATAAAGTCGTGATCGGCAGCGGCAAAAGCGCTGTGGAAGCCAGCGTGAAGGTAGAGAGCGCCAGTGAGAAGTTCAGCTCCACCAGCGTGCGGTACGCGACCGCCGAAGGCAAGTACGCCGTCCAGGAGATCCGTCTGGGCGGAACCAACAAGAAGTTGGTCTTCCAACCGTAGTTTCCGCAAGGCCATTGGGTCCCGGACGGTACTTTAGCCCCGTCCGGGGCCATGCCGGTACCCGGACGGAAGTACCTGGGTTCCGGGATTGCTCCTCAGGCATCCTATAAATACTCCCACAACAAATCCCACATGAAGGGATCGGTGCGCCGCCGTGGAATCACGCGCCCGTTGGCGCGAAGCATTATCGCGATTTCTTTGCTCGTTCCGGCAGCGGTGTGGGTCGCCGCCCAGCGGGAACGCGTTCCGGGGAAGACGCCGGGCGTCCCCGCCGCCGCGTCCGAGGCCGCCCGCGCCCGGCCGGTTTATGCGCATTCGGTGGTGCCCGGAGGAGTCTACAACGCGGAGGAAGTGGAAAGCGCCCGCCGCCGGGACATGGTCGTCTCCGCGCACTACGCCGGCATCGGCCCCCGCCTCAGCACCGTGCGGCTGAACTCGGAAATGCGCGCGCACGTGTCCTATCGCATCGGGAAAGCCGTCTACTGGACGCGGAACCGGGTGCGCATCCGGGCGGGCGAGGTGCTGCTCACCGATGGCGGCCAATGGATTCGCGCGCGCTGCGGCAACCGCGTTTCCATCGAGCCCCGGCAGCCCACCCTGACGCCCGAACCGGCCGAGCAGGCGCTCGACACCGCCGAGGCCGGGGAACCCCAAGGATTCACCGCTTCAGCCGCGCCGGGCGGCGGCAGACCGGCCCCGCCGGGTCCCGGCGTGATTCCGGGCGTGCCCGCCACCGCGGCCGTCAAGCCGCCTTACGTGCCGGAGTTCCCGTTCACGCCGGCGTTCTGGCCGGCCGGCGGCGGAGGATGGGCGGGAACTCCCTCCGCGCCGCCCCCGGCAGGCAGGGATGCCGGTTCGCCGTTTCCGGTGACGCCGCCCCTGTGGGTGTTGCCCGCGGGGCCGCCATTTCTGCCAGGGCCGGTTTCGCCGGCCCTGCCGGAGGAAGATGCGCCTCTGCCGCCGCCCGGCGCCGACCCGCTCCCACCCGCTCCCGAGGAGCCCACACCGCCGGTTCCTCCGCGCCCGCCCGCCTCCGGCGGCGGATCGTCCGGCCAGACTTCGCCGCAGCCGCCGCCGGCCCCTGCCGGCGGCGGCACGCCCTCCACGCCCCCCGCGCCGCTGCGTCCGCGGGTCCAGCCGCCCGGCTGGCTCGATCCCTCCGATGAGCCCGAAAATCCGCCGTTCGGACCGTTCGAGTCCCACGATCCCATCGCCACCCCGGAACCGGGCACGGGCTTCCTGCTCGCGGCGTCCTTCGGGCTGTGGTGGCTCTCGCGTAAACTGGTAGTTCATGTCCGCGCCTATGCGCCTCGCCGCCACCATCCTGCTCGGGGTGCTTCTGGCCCTGCTGCCAAGGCCTGAGGCCATTCCACCGGAAGGCTGGCGCCTGCTCGCGATTTTCGCGGCCACCATTTTCGGTATGGTTGTGCGCGCGTTGGACAGCGGCGCGCTGGTGATCCTCGGGCTCCTGGCCGCCGTGTTCTCGAGATCCATGACCACCGCCGGTGTGCTCTCGGGTTTCAGCAACTCGACGGTTTGGCTGATCGTTTCGGCGTTTCTTTTCTCGCACGCGGTGGCCTCAACCGGTCTCGGCAAGCGGCTGGCCTACCTGTTCATCGCCGGTTTCGGACGCACTCCGCTGGGCCTCGGCTACGCGCTGGCGGCCTCGGAACTGGTGATCGCGCCGGCGGTCCCCGCCAACACCGCGCGCGCCGGCGGGATCATCTTTCCCATTCTGACCAGCATTGCGCAGGTGTGCGGGTCCGACCCCAGGACGTCGCCGCGGCGGCTGGGCGCCTTCCTCATCGTGAACCAGTTTCACGCGACCAATATCCTCTCCGCCATGTTCCTGACTTCCATGGCGGCGAACCCTCTGGTCGCCGAACTGGCGGCCAAGACCGCCGGCGTGCGCATCACTTGGGCGGGATGGGCGCTGGCCGCGCTGGCCCCCGGACTGCTTTCGCTGGCCGTGGTGCCCTGGCTGCTATACCGGCTGTACCCGCCCGAGATCGGCGACTCGGGCGCCGCTCCCGCCGAGGCGCGGCGCCAGCTTGCGGCCCTGGGGCCCATGCGGCGCCCCGAAATCGCCCTCGCCGTCATCGTCCTATGCTGCCTGGCGGCGTGGACCACCACGTCCCTGCACGGTTTCGACCCCTCCGTCGTCGCGCTGGCCGGGCTCTGCGCCATGCTGATGGCCGGCGTGTTGCAGTGGAAGGACGTGGTCCGCACCGAGGGGGCCTGGGATGCCATGATCTGGTTCGGCGGCCTGATCGCCATGGCAGACACCCTGGGACGCCTGGGCGCGACGCGCTGGCTCGCGGCGCAGGTCGCCGGTGGATTGCACGGCGAGTGGTGGTGGGTGCTGCCGGCCGTGTGCGCGGCTTACTTTTACCTGCACTACGCCTTCGCCAGCATGAGCGCCCACGTCACGGCCATGTACGCGCCGTTTCTCGGCGTGGCCATCGCCGCGGGCGCCCCTCCGTTACTTTCCGCGCTGCTGCTCGGCTTCCTCTCCAGCCTGAACGCCTGCCTCACGCACTATTCCACCGGTCCCGCGCCCATCCTATTCGGCGCCGGTTACGTGGACCAGGCCACCTGGTGGAAGCTGGGGCTGATCGTCTCTTTCGTGCTGCTGGCCATCTGGCTGGGCGCGGGGATTCCCTACTGGACCTGGATCGGCATCCGGTAGCGTTGCGTTTTACGTCTCCCGAATCCACACGATGGAGGCCGGGGGGAGTGGGGCGCCGCGAGGGCGCGGTCCGGCTTCGGGCGGCAGGTCCGGGTCGCGGTTGAGCCGGGCATAGTTGGGGATTGCCAGCAGTTTGCCGCCGTCCGCGAATTCGCCCCGGATCGCGGTCACCCCGCCAAGAAGGTCGCCCCTCCATTCGGCGGTCAGCGGCGAATTCGCCGCGAGCGGCCTGGTGATATCCTGGTCCACCCTCTCGATGTTGTAGATCAGCGGGCCGTACCGGAGCGCGACCTTGCCGCGCAGCGGCGCAATAAGTTCCACCGCTCTTACGCGCTGGATCTTCAGCGGGAGTTCCAGCTCGACCTTGTCCCCGGCCTTCCAGTTCCGCGTAATCACCGCATACCCTCTTCGAATCGCCGGCTTCACCGGCGCGCCGTTTACCGCGAGCGACACGATGCCGTTCACCTCCGGTTCGGGCGTGTAAAGCCTGCTGGTAGTGCGATTCGGAATCCGCAGCCGCAGCGTGAAGGTCTTCGGCGCTTTCGGGTTTACCGTGAGGGCGACCTTCCCTTTCCAGGGATATTCCGTCTCCTGCACCATTTCGATATCGGCGCCTGCGGCGTTCTCGAGCGTGATGGTGCTGCCGATGTACATGTTGACGTACACGCCGTCCGGGGCCTTGGCGTAGGCCCAGGTGGGCATCATCAGCAGCGTGCGCGGGATGTTTCCCACGCAGCACGGGCAGGTGTGCCAGGGGCTGCGCGCCAGGCCCGCATCGAGCGGATTGGTGTAATAGAAGTTCTTCCCCTCCAGGTCCACGGAGCCGAGCAGCGCGTTGTAGAGGGTCTCTTCGTAGTTGTCCACATACCGGGCGTCGTGATACGCCAGGTTCATCTTCCAGTGAAAGAAGACCATCCCGCAGCTCGAGCAGGATTCGCAATACGCGTCATTGCGCAGCGAATAGTTGCCGCCGAAACCTTCGGAGGTCTCGCCGCTGCCGATGCCGCCCGTCAGGTAGTACTTCCTGTTGACGATGTTGTCCCATAGCGACCTCACCGCGCTCCGGTAGTCCGGGTCGTGCGTCTCCACCGCCACGCCGGCCATGCCGGAGTACATGTACGCGGCGCGAACGGCGTGTCCGGCGGCTTCGTACTGTTCGGTGACCGGCAGGTGGCTCTGGTCGTACTCCTGGCCTTCGCGGCGGCAGTCCAGCAGGAACTTCGCCAGCCGTATGTATCGATCGCCCTTGCCGCCGCCCTCCGTATCGTTGACGAAGCGGCCGAAGCGCACCAGGGCCTGCTCCATCGCCTGGTGGCCGTCGTACCAGGGCTTCTTGGGCGCGGGGCCGAGATGGCGATCCCAGCAATCGGCAAGCTTCTTCGCGGCGTTGTACAGGCGGGCGTCTTGCCTGCCGGTCATCAGGTAATGATTGAGGGCGGCTTCCAGGAAGTAGCCCGCGACGTAGCCCTCATGATCTCCGCGGTGCGCGGCGTCCCAGTGCGGAAAACGGCTGCTCTCGACGGGCTTGCCGCCGCGGCCCGTGCGATCCAGAGTGAACGCGGTTTGCAGGTATCCGCCCGGCTCCTGCGCGGCGAGGATCTTGGGGATCCAGTCTTCCAGCGTGGCGCGGAACTTGCGGTGGGCTTCGAGAATTTCCGGGTCGCCCTGCGCATCGATCATCAGCGCGATGCTCATGGCTTCCACCGTCTGGTGCACCCAGGCGTTGGAGAAAACGTAGCCCTTGTGGCGGCCGGCCGGTTCGCCCCGCAGCTTCCTGCCGGCTTCGACGAAGTTGTCGATGCCGCCGGCGCCAAGCGTCACGTCGCTCCGGTTGATGACCTCGATGCAGTGCGGGATCCAGTTGACGATGAGCGCCTTGACGCGGGCGTTCCAGAAGGGGCTGTGGACCTTGAAGTTCCTGGCGTACACGGCTTCGAGTTGCCTGGGCGGAGGCGGCGCCTCGACCTTCACGTTGAGCGTAGAGGAAGCGCGCGTCCGCCCGTTCTCCGCCGTGAGCTTCAGAACGTAGCTGCCTGGGGCGCTGAACACCGCCGTGGTGACGGCCGCCCGCGCATTTGCGAATTTCACGGTTCCCGGGCCGGACGCCTTGCTCCACAAGACCGAGGGAGCAGAACCGCCGGGCACGGGGCGGCGCGGCGGCTCGCCGTAGCCGGCCCACCCGCGCAGGTACGTCCTGCCGGGCAGCACCGCGATACGATCCACCCCGGCAACGGCCCGCAGCGGCGGCTGGTCCGAAGCAGCGGCGCAGGCCGCCACCGCGCCGAGCATCTCACGCCTGCTGATGCCGGTTTTGCTCATGGCATCCCCCAATCTACATCAGGCGAGGTTGCCCCGGAAGGCGCAACTGCTTCAGAATGGAAGGCACGGGCCCTTAGCTCAGCGGTTAGAGCAGCGGACTCATAATCCGTTGGTCGCTGGTTCAA
>JBHGBM010000052.1:0-38951 GCA_041946965.1 Bryobacteraceae bacterium
GGCATCATCTACGGCGCGCTGGTGAGCCTGATGCAGAAGGACTGGAAGAAGCTGGTGGCCTACTCCTCCGTCAGCCACCTGGGCTTCTGCACGCTGGGGATCTTCGCGCTGAATCCCAACGGCCTGGCCGGCAGCGTGATCCAGCAGATCAACCACGGCATTTCGACCGGCATGCTCTTCCTTGTGATCGGCATCATCTACGAGCGCCGGCACACGCGCGAGATTTCCGAGTACGGGGGCCTGGCGCACGTCATGCCCAAGTACGCCGTGGTGTTCGCCGTCGCCATGCTGAGCTCCGCGGGGTTGCCGCTGCTCAACGGATTCATCGGTGAATTCACGATTTTGCAGGGCGCCTTCGAAGCCAACCGCGCGTGGGCGGCCTTCGCCGTCACCGGCGTGATCTTCGGTGCGGCCTACCTGCTTTGGCTCTACCAGCGCACCATGCTGGGACAGGTCACCAACGCCAAGAACCTGCGTTTGCCCGACCTGAGTCCGCGCGAGATGGCCGTGTTCCTGCCGCTGATCGCCTGGGCCATCTGGATCGGGGTTTACCCCAAGCCCTACTTCGACGTGCTCGAAAAGCCCGTGCAGCAGATCGTGGAGCGGGTCAAGCCCGGCTATTACGGCACGGGCATCCAGCAGGCGGGGGTGCCTAGATGAGTACCTTTTACACCGCGACCGACCATTTCGTTCTCATTCCGGCGATCATGCTGGCGTTGTTCGGCTGCGCCACGCTGCTGTTCGACTTTCTGGTTCCCAACCAGCGGCGGTTTCTGATCGCTATCGTGCTGGCGGGCCTGGCCTTCACGGGCTACGGGCTCTGGCAGCAGCAGACCTACCTGGCGTCGAGCGGGGTTTCCGAACTCACCGCCTTCCAGGGCTCGCTCACCATCGACGGCTTCGCCATCTTCTTCAACTGGCTGTTCCTGGCGGCCACGTTCCTGGTGACCGTGGGTTCGTACAAGTACCTGGAAGTGGAAGGCGAGCACCACGGCGAGTATTACGCCCTGCTGCTGTTCGCGCACTGCGGCATGTTCTTCCTGGCCGCGGGCACGGACGTGGTCACGCTGTTCATGGGCCTGGAACTGATGGCTCTGAGCTTCTACGTGATGGTGGGCTTCCTGCGCGGCGAAAAACGCTCCAACGAAGCGGCGGTCAAGTACCTGCTGCTGGGAGCGTTTTCGAGCGGCTTCCTGGTGTACGGCTTCTCCCTGATGTACGGAATCTCGGCCTCCACCAAGCTGGCGGATATCGCCGCTGCCATCGCCGCGCGGCCCGCCTGGGACCCGGTGGTGTTCCTCGCCATGGCGACGGCTTCCATCGGCCTGCTCTTCAAGATCGCCGCGGTCCCCTTCCACATGTGGGCGCCGGACGCCTATGAAGGCGCTCCCACCACAGTCACCGCCTACCTTTCGGTGGCCTCCAAGGCCGCCTCCATCGCCTTTCTGCTGCGGATCTTCTGGGTGCCGCCCGGCGCGTTGGCATCCGCCCGCCAGATGTGGGAGCCGCTGGTGATCGTGATCGCCGTGGCTACCCTGACCGTGGGCAACTTCGCCGCCATCAGCCAGACCAACATCAAGCGCCTGCTGGCCTACAGCTCCATCTCCCACGCCGGCTACATGCTGCTGGGCCTGGTGGCGGGCAACGACACCGGCATCAAGGGCATCGCGGTCTACCTGCTCGTGTACACGTTCATGAACATCGGGGCCTTCATGGTGGTGGTGGCGCTGCGGCGCAAGGACATCATCGGCGAAGACCTGGATGACATCGCCGGCCTGGTGCACAAGAGCCCGGGCTACGCCGTGCTGATGTTGGTGTGTTTGCTCTCGCTCGCGGGCATTCCGCCCACGGCGGGCTTCCTCGGCAAGTATTACATCTTCCTCGCGCTGATCGAGACCGGACACTATGTGCTCGCGGTGATCGCCACGCTGTTCGCGGCGCTGGCCATTTACTACTACTTCAAGATCGTGCGCAGCATGTTCATTCGCGAGGAGGCGGAGAAGGCGCCGCTCGCCAGCACCTTCGGGCTGCGGTTGGCCGCCGCCATCACCGGCATTCTGACGCTCGGTATCGGGATTTATCCCGAGCCTTTCCTGCGCCTCGCGCAGTTGTCTTTGATGCGTTGAGCCTATGGAGCAAGTTCTCAATCACCCCTTATTCGCGCCGTTCATCGTCACGCTTTGCGTGATCGCGGCCTTCCCGCTGGTGGCGGGCTATATCGTGCTGATCGAGCGCAAGGTGCTGGCGGACTTTCAGGTGCGCCTCGGCCCCATGCGCGTGGGGCCGCACGGCATCCTTCAGCCCATCGCCGACGCGCTGAAGCTGATCCTCAAGGAAGACGTGATCCCCTCGGACGCGGACCGCGGCATCTTCTGGCTCGCGCCCTGCCTTTCCACGTTCACGGCGCTGGCGGCGTTTTCCGTGCTGCCCTTCAGCAGCTTCATCTACGTGGCGGACGTCAACGTCGGGCTGCTGGTGGTTTCGGCCATGTCGGCGGTCGGCATCCTGGGCATCATTCTGGGCGGCTGGGCCTCCAACAGCCACTACCCGCTGCTGGGATCGCTGCGCAGCGGCGCGCAGTTGATCAGCTACGAAGTGGCGCTGGGCTTCGCGCTGCTTTCGGGCGTGATGGCCGCGGGCACGCTGAGCATGCAGGGCATCGTCAAGACGCAGCTCGAGCGCGGCGTCTGGCTGATTTTCGATAATTACGGCTTCATGATCGTGCCGTTCGTGGTGTACCTGATCGCCGCCACCGCGGAAACCAACCGCGCCCCCTTCGACCTGCCGGAAGCGGAATCGGAACTGGTGGCCGGCTTCATGACCGAGTACAGCGGGTTCCGCTGGGCGCTCTACTTCCTGGCCGAGTACGCCAACATCTTCGTGATCGCCTCGGTGGCCGTGACCCTGTTCTGGGGCGGCTGGCTGCGGCCCTTCCCCAACGTGGCGTGGCTGGCGCCGCTCAATTACGTGGCTCCCGTAGTCCTCTTCGCCGGGTCCGGGCTGAGCAGCCTGATCCTGGTAAGACGCCTGAAAACCGCGTTTCAAAAACAGTTCCTGCTGGCGGTGGCGCTGTTCTCCGTGCTGATCGGCGCGCTGTTTATGGCGCCCGCGGTGAACGCCGCGGTCATCGGCCTTTTCTGGTTCGTCTCCAAGGTCGGCGTGATCGTGTACCTGATGATCTGGTTCCGCGGCACCTTCCCGCGTTTCCGTTACGACCAGCTCATGAACCTGGGCTGGAAGGTCATGATCCCGGTGGGCATGGGCTGCGTGCTGGTTAACGCCTTCTTGGGGATGACGCGCGCGTAACCGGGGGAGTCCGGCGCTCGCCGTTTGGGATTAGGATAGAGAGGAGCCCGATGTCCACTTCCCCCATGCCGCCGTCGTTTGAAAGCCTGGGGGGACGGCCGTTCTCCTTTTATCCGCCCATCGTCGGCGTGCAGCACAACGAGTGGCGCTTTGTGCGCGGCACCTGGTCGGAGATCCTGGTCGCCAACGCCAAAAGCGAAAAAGAGGTCTGGATCCCGCGGCGGCTTATCGGCGAGCTGTCCAAGATCGACGAGCCGGTCGCCATTGTGGGCCTCACCCGTGAGCTGGAATACAAAGGCGGGGCGGTGTGGCCGTACAACCGGCGGGTCCTGGAAATGCCGGCCGCGGCGGGGCCTTCGGCGCCGCCCACCAATGAAGGGCCGCGCTCGCCGGTGGTGAACATCCGCACGGAGCCCGCTACGGATACCCGCGTAATCCGGCTGATCGGCGTGGCGCTCCTGGTTTGCGTGGTGGGCTACCTCCTGATGGCGAACGTGCTGCGCCAGGGTGTGCTGCGCCCGCGCGTCAGCTTCACCACGCGCGATCAGTCCTACCTCGAGCTGAAGCCCTACGACGATTACTACGCCGTGGTCGCCAAGCTCGGCCAGCCGGGGCGCGACCGCTGGATGGCCGAAAGCGGAGAGCTTCAATACCGCGCGCTGAGCTACCCCCAGCGCGCCTACACCATCGTGCTGATGGGGACCGACCGCAAGACCGCCACCTACCTCGGAACGCTCGACGATAACTGGCATCCCGTGCACGGCGTCCCCTACCGCGGCGGGGGCACCAGCCTCTCGGTTCTGCGCGGCCTCAAGCGTTTTTAGATAAACTCATCGGGTGACACGCATACTAGCCCACCTCGCCTGGGCGGCGGTGGCCGTAGTGGCCGCGTTCTGCCTGGGCGGCATCGCTCTCAACCGGGGCGAACACATCAACAGCATCTGGCTGGTGGCCGCCGCGGCTTCCACTTACACCGTCGGGTTCCGCTTCTATGCGAAATTCATTGCCGCCCGCGTCATGGCGCTCGACGACCAACGAGCCACGCCCGCCGAA
Organism: Bryobacteraceae bacterium; assembly: GCA_041946965.1. GTDB lineage: Bacteria > Acidobacteriota > Terriglobia > Bryobacterales > Bryobacteraceae > JBHGBM01. The sequence goes on from JBHGBM010000052.1 coordinate 4,360, forward strand.
CGCCTGCGTAACGGGCACGATTTCGAGCCCACCAACAAGTGGATCGTCTTCGGCCATCACTTCGCGGCCATCGCGGGACCCGGACCGCTGGTCGGTCCGGTGCTGGCGGCGCAGTTCGGCTATTTGCCCGGCACGCTCTGGATCATCATCGGCGCCGTGCTGGGCGGGGCGGTACAGGATTTCTTCATCCTGTTCGCCTCCATGCGGCGGGACGGCAAGTCGCTCGGCCAGATGGCGCGCGAGGAGATCGGAAAAGTGGGCGGCGTCACGGCGCTGGTGACCGTGCTGCTGATCATCACCATTCTGCTCGCGGTGATCGCGCTGGTGGTGGTGAACGCACTGCGCGGCAGCCCATGGGGAACCTTCACCATCGCGTGCACCATGCCCATCGCGGTCTTCATGGGCCTGTACCTGCGCTACTGGCGCCCGGGGAAGGTGCTGGAGGTTTCCGTCATCGGCTTCCTGCTCGTGCTGCTGAGCATCTTCGGCGGGCGCGCGGTGGCCGAATCTCCGGTGCTGGCGCCGGTGTTCACGCTCTCGGCCGTGGCGCTGGCGGTGGCGATCATCATCTACGGGTTCTTCGCCAGCGCGCTGCCGGTGTGGCTGCTGCTGGCTCCGCGGGACTACCTCAGCACCTTCGTCAAGCTCGGCGTCGTGTTCATGCTGGCCATCGGCATCCTGTTCGCGCGGCCGGAACTGCAACTGCCGCGGCTCACGCGCTTCATCGACGGCACCGGACCGATCTTCGCGGGCAAGATCTTTCCGTTCTGCTTCATCACCATCGCGTGCGGGGCCATTTCGGGCTTCCACTCTCTGATTTCTTCCGGCACCACGCCCAAAATGATCGCGCGGGAGTGGCACGCCTGGCCGGTGGGCTACGGCTCCATGCTGCTCGAAAGCTTCGTGGCCATCATGGCGATGATCGCGGCGGGCGTGTTGCAGCCGGGCGTGTATTTCGCCGTGAATGCGCCGGCGGGCGTCGTAGGCGGCACGGCGCAGTCCGCGGTGGCGGCCATCACCGGCTGGGGATTCCCGGTAACCATCGCGGAGATGGAGACGCTGGCGCGCGACGTGGGCGAGTACACCTTGTTCCACCGCACCGGAGGCGCGCCTTCGCTCGCTCTGGGCATGGCTCACATCTTCGCCCAGAGCGGCGGCGGCCGGGCCATCATCGGCTTCTGGTATCACTTCGCCATCATGTTCGAGGCGCTGTTCATCCTGACCATCATCGACGCCGGCACCCGCGTCGGCCGCTTCATGCTCCAGGATCTGCTGGGCCATGTGTGGAAGCCGCTGGGCCGCACAAGCTGGATGCCGGGCGTCATCGGGACCAGCGCCGCCATCGTGCTCGCCTGGGGCTACTTCCTGTACCAGGGCGTGCGCGACCCGCTGGGCGGCATCAACTCGCTGTGGCCGCTGTTCGGCATCGCCAACCAGTTGCTGGCCGCCATCGCGCTGTGCGTCGCCACCACCATCCTGGTAAAGATGCACGGCAAGCGCTACATGTGGATCACCTGCCTGCCGCTCGCCTGGCTGGTGATCGTATGCTACACCGCGGCGTACCAGAAGATCTTTTCGCCGCTGCCGGCGCTCGGATTCCTGGCGCAGGCGGAAGCGCTGGCGCGCGGCCCCCAGACCGCGCAAACCGCGGCGCTGATCTTCAATGCGCGCCTGGACGCGGTGGTATGCGGCGTGTTCGTGGTGCTGGTGACTACCATCCTGATCGATTCGATTCGCGTGTGGGCGGGAATCCTGCGCGGCGTCCGCGAACCGCATCTCACCGAAGCGCCGTTCGTGATGACGCAGTTGCGCGCGGAGGAGCTATGACGCGCCTCCTGCGCATTCTGATCGGAATCCTGCGGGAACTGGCGGACGAGAATGCCTACCAGCGCCATCTCGCCGCGCATGGCCGCGAGCACTCGGGCCAGGAGTGGCGCCGGTTCTCCGAGGAGCGGTTGAACGCGCGGTTTACGCGGCCGAAGTGCTGCTGATACGGCGGTAATTCTACCCCAGCTTGGGCGGCAGATCCTGGATGGGACCCATCCACTGGAGCTCGCGCTCGATGTCTTTGTGCAACTGGTATTTCCGCTGAACGGCGGCGATCTTTTCCCCGCGCAGATCGATCTTGTTAACGTCGTACTGCCCGAGCCCGAACATGGAGCAGAATTGAAGGTAGCCGATCCACTCCGGGTTGATCCCCATGCACTCGACGCCGACGCGGTCCGCCGCCACCAGGTCCGTGGAGGCGATCGCCACGCGGTGCGGCACCGGGGTGCCGGAACCGGGACCGTTGCCCTCCATGCCCTCGTAGCCGTCGATCAGCGTCGCGCCCCAGAAGGGCTTCATCGCCTGCGCGGTGAGGAACATGTTGTAGTGGTTCTGCCGCACGCCCTCGTGGTACTTGCGCTTGTCGTTCCACCGCGGCGTCTCCTTGGGCGCCTGGTGCAGCGGCGCGCCCAGCGTCATGTTCTTGACCGAAAGCGTGGCCACTACCGAGTTGTGCGTTTTCAGAAGGGCCGAGCAGAGGATGAAAGCCTCCGGGTCGAACAGGCGCGCGGCCAGCCGCACCGGAATGGGATGCAGGTTGAAGTCGATGAGGTTGATGACCTTGTACTTCGCCTCGGCGTTCAGGTCCACAAGCTGCACTTTTTGCGAGCGCCGCTCCGCCGCCACGCGGTCGTACTTGAAGTTCTCGAACCCCTGCATGGTTTCGCCGGCCGAGGACTCGGCGATGACCACCGGCCCTTTGAAGCGCGGCTCCAGGTAATCGAGGATTCCCTGAAGCGCGTCGGCGTGCGTAGCCGCGAGCTGCCTGACGGTGGAGACGTTATTCGGTTTGATGACGACGTATTTCTTGCGCTTGAGCGCGGGACGGATCTGGTCGTCGATGGCCGCCAGGGCGTCGTGAACAAGCTTGCGCCGCTGGTCGCCTTTCACCAGCGCCACCGTGGACCTCTGGTTGTTCACCATGTCCTGGGCCCGAAGCGCCGGGTAAGCCCCCAGACCCGCGGCGATTTTTAACAGATTGCGGCGTGATAAACTCATTGGCATTCCGGCATCCCTCTCATAAAATGGGACTTTAGAAGCCGATTATAACTGGAGGGCGACAGCAGATGAACTCGTCTCGACGTAAATTCTTGGCGGCAGGCGTAGGCCTCCCCGCCGTGGCCACGGCCTCGCGCTTTACACCCCCGGAGCCCCAGGCCAAACCCCAAGCGCAAAAGCCCGCCGACGCGTTGTCCTATCGCGTGCTGGGCAAGACCGGCCTGAAGGTCACCACGGTGGGCTTCGGCTGCATGATCACGTCCGACGGGAGCGTCATCGAGCGCGCCGCCGACATGGGCATCAACTACTTCGACACCGCGCGCGGCTACTCGCAGGGCAACAACGAGCGCATGGTCGGCGCGGCATTGAAAAGCAAACGCAAGAACCTGATCCTCTCCACCAAGAGCCACGGCCGCACCAAACAGGACGCACTGGCCGAGCTCGACAAGAGCCTCAGCGAGCTGGGCACCGACTACGTGGACATCTGGTACCTTCACGCGCTCTCTCGCGGCAGCGACATCACCGAAGAGCTGGTGGACGCGCAGCAGACCGCGAAGAAAGCCGGCAAGATCCGCTTCGCCGGCGTGTCCACGCACGGCGGGCAGCCCGACGTGATTGCCGCGCTGGTGAAGAACCCCAACATGGACGTCGTGCTGGCGGCTTACAACTTCACCATGGACCAGCAGGTGAAAGACGCCGTGGCTTCGGCCGCCGCCGCCGGCAAGGGCGTGGTGGCCATGAAAGTGATGGCCGGCGGCTTCCGTCGCCTGAAACCCGGCAACAAGTTCTACAACACGCTGAAGAAGGACGGCGCGATGGTCGCGGCGCTCAAGTGGGTGATCAACGACCGGAACGTCCACACCACCGTCCCCAGTATCACGGACGTGGACCAGCTCGAAGACAACTTCAAGTGCATGCAGTCGAAGTTCAGCGAGCAGGACCAGCAGATCCTGGCCCGGCACCTCGAATTCCTGCGGCCGCTCTACTGCCGCATGTGCGGCGCGTGCGACGGCAAGTGTCCCAAGGGCGTGCCGGTGGCCGACGTGCTGCGCTTCCTGACTTACGCGGAAGGCTATGGGCAATTCGGACTGGGGCGCGAGCGCTTCCTCGAATTGCCGGGCGAGGTGGCGAACGTGCGCTGCAAGGATTGTTCCGAGTGCGCCATCCAGTGCCCGAACGGCGTGCGGGTGGCGCAGCGGCTCATCCGGGCGCAGGAACTGTTCGCATGAGGCTGGCCCTGGTTTTGACGGCTGCGTCCGCTTTGTGGGCGCAGCCGGCCCCCGATTGCAAGCTGGTTCCGGGCTGGCAGCAGCACGGCGAAGCGCGGTCCTTCACCGCCGAGAACCTGTTCGAGTACATGAACGGCAACGCCGAGGGCTACATCATTTACGGCTTTCAGAGGATGAACGGCGTGACCTGCAAGCAGGGAGAGGACACCCTCATCTTCGACATTTCGGAAATGCCGGATCCGGATTCGGCCTACGGGATCTTCACCGCCAACCGCGATCAGAAGCGGGAAGACCTCAAGATCGGCATGGCCGGCCAGATCCAGCCGCGGCGCGCGACGTTCGTCAAGGGCAACTACTACGTCGAAATCGCCGCCGAACCGGAGAAGGACCACACCGCGGCGCTCCAGGCGTTCGTGGCGGCGTTCGAGCCGAAGGTGCCGGGACGCACCACGTTGCCCGACGCGCTCTCGTGGTTCCCCGCGGAGAAGCGCGCGTCCCTGCGGCTGGTGCCGGAAAGCGTGCTGGGGCTGAGGCTGCTGAAGCGCGGCTACGCGGCGCAGTACGAGAACGGCGCAAAAGCGTTCCTGGTGAAGGAGACTTCCGCGGACGCCGCCAAGGGCGTGCTGGACAAGCTCAAGGCGCGCTTCGGCGAGACACAGCCGGCCAAGGCGGGCGACGAATCGTTCCAGTTGGCCGAAAAATACCTGGGCCGCCTCTGCTTCTTCCGCAAGGGCCAATATCTGGGCGGCTGGGCCAACGTCCCCGAGGGCCAGGACCCGTGCGCGCTCGCCGGCGCGCTGGCCGGACACCTTAAGTAATCCGGCTCACCGCTCAGTCACTTGAGCGTCACGTGGTGTTCCCGCAGCGTCGTCCCGAGCGCCTGCTGCAAACGCGCCACCGCTTTGTTGAACTCCAACCGGGCCACCAGCAGCCGGTGGCGGGAATCGGCGTACTCGTTCTGCCGCGTCAGCACCAGGAAGTTCGTCGACTCCCCGGTCTGGAACAGGCGCGTCTCGCTTTCGAATTTCTCGCGCGCCGCGCGCACCGCGGCGTTCGCCGCCGCAATCCGCTGCCGCGCGGTCTGAAGCGCCTGCAACGCATTGCGCACCTGCGCCGCGATGGCTTGTTCCAGTTGCGATTGCTGCAACTTCAGCCGCCGGTCCGCGACTGCCGTCTGCGCCAGGTTGGCTTCGGCGGTCCGGTTGCGAAACGTCAGGTCGAAGGAAAGCCCCACCGAAGCCGAACGGTAATGGCCGCCGAACAGGTTCGAAAGCGTGGTCCCGTATCCGCCCACCAGCGTCTCCGGCAGCGCGCCGAAACTGGGCGGCGCCAGAGGAGCCAACCCCTGCTGCAACGAAAGCTGATTCAGTCTTTGATACAGAGCGATGTTGGAGGAAGTGAATGGATTGTCGCCGCTGCGCACCGATCCGCCCAGGCCCGTATTGGCGAAGGCCCCCACCAGGTTCACCTGCGGTTTCACCAGGTCCGCCGCCTGCCGCCGCTGCGTCTCGTTGATGTCGCGCATTCCCTCGACGCGCCGCAATTCGGGCCGCGACCGGATGGCTTCGGCGATCATGGCGGGCACGTCGTCGATTTCCGGCGGCGCCGGCGTGCTCTCCTCCACCGGCACGATCTCGTCGTTCCACAGCGGATCGGAACGGCTGCCGGCCAGCATGTTCTTCAGCGCATTTTCCGCCTCGGTGATGAAGCCGACGCCGGCGTACCAGCTATCCAAACGCCGCTCCAGTTCGGCCTGGGAAGCGGCTAACTCCACCGGCGCGAGCGTGCCGGCGCCGATCATGCGCTGGTTGCGGGCCAGTTGCTCCCGTGCCCACTGCACGTTGTCGGCCCTGACCTGCGCGTCCTGGCGCGCGGCCGCCAGGTCCCAGTAGGCCTGCTGCACGCGCGTGATCACGTCGATCGTCTTCAGCTCGAACTCCGTTTCGGAGAGGTCCAACTGCTTCCGCCGGATTTTCAATTCCGAGCGCGCCGGGTCCACCGCGCGGTTTCGCAACAGAGGCTGCGTGAGGCTGAACACCAGCCGCGAGGTGGTAAACGGGTTCAGCGACATGAACGGATTGCTGGACGACTGGCGGTTGTTCTCGAAATCCAGGCCGAGCAGCGTGGATTGGCCGGGCACTCGCTGGCGGTAGTAGAAATTTTGCGAGTGAAAATTCTCGCTGAGCTTGCCGTTGGCGCCCATCAGGATGGAGCCGGTGGGGGTGTTGCGCGATTCGAGCAGGGGCGTCCAGCGCAGCGTGGGATCCCAGGCGCCGCGCGCGCCGCGCAGGGCGGCCGAGGCCCCGGCAATGTTGGCGCGCTCGATTTCGATATCCAGGTTCGCCGCCAGCGCCTGCTTGATGGCCTCGGCCAGCGTCAGGCGGCGTTCGATGGCGCCCACGCCCACGCGCGAAGGCGCCTGCTGCGCCATGGCCGAACCGGCCGCAAGCAGCACAATCAACACCGGCGCCGCGGTGCGCCGGGCGAAACGGAATCGCCGCTTGCGGAAGATGTCCGCGAGATCGTCGAACAGGGAATACATCACGGGAGTCACCAGAAGAGTCAGCAGCAAACAGAGGGTCTGCCCGCCGATCACCACGATCGCCACGGTGCGCCGCGAGCCCGAGCCGGCTCCGCTGCCTGCGGCGAGCGGCAGCATGCCCGCCACCAGCGAGGCGGTGGTCATCAGGATGGGACGCAGACGGTCCTCGCAGCCTTGCAGTATGGCGTCCAGCCGGCGCACGCCCTCCTTGCGCCGCAGCGCCTTCACGTGATCGATCTGCAAGATCGAATTCTTCTTCACGATGCCGAACAGGATGAAGATGCCGAGCGAGGTGTAGATGATGGAGAAATGCTCGCCGGTGAGCAGCAGCGAAACCAGCGCGAACGGCACCGAGAGCGGCAGCGAGATCAGGATGGTGACGGGGTCGATGAAGCTTTCAAACTGCGAGGCCAGCACCATGTACATGAAAATGATGGAGAGAACAAACGCCATCGCGTAACTGACGGCTGCGCGTCCGAATTCCCGGCTCATACCCACCAGCCCGGAACGGTATTCGGGCGGCATGTTGAGTTCCTGCACGGTCTGGTTGACAATGGGCAGCACCTCGCTCATGGACTGCCCTTCCACCAGGTTGGCGAAAATGAAGATCTGCCGCTGGCGGTTGTAGCGTTCAATCTGGGTGGGCCCGCCGGCCTCTTCCATCCACGCCACGTTGGAGAGCCGCACGTTGCCCAGCGCCGACGAAGGCACGAAGATGCGGTCCAGCGCGGCGGGCGAGTTGCGGAAATCCTTCCTGAGGCGAAGCTGCACGTCATAGCGGTCGTCGCCTTCGCGGTAGGTGGTCACCTGGTCGTCGCCGCCCACGAGCGTGCGCAGCGCCGTGGCGATGGAGGCCACGTTCACGCCGAGGTCGGAAGCCTTGTCGCGGTTGATATGCACGCGCACCTCGGGCTTGCCGGGCTCGTAAGTGGAGTCCAGATCCACCACGCCGGGCACCCGCGAGAGGCGCTGCTTGATGCGCGAGGCGTACTGATCCAGCCGGTTCAGGTCCGGACCCTGGATGAAAAATTGCAGGTTCTGGTTCTGGCCGCCGCCCTGGAACATGCTGGGAAGCTGCACGCCGATGGTCATGTCGCGGAACCTGCTCAGGCGCTTGCGCGCCATCAGCATAAGCTCCTGCTGCGAGTGCTCGCGCTCCCGCACGGGCTTCAATTCCATCACCACGGAGCCGCGGTCCACGCGCCGCTGCAAGTCGGCGCCCACGGTGGTCAAGGTGTGGTTTACGCCGGGCAACTGCCTCAGCTCGGCCTCGATCTGCCGCATGGCGCTGTCCGTGCCTTCGAGCGACGAGCCCACCGGCATGCGCACGGTGACCTCGAACTCGCTCTGATCGTCCTGCGGCAGGAAATCCTTGCCGACCACCATGAACAGCGGGACCGAGGAGAGCATGATCGCAACCGAACCCGCCACCACCGCCCAGCGATGGGCCATCGACCAGCGCAGCATGCGCCGGTACGGTCCGGCGAGCAAGCGGAACAGCAGGGTCTCCTTGGTGCTCGCTCCGCTCTCCTTTTCCGCCTTCATGAACCGCGAGCAGAGCATCGGGGTCAGGGTGAAGCTGACCAGCAGGGAGACCCCGATGGCGAATGCCGCGGTGTACCCGAAGCTCGACATGAAGCGGCCCACGATACCGGTCATCATCGCCACCGGCAGGAAGATGATGATGAGGCTGAAGGTGGTCGCCATGACGGCGAGCGCGATGTCGCGTGTGCCCTCCATGGCCGCCTGCATGGGCGGCAGGTTCTTCTCCTCGGCGAAGCGGAAAATGTTCTCGAGCACCACGATGGCGTCGTCGATCACGATGCCCACCACCAGCGTCAGCGCCAGCATGGTGATCTGGTTGAGCGTGAAACCCATCCAGTTCATCAGCGTGTAAGTGGAGATGATGGAGGCCGGGATGGCCACCGCCGCGATCAGCGTGGCGCGCCAGTTGCGGATGAACAGCAGCACGATGAGCGCCGCGAGAAAACCGCCCAGCAGCAGGTGCTCCTGCACCGCCGCGAAGCTCTCCTGAATGAACGTCGATTGATCGCGCGTGTAGCTGATGCGGAAATCCGGCGGCAGCGCAGTGCGCAGCTCCTCCACGCGCCGCTTCACCCCCTGAATCACCTCGAGCGTGTTGGTGCCGGACTGCTTGCGCACCTCCAGCACCACCGCGGGCTCGCCGTCCAGGCGCGCCAGCGAGCGCGGCTCCTCGACGCCGTCTTCCACCTCGCCCACGTCGCTCACCCGCACGGGCGCGCCCGCCAGGTTCGCAATGATCACGCGGCTGAAATCGGCCGGGCGCTCCACACGTCCCAGGGTACGCACGGAAAGCTCACGCCGCCCCTGGTCCACCCGCCCGCCGGGCACTTCCACGTTCTGCGCGGCCAGCGAGCCGCGCACCTGTTCCACGTTCAGGTTGAACGCGTTCAGCTTGTCTCCGTCCAGCCAGACGTGGATCTGCCGGTGGCGATCGCCCACGAACCGCACCTGGCCCACGCCGTTTACCGTCTCGATGTTCTTCTTGATGCGGTCGTCCACCAGCTTGGTGATCTCGCGCAGCTCGCGGCGCGGCGAGGCCACGCAGATGTTGATTACAGGCGTTGCGTCGGTCGCCAGCTTCTCCACCACCGGCGGGTCCACGTCGCGCGGCAGCAGCCGCTGGACGCCGGCTACCTTGTCCCGCACCTCCTGCGCGCCCACGTCCGCGTTCTTCTCCAGCACGAAGGTAACCCACACCTGCGAGATGCCGTCGGTCGAGATCGACCGCAGCTCGTCGATGCCGCTGATGGTGTTGACCGCCTCCTCGATGCGCTTGGTGACCTGCGTCTCCACCTCCTCGGGCGAGGCGCCGCGCAGGGTCGTGGTCACGCTGACGAACGGAAATTCGATCTTGGGGAACAGGTCGACGCCCAGCTTGCTGTAGGAGGCGATGCCCATCACCACCATAGCCAGGATCAGCATGGTGGCGAACACCGGACGCCGGATGCAGATTTCCGCGAGCTTGTTCATGGGTTACCCCTTGACCGTGACCTTCATCCCGGCCACCAGCGCGCCAAGGTTGCTGGTGATAACGCGCTCCCCCGGCCGCAGCACATCGGGAATCACGACCCAGCCGCCGAGTTCCTCGCCGGGCTGCACCTTGTACTCCAGCACCACGCCGTCGCGCACGGCGAAGACTTTCGTCAGACCGGCGATGGTGTAGAGCGCCTCCTTCGGAACCACCGTCACGCGCATCTGCCGCGCCGTCACCAGGGTCACCTGCACGAAGGTGCCGGGCTTCAGCCGCGCATCGGCCTCCACCAGGCGCGCTTCGGCGGTTAGCGAGCGGGAGCGCGCGTCAAGCGCCGGATTCAGCTCGCGGACCACGGCGTGAAACGCCTTCCCCGGCGCGGCATCGGTGGTGAAGGTGAGCGAGCTTCCCTTTCTCGCTTCCGCCGCGGCGGCCTCCGGGATCTCCAGCCGCAGCCGCAACGGCCGGGTCTTGACGATGGTGAAGACCGGCGTGTTCTCGCGGATATATTGGCCGGGCGAGACCAGGCGCGCGGCCACGGCCCCGTCGAAGGGCGCGTAAAGCCGGGCGTCGCCGAGCCGCTTTTCCGCCAGCCGCAGCTCGGCGCGCAGCCCCTGAATGGCCGCAAGCTGGGTGCGCAGCTCGTCGCGCGCGGCCTCGAGCGCGGCCTGGCGCGCGTAGTAGGCTTTTTCGATCTCGTTATAGCGCTCCCGGGCGATGTCGCCGGACTTCACCAGCTTCTGCGCGCTCTCGAACTTGAAGCGCACGTCCTCCAACTGCGCCTGGGCCTGCCGGATGTTCGGCGTGGCTTCCGGGGTCGCCTCTTCCTGGCCGGGTTTCAAGCCAATGCGCGCCAGCGCCTGGGACAGCGCCGCTCGGGTGCGCTCGGCCTGCCACGTCAGCTCGCGCGTATCCAGCTCCGCGAGCAACTGCCCTTGCTTGACCGGCTGGCCGAAATCCACATGCACCCGTTGCAGGTTGCCGGGCACCTCGAAGCCCAGGTTGACCGTCTCATCGGCGGCCAGCGAACCGGTCACGGACAGCGACCGGTCGAGCGTGCGGGTTTCGGCCGCGGCCACCCGCACGGCCAGCGGCGCGGCCTCCGCCCCCGCCTGCGGATTCGCGGCCGGCTTGTTCGAACACCCGGCCGCCACCAACAGGAACAACCAGAAAAAGTGCTTCATCGCTTCTCTCCCGCGATTCCGTTCAGAAACAGGATTGCCAGCTCGTCGCTGAGATTCTTACGCCCTGGGCGGGCGCTCATCCGGCGGCCGAACAGCGCCTCGTGGGTGCTGTGCTCGCCCACCATTCCGATGAAGGCGCGCGCCGCCGTCCTGGGGTCCACCGGACGGAAAGCGCCTTCCTGGATGCGCCGCCGTATGTACCCGGCCACCAGGTCGTACAGGCGCACCATGTGGCGCTGGTAGACCATCTGCGCCAGCTCGTGCCGCTCCAGCGCGCTGAACAGCAGCGAGCGGATGAAGTCCGGGTGCTCTTCGGCGCGGCGCAGGATTCTCTCGGCCAGCGTCGAGAAAAAGCCCTGGTCGTCGCCCTTCCGGGCCAGCGCGCGGACCTCCCCGAAGATCTCGTCGCGCTCGCCCGCCTTCATTTCGATGATGGCGGTGTAGAGATCCCGCTTGGTGGCGAAATGCCGGTATAGAACCGGCTCGGTCACGCCCACTGCGGCGGCCAGCTCGCGCGTGGTGACGCCGCGAAATCCTTTTTCGGCGAAAAGGCGCGCCGCGCACGCCACGATGGCGGCGCGCCGCTCCTCGCTTCTCATGCGGGTGCGCGGGGGCTGCATTTGCTAGTAAACGCTAATTTAACACGGAATAGACTGGTCTCCATGGGCTGTTTTGGCCGCTGCGCCGCTCTGTTCGTGACCGGCGCGGCTTGCGTCCTCGCGCAGACGACGGAGGCGAGCATCTCGGGGACGGTGCGGGACCCCCAGGGCGCGTTCATTCCCGGCGTCGAGATCGCCGCCACCCACGTCGAGACCGGCGTTCGCGCCGCCGTGAAAACCAACGAGGCCGGGTTCTACTCCATACGCCCGCTGCCCATCGGCCCGTACACGGTCACCGCTGGAATGCAGGGTTTCCGCAAGCACGAACGCTCGGGACTGGTGCTCACCACCGGGCAGGCGCTGGAGCTCAACATCGTGCTCGAGATCGGCGCCCTGACGGAAAGCGTCACGGTCTCCGCTTCGGCCTCGCTGCTGGAAACTCGCAGTTCGGACGCGAGCCAGCTCGTGGAATCGAAAACCATCGAGGAGATGCCGCTCGGCGACCGCCGCGCCATGAACCTGATCGAGATCACCGGCGCCGCGGTCTTCGTCAATTACGACAGCGGCAGCAAGCCGAATTTCTCGCTCGCCGGCGGCCGCACGCAGAGCCAGATGTTCTGGATCGACGGCGGCAGCGGACAGAACATGCGCATCGGCGTGGGGCAGATCGACATGGACCCGCCTATCGACTCCCTCCAGGAAGTCAAGATCATGGGCAACGGCTTCTCCGCCGAGTACGGAGGTTCGGCCGGAGGCGTCATCATCGCCACCACCAAGAGCGGCACCAACCAGTTCCACGGCACCGCCTCGGAGTACCTGCGCAACCAGGTGATGGACGCGCCCAACCTGTTCGCGCCCGTGGTGGACGGCAGGAAGGACAAGCCCTCGCTGCGCTACAACGTCTTCGGCGCCACCATCGGAGGACCCCTCCGGCGCGACCGCACCTTCTTCTTTTTCTCTTATGAGGGCTCACGGCGGCGCGACGGCTCCATACGCACCCTCACGGTGCCCTCGCTGCTCGAGCGGCGGGGCGACTTCACCCAGACCTACACGGCGCGCGGGCTCTCCATCATCTACGACCCGTTCACCGGCCGCCGGGAGGATAACCAGACCGTGCGCGATCCCTTCCCCGGCAACGTGGTGCCCTCCAGCCGCTTCGACCCGGTCGGCAAGAACCTCGTCCCGTTCTTTCCCGCGCCCAACCGCGCGCCGGACGACCGCACGGGCGCCAACAATTTCCGCGCCAACGACGTCAACGCGCTCACGCGCAACAACTACGCCATCAAGGTCGACCACAACTGGACCAGCGCCAACAAGTTCACTATCCGCTACCTCTACAATTCGGACATCTCCAAGCGCAACAGCGTCTACCCCGAGCCCGCCGCCGACACCAACAACCAGAACGATTATCACCAGCAGTATTGGTACGGAAGCTGGACGCGCATCGTCACCCCGAACGCCATCAACGAGATGCGCTTTACTTACGGGCGGCGCTTCGCGCATACTTTTTCGCGCGGCTACGGCGGCAACTGGCCTAGCAAGATCGGGCTGAAGGGCGTTTCCGACGACGCCTTCCCCAACATCGCGCCCGCCAATTACGCCGCGCTCGGCAACAATACCCAGGACCGGCGGCAGTTCCCCATCGAACAGATGCACTTCGTGAACAACCTCTCGTGGGTGCGCGGCCGACAGGCGTGGAAGTTCGGCGGGGAAGTCCGGCCCTCGCGGAACCACGAGATCTTCCGCCCCACGCCCTCGGGCCGCTACGTGTTCAGCCGCGGCATCACGGGCACGGTGGGAAATGCCTTTACGGGGAACGGCTTCGCCACCCTGCTGCTGGGCGTCCCCACCACCTTCGAAATGCGCGAGACCCCCGACCTGAGGCGCCGCTCCCGGTACCTGGGATGGTTCGTGCAAAACGACTGGACGGTGCACCCGAACCTCACGCTGAACATCGGAGTGCGCTGGGAAGCCGACACACCCTTGAGAGACCTGGAGAACCGCATCAACTCGTTCGACCCGCTGGGCATGAACCCCGTCTCGGGCACTCCCGGAGTGGTGAAGTTCCTGGGCCGCGGCGGTTGGCGCAGCACCCCGTATGACGCCGACTGGAACAATTTCGGTCCCCGCTTCGGTTTCGCCTGGCGCGTCTTCGGGCTGAACCACACCGTGGTGCGCGGCGGATTCGGCATTTTCTACGCGCACCCCTTCGACCGTGCGGTGGCGAACGCCGCGTCGCTCGGCTTCGAGCGCTCGGCCAACCTCACCTTCCAGGACAACGTCGCCGCGGTGCCGTACACGCTGGCAGGCGGGCTGCCGATCCCGCCGCTTACCGACCCGGTGCTCGACGACGCTTACGGCGCGGTGCCGCTGGGAACCACCGCCACGCGCGCGGTCACGTACTTCGAGACCCGCCGCCGCACCGGCTACTCGCAGCAGAGCAATCTGAGGATTCAGCACGAACTGCCCGGCGGCGCGCTGTTCGAGATCGGCTACGTCGGCAATCTCTCGCGAAAACTCGCGAGCGCGAATATCGGCACGAACCAGATCCGGCCGGAGCGCATGGGTCCGGGCACGGGCCAGCGCGACCGGCCCTTCCCGCAGTACACCGACGTCACCATCATCGCCCCCGCCTTCGGCGTTTCCAGCTACCACGCCGGAGTGGCCAAGGTGGAAAAGCGCTTTTCGCGCGGCTTTAATATCCTGGCTACGTTCACCTGGGCCAAGTTCCTGGATAACTGCGACGGCGGCGCGGGAGCCTCGCTCGGCGACGAGCCCAGCGCCTATTCCAACTACTACAACCGCCGCCCCGATTGGGGGCCTTCGGAGAACGATATCCGCCGCCGCCTCACCTGGAGCTCCGTATACCAGTTGCCCTTCGGAAGGAAATACCTGCGCCGGCACTGGTCGCGCTATGTGATCGGCAACTGGAGCGCCGGCTCGGTCATCGTGGTGCAAAGCGGACCGCCGCTCACCATCACCACGCAAACCAATACGACCTATTCGAACTCCTCCGGCGCGCTCCGCGCCGACGTGATCCGCGACCCGAACCTGCCCGGCGCCGGCCGTAGCCTCCGCCGCTGGTTCGATACCGAGGCCTTCGTCCAGCCCGCCCCTTACACCTTCGGAAACCAGGGAGTGGGGGTGACGCGCGCGCCGGGCCTGGTGAACGTGAACGCCTCCATCAACCGGACGTTTCGCGTGGGAGAGCGCAAGAACTTGCAGTTTCGCGGCGAGTTGTTCAACGTCCCCAATCACCCGAACCTGGGCCTGCCGGCCCATCGTTTCGAGGGTTCCGGCTTCGGCATCATCAATTCCGCGAAGGCCGGCCGGCAGGTGCAATTGGGACTGCGCCTCACGTATTGAGAGACGGTTACCCCGTGTTATCCTGATGCCGGATGTTCAGTCGCCAACACCGCAAAGCCCGCGTTCTGTTCGGGCTTTCCGACATCATCCTGACGACGCTGGCGTTTGAGGCCGCCTACCGCACACGCCTCGAGCTGCAACTGGAGCGGGTCTTTTTTCTGACCGTACAGAACAAGGCCCTGGTGCTCGGTTTCTGTCTGCTGGTGTGGGTGACGTTGGGCGCCTGGATGCGCGTGTATGACAAGCTGAACGCCGGCGACCCGCGCGTGATCCTGCGCGATTCGCTGCGCCAGTGCGCCGGCGGCGCCGTGTGCCTGGTGCTGTTCGAGTACGCGCTGCGTCTCGACCTGAGCCGCCCGTTTCTGTTCCTCTTCAGCGTGTACGCCTGGCTGGCGCTGTTCCTGTTCCGCATCTTGGCGGGACGGCTGGTGGGAATCGTGCGGCGTGAATTCGCCGGCCCTCATTTCGTCGTGGTGGTGGGCACCGAGGAGCGCGCCATGCGGCTCGGGCGCCTGCTCGAGCGATCCGCGCCGTACGGCATCCGGCTGCTCGGTTTCCTGGACCAGGACGCCGCCGAACAGGGCGAAGCGCAACTGGCCGCGTCCTACCCCGTGTGGCCCATCGAACACCTGCGGGAGCTGCTGCGGAAACACGTGGTGGACGAGGTGCTGTTCGCGGTCTCCAGCGACCGGCTGGCCGACCTCGAAGAATGCTTTCTGCTGTGCGACGAAGAGGGGGTGCGTACGCGCGTGGCCGCGGATTTCTTCCCGCACGTCAACAGCACGGTGCGCCTGGACCGCCTGGGCGCCACACCGCTGCTGACCTTTTCCGCCGCGCCCGAGGACGAAATCCGCCTCATGATCAAGCGCGCCATCGACGTGCTCGTGGCCGCCATCGGCCTGGTGGCGCTGCTGCCGTTTATGATGCTCATCGCCGCTCTCATCCGGCTGACCTCGCCCGGCCCGGCCATCTTCCGGCAGATGCGCTGCGGGTTGAACGGCCGCCGGTTCCGTTTTTATAAATTCCGCTCCATGTGCCAGAACGCCGAAGAACTCAAGGCGCAGCTCCTGCACATGAACGAACGCGACGAAACCGTCTTCAAGATCTCGCGCGACCCGCGCCTCACCTGGCTCGGCCGCTTTCTCCGCAAGTTCTCCATCGACGAGCTGCCGCAGCTATGGAACGTGCTGCGCGGCGATATGTCGCTGGTGGGGCCGCGTCCCGCGGTCCCCGAGGAAGTGGAACAGTATAAGCAATGGCAGCGCCGCCGCCTGCGCATGCGCCCCGGCATGACCTGCCTGTGGGCCCTGGCCGGACGCGACGCCGTCGATTTCGAAACCTGGATGAAGCTCGACATGCAGTACATCGACAACTGGTCGCTGCTGCTCGACTGCAAGATCCTGCTGCTTACCATCCCGAGGGTTCTATCGGGGAAAGGGGCGAACTAAAACCGTCATGCACCTGCTACCGACACAAGAGGAAGTCGTCCGCATCCTGCGCGATACCGGCGCCCTCCGCATGGGGCACTTCGTCTACCCCAACGGCCTGCACTCCAACGAGTACCTGCAAGTGCCGCTGGCCATGCGGTATTCACAGCACGCGCGCACTCTCAGCGTGGGGCTGAGCCGGCTGCTGCGCGCCAACCCCGAGATCCGGGCTGCCATACCCGAACTGTCCATCGTCGCGCCGGCCACCGGCGGCCTGCCGGTGGCCTATGGGGTCGTCGAGGCCCTGCGGGCCCGCCAGGTTTACTGGGCCGAGAGCGAAGACAACGAACCGCTCCGTTTCCGCCAGTTCCTGCAACCTGAACCGGGAGAGCCCGTCGTGCTGGTGGACGACATCCTGCGCTCCGGCAGCAAGCTGAGCCAGATGCAGAAGCTGCTGGAATCCGCCGGAGCCAAGGTGATGGCGCTTGCGGTGGTGGTGTACCAGCCCACGCCGAAGACCCACAATTTCGGCTCGCTGCCGCTGTACTACCTGGCGAAACTCGACGCCATGTACTACACCGACGAGGCGAATTGCGACCTCTGCAAACAGGGCGTGCCTCAGCAGAAGGTGTGGATATAGCGGCGGCTCAATCCATGTGAAACACTTCTTCCATCTCCGCCCACCACTCGCCCTGCTTGCGCGTCGGTAGCGGCTGCTGCATGGGACCCATCACGGACCACCACTCCTGAGTCTTCGGATCGGCGGCCATCCGGGCCATGTCCGCCTCATGATCCTCGCCGTGGTACTCGTAATAGCCGAACAGCGTGTCGTCCTTCAGGTAAATGGAGTAGTTCCGGATGTTGCACTTCCGGATCATCTCCAGGATCTCCGGCCACACCCGGGCATGGTAGGCCTTGTATCGCTCGATCGCTTCGGGCTTCACCCCGATCACCCATCCGTATCTGCGCATGGCTCTCCGCATGATAACGTGAACTGGCTATGTCCACCGAACCAAGAAAACTCCGCAGCCGGGAATGGTTCCGCGCGCCGGACTATTACGGCTTCATGCGCCGCGCCTGGCTCCGCTCGGAAGGTTACGCCGGCGAGGACCTGTTCGACGGCAAGCCCGTCATCGGCATCTGCAATTCCTGGAGCGAGCTGAACAATTGCAACGCCCACCTGCGCACCGTGGCGGAAGCCGTGAAGCGCGGCGTGTGGGCCGCCGGCGGTTTCCCCCTGGAGTTCCCCACCATCTCACTCGGCGAGCCCTTCATGCGCCCCACCGCGATGCTCTTCCGCAACCTCATGGCCATGGACGTGGAGGAATCCATCCGCGCCAACCCGGTGGACGGCGTGGTGCTGCTGGCCGGCTGCGACAAGACCGTGCCCGCCCAGCTTATGGGCGCCGCCAGCGCTGATATCCCCGCCATCATGGTCACCGGAGGCCCCATGCTGGCCGGCCAGTGGCGCGGCCGGGCGCTCGGCGCCGGCACCGACGGCCGCAAGCTCTTCGACCAGTTCCGCATGGGCAAGGTCAGCGAGGAAGAGTGGTGCGAGATCGAGCGCGGCATGGCGCGCAGCGCGGGCCACTGCACCGTGATGGGCACCGCCTCCACCATGGCCGGCGTGGCCGAGGCGCTCGGCATGACGCTCACCGGTTGCGCCGCCATCCCCGCCCCCGACTCCCGCCGCCTGGCCATCGCCGAACGCAGCGGGCGGCGCATCGTCGAGATGGTGCGGGAAGACCTCACCCCTTCCCGCGTGATGACCCGCCGGGCGTTTGAAAACGCCATCGCCGTGGATATGGCGATCGGGGGATCCACCAACGCCGTGGTGCACCTGCTGGCCCTCGCCGGCCGGCTCGCAATTCCGCTCACGCTCGACGACTTCGACGCCATCTCCCGCCGCACCCCGTACCTCGCCAACATCAAGCCCTCCGGCGAGTTTCTGATGGAGGACTTCTTCAACGCCGGCGGCGTGCCCGCGGTGATGCGCGAGATCCTCCACCTGCTCCACGGCGAGGCGCTCACCGTCACGGGGAAATCCGTCCGCGAGAACGTGGCCGGCGCGGAATGCTACGACCGGAGAGTCATCC
This sequence comes from Bryobacteraceae bacterium, assembly GCA_041946965.1. GTDB lineage: Bacteria > Acidobacteriota > Terriglobia > Bryobacterales > Bryobacteraceae > JBHGBM01. The sequence goes on from JBHGBM010000052.1 coordinate 22,864, forward strand.
GCACGGCCTCCGAGCCGCTGCACCCGGAGGGCGGCACGGTGGTGCTCTACGGCAACCTCGCCCCGGATGGCGCGGTCATCAAGCAGACCGCCGCCTCCGCGCGCCTCCTGCGCCACCGGGGCAGGGCCTACGTGTTCGAAGATATCGGGCAGATGCGCGCCGGGATCGACCGCGAGGATCTGCCGGTGGACCGCGATACCGTCCTGGTGATGAAGAACTGCGGGCCCAAAGGCGCGCCCGGATTTCCCGAATGGGGCCACATCCCCATGCCGAAGGCCCTGCTGCGGCAAGGGGTGGACGACGTGGTGCGGGTGAGCGACGCGCGCATGAGCGGCACCAGCTTCGGCACCGTGGTGCTGCACGCCGCGCCGGAATCGGCCGTGGGCGGCCCGCTCGCCATCGTGCGCACCGGCGACGAGATCCAGCTCGATGTCGACGGCCGCCAGATCGAGCTATGCGTGCCAGCCGAAGAGATCGCGCGGCGTCTGGCCGCCTTCCGCCCCCCCGCGCCCAAGTACGAGCGCGGCTACGGCCGGCTCTTCCTCGATCACGTGAACCAGGCCAACCTCGGCTGCGATTTCGATTTCCTCAGGGCTTGCGCCAGCTCAGAACCACCGCGGGAATGAGATCGTGCACCCAGCCCGCCATCCGCGCCCCGGGGGCGGGCGTGATCACGGCTTTCGGCACGGCGCTGATCTGGTCCACCAGCTCCACGCGCAGCGTGCAACGCGGGCCCAGGGCGATTTTCAAACCCGCCCCGGCCAGTGCCAGCGGCTTCCATTCCGAGGCGCGGGTCAGCCAGGCGTATTCCATCAGGGGCCGGTACGCGGTCTCCCGGCCGGTGCCGCGGAACAGCTTGAGGCCGCCGCCCGCCAGCGCGTAGGGGCGCACCCTCGCGCGCCGGTCGCGCCCGTACGCGAGCACGTCGTAGTGCAGCGCGTGCGCCTCCCCGGAGAAGCCCGCCCGCGTGCTTCCCGCGCTCAGCCGCGGCGGGCGGCGCAGCCATTCGTAGCGGATTTCTCCGCCCAGGAGCGGGTACATGTCATGCGCCACCGCCGCACCCGCGCCGGCGCCCGTCTCGAATCCCGCGGCCGCGCCGCCCGTCCCGGCGGCGATGGACGCCGAACGCGCCAAGGCTCCCGCCGCCACTCCCCCGATTTCCCAGCTCTGCGCCGCCGCGGCGCAAGCCATCCACAGCGTCAGGCATAGTCTCATCGCACCACCCTTACCCGAGCCTCCGCCGCCGCCGCGCCTTGCGCGATCACCAGCGGCACCTCCGCGCCGGCGGAAACCCACTCCGGAACGCGGGCATTGATCTGATAGACCCCCACCTGGCCCGGCGCCAGCCCGGCGAACAGGACTTCGAGCTCCGCGCCGCCCAGCCGGACCTCGGGCGGAATCAGAGCGTGCGCCGGCGGTTCCCCCGGGGCCGCCGTGCCCGCCGGCACCTCCGGCGCGGTTCGCCCCATGCCCGCCGCCCAGATGGTGATCTGGTCGCCGGGATGTATGGGGTTCGAGGGCGTAACCAGTTCCCCGTTCTTCGCCCGCACGATGGCCGCCACGCCCGCCAGCGGCCCCGAGGTTTGCAGGAACAACCCCGGCGCGGCCGGCTGCACGTTGAAGATGAAGTCATCGCTCGCCCCGCCGGGGGTGCGCAGCGTAAGCACCACCCTGCCCGCCAGGTCGAACGGCAACTGCGCGTTCACCTGCGCCGGAGAGGCGAACATCATGGGCGCCGGCGCGCCGTTCACCGTGAGGCAGGACTCCCCTATGGCTGCGGGCAGCGGGATTTCGCGCGTAGCCGCGTTGGCCGGGTTGAGGTTGGCGCCGAAGAGCGAAATCAGGCTGCCGGGGGCGAACCGCTGGGCGCCGTCGGCCGCGCTGGCGACGCGGTCGATGCGCGGAGCCGGAACCGGCGCGTCGTAGTCCGGCGAGATCAGCGTGACGCCCGAAATCGTGAGAGCCGCGAAATTGCCGTTGGCGAGCGCCGCCAATCCTCGCCGGAAGGCGCTGAGCGGCAGCGCCGGGGCGGGCTGTTCCACCAACGGTACCGCCCGCGCCGTGCGTCCCCCCGTATCGAAGCGTTCCATGGCGCCGCCCGCGGTGATCCGCACGCCGCCGCCGGCCGCGGGCAGCGCCGCGCTCCCCGCCGTCTCGAAACGGTTCACCGGCACCAGCGAGGCGTTGAGCAGCGTGTCTCCGGCCACGTACCATCCCTCGCCCGCCGTGTAGGCTCCCGCCAGCGCGCCCGCCTCCTTGCGCGCCACCGTGAAGGCGTCCGCGGCCGCCTCGTAGAGCAGAAGCGAACCGTCCGCCGAGACCGCCACGATGTGGGATCCGCTGGGGGAGGCGGCCAGCACCGTGTCCTTGTGGATCTCCTCTTTGAACGTCACGCCCCTGCGGGCCGTGAAGTCGATGCGGTCGATCGTGTTCGGGCCGCCCGCTACGCGGCACGCCGCCAGGATCGCCCGGTTGGAAACCGCCACCGAGCGCGGATAGTGGCCCGAGGGCATCCGTACGGGCATCAGGGGCTCCAGGGTGTCCAGGTCGAACACCGCGGCCAGCGCCGCATTCTCGTGCCCCACCAGCAGGTGCTTGCGGTCGCGCGTGAGCGCCGCCTGGGTGGGGGTGTTGTAGGTGGGCAAGGCGGCCACCTGCGCTAGCGTCGTAGCGTCGAAGACCAGCACCTCGTTGCGGTCCTGCCGCACCACGTAAAAGCGGTCGCGCACCGGATCGGCCAGCAGGTCGGCCAGCGTCCCGGGCAGGTTGACAAACCACCCGCGCTGCTCCGGCGCACGTTGATTGACGATCACCCGCAGCGGCGCGGGCACATTCACCGCGGCCGGAGATTCGACGTGGATGAGGGCCTGCACGGTGCCGCCCCTCTGCGCCCCGCCGCCGTCCACTTCCACCCGGATGGCCGCGGGCGTCACCCCGGCGACGGGCGCAATCCGCACGCCCGGCGTGTCCGTGGAAAGCCGGAACGGCGCCCCCGCCCCATGCAGCCGGAACTCCTGCGCCAGCACCCCGCGGTTGCAGAATCCCGCCCGGAAGACCAGGTCCTCGCGGTCCGCGGCCAGGCGCGGAGCGCGCGCCAGGGCGCCCACCGGCAGCACCGTCACGCCGCTTTCCGAAACCGCGTAGATCGTATCGCCCGCCGCGTTCCAGACCGAGCGTCCCGCCAGGTTTTCCGCCAGCTTCACGCGGTCCCGGAGGGCGAGGGTGGCGGCATCCACCACGGCCAGCACCGGCGGTCCGCTCCTGCCCGCCTCGGGCACTTGCGCGTAGATCAGGCCCGCGCCGGAATCCACCGCCAGCGACCCCACCTGCGCCAGGCCCGCCGGGTTCATAAACTGGTTGAGCAGCTCCCCGGAGCGCGCGAACACCGCCCAGCCCGCGGCGTAGTAGGAGCCGTCGCGGCTGGCGCTGAGGGCGCGGGGTCCCATGGGCGGCGTTGCCGTGTAGCGCGCGGCCAGCAACTGGCGCGTCCCCACGGTGTAAGTGAAGCGCAGGTTCTCCGTAAGGCCGAAGATCGTCCCGCCGTCGCCGGAAGCGCCCAGCGCGGCCCACGGCGCGGTCATCTCGGGTACCGCGCCGATGCGTTCCATCACGCCCGTCACAGGGTCCAGCAGCAGGATATCGGCCGAGGTCGCCACCAGCGCCAGACCGTCGCGGCCGAAGGCCACCCCCAGGCCGGGCGCGGGGAGGTTGAAGGTCCGCCGCAGGCCGGCGTCGCGGTCGAGGATCGTAACGGCCCCCGGCCGGTGGGTAGCCACCAGGTAACGGCCGTTGGGCGAAAGCGCCAGCCCGGAAGGCTCGGGTGCCACGTGGATGGCGCTCGAGAGGCTCCGCTCCGCCAGCGTCATCACGTCGATGCGGCCCGCGCCGGAATTGGCGATGTAGAGCACCCCCCGGGCCTCATCCAGACAGATGTCCGAGGCCTGTCCCCCAATCACCACCACGTCCCCGAAAGCCGCGCTCCAGGCGCGCGCGGCCAGGCACAGCGTCAGCAGTGCGGTTCTCATACAGTTCTTATCGGCGTTGCCGATATGAAAGCATAGGCATGCGCTGGCTCCTGGCGTTGTTCGCGATGGCCGCCCTGGCCCAAGAGACGGTGACGGTGCGGGTGGGCTCGGCCGCGCCGGAGGGCGTCTTTTGGGTGGACGGGGTCCGCTACGTGGGTTCCGCCGCCTTCGCCTGGCCGGCCGGCACCAAGCACATCCTGGAAGCCGGCGCCTTGCAGGCGGGACCCTCCCTGGGGGTGCGGCACCGCTTCGGCGGCTGGCACGCGGCCCACGGCCCTCTGGCTTCGGAATCCCCGCGGGTGGCGGTCACGGCGGACCCGGCGCTGCCCTGGTTCGAGGCGCGGGTGCAGACCGAATTCGCCCTTTCCCTGAGCTTCAACCGCTGTGTCGATGGCGCCTGCGCCTCCCCCGGAAGGGTGTACGTCAACCGCATCCCCTACACGGAAAATACGGATGTCTGGCTGCGGGCCCGAACCGAGGTGACCCTCGAGGCGGAAGCCAATCCCGGCTACGTGTTCACCGGCTGGGCCTGGGGCGGCACGGTGGCGCGCTTCGTGCTCGAGCGCCCCATGGTGGCCTCCGGCAGCTTTCAAACCGCCCGCCGCATAGAACTCGCCAGCGAGCCTTCCGGTCTCGTCCTGCTGGCCGACCGCTCCCCGCTGCGCGCCCCGGCCGCGCTCGACTGGGCCTACGGCACGGTGCACGGCCTGGAACCGGTTTCTCCGCAACTGGACAAACAGGGAAAACCCTGGATCTTCCGCTCGTGGGCGGATGGAGCCGATCGGGTACGCCGCTACCGCGTCGAGCCTGGCTCCATTCCCGCCACCCTGACGGCCGTCTTCGAGCCCGGCGCGGCGGTCACGCTCCTCACCAGCCCGCCGGGCCTGCGGCTGCGGGTGGACGGGGCCTCCACGGCGCCGCCCTACAACTTCATCTGGGCGCTGAATGAGCGCCACGCCGTCGCTGCGCCTGAGCGGCAGGCCGACGCGCGCGGGGTCCCCTACCGCTTCCGGGAATGGGCGCACGGCGGTGCCGCGGAACAGTCCATCGCGGTAACCGGCGACACCCGTTTCACCGCCGTCTACGAGACGCTCGGCGCGCTGACGCTGGAATCCCCCGTGGCCGTCGCGGTGGATGGCCGCGAGTGCCCCTCCCCCTGCCGCCTGGAAGGCGCGCTGGGCAGCGAGGTGCGCCTGGAAGCCCCGGCGTCCGCCCCCCTCGGGGACAGCACGCGCCTCGAATTCACCGGCTGGCAGGACGGCGGCGCCCGCATTCGGACCGCCACGCTCGGCGCGCCGCGCACCTTGACGGCGCTTTACACCTCCGCCCACCGCATCACGGCGGCGGCGCTGCCGCCGGAGGGCGCGGCCTTCCGGTTCACTCCCCTTTCTCCGGACGGCTTCTACCGCGAGGGCTCGGAAGTCACCGCCGCCGCGATCGAAAACCCCGGCTTCCGGTTTCGCAAATGGCAGGGCGGCGGAGGCAACCCCCTGCGCGTGGTGGCCGACGCGCCCCGGACCCTTGTGGCTGTGCTGGATGCGGCGCCCCACATCTCGCCCACGGGCGTGCGCAACGCTGCTCCCGGCGCCCCCGAGGGGCCCGTGGCGGCCGGGTCGCTGATATCCATTTTTGGCCGCAACCTCGCCCCGGAGACCGCTTCCGGGCTCGGCCAGGCGCTGGGCGGCGTCAGCGTTACGGTGGACGGCGCGCCGCTGCCGCTGCTGTTCGTCTCGCCGGAGCAGATCAATGCGCAGTTGCCCGCCGCGCTCGAACCCGGACGCCACACCCTGCGGATTCCACCGGACGTGGCCGTGCCGTTCGAGTCCGTGGGGGCCGCGCCGGGGCTCTTTCTGGCGAAGGCGTCGGGCGCGGCCTGGGGCACGGGCCTGGGTCTGTGCGATCCCCCCCCGCTCGATGGCTTCCCCGCCGCGGCGGCCTGCCCGCTCGCCGGTGCGGTCGAGGTGGATGCGGGCGATGGCTGGCAGCCCGCGCTCTGGGCCGGCGCCGTGCCCGGCCAGATCGGCCTGGCGGAGGTGCACTTCGCGGTTCCGCCCGGGGCCACCCAGGTGCGCGTCCGCGCCGGGGGCCGCGAAAGCAACGCCGTCCCGCTGGAACCGTGACTACCGCTTCAACTTCGCGTAGAACGCCCGAATCGACGTCCGGTTGCGTTCGGGATCGCCGGCCCAGGGCTGGTGCCGCGAGAGATCAAGCTGCTGCTCCACCTGCTCCACCGGGATGCCGCGCGCGATGGCTTCCCGCACGCCTGTGATGATCGCCGCCAGGTAATTGCGGTTGCCGCGAATGGTTTCCACGCTCCCCTGCGCGCCGTGTCCGGGCGCCACGATGGCCGCTTCCCTCTGCGCCAGCGAGTCCAGCACCCGTACCCAGCCGTCGGGGTCCGCGCCGGGATCGCCGGTATAGTTGCTGCCCCGCCGGTTGACCACCAGGTCGCCCGTGAACAGCACGCGCCCCTTCGGCAGCCAGGCCACGGCGTCGCCCCGCGTGTGCGCCGGACCCACACGCAGCAGTTCCAGGCGCTGCGAGCCGTCGTCGATCGCCAGCTTGTCCCGGAAAGCGATGTGCGGATGCACAAGGCGGTACGGCTTCAGGTCGTCGCCTTTCCACGCCGCGGGGTTGAGCTCCACCGATTCGGCGGCCGATTCCTCCGAGCCGATGATCGCCGCGCCCGCGTCCACGAACACGCTGTTCCCAAAGGCGTGGTCGGAGTGGTAATGCGTATTGAAGACGAAGCGGATCGGCTTGTCCGTGGTGCGCCGCACGTCTTCGATCAAGGGCCTTGCGCCCCATGGAAAATTTGCGTCGATCACCACCACCCAGTCGCGAAACACCACCCATCCGCTGTTGGCGATGATGCGCTTTTCCGGCTCCGCGTCGCGGAACCAGACTCCCGGAACGACTTCGTGCACCATAACGGCTCCTGACTATACCATTATTCCGGACGCTTTCCCGTGGCTTTCCACTCCCGCAGTTGCGCGAGGCCCCGCGCCACCTCTTGCGGCTGGATGGCGCAATGGCCCGCGCGCTTTACGTACTGCTGCACGAACAGGCCGCTCTCCTCGGCGAGGTGCGCGTAATAGTTGGGCACCCAGGGAGGGACCAGCGGGTCGTAGGTGGTATGGATGGCCAGCATGGGGCGCGTGAGGCGTCCGGTGGGAGTATACCAGGTGCGCACGTATTCCGCCGCGCGGGGGACGGCCCGGTAGCGCTTGACGCCGTCGTTGAGCGCGTTGTCGTCCGGGCTGCCGTCGTAGATGGTGTCCCGGTTGTCGAACGGGTTGCCGCCCCCGCGCTGCTGGAGGTCCTTCAGAATGTAAGTGAAGAACACAACGGTGGCGGCGGCCTCCTTGTTGTTCTGAATGCCGGAATAGCGCCGGAACGCCGCCGCGGCCTCCGCGTTGCCGTCCAGAATCTCCCGCACCTTCTGGTTCCGGGCGGGGCTCATGGCGTAATCGGCGGGCACGCGGTCCGGAGGCGGCAGCACGCCGGGGAAGTAGTGGTCGAACACCACCCGCATATCGAACACACGCCGCAGCATGAACCAGCTCGCGGGACCCAGTGGCCCGCATAGCGCCAGGCCGCCGTCGACATCGTTGGGATACTTCTCCAGCATCGCCATGGTGAGGAATCCTCCCATGGAATGTCCGGAGACCCAGGTTTCCTTTGGCGCGCCGTACTTGCGGACGAAGTAGCGCCGCAGCGCCTGCGTGTCCTGGAGCGCCTCCTCGATCGCCCAGCCGCCCGCCGCGTAGCCGGATTGCGCCACCGCGAAGCCCTGGCCGGTGAACAGCCCCGCCGCCGGATTTGGCTTGGCCGGGTCGAACGTGCCGGGAACGGCGCTGTAACCGTGGCAGTAAAGGATCAACCCGCCGTTCCATGCTTCCGGAACGTCGATGCGGAATTGGGCGCCGTTGATCTCCCCGATTTCGGTCTTGGGAGCCGCCGCCAGCGATACGGCCAGCGCGGCGGCGCAAACCAGCAGTCTCATACCGGGGATTATAGTCGCGCTTCGGCTTGAAGGCGCGCCAAACCCGCCGCCGGAGTGGGGTAGACTGGTTGGACGGCCTATGCCGGATCTTTTCCTGTTGGAAGCCATCCAACTGGCGGTTGACAACGTACGCAGCGGGCGCGGCGGCCCCTTCGGCGCGCTGGTGGTGAAGGACGGCCGGGTGATCGCCCGGGGCGCAAACCTGGTGACCGCCACGAAAGACCCGACCGCCCACGCGGAGATCGTCGCCATCCGCGAGGCCTGCCGCGTGCTGGGCAGCTTCCAGTTGACCGGCTGCGACATCTACACGAGCTGCGAGCCCTGCCCCATGTGCCTGGGCGCCATATATTGGGCGCGCCCGGCGCGGCTGTGTTACGCCGCCTCCTCGCGCGACGCCGCCGGGGCGGGTTTCGACGATTCCCTGATCTACGAAGAGCTGAAGCGCCCGCCCGGCGAGCGCCGCATCCCCACATCCGTCGCGATGCTGGAGGAAGCCCTGCGGCCCTTCGCCGAGTGGCGGGCCAAAGCCGGCAAGACGGAGTACTGAACGATGAAACGAGTCTGCTTTCTGCTGCGGGTGAAAAAGGATCGCCTCGCCGAATACAAGGAGCGCCATAAGGCCGTCTGGCCGGAGATGCAGCAGGCGCTGCGCGAGACGGGATGGCGCAACTACTCGCTGTTTCTCACCGAAGACGGCCTGCTGATCGGGTACCTGGAGACGCCCGACTTCGAAAAGGCCGTGGCCGGCATGCAAAAGCGCGAGGTCAACGAACGCTGGCAGCGCGAGATGGCGCCCTTCTTCGAAAGCGGCGGCGGCCGCCACGCCGACAAGCAGATGGCGCCGCTCGAAGAGGTCTTCCACCTCGACTGAACGAAGCCGTATCGCAATGGTAAAATGGAGCTTAACCCCCTGGAGTTTCCGTGTCGTCGTTGATTCAGAACCGGTTTGACAGGAATTTCATCACCACTTCGGTGGATTACGTGTTCAACTGGGCGCGCGAATCCTCGCTCTGGCCTCTGACGTTCGGGCTGGCGTGCTGCGCGATCGAGATGATCGCCGCCTCGGCCGCGCGCTTCGATATCGCGCGTTTCGGCGCCGAGGTCTTCCGCCCCAGCCCGCGCCAGTCCGACCTGATGATCGTGGCCGGCACGGTGACGCTCAAGATGGCTCCCGTGCTCAAGCGCATCTACGACCAGATGCCGGATCCGAAGTGGGTCATTTCCATGGGGGCGTGCTCCAGCGCCGGCGGGCCGTTCAACACCTACGCCGTGCTTCAGGGCGTGGACCGCATCGTCCCGGTGGACGTGTACATCGCCGGCTGCCCGCCCCGGCCGGAGAACCTTTTCTACGGCCTGATGAAGCTTCAGGACAAGATCGACCAGATGACCACGCTGGTGAAGCGGCCCACCGAAGTCCGGCTGGACGAATCCATGCTTGAGGACTTCAAGAAGCGGGTCATGATCTCTCAAAAGATCCCCGCCTGAGCGTGTTCTACAAGGATCGCGATCACGTCTACCGCGTGCGCCCGCTGGCGGCGCTCGCGTGGCTCGAGCACGGCTTCGGAACCCGCCATTCCGCCAGGCCCCGCGCCGCCACCCTCCACCAGGTCCACTCCGCCGTGTGCATCGCCGCGGAAGGCCGCGGCGGCTGCCTGGGAGATGGCGACGCCCTGCTCGAGAACACGCCCGGCTCCAGTGTGGCGGTGAAGACCGCCGACTGCCTGCCGCTGCTGTTGGTGGACCCCGCGCGCCGGGCCGTCGCGGCGGTGCACGCCGGCTGGCGCGGCACCGCGCAGCGCATCGCGCAAGCGGCCGTAAGGTCCATGACGGAGCGCTTCGGCACGGACCCCGTGGACCTGCTGGCGGCCCTGGGGCCCGCCATCGGCCCGTGCTGCTATGAAGTGGGAGCGGAGGTGGCCGCCCGGTTCGGCCTGGGCGACGGCCGCGCCCGCGTGGATCTGGCCGCCATCAATCGCGGACAGCTCGAGCGCATGGGGGTGCGGCCGGAAAATATCTACTCTTCCGGCCTCTGCACCATGTGCAATCCGGACGACTTCTACTCCTACCGGCGCGAGCGCGAACGCGCCGGCCGCATGTATTCGGCCGTGGGCATCGCGCGCTGAAACTATACCGGCGTCACACCTGGCGGCAAACCCCGGAGTAGATCTCCAACACGGCCCCGATCCGGTCGCGTACAAATTCTTCAGGGCCGTTGGTGATGACTCCCGCGCGGACTCTCCTGTACTGCTCCGGCAGATACTGGCTTACCAGCGCCAGAGGCATGGGGGCGGCGGAAAGGTTCGCCATGAGCAGGTCGAGTTCGGCCCGCACCGCGGGATCGGGCCAGTAGTAGCGGCACCGGTCGCTGAAGCTATACATGCGGGCGAGCGCCAGGGCGTGATCGTCGCCGCGGTAATACGGTTTCCAGTGCGCCGGGTTGGCGAGCATGGCGGCTTCGAGCGTCTCGCGCACACGCGAGAGCCGCACGCCGCGCCGGCCGCCCAGCCACTCCCGTTCGATGGCCGAAAGCGCGAACACGCATTCGCGAAACGCGAACGTCAGCCACGGGCCCACTTTCAGGATCGCGAAGTGATCCTGCACCATTTCGCCGAGCGCGCGGCTGGTTTGGTAGTCGGTGGAGTGCGCCTCGTAGACCAGTTCGGGACGCTGGGGCAGCCCGGCGGCGAGCGCGCGGGCGCGGCCCCGGTCGTAATCGAAGATCACCGTGTCGCCAAACTCCACACCGGGCTGCACCACCAGGCCGATCACGCGCGTCCAGGCGTCTTCGAGGCCGGCGGCGCGAAAGGCCCCCTCCATTTCGTACAGGGTGCGCGCGATGTCCTCCGGACGCGTGACCGCGGGCGGCTCTCCTTCGGCGGGCTCGCCGCCGGGCGCCGGCACCTCGGTGCCCACCACGTACAGCGGCGGTGCGCCGCCTTCGCGCGCCTCTTCCGCCGCCCGGCACAATTGCGCCGTCCGCGCCGCTATGACGCGCTCATCGAGCGCCCCCGCGGGGTCGCCGCCGCAGCTCATGCTGGCGTCCAGGTGGATCTTCGAATATCCCGCGCGCACGCACTGCCGCACCAGCTCGCAGGCTTTCTCCATGGCATCCGCGGCCGGCTCGCCGCGCCACGGATACGGACCCAGGTGATCGCCGCCGAGGATCAGGCCGTGAGGCTTGATGGCCCGTACCATGGCGGCGAAACCGGCCGGAGTCTGGCCTGTGTAGCCGCCGAATTGGTTCACCTGGTTGGAGGTTGATTCGATGCAAACCAGCTCAAAATCGGCCGCCGCGCGCAGCACCCACGGGTTCGCCGAGCACACCGAAAACATCCCCGCGGGATGCCCCGCGCGGTTCCGGCGTACGACGTCGATCAGCACGGACACTAGTACGCCGCCAGCCAGCGCGCCTTTTCGAGCAGCTTTTCCGCGTTGGGCAGGAAGGCCTGCTCGAGCGGCGGGCTGTAGGGCACGGGCGTATCCGGCGCGGTCACCCGCACCACCGGCCCGTCCAGGTGGTCGAACGCCTTCTCCGTGATGATGGCCGAAAGCTCGCCGCCGATGCCGCCGGTGCGCACGTCCTCATGCAGCAGGATTACCTTGGACGTCTTCTTCACGCTGGCGAGGATGGCCTCCTCGTCGATGGGCAGCAACGTGCGCAGGTCGATCACTTCCGCCGAAACGCCTTCCTTTTCGAGCTGTTCGGCCGCCTCCAACGCCACGTACACCATGGCGCCGTAAGTGACGATGGTCATGCCGCTGCCTTCGCGCGCCACCCGCGCCTTGCCGATGGGCACCGTGTACTCGCCCTCGGGCAGGTCCTCCTTGATGCGCCGGTAGAGCGCCTTGTGCTCGAAGAACAGCACCGGATCGTTGTCGCGGATGGCGCTCTTGATCAGGCCCTTGGCGTCATAGGCGGTGGCCGGAGTGATCACTTTCAGGCCGGGCACGTGCGTGAACCACGCCTCGGGGTTCTGGGAGTGGAACGGCCCGCCGTGGTTGCCGCCGCCCGAAGGCGCGCGAATCACGATGGGCACCGGGGCATTCCACCGGTAGCGGCACTTGGCCGCGAAATTCACGATCTGATCGAAGGCGCAGCTAATGAAATCGGCGAACTGCATTTCCGCCACCGGCCGCAGTCCCATGAGCCCCGCGCCGATGGCCGCGCCCGCGATTCCCGATTCGCAGATCGGCGTATCCACCACGCGCCGCTCCCCGTAACGCTCCAGGAATCCGGCGGTCACTTTGAACGCGCCGCCGAACACTCCCAGGTCTTCGCCGATGAGGAACACGCTCGGGTCGCGGTCCATTTCCTCCATCAGACCTTCGCGGATGGCTTCCAGATAGCTGGTGGACATGGTTACCGCTCCTCGTACACGTTCTCGAGCAGCTCGGAGGGGTCCGGATAGGGGCTGGCCTCCGCCCACGCCACGGCCTCGTCCACTTCGCGCCGCACTTCCTCCTGGAAGCGGCTGACCTCCGCCGCGGTGGCCCAGCCGTTTTCCACCATGCGGCGCTCCAGCATGGTGATGGGGTCGCGCCGCGCCCATTCCTCGAACAGGCGTTTGGGCACGTATTCGGCGGCGTCGTGCGCCGCGTGCCCCGTCATGCGGAACGTCTTGCACTCCAGAAGATACGGCCCCAGGCCGGAGCGGGCGTGCGCCACCGCCCGCCGGGTCGCCTCGTACACTGCGAATGCGTCGTTGCCGTCCACGATTTCAGCCGGAACCCCATAGCCGGGACCGCGGTCCGCCACGTTCGCGCAGGCCATCTGCTTTTCAAGCGGCGTCGAGTACGCCCACGCGTTGTTGTTGCAAATGAGCACCAGCGGAAGTTTCTGCACGGCGGCGAAGTTGATGCCCTCGTGCCAGTCGCCCCGGCTGGTGGCTCCGTCGCCGAAATAACAGAACACCACGTTGGGCTTGCCCTGGTACTTCAGCGCCAAAGCCGCGCCCGCCGCTACCGGAACGCAAGCCGCCATGGCGCTGATGATCGAGACGATGTTCAGCTTCAGGTCGCCCATGTGCATGTTGCCGTCGCGGCCGCGCGTGAGCCCGCCCACGCGGCCCATGTACTGCGCCATGATCTGTCTGGGCTGCACGCCCCGGATCAGGAATGCCGCCATGTCGCGGTGGGAAGGAAAGAAAACGTCGTCGCGCTCCGCCACCATCGCGGAGCCGGCAGGGATCGCCTCCTGCCCGCGGCCCACATAGACCCCGCCCAGAATCTTGCCTTGGCGGTAGAGTTTGCGCTCGATGCGGTCTTCCAGTTCCCGCATCATGCTCATGTAGTACAGAAACCGGCCGGCCAGTTCGGCTTCTTTGACGGTTCCCGGCATGCTGGTAACGACGGCGGCACTCATCGGGGGTCCCTCTTCGCACACAACTTGAGCGTAACCACTTAGTATACGGCACGCTCAACCCACGTTCTCATAAGTTCCTCAAATCGTTGGATTTCACTCTAAAATGCCGGCGCGGCAATGGCGGCGGAACTGCACGTGGCTTCAAAATACGCGTGGGGCGGGCAATCCTGCCCGCAGCCGCCTTTCAAGGCGGCTTTGCCGTCGGCGCAACCAAGCCGGAACGCCGGCGGCGGCCTGGATTGGCCGCCCCACTTCTGGTTTATTAGCGCCCTACCGGAACCTGTACTCGCCCGGCACGGGCCGCGGCGGAACCGGAATGCTCGATTCGTAGCCGATGGCCTTCGGCTGAAGGTCCAGATTGGAAGCCATCATCTGGTCCCAGGTGATCTCCTGCCCCGAGTAGGCCGATTCGCGCGCCATGATGCAGGTCATGGTGCTCTCGGCCACCGCCATGCCGTCGTTGATGTACGGCCCCTTGCCCAGGATGCTGTTCACCATGTTGATGTGCTCCTGAACGTACGGGTTCTCGCCCTGGCCGTCGCTCATATCGTGGCAGTTCGAACGGCCCTTGGTGCCCACGATCAGCTCGGAAACGTTGCGGTAGATGTGCTCGCCGGCGGGATACTGGCGGCAGTAGCTCGACATGTGCACACCGTTGGCGTAGGTGAAATCCGCCGAGACGTGGTCGTAGATGTTGCCGTAAAGGTCGTTCTTCGGACGCCACACCGCGCCGCCCGAGGCTACGCACTTCACCGGGTGCGCCCCCATGAACCAGTTGCACACGTCGATGTTGTGCAGGTGCTGCTCCACCACCTGGTCGCCGCAGATCCACACGTAGGAGTACCAATTGCGGTTCTGGAAGACGGAGTCGCTCCACTTCGGATCCCGCTGGCCCTTGATGGAGGACGGGAAGTTGCCGCCGTTGAATTGCAGCACCGGACCGCCGATCCAGTAGGCGTAACAAGCCACGATGTCGCCGATGGCGCCGTCCCGCACCTTTTTCCAGGTGTCCACGTAAGGCTTCTGCGAGCGCCTCTGCGCGCCGCTCTGCACGGTCAGTTTCAACTGCTCGGCCTTCTTGGCCGCCTCCATGATCTTGCGCACGCCCACCGGGTCGGTCCCGAAAGGCTTCTCGGAAAATATGTGCTTCCTGGCATCCACCGCCGCAACGAAATGATCGGGACGGTAGCCCGGAGGCGTGGCCAGGATGACGATGTCGATGTCCGAAGCCAGCACTTTCTTATAGGCGTCGAAGCCCACGAAGTGATGGTCCGGGGCGACCTTCACCCGCTCCGCGACGCCCTGGTAGCGCTTATCGCTCCGGATTCGCTCCAGCGATTTCTCCAGACGGTCCTCGAAAATATCGCCCATCGAGACCAGTTCCACGTTCTTGTTCCCGTAAAGCAGTTGCGTGGCGGCTTCCGTGCCGCGCCCGCCGCAGCCCACCACCCCGGCTTTCAGCTTCGCATCGCCCGCGCCGCGCACCAGTTCCGGCTTCACAATGGTGAACGTGGCGCCCGCCGCCGCCGATTTCGACAAAAAAGACCTTCTCGATATGTCCATGTTCGCCTCCTCGGTGAACAGCGATTGTACCCCAATCCGCTGCGCCAGATATGCAGCCGGACGCTGTCTTGCGGCTCGCGGCCCTCATTGGCCCGGCTGGAACGGCGCGCATGCACACCTCATCCGTCACGCCCCGTCTGCACCTGTTTTGTAACCGTCCACACCCGCTCTTGCCACCTTCGCCACAAATCTTGACTCTTTAGTATAGATTCGATAGCCTAGTAGTTAAGAGGATAAGGAGGGAACCCGTTTGAGCGGTGCCCAGAGTGTGGAAGCTCTTGCAAATCAAGAATATAAGTGGGGTTTCGTCACCGAGATCGATGCCGATTCGGTGCCTGCGGGCCTCAACGAGGACGTCATCCGCCTGATCTCCGCCAAAAAGCACGAGCCCGAGTTCATGCTGGAGTGGCGCCTCCAGGCCTACCGCCACTGGCTGACCATGAAAGAGCCGGCCTGGGCGAACGTGAAGTACCCGCCCATCGACTACAACGGCATCGTCTACTACTCGGCCCCCAAGACTAAGGCGCGGCCCAAGAGCCTCGACGAAGTCGATCCCGAGCTGCTCCGGACCTACGAAAAATTGGGCATCCCGCTCAAGGAGCAGGAACTGCTGGCCGGCGTCGCGGTGGACGCCGTATTCGACTCCGTCTCCGTCGCCACCACCTTCAAGCAGAAGCTGGCGGAGCTGGGAATCATCTTCTGTTCCTTCTCCGAGGCGGTACGGGAGCACCCCGAGCTGGTCCGGAAATACCTTGGCTCGGTAGTGCCGCACACCGACAACTTTTTCGCCGCCCTCAACTCCGCGGTCTTCAGCGACGGCTCCTTCTGCTACGTGCCCAAGGGCGTGCGCTGCCCCATGGAACTGTCCACCTACTTCCGCATCAACGCCAAGGACACCGGCCAGTTCGAGCGCACCCTGATCGTCGCCGACGAAGGCGCCTACGTGAGCTACCTGGAAGGCTGCACCGCCCCGATGCGCGACGAGAACCAGTTGCACGCCGCGGTGGTCGAGTTGGTCGCGCTCGATAACGCCCAGATCAAGTACTCCACGGTGCAGAACTGGTACCCCGGCGACAAGGAAGGCAAGGGCGGCATCTACAACTTCGTCACCAAGCGCGGCAAGTGCCAGGGC
>JBHGBM010000053.1:0-38028 GCA_041946965.1 Bryobacteraceae bacterium
TAGAGTCACAGCCTTCCAAGCTGTTGGTTGCGGGTTCGATTCCCGTCTCCCGCTCCACCGGATTCAGCGCCACCGGAGCGCGCCTGGCCGGGAACGAGGACTGCCAATGGTTTCTTTGATGGGCTGTTGGCTCAGGCAACGCCCTCCGATTATAATGGGCGGCGCCCCATGTGGAAGAACCAACTGTACTTTGGCGACAACCTGGACGTGTTGCGGAAGGACATTCCCGCCGAATCGGTCGATCTGATCTACCTCGATCCGCCGTTCAACTCCAACGCCAGCTACAACGTGCTGTTCAAGGAGCACAAGACCGGCAAGCAGTCGGCGGCGCAGATCACGGCGTTCGAGGACACTTGGCATTGGACGCTGAAGGAGTCCGAGGCGGCGTACGAAGCGATCGTCAAGGGGCCGTATGCCAAGTTGTCGGACCTCATCCAGGCCATGCGGAAGTTCCTGGGTGAAAGCGATATGATGGCCTACCTCGTGATGATCGGCGCCCGGATGATCGAGTTGCGCCGAGTCCTGAAGCCGACCGGCAGCATTTATCTGCACTGCGATCCAACCGCGAGCCATTATCTGAAACTAATGATGGACGCGGTGTTTGGCCCAACCTGCTTCCAGAACGAGATCGTTTGGAAGCGGACGAGCGCGCATTCGGCGGCCAGGCGCTGGAACGACATCCACGACACTATTCTGTACTACGTCAAGTCGGACACGTTCACATGGAACGAGGTGCTCCTTCCGCACAGTGCAGAGTATTCAGGAAGATACAAGAATGAAGATCCGGACGGCCGGATGTGGGCGGATGACAACCTGACGGCCCCCGGCGTTCGTCACGGGGAGTCCGGCGCCACGTGGCGAGGGTATAACCCGACGGAAAGAGGAGTTCATTGGAAAGTCAGTCTGAGGACTGTTGAAAGTCTGGTTGGCGCGGAGGCGGCCAGGAAGCTCTCGACCACAGCAAAGCTCGATCTCCTGGATGAGCACGGGTACATTCATTGGCCAAGGAAGCGCGCAGGAGAGGGTGAGGGCTTCCCTCGTTTCAAGCGTTATCTCAGTGCAGGGGCGCGTGTTCAGGACGTGATCACCGATGTCTCGGCGATCAACTCCCAAGCTCAGGAGCGCCTCGGCTATCCAACCCAGAAACCCGAGGCGCTCCTCGAGCGGATCATCAACGCGAGTTCTAACGAAGGGGATGTTGTAATGGACCCATTCTGCGGCTGCGGCACGGCCGTGGCGGTCGCGGAGCGTCTGCGCCGGCGCTGGATCGGCATTGACATCACCCACCTGGCGATCGATCTGATCGTGCGGCGATTGCGCAAGATCGAAGGCGCTTGTCCCTACACGATCGTCGGCTACCCGGAGGACGTGGGTGGCGCCGAAGCGCTGGCCGCTCGTGATAAGTTCCAGTTCCAGTGGTGGGCGGTCATCAAAGCCGGCGGCGACTGGTCCGCGGAGATGAAGAAGGGCATGGACCGCGGCATCGACGGCGCCATCACCTTCTTCGACGACTTCACCGGGCAGGCCAAGAAGGTGATTATCCAGGTGAAAGGCGGCCAGCATCCCTCGGTCAACGACGTGCGCGTGCTCAAGGCCGTCTGCGAACGGGAAAAGGCCCCGATCGGAGCCCTGGTCACCCTCAAGCCGATGACGCGCGAGATGGTCCGCGAGGCCGCCACGGCGGGCTACTATGAACCGGAACACCTTCCGGGCCGGAAGTTCGCACGTATTCAACTCCTGACCGTGGAAGATCTGTTCGCCGGCAAGAGGATCGAGCACCCGGAACTGGCCATCAGCCAGGTCAAGCAGGCCGAGCGGAAGACCAAAAACCAGCAGAAATCGTTATTCTGACGCTATCAGGCGTCCAGAGCGTCACATCCCCAGCAGCGGCCGCAGCGCTTCCGTTTCTTTTGCGCCGGTCACCATGATGTTCAGGAACAGGCCCCGAGGGTCGAGCGCATCCAACAGCCCCCGCAGTTCGTCCGCCGTGAATGCCCCCCGCACCACCAGCGGCCTGCCGTTCCGCTGCACCTTCCGGAAATGCGGGATCATGGCCGCGACGGGCGGCCCGCTGGCGTCCTGGTTGATTTCGAAACAGCGTATCTCCTCGATCTCCAGGAAGGCGTCGAGCAGAAACATGGACGTCGAATGCAGGTGGATGAAGCTGTGGGAAAAACGCGCCGCAATCATGCGATCGACGGGTTGCGCGAACTTGCGGTAGAACGCGGGCGAGTACGCCGCGGTGGCATCTTCCTGCATCCGCACAATCGGCCCGGGCGCCCATAAAGAATATTGGGCGTCGAAATAACCGCCACGGTACAGCGGCACCCGTTTCCACGTCTCCTCGAAGAAGTTGCAAAAGATCTCCCCGACCTGCCGGAGCAGCGCGGCGGACTCCTCCGGGCTATCCGCCAAATCCAGCAGGCTTTGCGTATGCCCGCGCAGCACCGCGTGCAGATCGGTGGGGCCAAGCTCGGGCGTGTGGCTCACGGGGAATGCGCCGCCGGATGCCCGCACGAGCGCGGCAAGAAACGCGGTGTATTTCCCGAACCACGCGCCGGCACGGTCGAAACGCACGGCCAACGCTTCTTCCCACGGCAGATTCCGTTCCTCCCCGAGAAGATTGCCGGGAAGGATTCGTACCGCGCAGCCCAGCGCGGCGGGGAGCCAGGGAATGGCGACCTGCCCCGGGCACGCGCCGCGAATGATGTCGTCATCCATCCATTCGCCTTCCCCGAGCATTCGCAGGTGGTCTTCGACGAAAGCGCCGGGTTCGATCATTTCCGGCGTCACGTGAGTCTCCTGCCAGGCGCGGCATGCACGGAAGTCCGCGAAAGGAAACCAGCCGGCCAGGGAAAACCCGGTGAGTGGACGTGAGACCGGCTCGCGTTTCCAGAACTGCCGGTAACGCTCGATCTTATCGGGCCTGTTGCCGAACGGTGCACTCATCTGCCAAAGCCGCCCCGAATCACGCCGTGGCGATCCGCGCCACATGGTCCAGGCCGCGCTCCCGGATCTCCTGCTCGCGGATCAGGAATTTCTGCACCTTCTTGCTCACCGTCATGGGGAAGCCGTCCACGAAGCGGATGTACTGCGGGATCTTGAAGTAGGCGATCTTGCCGCGGCAGAAGTCCCGGATCTCCTCTTCGGTGGCGCTCACGCCCGGCTTGAGCTGGACCCATGCCAGCACGGTTTCGCCCAGTCGCGCGTCGGGCAACCCGACCACATACACATCGGCCACCTTCGGGTGGGTATGGAGGAAATCCTCCACCTCGCGCGGGTAAATGTTTTCGCCGCCGCGGATGATGGTGTCCTTGGCGCGGCCCTTGAAGCTGAAGTACCCGTCGGGGCGCATGACCGCGAGGTCGCCGGTGTGCAGCCAGCCCTCGGGGTCGATAGCCTTGCGGGTGGCCTCCTCGTCCTCGTCGTAGCCCTTCATCACCAGGAAGCCGCGGGTGCACAACTCGCCCTGCTCGCCGAGCGCCAGGGTGCGGCCGTCCTTCGGATCGGCGATGCGCACTTCGGTGTTGGGCAGCGCCGCGCCCACCGTGCTCACGCGGATTTCGAGCGGATCGTCCACGCGCGACATGGTGATCACCGGCGAGCTCTCCGTCTGCCCGTAAGCCACCGTCAGCTCGCGGCAGTGCATTTCGGAAACCACGCGCTTCATCACCTCGATTGGGCACGGAGCGCCCGCCATCACCCCTGTCCGCAACGAAGTCATGTCGTACTTGGAAAACTCGGGATGATCCAGTTCGGCGATGAACATGGTGGGCACGCCGTAGACCGCCGTGGCGCGCTCCTGGTGAATCGCCTGCAAGGTGGCCAGCGCGTCGAACTGCGCCGAGGGCAACACCAGCGCGGCCCCGGTCACGTAGCACACCGATGCCGCAATCACGGAACCGAAGCAGTGGTAGAGCGGCACGGGCGCGCAGATGCGGTCCTGTTCGGTGGCCCGCAGGCACATGGCGATGGCGTTGGCGTCGTTGACCAGGTTGCGGTGCGTGAGCAGCACGCCCTTGGGCGAGCCGGTGGTGCCGGAGGTGTACTGGATGTTGGCGACGTCGTCGGGCGCTACCGGCGTGTCCGGCACGTCCACGCCGCGAGCGATCATCTCGTCCCAGCAGCGATGGCCGATCCACACCACGTGCGCCAGCGGCAGTTCGCCGCCGTTGCGCGATTCCTCCAGGATGGCGCGGTAATCGGCGCGGGCGTCGCGCTCGCGCAGGAACAGCGCTTGAATGCGCGATTTCCGCAACACGAAGCGCAGCTCGTGGGAGCGGTAGGCCGGGTTCACGTTCACCAGCACGATGCCGGCGCGCGCCGAAGCCAGTTGCAGCAGGATCCACTCCCGGCAGTTGCTGGCCCAGATGCCGATGCGGTCGCCCGCCTTCAGCCCCAATCCGGTCAGTCCGCGTGCGGTGCGCTCCACTTCCGCGGCGAGCTGGGCCCACGTGAGGCGGACGCCCTCGTGGCACACCACCAGCGCCTCACGATCCGGAAATTTCCGGGCGGTTCGGGTGAAGACCTCGTGGATGGATAGTTCGATGAGGGGAACGGCTTCCCCCCGCGTGTAACTCAGCGGGCTAAGCGCGGGCTCCATGCCGGTCACGTCAGCAGTCGCAGCCACAGAACGCATAGTGTACAACCACGCAAGAGGGGTGCGTCTACTTTGTTTTGTTGATAAGGGTATAAACCTCGCGCTTGGGAAGGCCGCGCCGCCGGGCCACGGCCTTGATGGCGTCCATGCGGGAAAGCCCGCCGCGCATGGCCTCCTCCACGGCCTGGCCGATGGGCGTATCGTCGGGCGGCGGCGCGGGCGCCTTACCCACCAGCAGGGTGATCTCGCCCTTGACGCTCTCGCGTCCGGCCAGAACCTCCCGGATCCGGGCGGCCGTGCCCCGCAGGAACTCCTCGTGGATCTTGGTGAGCTCGCGGGCCACTACCACAGGCCGGGGGCCGAGCGTCTCTTCGATGTCCAGCAAAGTTTCCAGAATGCGGTGCGGCGCTTCGTAGAAGATCAGCGTGGCGGGATCGCCAGCCAGCGCCTCGAGCGCCTTCCGCCGCTGCGATTTCTTCGGGGGCAGGAAGCCGGCGAAGTGAAACGCATCCGCCGGCAGCCCTGAGGCCGCCAGCGCCGTCAGGGCGGCGGAGGGGCCCGGAATTGCCTGCACGGGGATGCCGCGCTCCAGCGCCGCGCGCACCAGGCGGTAACCCGGATCGGAGACCAGCGGCATACCCGCGTCGGAAACCAGCGCGACGGTTTCGCCGCTCTCCATGCGCGCCGCCAGTTCCCCGGCGCGCGCGGCCTCGTTGTGCTCGTGGTAGCTGATGGTGGGCGCTGCGATACCGTAATGGTCGAGCAGTTTGCGCGTCTGGCGGGTGTCCTCGCAGGCGATCACGCTCGCTTCCTTCAGCACACGCACGGCACGGAAGGTCAAGTCTTCGAGGTTGCCTATGGGGGTGGCGACGATGTAGAGCATTACCTGACCTCGAATTCAAACACATTTTCGGAGATGCGGCTGCCTGCTGCGTCCACCACTTCGGCTCGCAGTTCGTAATTTCCGGGCGTCGCGGCGCGCCAGGCGATCTCGCCCACCTTGCGCGCGGAATCGGCTTCCATGGCGGCGGGGAAGCGGCCCGCCGCGGCGGTGCCCGGGATGCGCCAGCGGATCCCGGCGCCGGGGATGTCGCGCCACTCGTCGTTGATGGCCCACACCCCGCAGCGGACCTCCTCGCCGGGCTTCCACCGGTCGCGGTCATATTCGATGCTCGCCAGCACCGGCGCGAAGCTGCGCCGCACCACCTCGTACGCCTTGGTGGGGACACGGTAGAAATCCACGGCGGCCATGGTCACCGAAGGCCAGATGTCGATGGCGTGGAAGTGCAGGATGCCGCCGGTCCGGTACTTCTGCCGCCGCGCGCGCTCGAGCGCGATCTGGAACAGCCTCGCCACGTAAGCCTGGGTGCGCGGGATGTACTCCTTGAGCGTGAGATCGCCCGGCTCGCCCCATGCCCGCATGGCTTCGGGGATTTGCAGCTTGTGGAATACCCAGTCCTGCTCATGGCCGCGTATGGGCCAGTGGTCGGGCAGGAATTTCACCAGCGATTCGTAATTCGGCAGCGCCGTGGCGCCCAATTCGGAAACGAACGGCTCATCCATCGTGGTGTACTGCCAGATGCTGCCGCCGTACCAGCCGTAGTAGACGTGCGCGTCGCCGGAGCGGCCGGTGGAACGCACCACGGGGCGGCGCTGGGGGTCGAGCAGCGCGGCGCGCGCGGCCAGGTGCTTGGTGAGCACGCGGTAGTTCTCCAGGTCTTCCTCATCGGAGGTGGCCCACAGGGCCACGCTCGGGTGGTTGCGCGCATAGCGTATGAGCGGGTCGTAGAGCGCCGCCGCGCGCAAGGCGAAGTCGCGGTCGTGGGGATACCAGGCTTCCAGGTAATCCTGCCAGAGGAGCACGCCGCTTTCGTCCGCCAGGTCGTAGAACTCCGGGTTGGTGAAATGGCAGTGGAGCCGGATCATGTTCACGTTCATGCCGAGCATGAGCCGCATGTCGCGCTGGTAACGCGCGCTGTCCATCTCGGAGAGGAACAGGTTGAAGTAGTAGTTCGTCCCGCGTATGAAGAGGCGCTTGCGGTTCAGGTAGAAGTTCCAACCGATCTTGTCGATCTCCCGGATGCCTACCGCGAGCGAGCGGCTGTCGAGCGTGACGCCCTGCGCGGTGAGCCGGACTTCGAGTGTGTAGAGGTTCGGCGCGCCGTGGTCCCACGTCCACCACAGCCGCGGCTCGGGCACGCGCAGCAGGGCCCGCGCGGCATCGCCCGGGACCGTGGCGCGGTGGTCCTCTCCGGATTCGAAATTTCTCGGCCGCAGCCGCAGTTCCCACCGGCAGCGGTCGAGCGGGCCGTCGCCTTCGAGCTGCACCTCGACTTCGGCGCCCGCGCCGGCAAGGCGCGTGTCCACCGCGACATCGCGGATCACGGCCGGCGCCGACGCCACCAGCCGCACGCTCCGCGTAATGCCCAGCGGAGTGATGTCGTCCGGCTTCTGGTCCACCGCGCCGTACGCGCCCTTTACGGTGTACGGGCGGTGCCGCCAGTAGTAGCTGACCGGCGTCCACACCCGCACCAGCAGCGTGTTCCGCGCATTCAGGTAACGCGCCACGTCGTATTCGTAGGGGTCGATGTAACCCTCGTGGCGGCCCAGGTAGTGGCCGTTCAGCCAGGCGTCGGCGTAGTAGTCGGTGGCGTCGAACTGTAATCGCACGCGGCGGCCCTTGAAGGATGAGGGGGTGCGGAACGTTTTGCGGTACCACCACTCCTCGCCGCTCACCCAGTTGGCCTCGGGTGTGTAGTAATCAGTCAGGATCTGCGCGTGGACCGTGCCGGGCACGCGCACCATGCGCCATTTCGAAGCGGGTCCGGCGCCCTTGGCGCCCCAGGCCAGCTCCCAAGGTCCATCGAGCGAAAGGGTTTCGGGCGGCGCGGGCTTGAACGCGGTTTCCGGCTCGGGCGGCGGCGCGCGTTCCTCCACCAGTTTCACCAGCAGCGGCTGGCGCAGGATGCGGTTCTCGCGGCGCGCTTCGAGCACGGTGTTGTTGCCCTTCCACGCCGGGAAGGTCAGGGCGATTTCGGCATCTGCCGGGCCCCCGGCTTCGAATGACGCCGACCCGATGCCGCGCCACTCGATCCGCTCGTCCAGAGCCACAATGCCCAGCGCGCCATAATTCTCCGCCTGCCGGTAATACACGCCGTGCCCGCCGGGCAGTCGCTTCCACGCGCGCGCGCCGATGGCATGATCCGGCGGCTCGCTTTCTTCGGGGCCGAGCGGCCACTGGTACTCCGAGCCGTCCGCAAAGCGGTCAAAAGGCTCGTAGGGCAGGGCGGAGACACTGGCGAAACGGAAGCCTTGCGCGCCGCGCACGCGCCAGCGCAGCGCCGGGCTTCCGGCGGTCCATGTGAATTCCCACGATTCGCCCGCGCGCGAGAGCCGCACGCGCCCACGCAGGGGGCCGCTCTCGAGGATCTCCACGCGTTCGAGCGGCCCGGCGCCCAATGCACTCCAGGCGCCCTCCACCAGGTTGAGCGTGCGCTGCGGCCCGGCGTCCAGCGCGTAGGCCTCGATAATGGCCGGCGCGCCGCGATCGATTACCACGCGGAAGCGGCTGTTGCCGATCTCGACGCGCCGCATGCCGGTCTCGCGCGCGGTGATGGTGTTCGGGAACGCCGCCTCGCCCCCGCAGCACGCAATGCGGTAGCGCGGCAGTTGGCCGGGGATCACCGAGGCGGGGAAGAGCAGTTCTTTGCCCGCCGCCTGCCAGGGGAGCTCGCGGCCATCCGGCGACGTGACGCGGAATCCGGACGTGCGGCCGGCCGCCACGGGTGCGGCCACCACCTCGGCCTCGCGGCGGTAGATGCCCGTGGGCTCCTCCACCTGCACCGTCCACAATTGCAGCACTAGCGCCGGCAGCATAGAATCCAAGACCGCGAAATAGGAGAACGTCCCGTCTGTCCCCGGGTTTTAGTGTACGCTAGCGGCGAAGCGTGTAGGCGCCCGGAGCGGCGTCGAAGTACAGCGCGCCCGTCTCGCCCGAAACCTCGACCGCCGGACGCACGATCCGCCCATCGCGCCATATCTGCCACGTGCCCTCGGCCAGGTCGGCCACCAGGCACTTCGCAGCGGTCTTCAGGGTGAACGAGACGGAGGCCGCCCGCTGGCCCGAGCGCGCGAACCAGACCACGCGGTCGCCCACGCGGGCGCCGGCCAGACCCGGCGCCTGAAGGTAGGAGACCGGCGCCGGCCGGTCTTCGGTCATCTGCATGACATTGAGGAACAGGTCCTCAGCCGCGGGCCTGCGCGGCGAAATCTGCACGCGCCACGCCCCGGCTTCGTAATCGGCAGGCAACGGACGCTCGATGGGAAAATTCTCGCCGAATACCCAGAACTCCTTGCCGGGCGCGCCGACCTTCTCGATTTCGGAGTCCTCCGGCGTCAGGGTCTGGTTCACCAGCCGCGAAACCACCGTGGTGTTGCCGCTGACCTGAGGCTCTCCCATGCTGTGCAACAGCCAGTACTTGCGGAATTCCGGAGCGGCGGAAACCACGCGGTCGAACACGATCAGCGCCGCCGGTGTGCGCGCGCTCTCCAGATTCAGAAACGCGAACGAGCGCACCGCCTGCTTCACCTTCGGACCGTAGGCCGCCGTGATGTCGCTCTTCATGTACGACCATGCGTCGCTCACGGCGCGCCCGAGCACCTCGCCCGTCCTATAACCGTTGGCAGGGTTCAACAGATCTTCAATCGTCCGGGTTTCGCGCCAGTTGTTGCACAGCCGCTGGCCGCCGTCGTTGCGCAGATCGCCGCGCCCCCAGGTGAACTTCTCCGAGGGGTCGTAGACCAGCAGCGTGTTATGCGCGATGGTGCGCTTGTGATAGTTGGAGTGGTGCGGGCTGCCATACCCCTGGTACACGCCCGAATCGATCGCCAGCGGCCCTTTCCAATAAATCTGGAACGCGCCAGCGTCGGGATGCTGGTGATTGACGAAGTTGTAAATGTTGGTCTTCATCTCCGCCACCACGCTGTTTGCGTCCCAGCCGGTGCGAGCCACTAGCCACCCGTACGGCTCGCCGAAGTAGCGCGAAAGCGGCAGTTCGGAGACCGGGCGCGGCTTCAGGTCCGGGTCGGCCCACAGGAACTCGAAGATCTTGCTCATGGGATCGATGCCGGGCGCCCTCAGGTAATCGGCCATCACGTAGGGGTCGCCGTAGTAGCTGGCGCACAGCAGCGAGCGCAGCTTGGGCTCCTTGCTCTGCCCGTCCCCTGACCGCAGAAGCTGCCCGTCGCCGCGCCGCATGTAGATCCAGTTGTAAGGCACGAACTGCTGCGAGGGGCTGTACACATTGCCCGCGCCCAGCCGGTCGAAGATCCACAGCGGGTACATCTCCGAGACGAAGCGCGTCTCGGCATACGACGATCCCTGGTGGAAGGCGTGCCCTGCGTACCAGTAGTTGCGCGCCGGCAGGTGCTGGCCGAAGAAGCGCGCCGCGGCCAGCCGGTACATCTCCGGGAACTCGTCGTAGAGGGCGATGCCCGCCGAAAGCATATCGCGCATGATCATCCATTCCGAGCCGTGGCCGGTCACCGAGCCGATCGCGCGCGGCGGATAGCCGCACTCCAACTGCCGCGCCAGCCGCAGCATCTGCTCCTGGAACGCCCGCTTGTGTTCGGGCGTGAGCGCGGCGTAACACCAGTCGTAGGCAATGGCGCCGGTCACCAGCATGCGCCCGATGGGGCGCGTGATGTCCTGCTTCTTCAGGTCGAACTCGGCGCGCGTGATCAGTTCGAGCGCGGAAGCCAGGGTGCGGCGCGCCAGGTCCGCGTCGCGGCCGAGCAGGTAACGCAGCGCGTCCACCTCCACGGAGATCTGTGCATTGGAGCGTGCCAGCCGTTGAAGGTCGTCCCAGGCGGGCTTCAGGGCCGTGGTGCGGCGTTCGAGGTCCGGCAGGTCGCGGGCGCGCAGGTAAAGCCGCGGGTGCTCCTTGGGCGGCTCCGGAACCCGCACGCCGCCGACGTCCATCCAGGCGGCATCGGGAACCCCCGCCGCCAGCAGAAAGGCGATGAAAAGCATGCTACCTCCCACGCATCGTGAGTGCGTACCGCCCGCGAGCGCGATCAGCAGGCCGCCAATCCGCACCCATACCCGCCTGCGGCGGGTGTGTCGCCGGCGGCCGCTCATGGGCTAGAAAGGAACGTCGTCGTCCGTGATGCCCTGGTTGATCTGGTCGTCCGCGGGGGGCGCCGGAGCCGGAGCGGGCGCCGGGCGGGCGCCGCGCGGCATGGAAACCGGCTGGGCCTGCTGGTTGAAATCGCCGCCGCCTTCCCGGCCGCCGCTCAGCAGGATGATCTCCTCGCAAACCACTTCGGTGAAGAACTGTTTGCGGCCGTCCTTATCGTCGTAGCTGCGGGTCTGGAGCCGCCCTTCCACGTACACCTGCTTGCCTTTCAGCAGGTAGTTGGCGACGTTCTCGGCCTTCCACAGAACGATGTTGTGCCAGTCGGTTTCGTCCTTCCATTCCCCGGTCTGCTGGTCCTTCGTCCGGCGGTTCGTAGCCAGGGTGAAGGTGGTGCGGGCGGTGCCGCTGGGAGTGAACTTGGTTTCGGCATCCTTGCCCAGGTGGCCGATCAGGATCACTTTGTTGACGCTGCGCGATGCCATAATTACCAGTCAACTGTATCACAATCGGGCCTGGCAGGCCTGAAGCAACCGGCGGGCCTCGTCCTTGGGCGCGAGCGGGGATGCGGCGGGGAGCGCCTGCTCCAGGTTGGCGGCGGACGCCTGGCACGCTCCGCCGGCCACTGCGGCCGTGTAGCGCCACGCGGTGAGGTCCGGGACCAGCGGACCGGCGCCGTTGTTCAGCGCCGCGACGAACTCGTCTTCGGCCTGTGAATAGGACTTCCGCAGGAACAGCCACACACCGCGATAGTAGTGCGCCTGCGCGTTGGCCTGCGGCCGGTCGGGGTGGGCGAAGGCTAACCGGGAGGCAAGCTGATAGTCGGCGAGCGCCGCTTCGGCCTGTCCCAGGGCCTCGCGCGCGCGGCCGCGCAGAAACAGCGCCCCGGCATTTCCCGGATCCGCTTTGATAGCGGCCCCGGCATCGGCCGCCGCCGCCTCGTATTCACCGGCGAGGTACCCGGCGCCGGCCAGTTGAAACACGGCCGCGGGAAGATCCGGTTTGGGACCAAGCAGGGCGGCCATGCCCGCCTGGGGATGGCGCTCGTCGTTCCGCCACGTCTCCACGGCCTTCCGCAGCAGCCCGGCCGCCTGGCTGTAGCGCTTCTCCTGCAACGCCTGGAGGCCCGCCGTCCACCAGCGCCATGCCGATTGCGAAAAGGCGGCAAAATAGCGGCCCGCGGTGTTCAGTTCGCCGCGCTCGAGTGCCAGCCAGCCCGCCCACAACCGGCCGGTATCCACCAGTTCGCGGCACCGTGAGGGCGTCATCAGGTTCGAAAGGCACACGGCGCCCGTGTCGGCCCGCTCCAGTCCGGCCCGGATCCCTGAAAGCTCCTCGGCGGACGCGCTCCCGGAGCGCAGGCGCGCGATCGAGGAAAGCGCCAGCAGCCCCGCGGAAACGGGCTCTGGTGAGCGGTAGTCCCACTCCGCCAGAGCGCGCGCGAAATCGTGCGCCGCCGCGCGGTTCTCTCCGTTCAGCAGCTCGCAGTAGCCCTTGCGGAAGTGAATGAGCGGCGCCTCGGGCGGCCTGGCGACAGGAAGAACCGCCGCCTGCGTCTGCACGCATCGCATCAGGTCGGGGGTGGCCGGGACGGCGGCCGCCTCCACCTTGTGGAAGTCCGTTTGAGCGCGTAGCGCCAACGCCAGCACGGCTTCGTCCGCCGCGTGCGCCGCCAGGGCAAATGCCAATATCAACGGTGCGTATCTGTACACTGGAGACTACTATGCAACCAGGTTGCCACTGCTAGAATCAAAAGCGTATGCGCGGCAACGACCAAGTTCTGAATTTCCTCAACGAATGCCTCAAGGCTGAGCTAACCGCTATCAACCAGTATTTTTTGCACTCCAAGATGTGCGAGAACTGGGGCTACCAGCGCATGGCCGCCCTCAATCGCAAGGAGTCCATCGAAGAGATGGGCCATGCGGATAAGCTCGTCGAACGCATCCTCTTCCTGGAGGGAACGCCGAACATGAGCGAGCTCTTTCCGATCCGCGTGGGCGTCAACGTCCGCGCCCAGATCGAGAACGACCTGGCGCTGGAACTGGACGCCGTTCCGCGCCTGAAGGCGGCCATACAGGCTTGCCTTGAGGTGCAGGACCATGGCTCCCGGGACCTCTTCGAGCAGATTTTGGCCGACGAGGAGCACCACATCGACTTCCTCGAGGGCCAGTTGCACGTCATAGGCGAGGTCGGCATCGAGCGGTACCTCACGCAGTGGATCCACAAGGAAGGCTGACGCCTACGGCTTCTTCTTTTCCCCGGCGGGCTTCCCTTCCTCTACCACGTCGCCAAACTGAATCGTGGAGCGGCCCTCGAAGCGTTTGTAATCGTCGTAGCGGACGGTCATCTTGATCTTCTGAGGGCCGGTCTGGAAATGCAGCGTGTCATTGGCCGTGGTATACACCGGGAACCAGTACTTGCCGTCGATCTGCTGGCGGTAGGTCTCAAACTTCGGAAACTGGTTGTCGGAGCCCTTCTTCAGCAGACCTACGCCCTTGCCGTAGGTCTTCACGATCTGCAAGTCGCGGTCGTCCACCCAGATCTGGCCTTCAAAGTACCGCTTGCCCTGCACCATCTTCTTCGGCTTGACGGCGAAGACGTAGCAGGGGATCTCGTCGGCGTTCTGTTTGCCCAGGTAACGGATGTCGTATTCCGGGATCTGCGCCGTAGTCAGCACGAAGGGCTGCACGTTTCGCAGGTCCTGCTCGTCTTCCGGCGTCAATTGCAGGTTGCGCAGCGTGGAGACGGGCGCCCGCACCACCTTTTCCGTCCGCTTGCCTTCGGGTGAGAAAATCACGTCCTCGACGATCTCGTAGCGCCCGCGCGGCTGGCCGCCGTCGTCCAACTCCTGGATGCGCACCGTCTGGCGGTAGGTATAGTTTTCGCGCGCCCGGGCGAAGTCCGCCTCCTTGGCCGCGAACTTCTGTACGATCTCGTCGGGATTGACATTATCGGCCGCCACCGCCAGCGGCGCCAGGGCGAACAGCAGGAAACTACGCATACTTCCCTCTCCTGATTATGACGCGATTACCGCCCGGCCAGTTTCTTGGCGATGGTGAGCAGTTGCATATTGCTGGTGCCTTCGTAGATCCGGCCGATCTTCACGTCGCGGTAAAGCTTCTCGACGGGGTATTCCCTGGTGATCCCCACGCCACCGAAGATTTCGATCGCCTTGGAGGCCGCTTTTTCGGCGATTTCCGAGGCGTAATACTTGGCCATGGCCGCCTCGGTGACGAAAGGCATGCCGGCATCGCGTAACCGGGCGGCGTTGTAGACCAGCAGGCGCGCCGCCTCCAGTTCGGTGGCCATCACGGCCAGATCGCGCTGCACCATCTGGAACTCCACGATGGGCTTTCCGAACTGCCGCCGCTCGCGGGCATAAGCCGCCGCGTGCTCCACCGCCGCCCGCGCAATGCCGATCATTTGCGCTCCGATGGCGATGCGGCCTTCATTCAGCGTTTCAATTGCGATCTTGTAGCCTTTACCCACCTCGCCGAGCACGTTCTCCCGCGGCACCCGGCAGTTCTCCAGGATCAGCTCGCAGGTGGAAGATGCGCGGATGCCCAGCTTATTCTCCTTCTTGCCCACCTCGAAGCCGGGGAAATCGCGCTCCACCAGGAACGCCGTCACGCCGCGGTAGCCCGCCTCCGGGTTGGCGTTGGCGAACAGCAGAAACAGGCCGGCTTCGTACGCGTTGGTGATCCACAGCTTGCGCCCGGTGAGGAGGAAAGCGCCATCCCGCTCCGCCGCGCGCGTGGTCATGGCGAAGGCGTCGGAGCCCGAGCCCGCCTCCGAAAGCGCGTAGGCGCCCACCGTGCCGGCGGCCAGGCGCGGCAGATACTTCCGCTTCTGCTCCGGCGCGGCCCAGCGCAGCATGGCGTTGTTCACCAGCGTGTTCTGCACGTCCACGATGACGCCGGCCGAAGGGTCCACCGCCGAAAGCTCCTCCACCGCCAGCACGCATTGGAAAAAACTGCCCGCCTGCCCGCCGTATTCTTCAGGCACTTCGATCCCCATCAGACCCAGCTCGAAAAACTGCGTGATGAGGTCCTGGCGGAACAGCCCGGCTTCGTCCATCTCGCGCACGTGCGGCGCGATCCGTTCGCGCGCGAACTGCCGCACCGTGGCCTGGAAGAACCGCTCCTCTTCGCTGAGCGCCGTGAGCGGGCGCGGGGTTTCACTCGGCTGCGCTTGCATGCACTCCGATTATGCCACCCGCGCCAGCGATTTCCACTCGCGGCCCTGGCTCCGGGCCACGCCTTCGTGCGTTACATACCCCTGATACGTATTCACTCCCGCGCTGAGCCCGGGATGCTGGTCGCAGGCGCGCTCCAGGCCTTTGTTCGCCAGTTCCAGCAGGTACGGGAAGGTGGCGTTGGTGAGCGCGAAGGTGGAGGTGTGGGGCACCGCCGCGGGCATGTTGGAGACGCAGTAGTGCAGCACGCCGTCCACGGTGTAGACGGGTTTGGTGTGGGTGGTCGGGTGCGACGTTTCGAAACAGCCGCCCTGGTCGATGGCCACGTCCACCACCACCGCGCCGCGCTTCATCGTGGCAATCATTTCGCGCCGCACCAGCTTGGGCGCCGATGCGCCGGGGATCAGCACCGCGCCGATCGCCAGGTCCGCCGTCCGCAGCGCTTCCCCGATGGTCCAGACGTTGGAGGCCAGCGTGACCGCCGTGCCGTTGAAAATATCGTCCAGTTCCCTCAGACGGTTCAGGTTCTTGTCGACGATGGTGACGTGCGCCCCCATACCGAGCGCCACCTTCACCGCATTCGTCCCCACCACGCCGCCGCCCAGCACAACCACGTTGGCTGGCGCCACGCCGGGCACGCCGCCCAGCAGCACGCCGCGGCCGCCGTGGGGCGCCTCCAGGTATTGCGCCCCCACCTGCACGGACATGCGCCCGGCTACCTCGCTCATCGGCGTGAGCAGGGGCAGGGAACCGTCCGGCTCCACGATGGTCTCATACGCCACGCCGCTCACCCGCGAGGCCAGCAGTTTCTCCGTCAACTCCGGCAGCGGCGCCAGGTGCAGATAGGTGAACAGGATCAGCCCGGGCCGGAAATAGTTGTATTCGGCCGGCTGCGGCTCCTTCACCTTGGCGACCAGATCGGCCTTGCGCCAAACCTCCGCGGCGGACTCGGCGATGGCCGCGCCCGCCTGCATATACTCGCGGTCCGTGATGGCGCTGCCCGCGCCCGCGCGGGTCTCGACCAGAATTTCGTGACCGGCCTCCCGCAGCGCGGTCACTCCGCTCGGCACCAGGGCGACCCGCGTCTCGTGGTCTTTGATTTCCCGGGGAACACCGATAATCATTGCCAGGTTCCTCCGGAAACAGCATAGCACCACCGGAAGAAGGTGGTTATCGCGCCCGCAGCACTTTTCCGGGCCGCACGTCGGCGAGCTTGCCCTCGTCCACCACCGGCACCCCGTTGACGATCACGAAATCCAGACCCTCGGAATACTGGTGCGGCTGGGTGTAGGTGGCCTTATCCTGCACGCGGGCCGGATCGAACAACACCAGGTCCGCCGCCATGCCTTCCCGCACCAGCCCGCGATCGCGCAGGCGGAAGGTGCGGGCCGGCAGGGAAGTCATGCGGCGAATGGCGTCTTCCAGCGTGAGCAGGCGCCGGTTGCGGACGTACTCGGCGAGCACGCGCGCCCTGGTGCCATAACTGCGCGGGTGTGGCACGCCCACCCCGAACTCGCGCACGCCGCCGTCGCTGCCGATGGCGGTGTTGGGATACCGCAGGATGCGCTCCACGTCCACGGCGCCCATGGAGTGATACACCATCTGCGCGCCGCCCTGTGCCTCCAGGTCCAGAATCGTCTGGATTTCGTTTTTCGCTCCCTTCTTGCGGCCCTTCAGGCGATTGATCTGGGATATGTTCTTGCCTTCAAGTGAATGGTCGAAGGAGCAGGATGCGACGGTCGCGTAGGAATAATCCTTGTGGCCGAGTTCCTTCAGCCGCGCCTGCATCTCGCGCGCGATGCGGGCGCGGGTGGGCGGGTCGACGAGGCGTTCTTTCATCTTGCCGTCGGCGAACACCCAGGAAGGCAAGGTGATCCCCAGGTTGGTGCTGGAGTGGTCGTAGGGATATTGATCCACGGTCACATCCACGCCCTCGCGGCGGTGTCTTTCGAGCAGCGCGATGGTTTTCTCGCTTCTTCCCCACAGGCGGCGGTTGCTGACCTTGAAATGCGCGAGCTCGACCGGCATGCCCGCTTCGCGGCCCACCCGCACGGCTTCTTCAATGGCCTCCATCACGCGCGAGCCTTCGTCCCGCATGTGGCTGGCATACACGCCGCCGTAGCGCGCCGCAGCCTTGGCGAGCGCCACCACCTCGTCGCTTGATGCGTACGTCCCGGGAATGTAGATCAACCCGGTGGAGAAACCCACCGCTCCCGCGCGCATGCCTTGCTCCACCAGTTCCTGCATGCGCGCGATCTCCTCGGGGGTGGCCTCGCGCGCGGCGGTCCCCATCACCTGACGCCGCACGGTGTTGTGGCCTATCAGGGAACCGACGTTAAGCCCCGTTCCGAGTTTCTCCAGCCGCGCGAAGAACGCCGCCAGGTCGCGTTCGGAGCCACCGCAATTGCCCGTAATGAGCGTGGTAACGCCGTCCATCACATAGTTGTCCGCGCGCGGGACTTTTTCGATGGCGCCTTCGACGTGTGTGTGGACGTCGATGAAGCCGGGGGCCAGCACGCGCCCGCGGGCGTCGATCACGCGGGCCGCGGCGGCGTCCTTCAGGTTCCCGATGGCGGCGATGCGGCCGCCGGATACCGCCACGTCGGCGTGAAACCACGGATTGCCGGCGCCATCCACCACGCGGGCGTTGCGGATCACCAGGTCGTACGGCGCCGCCAGAAGACACAACAGCAGGGTCAGCATCATCGTCGTTTCCTCGCAGTCTGGAAAACCATTCTACCGGCGGCGATCACCATCAGGCAGCCTCCGGCGAGTTTCAGCTCGAAGGCCAGGGCCGCCGCGCCGTCCGGCGGGGCCAGGGACACCGCCAGCGCGAGGGCGGTCACCGCCAGCCCGGAAGCCGCGCTCAGCCGGCGCCCCGCGCGCCAAGAGGCGCCGAACAGGTACAGGAACGGGATGAAGTAGGTGATCACCGTCATATCCACCAGAAGCTGGTAGGAGATGCGCAGCGTTTCCCCCGCCTGGAGCGCCAGCAGGAACAAGGTGCAGGCCGCGCCTTGCAGCAGCAGGTTCACGCGCAGGTTGGTGAACAGCGGCGGCAGGTAGCGGTCGATGCCGATGACGAACGGCAGCCGCGCGCTGCCGCCGATCCAGGCCCCGAGCTGCCCGGCCACGCCCGCCAGCACCATCCCGACGAGCAGGGCGCCGAACCAGGGCGCCCCGAAGCGCGTTCCCGCCGCGGAGGCTGCCTGCGCCAGCCCGTTGATGATGCTGATTTCATCGGGCGGCAGCAACGTGAGCATGGCGAGCGTGCCGAGGATGTAGAACGCCGCGATGGCGGCGCCGGCGATCCCGGCCGCGCGCGGCACCGTGCGCCCCGGATTGCGGATCTCGCCGCCCAGAATGGCGCCCAGCTCCAGCCCGCCGAAAGCGAAGGCGATCTGCGACCAAAAATTCAGCTTGCCGAAATCCCACCCGGGCGCCAGGCTCAACGGCGTGGCCGAACCCGAACCGTACCACGCCGCCACGCCCGCGGCGATGATCAGCGCGCCCCCCGAGTACGTGGCCGCCGCGCCGATGTTGCTGGTCCACTTGCCGACCGCCAGCCCCGCCAGGTTGGTGAGCAAGGCCACCCACAGGATGGCAAGCGAAACCCCGATCGCGTAAGCCTTGTTCTCCTCCAGCCCCAGGGCGTAGCCCGCCATCCCCACTCCGGCCAGCAGCAGGTTGGGGAAATAGAACAGGTTGCTCAGCCAGTAACACCAGCCGCACAGAAACCCGTGCCAGTCGCCGAAGGCGTGCCTGGTCCAAACGTAGATGCCGCCTTCGTCAGGATGGCGCGCCGAAAGCGCCGCCACGGCCAGCGCCGAGGGAACGAAGAACAGCGCGGCCGCCAGCGCCCAGAGCGTGACGGAACCCGGCCCGGCATGCGCCGCCGCGGCCAGCCAGCGGATCCCAATGACCGCGGCGATGTTGAACAGAACGAGGTCGCGCAGTCCTAGCGTGCGCCGCAGTCCGTGGTGGTTCCGCACCGTTACAGGTTACTACGTGCGATATCATTGGTCCGAAACCGCGTGGAGGGATTGCTCATGCGTTTGCCAGGTCTTGTTTTGTTAACTCTCGGTGTGTTGCCCGCTCAGGAAATCCGGGACACGTCATTCCGCGCGCCCAACGGCGAACGTGTGCAGCGGCTCGAGTTCACGGTTCCGGCGACGCTTAAAGAGGTTTGGGACGTGATCTCGACTCCGCAAGGTTGGACTAGTTTCGCGTTTCCGGTGCTGGATATGGAATTGACAACCGGCGGCAAGTTCCACTCCAATTACCGCGCCGGAGCCAAGCCCGGCGATCCCGGAACCATCTACAACACCGTGCTCGCCTACCTCCCCATGCAGATGTTCGCCATGAAAATCGGCCTGACGGACGCATTCCCCAAGGAGGTTCGCGACGCGAACACGCTGTTCTTCGTTCTTACCATGGAAGAGGCGGGGCCGCGGCGCGTGAAACTCGCCGGGATGATGGTGGGCTGGCAGGAAGGCCCCGGCTGGGACTGGACCTGGAAATTCTTCGAACAGGGCAACCGGCAGACGTTCCTGGCTATGTACAAACGCTTTGTGGAAGGGCCGGTGGATTGGGCCGCGCAGAGCCGGCAGAAGGGCGGCCGATAGATATTAAATCGGGTTGCATTTCAGAAAAATCTGATAAACAGATAAGAAATATCTGGGATCTTTGGCCAAGCCGTGGTAGACTGATCTTGTTTCGCGTCACCCGGGCAAATCCTCGCGAACCGGAGGCCAACGACGATGTCACCTGCTCTTCAAGAGGCTTCCGCGGTTGCCCCAACCGCGAAAATCCTGTTTGTCAGTCCTGTGGACGACGAGTGCCGGTCACTAAGACAAATCCTAGGGAATTCTAATTGGGAATGCCACGGGGCCAGGAATGAGGCGGAGGCTCTTGACTTCCTCCGTGACCACGCCATTGCCGTTCTAATCTGCCAATCCGACTCGATGAAAGACACCTGGCGCGACCTGTTGGACCAGACTACCCGTATGCCGCATGCCCCGGTGTTCATTGTGGCATCGCGACTGGCCGACGATGCCCTCTGGGCCGAAGTCCTCAACCTCGGCGGCTATGATGTTCTCGCCAAGCCGTTCGACCGCCGGGAAGTCTTTCACGTCCTCGGCCATGGCTGGCGGCACTGGAACGATCACGTAAGGTAGCCCGGCGGCGCCTCGTCTTCCCTCCGCGTTTGCTACCCTGTCCCTGATGAAGGTCTTCCCATGGTTGCTGGCCGCCGCGGCGTTCGCTCACGGCGCCGATTCTTTCTTCTTCATCCAGCTCACCGATCCGCAGTTCGGCATGTACGAAGAGAACCGCGGCTTCGCGCAGGAGACCGCCAACCTGGAATTCGCCGTCGCCACCGTGAACCGGCTGAAGCCCGCGTTCGTAGTCATTACGGGAGACCTGGTGAACAGGCCCGGCGATCCGGCGCAGGTTTCCGAATACCTGCGGATCATGGGCCTGGTAAACGAGCGCATTGCCGTGTATCACCTGGCGGGCAATCACGATATCGGCGGCGGCGCCGCTGAATGGCGCCGCCATTTCGGGCTGGACTACTACACCTTCCGCGCGCACGGCATGGCGGGGTTCGTGCTCAATTCCACGCTGATCGGCAAGCCCGGCGATCCGCAGGAAGCGTGGCTTGCCGCGGAACTGGAGAAGGCCCGCGGCGAAGGCATCACGCGCCTGATGGTCTTCACGCATCACCCGTTCTTCCTCCAGGATCCCGCCGAGAAGGACCAGTACTTCAACGTCGCCCAACCCGCGCGCGGGCGCTATCTCGAGTTGTTCCAGCGGTACGGAGTGAGTCACGTCTTCGCGGGGCACTATCACCGCAACGCCGTGGCGCGCGATGGCGGTCTCGAAATGGTGACCACCGGACCGATCGGCAAGCCGCTGGGCGCGGGTTCGCGCTCCGGCCTGCGCATCGTGA
Organism: Bryobacteraceae bacterium; assembly: GCA_041946965.1. Lineage (GTDB taxonomy): Bacteria > Acidobacteriota > Terriglobia > Bryobacterales > Bryobacteraceae > JBHGBM01. The sequence continues at coordinate 20,880 of JBHGBM010000053.1, forward strand.
CCGTGAGCGATTCCGGTATCAGCCACCGCTGGTACGACCTGGGCGAACTGCCCAATCAGGTGGAGCTCAAATGACACGACGAGAGCTGCTTTCCATGCCGCTGGCGCTCAGCCAGTCCCGTCCGCCCAACGTCATCTTCATTCTGGCCGACGACCTCGGATGGGGCGACCTGGGCTGCTACGGGCACCCGCAACTGCGCACACCCAACCTGGACCGCCTGGCGCGGCAGGGCTCCCAATTCACGCAGTTCTACGTGAATGGGCCGGTGTGCTCGCCCAGCCGCACCGCCTTCATGACCGGGCAGTATCCCGCGCGCTGGCGCGTGCACGGGCACTTCGCCGCGGCCGAGCAGAACGCCGCCCGCGGCATGCCCAACTGGCTCGACCCCGCCGCGCCCATGCTGCCGCGCCTGCTCAAAAAGGCCGGCTACGCCACGGCCCATTTCGGCAAATGGCACCTGGGCGGCGGCCAGGGCGCGCCGCATCCCGGAGCCTACGGCTTCGACGAGCACCGTACGGTCAATTCGGCCGGCCCCGGCTGGGACGAACGCGACCCCTACTTCCGCGCGCGCTCGAGCACGCTCATCGTGGATGAGACCATCCGCTTCATCGAGAAGAACGCCGCGCGCCCGTTTTACGTGAACGCCTGGTCGCTGGTGCCGCACGCCACTTTGAACCCCACCGCGGAACAGATGGAGCCCTACAAGCGCTTCAGCCCCGGCGGGGTGCCGCACAAGGGCGCCATGCAGATCTACTACGCCTCAGTCAGCGACCTGGACCAACAGGTGGGCCGGCTGCTGGCGAAGCTGGAAGAACTCGGTCTGGCCGGCAATACAGCCATTTTCTTCTCCAGCGACAACGGTCCGGAGGACATCCACATCCTGAACGCGAGTCACAGCGCGGTGGGCTCGCCGGGGCCGTTCCGCGGCCGCAAGCGCAGCCTCTACGAAGGCGGCGTGCGGCTTCCGTTCCTGGTGCGTTGGCCCGGCCGCGTGCCGCGCCGCGTCGAGAAGAACGCCGTAGTCACCGCCGTCGATCTCCTGCCCACGGTCTGCGGCATGGCGGGCGTTGCCGCGCCGGCCGGTGACGGCGAGGACGCCATGGAGCTGCTCACCGGCGCCCGCGGCGCGCGCCGCACGCCGATCTACTGGGAGTGGCGGTTCCGCATCGCGGGGTATAACGTAAACCGCAGCCCCATGCTCTCCCTTCGAGACGGCAACTGGAAGCTGCTGATGAACCCGGATCGCAGCCGCGTGGAGCTGTACGACATTCCGCGCGACCCGGGGGAGATGGACAACCGCGCCGAACACGAGCCCGCCGTGGTGGAGCGGCTCTCGGCGAGACTGCTGGCCTGGCAAAAGACCCTGCCCCCCGGTCCCGTGGAGCCGGCGGCCGGGAAGAACGATTACCCGTGGCCAAAATAGCTTCGCTGCTGCTCCTGTTGCTTGCCCTGCCGCTCGCGGCGGCCGATCCCGTGGATCTCGAGTCCTTCGAAGTGGTCTGGCGCACGGTGCGCGACAACCACTGGGACCCGAAGTTCGGCGGTCTCGACTGGAATAAGGTGCATAGCGAGTTCCGGCCACGAATAGAAAAAGCCCAGGACCGCGCTGCCGTGCGCGCGCTGCTAACGGAAATGCTCGGCCGCATAGGCAAATCGCACTACGGCATCATTCCGGCCGGCCGCTACGCCGACATGGGCACGCGGCACGGCGACGGCGTGGCGGGCTTCGATGTGCGGGTGCTCGGCGGGCGGGCGCTGGTGACGCGCGTGGATGCGGGCTCGCCCGCGGAGCGCGCCGGAGTGCGCACCGGCTGGCAACTGCTCGCGGTGGACGGCGAGGAAGCGGCGCCGCCGCTGGAGCGCGTGGCCGAGCATTTCGCCAAATCCACCATGCAGCAGGTTGCCCTGCGCGGCGCGGTGATGAATCGCGTGGCGGGCCGGCCGGGCGCCGTGGTGAAGCTCCGCTTCCGGGACGCCGGGGACCGCGAAGTCACCGTCGAGCTCACGCGCGTGCAACCATCCGGCCGGCTCAGCCGCCTGGCCATGATCCCGCCCGTGCCGATGCGTTTCGAAGGCCGGCGCCTGGCTGACGTGGGTTATTTCACGTTCAACGCCTTCCTGGAACCCGAACCGGTCACCAAGGCGCTGGAAAATACTGTGCTCGGCTGCGGCGATTGCGCGGGCTTCGTGCTCGACCTGCGCGGCAACATGGGCGGGCTCGCACTCATGGCCATGGGCATCGCCGGGTTTTTCGTCGATATGCCCGGCGCGCGGCTGGGCACCCTGCACACCCGCGACTTCCCCCTGCACCTGGCCATCAACCCGCGCCGGCAGGCGTTCCGCGGGCCGCTGGCCGTGCTGATTGACGGCTGTTCGGGCTCGGCGGCGGAGTTCTTCTCCGGCGGGCTTCAGGATCTGAAGCGCGCCCGGCTGTTCGGGTCGCGCACCGTGGGAGCGGCGTTGCCGGCCGATATCCTGCAACTGCCAAACGGCGACCGCCTCAACTACGTGGTCGCCAACTATGTCTCGCAAAGCGGCAAGGAACTGGAAGGCGCGGGAGTGGAGCCGGACGTGGAGATCGTCCCCACGCGCGAGGCTCTGCTGGCAGGCCGCGATCCGGTGCTCGAAGCCGCCCTGGAGTGGATCCATGCGCAATCGAAGAAATAGCCTGCTCGCCTGCGCGGCGCTGGCTTTCGCCCTCCCCTGCTTCGCCCAGGAGAAGCTGCCTTCGGCGGAAAGCATCATCGAAACGTACATCGAAAAAATCGGAGGCCGCGCGGCGCTGGAGAAGCTGAAATCGCAGATCAATAAGGGCGAGATGGAAGTTCCCGGCCGCGACATGAAGGGCGCCGTCACGGTCTACCGCGCCGCGCCCAACAAGACCCGCACGGTCACCGAAATTGCCGGCATCGGCAAGCTCGAGGAAGGCACCGACGGCGAAACGGCATGGGGACTCTCGGCCGTGCAGGGCGCGCGCCTCAAGGAGGGCGAGGAAAAGACCCAGGCGCTGCGCGCGGCCGAGTTCAACGCCGAGCTCAACTGGCGTAAGACGTATCCGAAGGCCGAGGTGGCCGGCGTCGAGGACGTGGATGGAAAGCCCTGCTACAAGATCGTGCTTACGCCCGAAACGGGAACGGCGGTGACGCGTTACTACGACAAGGCCAGCGGGCTCATGGTCCGCACCAGTATGACCGTGAAGACCCCCATGGGCGAGATCCCCATGGACAGCTACGTTTCGGATTTCCGTCCGGAAGGCGGTTTGCTGCTGCCCCACAAGGTCACCCAGAAGGTGATGGGGCGCGAGATCGTGCTGACCATCACTTCGATTCAGAACAACGCGGAGATCGACCCCGCCATTTTCGAGATTCCCGCGGAAGTCAAGGCGCTGATGAAGGCGAAATAGCCGCGCGTTTCCGCGCGCACTCCCGGATGCCGGTCTTCCGTTCAGCCAGGCTGAATGAGGGCTGCGGCTCTATAAGAACTCTTTTCTGCCGGCGATCAGTCTACAGAATGTACCTGCTGAGATCCTGGTCCTTTACGATTTCCGCGAGCTGTTTGCGAACGTAGTTCGCATCCACCTTCACCGTCTTCTTCTTCAGGTCGGGACCTTCGAAGGAGACTTCTTCGAGCAGCTTCTCCATCACCGTGTGCAGGCGCCGCGCCCCGATATTTTCCGAGTTCTCGTTCACCTGCGCCGCAAAGCGCGCGATCTCCTGGTAAGCGTCTTCGGAAAACATCAGCCGGATGCCTTCGGTTTCGAGCAGTGCCGCGTACTGCTTTGCCAGTGCGTTCTTGGGCTCCTTCAGAATCCGCACGAAATCGTCCACGCTGAGCGGCTTCAGCTCCACCCGGATGGGGAAGCGCCCCTGTAACTCTGGGATCATGTCGCTGGGCTTGGAGACGTGGAACGCTCCCGCGGCGATGAAGAGGATGTGGTCCGTGCGCACAAAGCCGTGGCGCGTATTGACGGTGGTGCCTTCCACGATGGGCAGGATGTCGCGCTGTACGCCCTCGCGGCTCACGTCGGGGCCGTGGCCCGATTCGCGCCCGGCGATCTTGTCGATTTCATCGAGGAAGATGATGCCGCTGGTCTCCACGCGGTCGAGCGCGATCCGCGTCACCTGCTCCATGTCGATGAGCTTCTGCTCCTCTTCCTGTACGAGATAGTCCAGCGCCTCGGCCACGCGCGTCTTGCGCTTGCGGGTGCGCTGGTTGAACAGGTTGGGGAGCATGTCCTTGAGGTTGATCCCCATCTCCTCGATGCCGGCATTGGTGGTGATCTCGAAGGTGGCGCCGCGGTCCTTCACCTCGATCTCGACCATGCGCTCGTCGAGCTTGCCTTCACGCAGGCGCTGGCGCAGCTTTTCGCGGGTGCGCTCGGCGCTCTCGGTCATTTCGGGCTGCGGCGGCATGAGGAGGTCGAGCAGGCGCTCCTCGGCGTTGGATTCGGCGCGATCGGAGACTTCGTCCAGGCGCTCTTCCCTCACCATGTCGATGGCGATGTCCACCAGGTCGCGGATCATCGACTCGACGTCCCTCCCCACGTAACCCACTTCGGTGAACTTGCTGGCTTCCACCTTGAGGAACGGCGAGTTGGCCAGCTTCGCCAGGCGGCGCGCCAGCTCGGTTTTGCCCACGCCCGTGGGGCCCATCATGAGGATGTTCTTGGGCATGACCTCTTCGGCCATGTCGGGCGCCAGCTTCTGGCGGCGGATGCGGTTGCGGAGCGCGATGGCCACGGCGCGCTTGGCCTCGGCCTGCCCCACGACGTGCTTGTCGAGCTCGCGCACGATTTCACGCGGCGTCAGCTCGTCAAGCATCGGCTCTTCGTCGACCGACTGCGAGGGTAGATAGATGACCATGGCCTACTCCAGTTCTTCAAAAGTGATCGTGTCGTTGGTATAGATACAGATTTTCGCGGCCACCCGCATGGCTTCCTCGGCCAACTCCCGCGCAGAGAGCCTGGTGTGGCGCATCAGGGCGGTAGCGGCGGCCATGGCGAAAGGTCCGCCGGAACCGATGGCGGCCACGCCTTCATCGGGCTCGATCACGTCGCCGTTGCCGCTCACCAGGTACGTCATGCGGGTATCCGCCACCAGAAGCAGGGCTTCCAGGTGCCGCAGGATGCGGTCGGTACGCCAATCCTTCGCCAGTTCCACCACCGAGCGGGAGAGGTTCCCGTTGAACTGCTCCAGCTTGGATTCGAAGCGCGCAAAGAGGGCGAAGGCGTCGGCCGTGGATCCGGCGAAACCGGCCAGCACCTTGTCGTTGTAAATTCGACGCACCTTGCGCGCGGAGGCCTTCAAGACTTCCTGCCCCAGCGTGACCTGCCCGTCGCCGGCCATGACCACTTTGCCGTCGCGCCTCACGCACAATACGGTTGTCGAGCGCACGCGCTGTTTCATAATCGCAATCTCATTGTAGCGCCCGTACGCACGCCCCCCTCCCGGCGCTTGTCACGTTGGCATAATGCGTGCAAATGGATATCGGATGCCTGTTTGTCGAATTCTTGCGGGCGCCCTCTTACTGGCGCACACCGCTGCGGCCATGTCCGTCTCGCTCGCGCCCTCCCCCGCGCAGCCCTCGCCCGCCGGCGCCCAGGTCACCTGGACCGCCGAGGCTTCTTCGCCTGGCGCAACCTGGTACCGCTTCCGCGTGCGCCGCGCCGAAGGCGAGTATCGCATGATCCGCGATTACGGCCCGGTGAATACGCTCGAATGGGCGCCGTTGAGCGAGGGCTCGTATGAGATGGAGGTCTGGGCGCGCAACTTCGATACGGGCGAGTCCGCCGCGGCCTCCGTAACATACGAAGTTGCACCGCGCGCCGCCGGCGCGCCGGTGATTTCTGCGACAGCCCATCCCATGGTGTGGCTCTACAGCGCGCCCGCCTGCACGGCGGGGGGCCGAATCCGGGTGAGCCTCGAGGGGCAGGACGGCGCCACGCAGTACACGCCCTGGCAGCCGTGCGCCGCAGGGCTGACGTTCAATCAGTACCTTGCCGGAATGCGCGCGGCCGGGACGTATCGGGTGCGGCACGAAGTGGATGCCGGTTCCGGCGCCGTGAATGGTCCGTACCTGAACCTGAGGGTGCCCGATGTGGCCATCCCGGTTCCGGATTTCAAGGTGGCGCAACCGCCGCAGCCGCCGGTGCCCCAGGGCGTGCTGCTGCAATCGGTGCTCTTCACCAACCCGCTGGCTACCGACCTCAACGGGAACCCCGTCTGGTTCTATCCCCAGCCGCTCACGTTCCTGACGCGCGCCAACCCGGGGGGCACGTTCTGGGGCATCTTGGAAGATTTCTTCAGCGACCCCTCCGGCCAGGTGGTGAGGGAGTTCGACCTGGCGGGCAACACCGTGCGGGAAACCAACGCCGCGCGCATCAATGAGCAGCTCGCGGCGCGCGGGCTGCGGCTCATCGGCTCTTTCCACCACGAAGCCCTCAGCCTGCCGGACGGCGGAGTGCTGGTCCTCGCCAGCAGCGAGCAGGCGGTTGAGGACCTTCAGGGTCCGGGGCGGGTGAACGTGATCGGCGATACAATCATCGCCCTCGACCGGGACATGCAGGTGGTCTGGGTTTGGGACTGTTTCGACCATCTGGATCTGTCGCGAACCGCCCTCCTGGGTGAAACCTGCACGCCCGGCGCGGGAGGCTGCCCGCCGTTCTATAACTCGGAGCGGGCGAACGACTGGCTGCACAGCAACTCGCTCGCGCTCACGCCCGACGGCAACATCCTGATCTCCGTGCGGCACCTGGACCAACTGCTGAAGGTCGACTACGCCAACGGACGAGGCAGCGGCAGGGTGCTGTGGGCGCTCGGAAAGGGCGGTGATTTCACCTTGCGGGGCGCCCCGGAAGACGCCTGGTTTTCACACCAGCACGACGCCAACTACATTTCCCATTCGCGAATCGCGGTGTTCGACAACGGCAACATGCGGCAAGCCGAGGACGAGAATGTCCACAGCCGCGGCCAGGTGTGGGAGATCGACGAACGCACCCGCACGGCCTTTCCCGTGCTGAACGCGGACCTGGGCGGGTACTGCCTCGCGCTGGGCTCCGCGCAACGACTGCCGAACGGTAACTACCATTACAACTGCGGCTGGTTGCCGGGGAATCTCAGCCGGTCCTCGGAAGTGAGCCCTTCCGGAGCCACGGCCTATTCCATCGATTTCGCGATTCTGTCCTACCGCACCGTCCGCATGCGGGACATGTACACGCCCGAATAACTACCCGCGCACGTGCGCGCGCCACATCTTCGCAAACAGCAGCAGCGCGGCCGGCTGGCGCTTTCCCATCATCATCCGTATGAGACCCACGCCCGCCCACAACAGGTACACGACGGTGACGTACCAGTGGAAGTGGCCGGCAAAGGTGCGCCAGAAGCCCGGGCCGGGGGCGACGGGCGAGAGCGTGAACTGCGCCGCCCACAGCAGGAACAGCGCCAGCGCTTCCCACCAGTCCAGTTTCATGTTGACCAGGAAGATGGCCCCCACCAGCGACTGTCCCAGCGTCATCAGCAGTTCGAGCTCCTGCTGCGAATCGAACACGATGCTCGACGGCTCCCCGCGGCTGAGAGAGTACACGATGGGCAGCATGGCGGCGAGCAGCGTCCACTGGTTGATGTTGCTCGAAACCATGTTCATCAGCGCCATGGGAGCGCGCTGGATTGTGCGGGCCCAGTAGAAGGCCGAGACCTTCTCGGGGAACTCGGAGACGAACGGCGCCACCCACTGCACGAAGACGAAGGTGGGCACGCCAAGCACGGCGGAGACCGCGAGAAGGCTTCCCAGGAACGGTTCCGCGGTGAAGTAGATCAAGGCTCCGCCGCCCACGAACAACAATACGATGGCGAGCTTGCGGCGCCGCGGGCGCGCCTTGACGATGGTGCGCGGAATCAGCTCGAGATCCTCGATGCTCTCGGCCTCCTCGGGCGGCATGCGCCGCAGCACCAGCAGATAGGCCACGTAGATTCCGATCAGCACGGCGGCGTCGATCAGGTTGAGGGATCCCTTCGCCCAAATCACCGCGGCGTAGGCCATGCAGACGAGCAGACCGACGACCTCCACGCAATGTTCGTCCGGCAGACGGATTTCGCGCAGCGGCCGTTTATGGCGCGCGCGGTGGAACATCGCCGCGGTGAAGTAGATCATGGGCCAGCCCAAACCCGTGAGCAGCCGCAGCGCCCCGGTCAGGTTGGCCATGAGCAGCGGCACCTGCTGCTTCCAGGCGAGCACCGCTTCCACCGCGAATTCCGGAAGGGTTTGCAGCCATGCGAGGATTGCCAGTGCGAAGCCCTGCGCGATAAAGTACTGGGCCGATTCCGCCGCCCAGGCGATCAGCATGGCGGCCATCAGAATGGCCGGCGCCGTCCAGAACACCGAGTAAGGACTCAGTTCCTGAATGGGAATCGGGGCGGCGGCCACCAGCACCAGGGCGAATACGGGCGCGGTCACGGGCCGGGGTCTATCGGAATTCAATTTCATTCTGTTTGGTCACCACGGAGTGCTTTGCGAAGGCGGGCCGCTTGAGCGGGAAATCGGAACGGTAATGGGCGCCGCGGCTTTCCTCCCTCGCCAGGGCGCAACGGGCGACAAGCCCGGCTACGGCGTGAATGTTCCGCGCTTCGAATCCCGCGAGCGCGGGCGGCGCTTCGCGCAACTCCACGTCCTCCAGTTCGCGCTGCGCGCGGCGCAGGCTCGCGGCGTCGCGCACGATTCCGCAGTGCAGCGATGCGATGCGCCTCAGTTCGTCGCCCGGCAAACCGGGAAAAAGCGCCGGCGGGGCGGCGCCCCGGCCGGCCGCGCCGTCCGCATCCTCGCGCATCGCGGCGCCCGCGCGCGCACCGAATACCACGCCTTCCAGCAGCGAGTTGCTGGCCAGCCGGTTGGCGCCGTGCACACCCGTGCAGGCGGCTTCGCCGGCGGCGTACAGCCGGGGGATGCTGGTGCGGCCGCGCAGGTCCGTGCGCACGCCGCCCATGGCATAGTGCGCCGCCGGATGCACGGGAGCGGGCGTTTGCGCCAGGTCGAGCGAGTAGCGCAGACAGGTCTCGTAAATGCGCGGGAACCGCGCGCGCAGCAACGCGGCTCCGAAGTGCCGCATGTCGAGGTACACGTGGGGCGCGCCGGTGCGCCGCATCTCGTCCACGATGGCGCGCGCCACCTGGTCGCGCGGAGCCAGTTCGTTGGTGAACCTCTCCCCCGCCTGGTTGATCAGGCGGGCGCCTTCTCCGCGCAGCGCCTCGGAAAGCAGGAAGCGCGGCGCACCCTCCAGGTGCAGCGCGGTGGGGTGAAACTGAACGAATTCGATGTCCGAAATCTCCGCGCCCGCCCGCCACGCCATAGCCACGCCGTCGCCGGTGGCGACGTCGGGATTGGTGGTGTCCAGGTAAACGCGGCCCATGCCGCCGGTCGCCAGCAGCACGGCTCGCGCATAGACCGCCGCCGTGACTCCGCTCTTCCCGTCCCAGACCATGGCTCCCGTCGCTTCGCCATCATTCAGCAACAGATCCGTGACCGCGGAATACGTGCGAAACTCCACGGCCGGAAGGGACGCGGCCTTGAAATAGAGGGTGCGGGCGATCTCGCGGCCGGTGGAGTCACCGTGCGCGTGCAGCACGCGATTGCGGCTGTGGGCGCCCTCGCGCGTGAAGCTCAGCCGTCCGCCTTCGCGATCGAACGCGGCGCCCCACTCGATGAGCTGTTCCACCTCCCGCGGCCCTTCCTCGACGAGCGCGCGCACCGCGGCGGGGTCGCAAAGCCCGTCGCCCGCGGCCAGAGTATCGCTTTCGTGCAGGCTTACGTCGTCGTCCTCGGCCAGGGCCACGGCAATGCCGCCCTGCGCGTACTCGGAAGAGGACTCGCGCAGCGCATCCTTCGCCACCACCAGCACGCGGCCGGCCGCGGCGAGTTCGATCGCGGCCCGCAGCCCGGCGACACCCGCCCCAATCACCAGAAAATCCGCTGTCATTGTGCTTTCTTTCCAGCTTAACCCACGTGGTACAACTGGGGATTATGCCCGTGTTCCACGTCAAGACCGCGCAGCGCTGTTACCCGGCCGTAGTGGAGCGGGGAGCGCTCGCGCGCCTGCCGGAATTCCTGCCGCCCAAGCACGGCAAGGTATTCGTGGTCACGGAGGAGCAGGTCTGGCGGCTGCACGGCGCCGCGGTGAACGTGCCGCACGAACTGCTGATGCTCGCGGGCGGAGAAGAGCGCAAGCGCCTGGCCCCGCTCGAACAACTCGCCGGGGAAATGGTGCAGCGCGGCGGCGACCGCTCCAGCATCGTGGTGGCCTTCGGAGGCGGCATCGTCACCGACATGGGCGGGTTTCTCGCCGCCATCTTCATGCGCGGCGTGCCGGTGATTCAGGTTCCCACCACGCTGCTCGCGCAGGTGGACGCGGGACTCGGCGGCAAGACGGGCGTGAACCTCGCCTGCGGAAAAAACCTGATCGGCGCGTTCCACCAGCCGCTGGCCGTGCTGGCCGATCCCGCGGTGCTCGCCACCTTGCCCGAGCGCGAGTACCGCGCGGGGTTGTACGAGATTGTCAAGGCCGGAATCATCCGCGTCCCGGAACTGTTCGAGTTTCTGGTCAGCCGCCGCGGCGCGGTGCTGGCCCGCGAGCCCGAAGCCGTCGAGCGCATTATCGCCGATGCGGTCCGCATGAAAGCGGAAGTGGTCTCCGCCGACGAGCGCGAAAGCGACGTGCGGCGCATCCTGAATTTCGGGCACACCTTCGGCCACTCGCTCGAAGCCGAGACGGGTTATGCGCGTTTTCTGCACGGCGAAGCCGTCGCGTTCGGCATGCAGGCGGCCACGCACCTCGCCGCGCGGCTGGGCCTGGTGAACGCCGCCGATGCCGAAGCCATACGGGCGGCGGTCCGCGCCTACGGTCCCATCCCCACGCTGGAAGGCATTGCTCCGGAGCGTCTGGCCGCGCGCCTGGTGAGCGACAAGAAGACCGTGCAGGGACACGTGCATTTCGTCCTGCCCGTGCGCATCGGCGAGGTCACGGTGGCGGCCGATGTGGATCCGGCGGCGGTGCTCGAAGCCATCCGCGCGGCGTGCGCATGAGCGGGACCAGGCCTCGCGGGGCCGTGGGAGAACACGAAGCCGCGCGATGGGTGCGCGCGATGTTCGACCGCGTGGCGCACCGCTACGATCTCGCCAACCACCTGCTCTCGATGCAGATGGACCGGCTGTGGCGCGCCCGCGCGGCGCGCCTCTTGCACCCGGTGCTCGCACGGCCGGAGGCGCGCGTGCTCGATCTCTGCTGCGGTACCGGCGACCTCGCGCTGGCTCTCGAACGGACCGGCCGCGCGCGCGTGTACGGAGCGGATTTCTCGCATTCCATGCTGGTGCGCGCCCGCGCGAAGGGCGTGCGGCGCGCGGCGGAGGCGGACGCGCTCCGGCTTCCCCTTCGCGACGCATCGCTCGACCTGGTGACCGCCGCGTTCGGCTTCCGCAACCTGGCCAACTATGAAGCCGGACTGCGCGAGATCCGCCGCGTGCTGCGGCCGGGCGGCGTCCTCGCCATCCTCGAATTCTCGCAGCCGCCGGGCCGCATCTTCGGCGCGCTCTACGGCTTCTACTCGCGCCGCGTACTGCCGCGCATTGGCGGCGCGCTCTCGGGCTCGCGGGATGCTTACGAGTACCTTCCCGAATCCGTGAGCCGCTTCCCCGGGCCGGAAAAACTGGCGGAGGCCATGCGCGGCGCCGGGTTCGAAGATGTGAAATTCGAGCGCATGACCGGTGGCATCGTGGCCTTGCACCTGGGGACGGCGGTGTGAGGTTGATATAATCTGCGCATGCCGTTTCCCAGGCTTCTCATGGTGCGCCAGCGCTTTCCGGAGCGCGCTTTAGCGGATGTCCGCGGCGAGGTGGCGCGGCAACTTGCCGCCTCTCCGTTCGCGGCGCGGCTGAAGCCCGGCTCGAGCGTGGCGATCGGAGTGGGAAGCCGCGGCATCACCAACCTCGATGTGATCGTGCGCGCGGTGGTGGATTACTGGAAGTCCACCGGCATGCGGCCGTTCCTGTTCCCCGCCATGGGCAGCCACGGCGCGGCCACCGCGGAAGGACAGGCCTCCGTGCTCGCGCATTACGGCATCACGGAAGCCGCCATGGGCTGCCCGGTGGTAAGCCAGCTCGAGGTCGTCTCGCTGGGCAGGACCGCGGACGGCATCGAGGTGTTTCTCGACCGGGCGGCGTTTGAAAGCGACGGCGTCATGCTGGTGAACCGCGTCAAGTGGCATACCGATTTCGCCGGCGCCATCGAAAGCGGCCTCTACAAGATGATGGCCATCGGGCTGGGCAAGTTCGCCGGCGCGCAGTATTACCACACCTTCGCCTACCGGCTCGGCCTGGAACACGTCATCCGCGGCGTGGGACGCGTGCTGCTGGACTCCGGCAAGATCCTCGGCGGCCTCGCGATTCTTGAAGACGCCTACCACTGCACCGCGAAGATTGATGCCGTGCCGGTGGAGTGCCTGGAACAGCGCGAGGAGGAGAACCTGGCGCTGGTCAAATCGTGGATGGGAAAGCTCCCCTGCGACGTGGATGTGCTGATCGTCGACGAGATGGGCAAGAACATCAGCGGCACCGGCGTGGACACCAAGGTGGTGAACCGCAGCATCGGCGGCAGGTACAACCCCTGGCCCGGCCTGCCGCGCATCGAACGCGTCTTCGTGCGCGGGCTCAGCGCGTTGAGCTACGGCAACGCCGTGGGCATCGGCATGCCCGACGTGGTGACGGACCGGCTGGTGGCAGCCATGGACCCGAACGCCACCTACATCAACTCCCTCACCGCCTCCGAGCCCACCGGCGCGCGCACGCCGATCCACTTCGCCACCGATTGCGAATGCCTGGAACGCATCTCGCGCACGGTGGGCAAGATCGATCCGGCGGAGGTCACCTACGCGTGGATCCGCAACACCATGGAACTCTCGCGGCTGGCGGTTTCCGAGAACCTGCGCGCGCGGATCGAGGCGGACCCGCAGATCGAGATCCTGGGGGAACCCTTCCCGATGCAGTTCGCTCCGGACGGCAACCTGGTGCCGCCGCCCGCGCGATAAAGGCCCGTCAACCCAGCCAGAGCACGCCCGCCGCGATGGTAAGGACCGCCACCGGCGCGCCCGCCTTGAGATACTCCCGGAACCCGATGGTTACGTGGCTGCGCGCGCGCTGCACCACGATCAGGTTCGCCACCGAGCCGAGCAGCGTGAGGTTCCCGGCCAAGGTGGAAGCCATGGCGAGGGTGAGCCAACCCCGCGCCGGATCGGCGAGATGCGCGATGAACGGCTTGAACAGGAGAACGGCCGGCACGTTGCTCACCAGGTTGGAAACCAGCGCCGCCGCCGCGCTCAGCACCCCGGCGCGGTCCAGCCGCAGGCGCGACACGGCTTCCGCCGCCTGCGCTCCGAGCACTGTCTTCTCCACGCCCGCCACCACGATGAACAGGCCGATGAACATGACGAGCAGTTGCCAGTCCATCTCGTGGTAGATCTTCTCGGGTTTGACGCGCCGCGTGATCAGCAGCAGAGCGCCGGCCAGCAGCGCCACTAACGGAACGGGCCAGCCGAGAAAGAAGCACAGGATCATCGCACCCGAAACACTCACCGACTTCCACAGCAGCACCCGGTTGAGGCGGACGCGCGGGTGTTCGGGCGCGACCGGCTCTTCGATGCGGAACTCCTTCCAATACACCGCCGCCAGGACCGCCACGGCCAGCGCCAGTCCGATAAGCGCCACCGGCGCGAGGGCGGCGAGAAACGCGCGGTAGGGAATGTGTGAAAAAGATCCGATCATCATGTTCTGCGGGTTGCCGGTGATGGTGGCCGTGCTGCCGATGTTCGCGCCCATGGCCACGGCCAGCAGGAACGGCACGGGATTGCGCCCCAGCGCCATGGTCACTTCCAGCACCAGCGGAGTCATCACCAGGCACATGGTGTCGTTGACGAAGAACGCGGAGAAGAAACCCGAGACAAACACAATCGCCGCCAGCAGCACGATGGGCCGGTGCGCGTGCTCGACCACCCAGGCCGTAACCGCGCGGAAGAAACCCGAGAGCCGCAGGTTCGCCACCACGATCATCATGCCGAACAGCAGGATGATGGTGTCGTAATCGATGGCGCGGTAGGCCTCTTCGATGGTCAGCACGCCGGTGGCGATCATCAGGGTGGCGCCGATGATGGCCGCGCCGGTGCGGTCCACGCGAAAGAACGGCAGCCGGCCTATGGCAAGGACCAGGTACGTACCCGCGAAGATCAGAATGGGTGTCACAGCCGAGTGTAACGCGCCGGCGCGGCGGGCAACGTATGAAATGGCGGCATGATTTTCCGCTCCGCCCTGTGCCCCGGTCTGGTGCTGGCCGCCGCGCGATGTGGATTCGGTGCAGGGCGAGTGCCGCGCCGAAGCGCCAGACGAGGCGGGCCGTCCGCTCGCGCCTTACACCGCGCGAAAGCCGCCGGCCTGGTGAAGGCTACGGTTCGTCGTAGCCCTTCAGCTTCCGGATCCAGATGTTGCGATACCGCATCGGCCGCCCGTGGTCCTGAAGGCTGAGCGGTTCCTCGGCGTTGTGCGGCTGATAGGAGGCCACGCGGCGGTGAATGGCGCGTCCTAGGATTGCCTGGTGATGATGGACCAGCACGCCGTTGTGAACCACCGTGATGTACGCCGGCTTCACCAGTTTCTCGCCCTCGAACTTCGGCGCCTCGAAGAAAATGTCGTACACGTTCCACTCGCCTTCGGGCCGCGACGCGTTCACCAGCGGCGGCCATTGCCCGTAAATGGATGCGGCCTGCCCGTCGGCGTAGGTCACGTTCTTGTACGATTCGAGCACCTGGATCTCGTAGCGTCCCATGAGTTCGACGCCGCTGTTGCCGGCGCCCTGCCCCGCGCCTCCGCTGCCTTTCGGGATCATCCACTCGACGTGCAACTGGCAATCTCCGAACTTCGCTTTGGTCCGCAGCCGGCCGGTGCGCGGCTTGATTTCCATGTAGCCGTTTTCCACCTTCCACTGGGGCGCCCGCACCTGTCCATTGCGCACCACGGCTTCCCACTGGGAGAGGTCTTTGCCGTTGAACAGCACGATGGCGTCCGAGGGCGGCTTGGCGTCAGGCACGGGCAATCCCGGCGTGACTTTGGGCGGGCGCGGGCGCCCCGCGTCGTGAACTTTCCACTTCTGGCCGGGCAGTTGGGGCGTATCGGTGTAACCCTGTTTGTCGTCGCCGGCCACGTTCTTCTTCGCGGCCGGTTGCTGCGCCGCAATGGCAGCGGCTAGGGTCAGGGAAATGAAAACAATCCTCATGGCGTGTTCCCCCCCATGATATCCGCTCGCGGGACGCTTTTTTCGATGCACCGCCGGTGATATGATTGAACCCATTGCGGGTGTCGTTTCGAGGATTTCCGACATGAGATGCATGCGACTTACGCTGTTCCTATTCGCAAGCCTGGCCGCCTCCTTCGGCCAGGTGGCCACCTCGCGACTGGAAGGCACCGTCCAGGACGCCTCCGGTGCGGTGATCGCCAATGCCCGGGTGACCGTGGACAACAACAAGACCAAGGTGCGGGCGGAGATGTTCTCCGGCGCCGAGGGCCGGTTCATGTTTCCTTCGCTGGTCCCCGGCGAATACACCGTGACCGTGGACGCGCCCGGCTTCCGGCGCTTCGTGGTGAGCGACCTGGTGCTCAACGTGGGCGACTCCATCGAGCAGAAGATCCGCATGGAAGTCGGCGACGTGACCGAGAGCATCGTGGTGCAGGCCGAGGCCGTGCGGGTCCAGATCACGGAGGCCCAGATCTCGCAGGTGGTCACCCTGAAGGACATCGCCACCTTGCCGCAACTCGGGCGCAACCCGCTGGTGCTCGCCGTCTTCCAGCCGGGCGTGCAGATCGATCCCGATGACAGCAGTTACTCGCGCGTGAACGGTTTGCGGCAGGGCAGCAATAACAGCAGGCTCGACGGCATCGATGTGAACGATCCCGTCGCGCCGCGCCTGGGTCTCTCCCACAACGCCACCAACCCCGATGCGCTCGCCGAATTCCGCATCGTCACCAACGGCGGCAAGGCGGAGTACGGGCGCAGCGCGGGCGGGCAGGTGGAAATGATCACGCGCTCGGGCACCAACAAGTGGTCCGGCAACGCCTTCGAGTACCTGCGCAACGAAAAGCTGCATGCCAACAACTTCTTCAACAATTCCAGCGGCGTGCCGCGGCCCAAGTACATCCAGAACCAGTTCGGAGGGTCTCTGGGCGGACCGATCCTCCGCGACCGGACGTTCATCTTCGGCAACTACCAGGGTTCGCGCGTGCGCCAGGGCGTGGTCCGCAACCGCACCGTCCTCACGCCGGAAGCCAAGCGCGGCCTGTTCCGCTGGCGCGCGCCGGGAAGCGCCAACATCCAGACTTTCGATATCGTGCGCAACGACCCGCGGGGCAAAGGCATCGATCCCGAGATCGGCAAAATTCTCCAGATGCTCCCGGACCCGAACAACACCGACGTCGGAGACGGCGGCCTGAACACCGCCGGCTTCCGCTTCAACGCTCCGGCGAGCAGCTACAACGACCAGCTCACCATCAAGGGCGACCACAACGTCTCCAGCGGGCACCGCGTATTCATGCGCTATAGCTGGTTCCGCACGCAGTCGATCGATACCCTCAACGGTCACGAGGCGCGCTACCCGGGGCAGCCGCAGGGCGTGCAGGGCGGCCACCGCTGGGGGTATTCCATCGGCTCGGA
Source organism: Bryobacteraceae bacterium (assembly GCA_041946965.1). Taxonomy (GTDB): domain Bacteria; phylum Acidobacteriota; class Terriglobia; order Bryobacterales; family Bryobacteraceae; genus JBHGBM01. Next base: position 37,612 of record JBHGBM010000053.1, read on the forward strand.
CTGGTCGCTGCGTCCCACCGTGGTGAACGAACTGCGCTTCGGCTATCGCGCCGCCAACACGGACTTCATCAGGCCGGCGCGTCCCAAAGGGGTCGCCTACATCTCGAACTCGTGGACCGACCCCGTCAACCCGAGCTTCTCGCAGGGCCGCAACTCGCCCATCTACGACATCACGGAGAACATCACCTTCGTGCGCGGCAAGCACACCCTGAAGGCGGGGGCCAACCTGCGTTTTCTCAACCAGCACGGCTGGCGCGACGACGGCATCTACCCCGACGTGACCTTCTCGCGCAGCTTCGGCAATGCGCCGCCCGCCAACATCGGGCCCACCGGCAGCACAATCTCCTCGGCCGACCGGCAGCGCTTCGAGAACCTCTACAACGACCTGCTGGGCCGCATGAGCCAGGTGACCCAGAC
>JBHGBM010000054.1:0-37311 GCA_041946965.1 Bryobacteraceae bacterium
TCCACCACGATTTCCATGCGGTGCGGCCCCTGCGCCAGCGTTTTGGCCTGCTCGGCCATGGCGAGCGCGAGATACAGCCAGGGAAGCATATCAGCGATGTGTCAGGCGGATATCCGCCACCACGCGGGAATCCGGACTCCCGGTGGGGTTGACCACGTAAACGGCTTTTTCGCGGCGGGGACCGGGGGTATCCTCGTCCACTTTCTCAATCACCAGGTCGCGTGCGTAGACGTTGCGCAGGCGGCCCACCAGGGCATCCGAGATGCCCGGCATGTTGTTGGATGCAACCAGGATGCGCTGCGGCGGGTGGGGCGCGGCGGGACGCGAAACCGGCTCCGCCTGGCCGCCCTTAAGCGAGTAAATCAGACCCTCGATATCCTGTTCCGGCTCCCGGGAAAAGATCACGAACAGCCGCTCCTCGCCGGGCTGCTCGTCGAAGTAGAAACGCGAGCCCGGCGGCAGGATATAGGTGCGGCCGCGGTTCACGCGGTTGTTCCCGTCCTCGATTTCGGCGGATGGGAACATGGGTTTCCAGGTGCCGCTGGAGCCCTGGTTGATGATGTACAGGTAGCCCGCGTCGTTGACCTCCACGCTGAGCTGGATGCGGTCGCCGGCACGGAAGGTGGTATCCGGGGCGATCTCCTGCATGCGGCCGTCCACCAGTTTCAGCAGTGTGTAGCGCAAACCGAGCGGCGGCAGTGAGGACCGCTCCGCCCCGTAGGCGGCCGGCTTGATGAAGCCCGGACCGGGGTCCGGCACCGTGCTGCGTTCGCGCGGCGTCGAAGAGATCTCGGGATCCGGTTCGGGTGCAGCCGCAGGCGTTTTCTTGCGCGCCGCGGGCCTGTGCCCCGCTTTCGCCTTGGCCGCGGGCGCCTGCGTGGCGGCCGGGGGCGTAAGCTTCGGCTCCGCGGTCACCTTGGGAGCGGGCTGCGACACCGCGGCGTAAAACAACTCTCTGGCGGTCAGGCTCTTGGGCTGCGGCGGGGTCTGCGCCCATGCCGCGAAAGCAACCAGGGCCGCCGCGTAACACGCGTTTCGCATCATCACCACCCCAGAATCAAGATACCACTCGAATTGTTTTACCGCGAGGGCAATTAGGTTCATAATAGATAGACTTCACATCCGGAGGTGCGGTATGCGCCACATTGCCGCGGCGGCGGCTTACGTCCTGTTCCTGGAAACCGCGACGGCCCCGGCCGCGCAACTTGGACAGTTGAACATCGTGGTGGTGGAGGGCGAGGGCGCTATCAACAACATACGGCAGCGCACCGCGCGCGAAGCCATCGTTCAGGTGGAGGACGAGAACCGCAAGCCGGTGGCGGGCGCGGCGGTGGTATTCACCCTGCCGCAGCAGGGCGCTTCCGGCACCTTCGCCAACGGCAGCCGCACCCTCACCATGATGACCGACCAGAACGGGCGCGCCGTGGCCCGCGGCATCCGTGTCAATAACGTGCCGGGCAGGATGGAGATACGCGTCACGGCGTCCAGTGCCGGCCGGACGGCCAGCGCTACCATCACCCAGACCAACATGCTGGCCGCGGCAGCCGCCGGAGCGGCAGGCGCCGCCGTCGGGCTCAGCCTGAAGACACTGGCGATTATCGGCGCTGTGGCCGGCGCGGCAATAGCCGGCGGCGTGGTGGCCGCCACCCGCAACGGCAACGGAACCACGGCGGCGGGCCCGGCCACGCGGCCGCCCACCACGGTCAGCCCCGGCACGGGGACCGTGGGACCGCCCAGGTAGAAGCTCTCTCTTTCGAAGCATCGGAGGCGAACGTGACATACAAACTGCTCTCCCTGATTGGGTTGATGTCGCTATCCGTGTGGGCCGGCGGCGCCCAAACCGGCGCCATAGACGGCCCGGTTCTCGGGTACGTCATGGATCTGCCCACCTCCAGCGCCCGGCCGCTCGTCGGAATTCCGGGCGCCGCCCTCACCGGAGGAGCGATTCCGTTAGGCTTCGAAGCGGCCGCCGCCGAGGTGTCGCCGCGCCAGGACTATATTCTTGCCATCGCGGCCGGTTCTGGGGAAGCGCGCCTCGTGAGACTGGACTCTCCCGGCGCCACCCGGAAAATTCCCGGTCTGCCGCGCGCCGAGGGCTTGCTGCTGAGTCCCCTGGGCAAGTCGGCGGTCCTGTGGCGGGCGGGGCGCGCGGAGGTTGTCGCCGGGCTCCCGGACGATCCGGCGGTTGCGGCCTCGCTCGACCTGACGGCCCTCCCCGGCGCCGCATCCGTACTGGCAGTCAGCGACGAGGGCATCGTAGTCGCCCTGGCCGGCGCGGGCCTCTATGCGCTTGTCAGGGAAGCCGATCCGCCCCCCCTGCCCTTCTCGGGCGAGGTATCGGCGGCGGTGTTCGGTCCCGGGAGCGCCGACCTGTACCTGGCCGACCGCGCGGGCAGCACGGTTTCCGTGATTCGTAATGTCACCGGGACCCCGCAATTCCGCCTGCTGGCCGGCCCGGCCGAAGGGATTGCCGGCCCGGTTGCCCTGGCAGCCTCCCGCGACAACCGCAGGGTGTTTGTGGCCAATCGCGATTCGGCGACGATCGCCATTCTGGGCGCCGGACCGCCCGGCCTTCTGGCCTGCGATTGCGAAGTTACCGCCATGCAGAGGTTGAACGGCGAGGCGCTGTTCCGTGTGACGGGGCTTTCGGGCGGACCCGCCTGGGTCCTCGATGCCGGCGCCGAGACGCGCCTCTGGTTCGTTCCTCCCGCCGAAGGAGGTGAAGCGCAATGAAACGCCTGATCCTGCTCGCCGCCCTGGCCGTCCTGCCGGCCTTCGGCCAGAATTTTCCCAACATCACCAGCATCTCCCCAGACAACGCGCCCGCCGGGAGCCCGAATCTTATCCTGACTCTCAATGGGAGCTTCAGCACTCAGGCGGGCTGCACCAGTACGGTCCAGTGGCAGGTGCCGGGCGGGCCCACCACCAACCTGACGCTTGCGGGTTTCCCCACCGCCGTGCAGATCCAGGCCACCGTTCCGGCGACTTTGCTCACCACGGCGGGAACCCGGAACGTGTGGGTGGAAGGCACCTGTTCGGGCGCTTCCAACACGGTGACGTTCACCATCACGCCGGTGGCTGCGATTACCAACTTAAGCGCTACCTCCAGGTCGGCCGGCGCGCTCGGGTTCACGATGTTCGTCAACGGCAGCGGCTTTGTGCCTGCGGCGAATACCGCCGGGTCCATTGTCGAGTGGACCGTAGGTGCGGTGACCACCCAACTGGCCACGAGTTACGTTGTCGCCGGGCAACTGGCGGCCACCGTGACCACCGCTTTGTTGGCGAACCCGGGTACGGCGACGGTCACCGTACGGAATCCCAACAACACGGTTTCCAACGGCGTCACGTTCACTATCAACGCGCCGGTCATCAGCACCCTGACGCCCGCATCCCGAACTGCCGGCGCGCCCGGCAACTTCCAGTTGATTGTGACCGGCTCGGGGTTCCTGAGCAATTCGCTGTATCCGGCTCCGAACATCACCTCGCAAGTCAGGTTCGGCGCCACAACAGTCGGCACCACTTACAACAATGACACGCAGTTGACCGCAACCGTTCCGGCCAACCTGATCACTGTCCCCGGAACGGTGAATGTCACGGTACAGAATCCCGCCGGGTCCAGCCCGAACGGACTGATCTCGGGACCGGTCGCGTTCACGGTGCTGCCGCCACCCACCGTCACCAGCACCGCGCCGAACACCCGTACGGTGAATAACGGCCCGTTCCTCATCACCTTGACGGGCACAAACTTCCGGTCGGACCACGCGGTCTATTGGGATGCCGTCAATCTGGTGAACTCCACCACTTTTGTCAACGCGACGCAGATGACGGCCATCATCCCCGCCGCTCAGGTCACCTTGGGCAACCACACCGTTTCTGTGACGAGCGGCGATGGCGTTCCCTCCAACAGCGTGAACTTCACGGTGACCGCCGTGCCAACTACCACGGGGCTCAATCCGGCGAACATCAGGGCGGGCAGCGCGGGCTTTACTCTGGCCGTAACCGGCACCGATTTTCTGAACAACATGACGGTTCAATGGAATGGCGCTGCGTTGACTACTACGTTTGTCAATGCGAACCAATTGAACGCCGCCGTGCCCGCGGGCAATATTGCCACGTCAGGAACCGCCAATATCACGGTGGTCACCGCGGATGGCGTGGTATCCAACAGCCAGATCTTCAGGATTCTGACCAACCCTCAGATCACCTCGATCAACCCTCCATCGGCGGCCGCAGGCACTTCCCCGCTGAATCTGACCATCAACGGCTCCGACTTCGTTCCGCCAACCGGTGGAAACCTGCCTTCCCCAGGCTCGACTGCGGTATGGACCGTGGGGGCGACCTCGACCGACCTGGTCACGACGTACGTCAATGCCACGCAGCTACAGGCGGCCGTGCCCGCGGCGCTGGCGAACGTGGCCGGAACCGCCTCCATTACCATTCGAAACCCGGACACGATGCTGTCTGCGCCCGTGTCATTCGTCGTCAGCCCGCCAGCGATCTCCAGCCTTGTGCCTTCCTCGCGCACGGCGGGCGCAACCGGGTTCACTCTGACGGTGAACGGATCTTCGTTCGTCCTGAACGTGGGTGCGGCGGCGGTTGCGGCGGTAATTTCGTTCGGAGGTACGGCGCTTCCTACGACGTTCGTGGGATCCACGCAGTTGACAGCCAATGTGCCGGCGAACCTCATCGCCACTCCCGGCACGGTGAACGTGACGGTCACCAATCCGGGCGGTTCGGTTTCCGCAGCTTCGCCATTTACGATCCTTTCGCCCCCCACCATAAGCAACCTCAGCCCGAGCCCGGTGACCGCCGGCTCGGGAGCTTTCACCCTGACGGTGAACGGTGCCAACATTCCTGCCGGCGCCACGGTGCAATGGAACGGGTCGCCGTTGACTACAAATATAGTTAATGCTACCCAGGCGACTGCGGCAGTGCCGGCGGCGCTGATCGCCGCTCCCGGCAGCGCCAACATCACCATCATGACTTCCGATGGCGTACCGTCCAACACGGTGGCACTCCCGATTCTCTCGCAGCCGGTAATCGGCTCGATCACACCTCCGGGCGCGTTCGCGGGCGCCAGCCCCCTGAACCTCACCGTGAACGGATCGGGGTACCTCACCGGCGCTACCGTGGTCTGGACGGTAGGCGCGGTATCCACAAACCTCGTCACCACGTTCGTCAGCTTCACACAGTTACAGGCCTCGGTGCCCTCCGCGCTGGCTAACGTGCCCGGCACGGCTTCCATCACGGTGCGGAATCCGGACGGGACGGTCTCTCCGGCGGTGGCGTTTGTCCTCACCCCGCCTGCCATTTCCAGTCTTGTGCCCTCCTCGCGCACGGCGGGCGCGGCGGCGTTTACCCTGACGGTGAACGGTTCCTCGTTCCTCTCGAACCCGGGCCCGGCGCCGGTGACCTCAGTGGTCTACTTCGGTGCCACGGCGCTTGCTACTACTTTCATAGGTTCAGGGCAGTTAACCGCCAATGTGCCGGCCGCCCTGATCGCCGCCCCGGGCACCGTGAACGTGACGGTGCAGAACCCCGGCGGGTCGGTTTCCGCGCCTGTGCCGTTTACGGTCTTGGCTCCTCCCACCATCAGCAGTCTCAACCCCAACCAGGTGAACGCAGGCTCGGGCGCGTTTCCCCTGACCGTAAACGGCGCCAACATATCCGGCGGCGCCACCGTGCAATGGAACGGGACGCCCCTGACTACGACCGTGGTTAATGCCACCCAGGCGACAGCGGCGGTGCCCGCGGCGCTGATCGCTTCCCCCGGCAGCGCGACGATCACGATCGTGACATCGGACGGCGTGGTTTCGAACAGCGCGACCCTGACGATTCTTTCGGTGCCCGTGATCGGTTCCATCAGCCCGCCGGGCGCCTCCGCCGGTGCCAGCCCGCTGAACCTCACGGTGAACGGGTCGGGATTCCTCAACGGCGCCACGGTGGTCTGGACGGCGGGCGCAACATCCACCAACCTCGCCACCACGTTTGTAGGCGGCGCGCAGTTGCAAGCGCCGGTGCCCGCCGCACTGTCCAGCGTGCCCGGCACGGTTTCCATCACGGTACGGAACCCCGACGGGGTAGTCTCTCCGGCGGTGGCGTTTGTCCTCACCCCGCCCGCTATTTCCAGCCTTGTGCCCTCCTCACGGACGGCGGGCGCGGCGGCGTTCACCCTGACGGTTAATGGATCCTCGTTCGTCTCCAATCCGGGCGCGGCGCCGGTGACTTCGGTAATCTATTTCGGTGGTACGCCACTTGTCACTACGTTTGTAGGTGCAGGACAGTTGACGGCCAGCGTTCCGGCTAACCTGATCGCCACCCCCGGAATCGTGAACGTCACGGTGCAGAATCCAGGCGGGGCTGCCTCGGCCGCTTCGCCTTTCACGGTACTGCCGGCACCCACGATTGCCAGCCTCACACCCAACGTTGTGAACGCGGGAGCAGTAGCCTTTACGCTTGTAGTAAATGGTGCCAATATACCCGCCGGAGCGGTTGTGCAGTGGAACGGAGCGCCGTTGGCCACCTCGGTGGTGAGCGCGAATCAAGCCAATGCCGCCGTGCCAGCCGCGCTGGTGGCGGCTCCAGGTTCGGCCAACGTCACCGTTGTGACTGCGGACGGGGTGGCTTCCAACACCGCCGTCTTCACCATTGAGCCCGCGCCGGTCATCACCCAGCTTGCGCCGGCATTCCGCACCGCCACGGGTCCGGCCTTCACGTTGACCGTGACCGGTATGAACTTCCCCTCCGGGAGTGTGGTCCAGTGGAACGGCATCCATCTGATCACCACCGCGCCCGCGGCGGGCACCTTGAGCGCCGGCGTTCCCGCGTCGCTGATCGCCGCTCCGGGCTCGGCCAACATCACGGTCATCACGCCCGCCGGGTCCGTTTCCGCCCCAGTGGCGTTTCCCATCAATCCGGCTCCGGTCCTCACCGCCATTAACCCGGTGTTTGTGGTGACCGGTGGTCCGGCATTCAGCCTCACGGTGACCGGGTCCAACTTCGCCAACGGCATGACGGTGATCTGGGCCGGGGTTCCGCTGGCGACTTCCTTTGTCAGCGCAAACCAGATGACGGGCGCCGTTCCCGCCTCGTTGATCACGGCCGTAGGCGCGCCGAACATCACCGTGGTGTCGGCGGATGGAGTCTCTTCCGGGGCCATCCCCATCGCCGTGGTCCCGCCCCTGGTCCTCAACACCACATCCCTGCCCGAAGCGACGGAGAGCGTCCCGTACTTCGCGCCGCTCTCGGCGGCCGGCGGCACCCCGCCGTATACCTGGACGCTGACCGGCGCCCTGCCGCGGGGCCTGCAACTGGCGGCCAACGGCGCCATCGGCGGCACGCCATCGGGCGTGGGTTCCGCCACGTTTACCGTGACGGTTACCGACAGCCGGGGCCTGACGCAGTCGCGCTCGCTGTTCATCAACGTGGTGATGAAGGTCCCGTCGCTTGAAATCGATACCACTACGCTGACCCGCGGCACGGTGGGCGCGGCATACTCACAAGGCCTGTCGGCCAGCGGCGGCGAGCCGCCCTATGGCTGGTCCGCCACGGGGTTGCCTCCGGGGCTGTCGCTCAACTCCAACGGGACAATCACCGGGAAGCCTACCAAGGCCGGGGTCTACGCGGTCTCGGTGCAGGTTAGCGACTCGGGCGGTCGGTCGGCGTCCAGGAATTACAGCCTCGAAATCGTCGCGCCGCCGCTCCTGATCACCACCGCCGCGGCGGCCGATGGACAGGTCGGAGCGGCCTACTCGCAGACCTTTACGGCCACCGGCGGAACACCTCCGTACCAGTGGAGCGCGAGCGGCGGAACGCTGCCGCCCCCCACCACCCTGAACTCCTCCGGAGTTCTGAGCGGAACGCCCAACAGCGCGGGTACGTTCAATTTCACCGTCACGGTGACGGATTCGGCGAAACAGGTTGCCACCAAGGGCTTTACCGTGATCATCGGGGCGCCCCAACTGACCATTACGACGGGTTCGCTGCCTTCCGGCACCGTTAACGTGCCGTACTCGGCGGCCCTCTCGGCTTCCGGCGGCGTACCGCCGTATCGTTGGTCGGGCGGGGGCGGCGGGCTCTCCGTGGATGGCGGCGGTTCCATCTCAGGGACGCCGGCGCAGCCGGGCACCATCACCCTGACCGCCCAGGTCACCGACAGCCAGGGCGCCAACGCCTCGAAGAGCTTCGAGATCACCATCGCCGGTCCGCTGCTCACCATAACGACCTCTTCGCTGCCCGCGGCTACTGTCGGCGTGCCGTACTCGGCCGGGTTCACCGCTGCCGGCGGGACTCCGCCGTACCGCTGGTCGATGCCCGCGGGCTGGGCGGGCGGACTGACGTTCAACTCCGACGGCTCGCTCGGCGGCACCCCCACCGACGCGGGCGAGTACAGCATCACGGTCCGGGTCACCGACAGCCAGGGCCAGATCGCCTCGCGCGGTTTCAGCATCACCATCGACTCGCCCGTACTCACCGTTGCCACGGCCGCGCTGCCGCAAGGCATGGTGGGCAGCGGCTACTACACCATCCTGACGGCTACGGGCAACATTGGACCGGTGACATGGTCGGGGGACGGCCTGCCGGCGGGGCTCTCCGTCGATTCGGGCGGCGCCGTGAGCGGCACTCCCATGGCGGCGGGCACCTTCACGGTGACGGCGCGCGCCCGCGACCAGGGCGGGCGCACGGCGAGCCGCGCGTTGTCGCTCACCATCGGTCTGCCCGCGGCGCCGCCGGTCACCTTCACCGGCGTGCCCGACGTTTCCGATCCGGCGCGCCAGCCGGCCATCCAGGTGAGCCTCGGCGCCACCTACCCGGTGCCCCTCACGGGCGTCGTGACCCTCACGTTCGCGCCGCTCGCCGGGCGCGACGATCCCGCCGTGCAGTTCTCGACCGGCGGGCGCACCGCGACCTTCACCGTGCCGGCGGGCTCGACCACCGCCAACTTCTCCGTGCCCAACCTGGGCCTGCAAACCGGCACCGTGGCGGGCACCATCACGCTCACCGTTTCGCTCAATGCCGGCGGCACGGACGTGACTCCGAGCCCCGCGCCCACGCGCGTCATACGGATCAACCCCTCCGCGCCCACGCTCAGCGACTTGCGCATCACCCGCACCGCGACGGGCTTCGAGGTGCAGCTCACCGGGTTTTCCACTACGCGCGAGGTGACCCAGGCCGTCTTCCGCTTCACCGCGGCGGCGGGCGCCAACCTGCAAACCACCGAGGTGACCATCAACGTGGAGCAGTTGTTCTCGAGCTGGTTCTCAGGCGCGGCTTCGGCGGTGCACGGCGGACGCTTCACCTTCACCCAACCGTTCACCATTTCGGGCGACACCGCGGCGATTACTTCGATCAGCGTGACGCTGGTCAGCCGGCAGGGGAACTCGAACAGCCTCTCGGGCAACTTGCAGTAGTTATTCGAGCGCCAGGCGGCGGGGCTGCGGCCCCGCCAGCCGCTGTTTCAGCCGCTGTTCGCGGCGGCGCATTTCCGGGGTGTCGGCGAGGCCCAGCGCGCCGCGAGTCCATTCGAGCGCCAGGGCGTAGTTGCGCTCGTGGTGCTCGTAATATTTGGCCAGCTCCTCATAGGCGCGCCCGCGGTACGGATTGCGTGACGCCGCCAGTTCCGTGAACGCCGCCAGCGCCGCCGCGCGGTTGCCCATGCGCTTCTCGATCAGGCCGATATCGAGCAGCGTGCGGAATAGCAGGTCGTCGGGCAGTCCCAGGTCCACAGCACGGCGGAACAGGCGCAGGGCTTCTTCCCGGCGGTCCGCCGCCAGCACCCATCGCGCCAGCCCGATCAGGTCCGCGCCGTGCCGGAGCGCCGCGGTCTCCGGCGAGCGGAAGGCGAACGGAACCACCCCGGTTAGGCAGGCGAGCGAGAGAATGTCGATGGCGTTGTGGTGGAAGATGGGCGCGAGCCGGAAAGCCTGTTTCGTGCGCAAGTATTCGAAGTAGTAATACGGAATCATCTCGCCCGGCAGGTCGCCCTGCCGCTCCACCCCCAGGATCTGGTTCTCCAGGTCCACCAGCCGGCAGCTTTCCAGCCGCAGTTTCCACAGCCGCCGCGCGCCGAACAGCAGGTCGAGGTGCTCCATGCGGGCGAACGGGTGCCGCGCGCGGGCCATGCGGTAGCGCGTTTCGAGCAGCGGCTGGTCGTAGGTCTTGCCGTTGTAGGTGATCAACACGTCGAACTGCGCCAGGTGTTCGGAAAGGCGCGCCAGCAGCGAGCCCTCCTCGGCGTAGTCGCGCATGAAGAACTGCCGCAGGCGGAAGCCGTCGTCCCCGATGTTCCCAACCCCCACCAGGAACGCGTAGGTGCCGGTGCCGCCCGCCAACCCCGTAGTCTCGGTATCGAGAAAGGCCCAGCGGCGCGGATCGCTCGAAGGGATAGCGCCTTCGGAGAGCGAATCCAGCAGGTCTCCCGGCAGCTCCAGCAGGCTGGAAATGTCCATGCTGCCGTGCCGCCGGTGCAGCTCCCAGAGTTTCGTGGTCTCGAAATGCTCGCCTTCGGCGGTGCGGACCACCTCGCCGCTGATCACGTTCTCCACATGGTAGCGGACCGGACGCAGATCGTCCGGCGGGGCCGGGGAGGGCGGTCTTTCGGCCCACTTCCTGTCGATGCGCGCGATGCGCCGCCGCAGCGCAGCGAGCTGTTGTTGGATATCCTCCATTCTTCGCTTTTTATTTGCCGATAGTAACCGGAATCGGGCGCGCGTTCAAGTTTTCGTTATAGTGAAAAAGTGATCAAGAGCGCGGTGATTCCGGTGGCCGGGCTGGGCACGCGCCTGCTGCCCGCCACCAAGTCCCAACCCAAGGAGATGCTGCCGGTGGCGCGCAAGCCCATTGTGCAGTACGTGGTTGAGGAACTGGTGAGCAACGGCATCGAGCAGATCCTGTTCGTGACGGGCCGCAACAAAGCCTCCATCGAGAACCATTTCGATCACGACCCGGAACTGTTCCGCGCGCTCACCGAGACCAACAAGCAGGACCTGCTGGAGGATATCGACTTCAAGGAGCTCAACCAGACCAACTTCTTCTACACGCGCCAGCGGATGCAGCGCGGCCTGGGCGACGCCATCCTGTGCGCGGAGAACTTCGCCGGCGAGGAGCCTTTCCTGGTGGCGCTGGGCGACTCGATCCTGGGCCTGCACGCGGTCTCGCGCGCGGTCACGCGCCTGGCCGGCGTGTTCGAATCGCGCCGCGCGAGCTGCGTGATCGCGGTGGAGGAAGTGCCGCTCGAGGAGACCGTGCACTACGGCATCGTGCAGCCCGATAACGGGGCGCAGGATGAAGCCTTCCGCGTGGTGAACCTGGTGGAGAAGCCCGCTCCCGCCGACGCGCCGAGCAATTACGCGATCGCGGGCCGCTACGTGTTCTCGCCGGTGATCTTCGACATGATCCGGCGCGTGAAACCCGACCGGCGCGGCGAGATCCAGCTCACCGACGCCATACAGTTGATGTGCGACGAGGGCCGCCGGGTCATGGCCGTAAAGCTCACGCCGGAAGAGAAGCGCTACGACATCGGCAACTTCCCGAGCTACTTCGAGAGCTTCGTCGAGTTTGCGCTGGCCGATCCGGCGTACGGCGCGGAGTTCCGCCGCTGCCTGGAGCGGCTGCTGGCGAAGGCCGCGGCTAAGGCGTGAAGCGCGCGGCGCTCTTCTTCTTCGTCCTCGCGGTCCTCCTTCTGGCTTCCCGCCTTTGCCACCTGGACGTCCTGTGGGCCGAGGAGACGCTGCCCATGGCCGCCGCCGGTGAACTGCTCCGCGGCGGCGCGCTTTATCGTGACGCCTGGTTCGATAAGCCTCCCCTGCTCGCCGCCGCCTACCTGTTGTGCGGCGCGCGTGCGGGTTGGCCGGTGCGGGTGGCGGGCGCGGCGTACGCGCTGCTCGTGTGCGCCCTGGTCTGGCTGTTCGCGCGCGAGGTGTGGGGACGCCCGGAGGCCTTCTGGGCCGCGACGCTGGCGGCCTTCGCGCTGATCTTCTACCTCCCCTCTGCGGTGATCCCGGTGGCGGCCGACCTGCTGATGGTGGCGCCGCACGTGGCGGCGGTATGGCTGGCCTGGAAGGGCCGGGCCTTTTGGGGCGGGACGCTGGCTGGCGTGGCGTTTCTGGTGAATCCGAAGGGCGTGTTCGTGTTGGCCGCGTGCGCCCTGTGGTGCTGGCGCGCGCTGCCCGCCCTGGCCGCCGGCTTCCTGCTGCCGAACGCCGCCGCGGTGTTGTGGATGTGGCGGGCCGGGGCGCTGGCGGACTATTGGGAACAGGTCTGGCTCTGGGGGCGCGTGTACGCCTCCGGTACGTTCGTCGCCGAACCGCTGCGCAACGGATTGCTGCGCACGCTCGCCTGGGCGGGCTTTCACGCCGCGCTGGTGATCGCGGCGGTGTGGGCGATCTGCACGGAACGCAAAGGGTGGCGATGGGCCGCGTGGGCGGCGCTCTCGCTGGTTGCCGTGGCCGCGGGCTGGCGTTTCTTCCCGCGTTATTTCTTCCAACTCCTGCCGGTGATGGCGCTCGCTGCGGGTCGCGGCATGGCCCGGTCGAAAGCGGAGGGCCGGGCCTGGCTCCTGGTGCTGCTGGTGGCGCCCCTGGTGCGGTTCGGCCCGCGCTACGTGCTGCTGGCGCAGGGTGCCGCCTGGAACGATACCGCCATGGATCGCGACAGCCGCACCGCCGCGGCTTTGATCCGGCAGGCGGCGCGGCCCGGCGACACGCTGTTCGTGTGGGGCTTCCGGCCCGAGATGTACGTCTACACCGGCCTCCCCGCGGGGACGCGCTTCCTGGATTCCCAGCCGCTCACCGGCGTCCCCGCCGACCGTCACCTGACGCAGACGTTCCTCGTGGCGGGCAACGCGGCCCGCGCCCACCGCGCCGAACTGGCGCGCTCGCGTCCTACCTTCGTGGTGGACGGCCTCGGTCCTTACAACCCCCTGCTGGCTCCCGGCCAGTTCCCCGGCCTGCGCTCGTGGCTGGCCCAGTACCGTCCCCTGGCGAGCACCGCGGGAAGCGTAGTCTACTTGCGCGTGAGCCGGTAGACGTAGATGGAGTACCCGATGCGCGCCACCGGCTCGTACCGGCGCAGCCACCCATAGGGGTCGCCGCGTTCATAGAGCCCGTAGAGGGGCGTGGCGCTGGCGGCCACGTAGCCTTCCGCGCCCGGTTCGAGCGGCACGGTCTCGAGCCCGTAATAGGAGGCCTGCGCCCGTCCGAAGTAAACCAGCGGGAGAGGGCGCACGCCGTGCGCATCGGTCCATGCCTTCAGGTTCTTCAGGTCCTGGCCCCAATCGAGATTGGAGTCGAGCAGGTAGCGCGGGCCGCTTTCGGGCCCGCCCGCGGCGAAGTTGAAGAAGGCGAGGTAATGCGGATAGATGCGCAGCGATTCGGCCGCGTGGAGTCCGGCCAGCAGCGCCAGCAGCGACATCGCCCAGCGCTTCCGCTTCCAGGAAACGAGCACCGCCGCGGAGGCGATGTACAGAAACGGGTACACCGGCAGAATGTGGCGCAACCCGATGTTGATGCGGCTGGTTACGCTGGCGGCGAAAAAGATCAGCGGCGGGATCGCCAGCACGTACCAGGTGAAGGGGGCCGCGCGCCACTTCCCCTTTACGGAGGCGAGCAGCGCGATGCAAGCGGCGATCAGCGCGGCTGCCGTGCTCTTCACCGCGAAGGCTACCGGGAAGTAGTACCACCAACCCTGCCGCGAGAACTGCCCGAGCAGATACGCGTCGTGCCCGCTCTTGTTGTGCGAGGCCACGTAGTTCAGCCCGATTAGCCAGGCGTGCGCCGGCAGGTGCAGGACGACTCCGGCTACGTACAGGATGCGGCTCGTAAAGCAGGTGATGTCCAGCTCGCTTTCGAGCGGGCGGTTCCAGGAATGCCGCGTCTCCGGCCAGTACACCGCGGCGATGACGGCCACCGCGATGACGCCGGCGCCCCCCAGGCTTCCGGTCAAGCCCCACAGCGAGTGCCGCTTGGGGTGCTGCCACCAGTGCACGCCGTAGAGCGCGGCCATCACGAACAGCAGCGTCGCGGCGGAGAACTTCGTACACAGCGCCAGGCCCAGCGCCAGACCGGAGAGCGCCAGCTCGCGCCGCCGGCCGCTTTCGAGATACGCCGCCCAAGCCGCGCAGGTCAGGAAGTAGACGGCGGCCATGGGCACGTCGGTGGTCACGTACCTGCCGTGTGCGAGGATGTTCGGATCCAGGCAGTAGAACAGCAGCGCGGCCAGCGCGGCCGCATCGCCGAAGCGGCGGCGCGTCCAGAGCGCCAGCGCGAGGCCGAACGCGAGGCTCACCAGCATCGTCACCGCGCGTCCGGCCAACAGCAAGGTGTCCGCCGGCACGCGGTTTCCGTAAAGGAAATCGTCGCCGAACTGCATCTGTTCGGCGTTGGTGGCATGCTCGCGCGGCAATTGCGGATCGAGCGCCAGCAGGGGCAGTGCCGCGAGCAGCTTGGCGAGCGGCGGGTGTTCCACGTTGATGCGCGCAGCGCCCGTTTTCAGATAGGCGTAGCCGGCGGCGAGGTGTGCGGCCTCGTCGTACGTCTGGTTTTCCTGGAGCGCGGAGGAAAGTTCGAGCCCTCCCATCAGGGCCAGCAGCGCGGCGGCGGCGGCCCAGAACCAGGCAAATCGCGCGGGCTTCACCGGTGCCCCTATTCTCACATGGAAAGGGGCCCTCTCTACGCCCGATGCCACCGCCACGCCAGTCCAATCAGGGCGGCGGCGGAAATCGCGGCCCCGTAGTAAAGAATGGCTGGCGCGAAACGCATGGCGACGCGGTGACGGCCGCCGGGCACCGCCAGGCCGCGGAATGCGCCGTTGGTCATAACCAGTTCCGCCGGGCGGCCGTCGATCGCGGCGCGCCAGCCGGGGTAGAACGTCTCCGAAGTCACCAGGAACGAGGGGCCCGCGGCATCGGTTTCGAGGAGGACCGCGCGGGGAGCGTAGGAGAGCACCCGCACCTCGCCGCGCGCCAGCGGCTCCCGCGGCGGCGCTCCTTCGATCACCGCGATGCGCCGCGGATCGAAACCGGGCGCGCTCAAGAGGGCCATGGCCTCTTCCCGCGAGCGCGCTTGCGCGAGGTTGGCGGCTAGAAAGAACCGCGGCAGGGCGGTGGCGTTCTCGTAGACTCGATGGCCGGGCGCTTCAGCCGCAAGGCGAAGCTTGGGATGCCGCAGGTCCGGGGCACGCGTCAGGATGTAGCGCACGTTGAGCAGGTCGAGGATCGGCGAATCGAAGGAGGTGACGTCCCAATTGCGCTCCCAACGCGCACCGGAGGCGTAGATGTGGCGCACGTCGAGAACACGCGAGATCGCCAACGGGTCGTTGCCGTTGGGAGTGGGCGCCTCAATCACCGGCGCTCCCGAAAGCCAGTTGGCGGAAGCCCGGCGTACGTCGATCCGCCACGGCGGCGTCGCGGTACCGAGGAAAGAACGCAGGCGGGCCACGATGTCCCTCGAGCCTTCGAAGGAACCGGGCAGGACCGGAGACTGGTCTGCCGAGGGCTGGGTGTTGAAGTAGCGGTTCGAGCCGGCCAGCGTCAGATCGGCCGCGGTGAGCAGCAGGACGGCCACGGCCAGCCTGCGGCGCGGCGCCAGCCAGCGTTCGAATCCCAGCGCCGCCAGAACGGAGATCCCGAGAAGGAACGGGACCATGGCGAACTCGGCGTACAGGGCGGAGCGCAAGGTGGCGGGCAGCAGGGGGTAGATGGTGCGGCCCGCGGGCGTGAATTCGCCGAGCATCCAAAGCGCGCAGGCCAGGGTGACGGCCGCGACCGCCGCCGTCCGGCGCAGCGTTACGGTGAAAATCGCGGCCAATGCAAACACCGCGCCGGCCATGCCGGAGTAGAGGTACAGGAAGGTAGCGTTCCAGGGAAGCGAGTAGCGCTCGAAGTGAAGCACGTTGTTTGCGCCGGGATAGAACAGGGAGGCCAGCGCCACTAGCGGGATTCCCCCACCGCTTGGCCCCCACTGCGCACGCTGGGGCGCGATGCTGAGGCGCGACAACTCGGCCGCGGGCAGAAGCACTATGGCGGAGAGCGCGCAGGCCCAGAGCACGGCAAGCGCGAATTCGAGCGCCAGGCGGAAGCGGGCGCGGCCCGCCAAAATGGATGCGGCGGCAAACATTCCCGCGGCCGTCCAGACGGCAATCGTCACGGCGGGAAAGCCGGCGAGAAATGACATGGCCAACGCGGCGGCAAGCAGGCACAGCGCACGCCAGGCGAAGCGTTCGGCGAGCAGCACGATGGCGGTCCACGCAACCGGCAGCCAGGCGGCCGCGCAGATGGCGCCCAAGTGCTGCGTCTGCGCGGCAAAGAATCCCCCGAGCTGGAAAACGGTAGCGCCGAACAGGGCGGAGAGGCGTCCGGTGTGTAGCCGGCGCAGCAGCGCATACGCGGCCGCGCCGGCGAGCCAGATGTGAAGCCCTGTCTGCCACTCGATCAGGTCCAGGAGTCTGGCGGGGCTGAAGACATTGGCGAGGAAGAAAAACGGCCAGGCGGGAGGGTAGAAGAGCTGCGCCTGCGGGTTGGCGTAAAAGGGGAATCCACAGTAGATGAAGGGGTTCCACAACGGAAGCTCGCCGCGGCCGAGAGAACGCGCGGCAAACGACGCCAGCGGGGCATGAAAACCGGCCAGGTCCCAGGGTATGGCCCAGCGCGAGGTGAGCAGTACGCGCCCGTGGAACACCAGCACTTCGGCGAGCAGGAATATGTAGGGGAATCCCGCCCTCATGGGGTTCTCCCCGCGGCGGCGTTCACTTCGCGGATGCGGGCGCGCCAGTAGCCGGGTTCGTTTTCAAGCGAATGGCGCAGGTCTTCGGCCGAAACCGGTTCCATCCGCACAAGCAGGCCGCTGGAGCGCAACTCCGCCGCGGTGGCCGCGGCAGGAGTTTTGAAAACCCGTGGAGTGGGGGCGGAAAAATCCCGCAGCCGGTAGCTGCCGCCCCGGATGGAGAGGTGCAGAACGTCCCGGCCGGAATAAGCCGCGCTGAGACCGGCGGCCACGCGGCCCGCGAGGTCCTCCAGGTACGTTTTCGTATCGTCCATCCGGCGATTATAAGACGGCTGCACTTGCCCCCGGCGCATCGGGGGGATTATCCTGGCAGACCAGGAGCCGGAACTATGAATCGCAGAACTTTCCTGGCGGCCGGAGCCGCCGTTTCAGGCGCCGCGCGCGCCGGCCAGAAACTTGCCAAGGACGGCGGCGCGCCCGTCCGCGCCACGCCGCTGCACGCGCGCCACTTCGGCCCGCTCTACTACGACGACAAGGAACGCGCCGAGTTAAACGAAGTGCTCGAGACCGGGCGGCCGTTCCGCTGGTATGGCCCCGGCAAGGAGCCGCCCAAGAAAGTAGCCACCTTCGAGAAGGAATTCGCCGCGCACATGGGCGTCAAGTATGCGCTGGCGGTCACTTCCGGCACGGCCGCGCTGCAAACCGCCATGGCGGCGCTGGGCATCGGCCCGGGCGACGAGGTCATCCTACCTGCCTGGACGTGGCATTCCTGCTTCAACGCCGTGGTGCTCGCCGGCGCGCTGCCCATCTGCGCCGAGGTCGACGAAACCTTCAACCTGGACCCGGACGATATCGAGAGCCGGATTACGCCGCAGACTAAGCTGATCATGGCGGTGCACCTGCAAGGCAACCCCGCCGATCTCGACCGTATCCTCCCTATCGCGCGCAAGCGCAACATCAAGGTCATGGAAGATTGCGCGCAGAGCGTGGGCGCGAGCTACAAGGGCCGCAAGCTGGGCTCCTACGGCGACATCTCCATCTACTCGCTGCAATTGAACAAGACCATCACGGCGGGCGAAGGCGGCGCCGTCGTCACCAGCGATCCGTTGCTGTACGAGCGCGCCGTCCGCTTCCACGACCTGGGCGGGTTGCGGCCGCTGCACGAAGCCGCGCTCGGCAAGCCGCGCGCGGATTGGTACATCGGGTGCAATTTCCGCATGAACGAGTTCTCCGGCGGCGTGCTGCTGGCGCAACTGCGCAAGCTCGACACCATCGTGAACGCGACGCGCACCAACGCCCGGCGCGTCTACGACGGCATCAGGGACCTTCCCGGCATCAAGTTCCGCAAGCTGCCCGACCCGGCGGGCGAGATCGGCTCGGCAATCTTCATCGGCTTCGATTCCAAGCAGAAGTGCGAGAAATTCAAGTCGCTGATGAGGGCGGAGAATGTGCCGGTGAACAATCCCGGCGGATCGGTCATTCTGCCCACGCTGCCGCACATCATAAAGAAGGTGACCGCCAGCCCGAACTGGCCGTCGTTCACCAGCGAGCGCGGCCGGGCCATTCAGTACGGGCCGAAGACCTGCCCGCGGACCATCGACATTTTAGGCCGCTTCGCCGGCCCGTCTCTGGATCCGAAATACACGCGGCAGGACTGCGACGATATCGTGGCCGCGATCCGGAAGGTTTACCCGGCGGTAGCGGGGTAGCGCAGCACCCGCTCGGCGTGGAACGCGCCCTCGGGGCTGTCTTCGTGCTTGAAGAACAGGCAAACGTCCTTGCCCGCCGCCGCCAGTTGGCGGGCGCGGCGGGCGATGGCGTCCACCGCCTCCGGCGCGTACGGCGGCTCGCGCAGGCGCGAGTAAGCGAAGTCCGCGGTGACGGCATCCGGCTCCGCCGTGCACAGCGCGGCGTTGCGTTTGCGCAGCGCCGCGTACACATCTTCCCGCAGCCAGGAGGGATGGCGGAACTCAAACACCGCGCGCACGCCCGCCGGCAGCAGCGGTAGAAACTCCTCCAGCCGCCCCTCCGCGTAGGGCATCTGCGGCGGCAACTGGAACAGCACCGGCCCCAGCCGTTCCTCTTCCGCCAGCGGCGTGATGGCCTTCAGAAACCGCGCGAGCGACTCGCCGGCCTCGTGCAGCCGCAGCACGTGGGTGATGCGCATGGGGGCTTTCAGGGCAAAAAGGAACCCGGGCGGGGTGGCCTCCATCCAGCCGCGCAGTGTGGACTCGGAGGGCAGCCGGCGGAAGGTGTAGTTGATCTCCACCGCGTTGAGCCGCGTCGCGTAGTATTCGAGGAAGCGCCGGGCGGGGATCTTCTCAGGGTAGAAGCGCGGCTTCCACGAGCCGTAGGCGAAACCCGATGTGCCCGCGAAAATCCGCGCCACGGGATTAGCGGCGCGAACCGCCGTTGCCCGGACGGGCCGCGGCCTGCTCGGCCTTGGGCGGCTCCGCCGGGGCGTCCTTCACCAGGCCGAGGGTCTTGCGCAGCTCGGCGTCGAGCGCCTGGCGGATATCCGGGTTGTCCTTCAGGAACTGCCGCGCGTTTTCGCGTCCCTGCCCGATGCGCTCGCCCTTGTAGCTGAACCAGGAGCCGCTCTTCTCCACGAGGTTCTGCGCCACCCCCACGTCCAGCAGGTCGCCCTCGCGGGAGACGCCCTCGCCGTAAATGATGTCGAACTCCGCCTCGCGGAACGGGGAGGCCACCTTGTTCTTCACCACCTTGGCCTTGGTGCGGCTGCCGATTACGGTGTCGCCGTCCTTGATGGCCGCGATGCGCCGGATGTCCAGACGGACCGACGAGTAGAACTTGAGCGCGCGCCCGCCCGTGGTGGTCTCGGGGTTGCCGAACATCACCCCGATCTTTTCGCGGATCTGGTTGATGAAGATCAGGCAGGTCTTGGATTTCGAAACCACCCCGGTGAGCTTGCGCAGCGCCTGCGACATGAGCCGCGCCTGCACGCCCATGTGGCTGTCGCCCATTTCGCCGTCGAGCTCCGCTTTGGGCACCAGGGCGGCCACCGAGTCCACCACCAGCACGTCGAGGGAGCCCGAGCCGATCAGCGCGGCGGTGATTTCGAGCGCCTGTTCGCCGAAATCCGGCTGCGAAACGAGCAGGTTGTCCACGTCCACGCCGAGCTTGCGGGAATAGATGGGATCGAGCGCATGCTCGACGTCGATAAAAGCCGCCATGCCGCCCTGCTTCTGCGCCTCCGCGATGACCTGGAGCGCGATCGTGGTTTTGCCGGAAGACTCCGGCCCGAAGATCTCGTTCACGCGCCCGCGCGGGAAACCGCCCACGCCCAGCGCCGCATCGAGCGAGATGGAGCCCGTAGAGATCGCCGCCACGGGCACCATGGCGTCCTTGGAACCCAGGCGCACGATCGAGCCCTTGCCGAACTGTTTCTCGATCTGGCCGAGCGTAAGCTCAAGCGCCCGCGCGCGGTCTTTTTCGTCCATATGGCGATACTCCTGTGGTGATGAAACTGAATTATACCAGCCTCAACTCTTCAGCTCTTCCACGATCTCCGCCGCCACCCGCCTGGCCTTTGCCAGTTCGCCGGGCTCGAAACTGATGGCGCCCACCCGCGCGTGCCCGCCGCCGCCATAGCGCTCGCAGATGGTCGCCAGGTTGTGGTTGGGAGCGTCCGGCGCCCACGGGTTCGACCCCACGGAAATCTTGGTGCGGAAGCTGGACTGGCTCACCGAAACCGTATAGATCGACGACGGATAGAGGTGGTAGGGGATGAACTTGTTGTACCCCTCCATGTCGCAGCCGGCCAAGTCGAAAAACACCACCGGACCCTCGATCCGCGACCGTTTCCCTATGGTCTCAATCGAGCGCAGATGGCGCTGGTACAACTGCCGGTAGAGTTCCTGCACCTGCGGCTGCTCCATGATCGCCGCCAGCGAGTAGTCCCGCATCCAGCCGATGATCTTCTGGACCATTTCCGAGCCCTTGGCATTCTCGATCACCAGGGTGAGCTGCATGGCGGGCGCGCGCATCTCCACGGCCGTCCTGGCATCGGGATACTGCGCTCCGTCGATCAGGTTCGCCGACGCGACCAGGTCGTCGAGGTCCGGCGCGCGGAAACTCCACTTCTCCCGGGCCACGTGGCAGATGAAGGCCGTGCAGGACTTGAACGCCGGATCGTACAGTTTGCGCCCGCTGCGGTCCTGCCGCCAGTGCTCCATGTCTTCCGGAGTGAGGAAGGCGCTCTGGTGATGATCGAACCACCATGTCAGCCGCGGATCGGGACTGTACTTGAAATCGACGATGGCGTTCTCGTCCCCGTCGAACAGCGAGGGCTCGAACATCTGCGACGCCTTGTGCGCCATGCCCGTGTAGACGAACTCCGCGCCGGGATGTATCGCGCCGGAGAGGAACCGGGTGAAGAACGCGGCGGACGCCGCTCCATCGAAGCAGTGGTCGTGGTAAAGAACTCGTACCCGCATGGAAAAGTGGAAAACTTACCAGCTTGCCTGATCGGGCGCGCAAATGCAACCGTCCCCAAGTACCCGAAGTGGACTTCTCACTTGCGCAGTCCTTCCGCCAGGGCGCGCAGTTCGCGCACGATCACGGGTGGCGGAAGCCCCGCGGAGCGGTGTTCGGCCACCAGTTCGCGCAGCCGGCGCCCGAACGAATCGGCGGCGCCGCCGGGCGCATCCGGCGGTTTTCGCGCAAGCACCCGCGCCCCGCGCCGGCGCCGGAGTTCGAGCCAGCCTTCTTCGGCAAGCACGCGATAGGCTTGAGCGACGGTGTTGAAATGCACCCCCAGGTCCAGCGCCAGTTCGCGCACCGGGGGAAGCTGGTTGCCGGGCGCGAGCGTGCCCTGCACCAGCAGCGCGCGCAGCGCATCGGCGATTTGGCGGTACGCCGCCGTGCCGGAACGGGCGTCGATGCGGAGCAGCGGGGCCGGCATTGTATACGTACAACATACAAATAAGACCTTGACAGAATCAAGCAGAAATGTACAATCCAAAATGGCGGTCTGTTCGGAAAAACATAAAACGGTAGAGTGCGAAAATGTTGAAAGCCAAAAAGCCCAAGCCGGCGCCCATGCCCGAGACCGAGGGTTACACGAGCAGCGACGTGGCGCGCCTGTGCGGCGTGACGCTTCGGCAGTTGCAGTGGTGGGATGAGCGCAACGTGGTCTCGCCCCGCCAGGACGGGCACCGGCGCATTTACCTGCCGCAGGAAGTGGTGGAGATCTCGGTCATCGCCGAGCTGCGGCGCAAGGGCTTCTCGCTGCAAAAAATCCGTCGCGTGCTGCGCTTCCTGCAAAAAGACATGGGCAAGCGGCTAGGTGAAGCGCTCTCGTCGGATTCCGAAGTGCACCTGCTGACCGACGGCCGTTCCATCTACCTGGAGGAGGCGCCGGACCGCATCATCGACCTGTTGAAGAACGCCAGGCAGCCGATGTTCCTGGTTTCCGTGACCGACCAGGCGCGCCGCCTGAACCCGGTGCGCAAGCCGGCGCGTTCGGAAACTCCCGCCGCCGCGAAAAAAGCCCGCGCTTAGGCGCTGGGACTCTAAAAGCTGAATCCCAACTGCACCATGGTGTGGATCCACTGGTCCTTTGTCCGGATGCCGGGCACCGGGCCCAGCGGCTCGCCTTCGGTGTGGCCGCGGTAGAAGCGGCTGAACACACCCAGACGGAAATTGCGCCCCACGAAATAATCGCCGCCCACCTGCGCATAGTAGCCCCACCCCGAGCGCATGGTGCATATGGGGCAATCCACGCGGAAGTAGGAACTGGGCTGGCTGATGCGCTCGTTGTAGCGCAGGTAGGCGCCCCCGCCGCCGGCGTGCAGCATCGCGCGGCCCAGCGGCACGATGGCGCGCCCGCCCATGGGCACGAAGTACTCGCGGTCCTTGATGCGGAACCCGCCGATGTCCGTATTCAGGAAATCGCGGATGCGCGCGGCCCCGAACAGGATGTCGAGCCCCACATCGGCCTGGAAATAGGTGTGAAAGCGGTACCCGTAGCCGACGCCTACCCCGGCCGCGTTCTGCATGAAACCGGAAAGCTGGCTGCGGGGCGTGGCCCCGCCCACGGCAAACGTGAAATTATGGTGCGGGTAGCTCTGCGCGGCGGCCACGGCGGGCAACAGAAACAGGAAAACGGCTAGATTCCTCATTGTCGTTTGGGATGCGGCCCAGGGCGGCCCCGTTTCGATGATAACGCGCCACCGGCGATAATGGCTTTTCATGGCCCGCATCGCCCCCTCCCTCGACCTCGTGCCGCCTTCGCGCATCCGCGAACTGGCGGAAATCGCCATGGGCATGGACGGCGTCTACCGGCTGTACTTCGGCGAATCCAACCTGCCCACCCCGGACTACATCAAGCGCGCCGCGGTGCGCGCCATCGAGGAGGGCTACACCTACTACACCGAGAACGCGGGGCTGCCTTCGCTGCGCCGCGCCCTGGCGGACCACTACCGCCGGCTGCACGGCGTGGACCTCGACCCGGCGGGCGAAATCGTCATCACCGCTTCCGGCGTGCAGGCGCTCAACGTGGGCATCCGCACCGTGCTCGACCCGGGCGACGAAGCCCTGGTGCTGACGCCCGCCTGGCCCAACGGCGCCTCCAACGTAGGAATGTGCAGCGCCGTGCCGCGCCACATGCCGCTGGTGCTCGGCGGCAGCCGCTACCGCGTGGATTTCGCCGCGCTCGAGGCGGCGCTCACCCCGCGCACGCGCCTGCTGATCTACACTTCGCCCTCCAATCCGCTCGGCTGGGTGGCGAGCGCTGAAGAGCAGCGCGGCCTGCTGGAGTTCGCCCGCCGCCACGGCCTCTGGCTGCTCGCCGACGAAGTCTACGACCGCCTCTACTACGCCGGGGAGCGCCTCGGCGATCCGGCGCCCTCCCTGCTGCGCATCGCCACCCGGGAGGACGCCGTGCTGGTGGTGCATTCCTTCTCGAAAAGCTACTGCATGACGGGCTGGCGGGTGGGGTACCTGATCGCGCGGCGCGACGTGGCGGCCAAGGCCACCCAGCTCAACGAATTCATCGTTTCGCATGCACCCTCCATCGCACAAAAAGCCGCCGAAACCGCGCTCGCCGAAGGCGAGGACGAAATCGTACGCATGCTGGAGCGGCTGCGCGCCAACCGCGACCTGGCGATGGCGGCGCTCGCGGGCATTCCCGGCGTCACCGTTCCCAAGCCCGACGGCGCTTTCTACCTCTTCCCCCGCATCGACGGCCTCGTCGACTCTTTCGGCTTCTGCCGCCGGCTGCTCGCGGAAACCAAGGTGGGCCTGGCGCCCGGCGTGGCGTTCGGCGAGGGCGGAGAGGGCTCCGTGCGCATCTGCTACGCGGCCGAGCGAGCCATTCTGGAGCCCGCCATGGAACGGCTGACGCGCTTCATCCGCGGATAAGATAAAAGTATGGGCCTGGGCCGCATGCTCATCTACCTCGGCGTGGTTCTGGCAGTGGCAGGCGTCCTCATCACCATTCTGCCCCTGCGTTTCGGGCGGTTGCCCGGCGATATCGTGATCCGGGGCAGAAACTCGACTTTCTATTTCCCGCTGGCCACCTGCATACTGCTCAGCGTGGCGCTCACCCTGATCTTCTGGATCTTCCGCCGCTGAGTGCGGGAACCGCCGCAGGGGCCGATGCGTCACAATGGCACTATGTTCCGTATATTGATGTTCTCGCTCGCGGCGCTGCCGCTCATCGCGCGCACGCCGGTGCGGGATTACGCCCTGGTGCTGGAGGAAGCGCCGGCGGCGGTCAGAACGGGGCAGGCTGCGCCGCGAGTGCGCGCCGCCCAGACGCGGGTTCGCGCGGAGCTGGCGCGGCGCGGCGTGCGGGTGACCGGCGCTGCGGACCTGCTGGTCAACGCGGTATTCGTGAGCTGCACGCGCGCCGAAGCCGAGGCGCTGCGCGGGTTGCCGGGCGTGGCACGCGTCGAGTACGTGCCGCCCATCCACATGAACCTCGACACGGCGCTCGATCTGGTCAATGCGCAGGGCGCCTGGAGCGCCGCCGGAGGC
Organism: Bryobacteraceae bacterium; assembly: GCA_041946965.1. GTDB lineage: Bacteria > Acidobacteriota > Terriglobia > Bryobacterales > Bryobacteraceae > JBHGBM01. The sequence goes on from JBHGBM010000054.1 coordinate 24,720, forward strand.
GCGGCGAACGCGGGCGCGGGCGTCAAGATCGGCATCATCGATTCCGGGATCGACCACACGCACCCGGGTTTCCAGGATGCTTCCCTCACTCCGCCGGCCGGCTTCCCCAAGGGCGACGCGGCCTACACCAACAGCAAAGTCATCGTGGCGCGCAGCTATGTGGCCGAACTGGCGGGATCCGATCCGAAATGGTCGAAGCCGGACGACACCACGCCGCGCGACCGCTCCGGGCACGGTACGGCGGTGGCCATGATCGCCGCGGGCGTGCGCAACACCGGCCCGCTCGCCACTATCACCGGCATGGCGCCCAAGGCGTTTCTTGGCAACTACAAGGTCTTCGGCTCGCCCGGCGTGAATGACACCACGCGCGGCACGGTGCTGATCCAGGCGCTTGAAGACGCCTACCGCGACGGCATGGACATCGTCACGCTGGCGCTCGGCGATCCCGCCGTTTACGGTCCGCTCGATACCGGCTGCGAGGGCGGCCAGTGCGACATCCGCGCGCAGGCGGTCGAGTCGGCGGTGAAGAACGGCATGGCGGTGGTGGTTTCGGCCGGCAACAACGGCGACAGCGGCCTCGAGTTTCCCGCGCTCAACACCATCAACACGCCGGGGTCGGCGCCCTCGGCTATCACGGTGGGCGCCTCCACCAACGCGCATATGCTGTTCTCCACCGTGCGCGTGCCGGGGCGCGAATTCGACGCCGCGTTCGGCGACGGCCCCAAGGCCCCGGTGACCGCCGCGGTCCGCGATGTGGGCACGGCATGTTCCGCGATCGGCGGCTCGCTCGGCGGCGCCATCGCGCTGATCCGGCGCGGCGAGTGCTTCTTTGTAGATAAGGTGCTCAACGCGCAGAACGCCGGCGCGAGCGGCGTGATCATCTATAACACCAGTTCGGAAATCCCCTTCGCACCGGAGGGACTCGGCAGCAGCAACATCCCCACCGTGATGGTGGGCGCGGCGGCGGGCGCCGCGCTGCAAGCCACCAGCGCGGCGGTGACCATCGACCCCGCCCTGCGCGCGGTGCCGGATACGCCCAACGTGGCGGCGGGCTTCTCCTCCCAGGGTCCGAACATCGGCAACTTCGGCGTCAAGCCGGAGCTGGTGGCGCCGGGTACGGACATCTACACCGCGACGCAGGACCTGGATCCGAACTCCGGCATGTGGGACTCCACGCGCTACACGGGGGTTTCCAGCACCAGTTTCGCCGTGCCCATGGTGGCGGGCGCGGCGGCCATCGTGAAACAGCGCAACGCGGGCTTTACGCCCGCGCAGATCAAGTCCGCGGTGGTGAACACCGCCGGCGCGGACGTGACCGGTGAGAACGGGCAGGCGCGCGTGACCGCCGTGGGCGCGGGCAAGCTGAACGCGCAGGCGGCGGCGGGCGTCACCGCCACCATCGAACCCTCCACCATCTCGTTCGGCAACGTGGGCACGGGCACGCTGCCCGTCAGCGTGAGCCTGCGGGTCACCAACACCGGCGGCAGCGCGGCCGCGTTCAACATCGGCGTGACGCAGCGCGATCAGGACAACAACGCGCGCGTGACCGTCTCGCCGTCTTCGCTGCAACTCGGCGCGGGGCAGAACGGGACCGTGACGGTGCGGTTGGAAGGCACGCGTCCCCGGGCCGGGCTGTACGAAGGCGCGATTACGGTAAACAACCTGCGCGTGCCTTACCTGTACGTCGCCGGCGACGGCATTGCGTACAACATCTTCCCGGTGATCAACGGCGTCTTCACGGGCGTGCCGGGCGACCAGGACTGGCTGATCGCTTTCAAACTTGTGGACCGTTACGGCGTTCCGGTGATAAACGCGCCCGTGCAGTTCCGCGCGCAAAGCGGCGGCGGCGCGATTGCGCAGGGCGACGCCGTGACCGACGTGCTCGGAATCGCGGGCGCTTTCGTGGATCTCGGCAATACGCTGGGCGACCAGATCTTCACCGCCACCGCGGGCGGGCTCACGGTCGAGTTCGACGGTTTCGCGCGGCCGTATCCCACCATCTCCGCCGGCGCGGTGTTGAACGCCGCCAGCGGGCAGGTGGGGAGCGGCCTGGCGCCGGGATCCTACGCCAGCATCTTCGGCAGCGGCCTCAGCGATTCCGCCGTGACGCTGAAGAGCGCATCCCTGCCCTTCGCCATGGCGGGGGTGAGCGTGAGCTTTGACGCCGCGGGCATCAGCGTGCCGGGACGGCTCTCCTACGCCAGCCCCCAGCAGATCAACGTCCAGATTCCCTGGGAGCTGCGCGACCAGCGCTCCGTGCAGTTGAAGGTCAGCGTGGGCGACATCCAGAGCGCGCTCTACACGCTGCCCCTGAACAACTACTCGCCCGCCGCGTTCGAATACGACGCCGGCGGGCAGCGGCTCACCGCGGCTCTCGATTACCCCGCCAACAGCCTGATCACAGAATCGAACGCGGCGCGCCGCGGGCAGGTGATCCAGATCTTCGCCAACGGCCTGGGGCCGGTGAGCAACCAGCCGCCGTCGGGTGAACCGAGCCCGGTCAGCCCGCTCGCCCAGACCACCACGACCCCCACCGTCACCATCGGCGGGCGGCCCGCCGCGGTGCTGTTCAGCGGACTGGCGCCCCGATTTGTCGGCCTGTATCAGGTGAACGTGACGGTGCCGCAGGACGCGCCCACGGGCATCCAGCCGCTGGTGATTTCAATCGGCGGGGTGGCGTCGAAGGCCGCCAATCTGCCGGTGAACTGATCGGGAAGCCACACCAGGGACGCCCCGGCGCCTATTTGTGCTACGGTATTGATTCAACTCAGATTGGAGGTCGTATGGAGGCCCTGGGCCTGGTGGAAGTAAAAGGCTTGGTTGGCGCGGTGGAAGCCGCCGACGCCATGGTGAAAACGGCCAACGTGGTGCTGACGGGCAAGGAGTACGTTGGGGCCGGCCTGGTCACCATCACCGTCCGCGGCGACGTGGGCGCGGTCAAGGCCGCGACCGACGCGGGCGCCGCCGCCGCGCGCCGCGTGGGTGAGCTGGTGGCGGTGCACGTGATCCCCGCGCCGCACGAAGAAGTCGAGAAAGTGCTGCCGGTAGGCAAGAAAGTCGGCTGATGATCCACGATAAGGACCTCGTCTCGATCCAGGAAGTCCGCGACAAGGTCGAACGGGCGCACCGCGCCTGGTTGAAGTACCGCAATTACAGCCAGGAGAAGGTGGACGCCATTGTGGAGGCGATGGCCGCGGCGGGGCGGGCGCACGCGCGCAAGCTGGCCGAGTGGGCGGTGGAAGAGACCGGCTACGGCAACGTCGAGAGCAAGATCGCCAAGAACCTGTTGTGCGCGGACCTGCTGGCGCAGAAGATCCGGCCGCTCAAGACGGTCGGGGTGCTGCGCGAGCTGCCCGACGAAAAGATCGTCGAAATCGGCGTTCCCGTGGGCGTGGTCGCCGCCATCCTGCCGGTCACCAATCCCACCTCCACGGCCATTTTCAAGGCGTTGATCTCGCTCAAGGCGGGCAATGCCATCGTGATCGCGCCGCACCCGCATGCCTACCGCTGCACGTGCGGCACGGCGGAGATCCTGTACAACGCCGCGCTCCAGGCCGGCGCGCCCGAAGACATCATCCAGTGCGTAAACGCCTCCACCATCGAGGGCACCAACGCGCTGATGAAGCACGAGCGCACGGCGGTGATTCTGGCAACCGGCGGGCACGGCATCGTGCGCGCGGCTTACTCCAGCGGCGTCCCGGCGTTCGGCGTGGGGCCGGGCAACGTCCCGGTGCTCATCGAGCGCACCGCCGATGTGCCCGACGCCGTGCGCAAGGTCGTCATCGGCAAGACCTTCGACTACGGGACGGTGTGCTCGAGCGAGCAGGCCATCGTGGCCGAAGAAGCCCTGCGGCAGCAGGTTGTGGCGGAACTCAAGGCCAACAAAGCCTACTTCGCCAACGAAGAGCAGAAGGCGGCGCTCGGGCGCGTCCTGGTGACGCCCAACTTCACCATCAGCTCCAAGTGCGTGGGGCAGGCGCCCACCAAGATCGCCAGGATGGCGGGCTTCGAAGTGCCCGCGGACACTTCCATCATCGTCGTGGAGCTGGACGGCGTGGGCCGCGAGCATCCGCTTTCCATGGAAAAACTCTCGCCGGTGCTGGCCTTGTATTTCAGGAAGGATTTCGCCGGCGCCATGGAGACGTGCGAAGAACTTTTGCACTTCGGCGGGCTGGGCCACACGGCGGTGATCTTCTCCAAGGACGACGCGCGCATCCGCGCGTTCGCCATGCGCATGCCGGCCATGCGAGTGATGGTGAATACGCCCTCGCCGCAAGGCTCGACGGGCGGCACCACCAACCTGTGGCCGTCCATGACGCTGGGCTGCGGCGCGGCGGCGGGCAACAGCACCAGCGACAACGTCGGTCCGCTGCACCTGATCAACATCAAGCGGCTGGCCTATGCGGTGCGCGAGCCCGCGGGACTTCCCTCGCGCGAGGAACCCGCGGCTGCCGTGGCGGGCAACATCGATCAGCGCGCCCTGATCGCCGCCGTGGAGCAGTACCTGGCGAGCCGTGGAATCCCGGCAAGCGGCGGCGCATCCGCTACCGGCAGCATCGCCGAGGAGGTGGTGGACCGCTTTCTGGCGCGGCGCGGCACGCCCGCGCAGCCCGAGCCCGTCCCGCCCTCGCCGGAGTGCAAGCCGGGAGGCGGTTGAGGGCTGGGCGGCGGCGCGGTCGCGTCCGCACCTGCTCCGGCGGGTCCGGAGCCCGGGATCCAGACCGTGGATTTCGTGTGCGAAGCGGACGTGCGCGCGGCCTTGCAAGAAGCCCGCAAGATCTATATCGGGCCGAAGACGATTGTGACGCCTTCGGCCCGCGACCTCGCCGCGACTCACGATTTGCTCGTGATGGTGCAGCGCTAAGGAGCGACCGTGGACATCGATCTGAATACTCTCAAGCGCGAAATTCTGGAGTACCTGGAGACCTCGGATTTCGCCGTGTTTCACAGCCGCGCCGGCGGCCTTCATGACGAGCCCTTGGTGCTGTGGAACACGGAACAATACCCGGATTACCGCATGTTTCTGGCCACCGCGAAAAAGGCCGGCATTCAACTGGTTCTCTTCGCCTCGCGCGAGTTCCTGCCCGGGGACATCGAGGAGATGATGGAGCGCATCGAGGCCTGCGACATGGAACGCGACGAGCGCCGCGACCTGGAATCGCGCCTGCGCGAGTTGCGCGCCTACCAGGGCGAGACCTGCGCCCTGGAGCTGGCCTTCGATAACCACCAGCGGCTCTACGTCTACGAGGTGCGGCCCGACTGGTACGACGATTTCCTCGAGATCGAGGACGAGATCATGGCCCACGAGGAGAACGGGGAGATCGACGACGAACCGTTGGGCGGCTATTTCTCCAGGAACTGAGCGGCGTGCGCTGGATCCTGCCGCGGCCCGACCCGTTGGCCGGCGCGCTCGCCGAAGCGCTCCAGATCGACACCCTGCCGGCCCAGGTGCTTTGCGCCCGGGGCCAGGGAACTCCTGAGGCCGCGCGCCGCTTCCTGCATCCCTCTCTGGGCGACCTCCACGATCCCTACCTGCTGCGGGGCATGGACGCGGCCGCCGCGCGGCTGCGCGCGGCCGTGGAACAGGGCGAGAAGATTCTGATCTACGGCGACTACGACGCCGACGGCGCCACGGCCGTGGTGATCCTGAAGAAGGCCATCGAGCTGGCCGGAGGCCAGGCCGAATTCCACATCCCGCACCGTTTGAGCGAGGGTTACGGCATGCGTCCCGAGGTCGTGCGCGAGGCTGCCGGCCAGGGCGTGCGGCTGATCGTCAGCGTGGACACGGGAATCCGCGCGGCGCAGGTGGTGGCGCTGGCCTCCGGGCTCGGCATTGACGTGATCGTTACCGATCACCACCTGCCGGACGCGCAACTGCCTCCCGCGCTCGCCGTGCTGAATCCGAACCGCCCGGACTGCGACTATCCCGATAAGAACCTGTGCGGCGCGGGCGTGGCCTTCAAGCTGGCGCAGGCGCTGTTGGCGGGCTGCGGCTGGAGCGGCGCCCGGCTCGCGCGGGTGACGGAGTCGTTCCTCAAAGTGGTGGCGATAGGGACCATCGCCGACGTGGTGCCGCTCACCGGAGAGAACCGCGTCATGGTGAGGCACGGCCTGGAGGGATTGGGCGACGCGCGCAACCCCGGGCTGCGCGCGCTGCTGGATGTGGCGGGAGTCGCGCGTGGTTCGACGCCGACCGCCGGACAGGTCGCCTTCCGCATTGCGCCACGCATCAACGCGGCCGGACGCATGGATTCGGCGCTGGCCGCCATCGAGCTGTTTCTCACCTCCGACGACGCCCGCGCCAGGGAACTCGCCAAACAGCTCGACGCCTTCAACCAGGAGCGGCAGCAGACCGAAGAGGAGATTGTCGCCCGGATTCTCGAAGAATGCCTGTGCGAGAACATCGGCGGGCGCCGCGCGCTGGTGTTTTGCGGCGACGGCTGGCACCGCGGCGTGCTGGGCGTCGCGGCCAGCCGCGTGGTGGAGCGCTTCCACCGCCCCGTGTTCGTCCTCAGCCGCGAGGAGGGCCTGCTGCGCGGATCCGGACGGAGCATCCCGGGCTTCCACCTGCTCGCGGCGCTCGAGGCCATGCCCGAGCTGTTCGAACGCTTCGGCGGCCACGCGGGCGCGGCGGGAGTGACGCTTTCCGAGGCCAACCTGGATGCCTTCCGCGAGCGCTTCGACGCCTACGCCGCCGCGCGGCTCGCGCCCGAAGACCTGGAACCCTGCCTGGAAATCGACGCCGTGGTGGATCTCGCCGCCTTGACGGATACAAGCGTCATGCAGGTGCTCGATCTCGCGCCCTTTGGATGCGGCAACCCGCAGCCGCTGTTCGCCGCGCTCGATGTGGAGGTCGCCGGGCAGCCGCGGGTGTGGAAAGACCGCCACTTGCGGCTGAACGTTCAGGCGAGCACCCGGTTGCTGCCGTTGAAAGGCTGGAACATGGCGGAAAGGGCCGCGGAACTGGCGCATGGCGCGCGCGTGGATATCGCCTTCACCCTGGAAGAGGATGCGTGGTCCGCCTCCCAGGGGCTCGCCCCGTGGTGCGCCGTGCTGCGCGACGTGCGCGCCGCAACACGGATAGCCGCGGCATAGTTACGGCAGCAACCGCGCGAGTTCCTCCGGCGATTCCACCTCCATCCGGATGCGCACGGTGCAGAGCGTCAACGGGGCCAGGAGGGCTTCGGCATCGGGGGGCAGGTTCAGGGCGTCCTTCTCCGTGGTGATGGCGACCTCCGCCCCCGCCGTCCGGAAATGTTCGGCCATGCGCCGCAATTCGTGAGGCCGGTAGAGATGGTGGTCTTCGAACTCCACGCGTTCCACCAGCCGTACGCCCAGCGATTCGAGCGTCGCCCAGAACGATTCGGGATTGCCCAGCCCGCAGAATGCCGCGGCGGGTCTTGCCGGCGGCGCGGCCTCCGGCACGACCGCCGCCCGCAACACCGGAGCCCGCGGGTTCAGCTCGCGCAGGCGATGCTCGATGGCGTCCGTCAGCCGGCCGTAGTTGGCGCGCGTGATTACGAACAGGTCCGCGCGTGCCAGCGCCCGCAGCGGCTCACGCAGGCGGCCCAGCGGAAAAACGCGGCAGCCGCCGAAGGGGTCGAGCGCGTCGATGAGCACGATGTCCAGTTGCCGCCCGACCCGCGCGTGCTGAAAACCGTCGTCCAGGATGTAAACGCCCGCGTCGAGCGAACGCCCCGCGCGGTAGCGATCCGGCCCGATGCCCACCGCGAGGCCCGCGCGCAGGAACATCTGCGCTTCGTCGCCGGTCACGGCGCGCGGCGCGGTCTCGCCGGCCGCGATGGCGAGATACTTGCCCGGTGTGTGCCGCCCGTAGCCGCGTGTGAGAACCGCAGGACGCCGTCCCGCCAGCATCCGCGCGAGCAGCAGCACGAAGGGCGTCTTGCCCGTGCCGCCCATGGTGACGTTTCCTACGCTGATGACCGTGGCGTCGAGCGTACGTGGGCGCGTCATGGCCCGCTTCAACACGCCCCCCCATTCCCACAGCTTCGCCAGGGGCCATAGCGCCGCCAGCGCCGGCAGCGCGGGGCGGCGGCAGGGCAACGACCGTTCCAGCAGCTCGGCGGCGGCTTCCACCACGCACGCGGTTGCGCCGCGGCGGGCCTCGGCGCATGCCAGCGCGCGGCGGCCGATCTCTTCCGCGCGCGGGATATCGGAAAGCAGCGCCGAAACGGCGCCCGCCAACTCCCCCGCCGCAGCGATCTGGACTGACGCGCCCGCGGCGTAGAACTCCTCCGCGATCTCGCGAAAATTCTCCATGTGCGGCCCGGTGATCACCGGGCGCGCCGCGGCGGCGGGTTCCAGAATGTTGTGGCCGCCGCGGTGAGCGAGCGTCCCGCCCATGAACACCACGTCGGCCAGAAAGAAAACGCCCGCAAGCTCCCCGATGGTGTCCAGCAGCAGCACGCCGGGCAGCGGAATCGTGCCGCCGGGCTTGAGTTGAGAGCGGCGCAGGTGCGGAATGCCCGCCAGGCGCTCGGCGGCGGGGTCGAAGCGTTCTGGGCGGCGCGGCGCCAGGATCAGCAGCAGGTCCGGGTGCCGCGGTGCGAGCTCACGGAAGGCAGCGATGACAACCTCGTCCTCATCGGGATCGCCGGGCACGGCCGGGGGCATGGTGCTGGCTGCAACCCAAACCCGTGCGGAAGCAGTCAGCGCGCGCACGGGCGAATCGGCAGGCGCGGGCGCGGGCTTGAAATCGTACTTCAGGTTCCCGGCGTCCCGTGTCCGCCCAACCGGGGCGCCGATCGACACGAACCGTTCCCGCATGGCCTCGCTCTGGGTCAGGATGGCGTCGGCGTGGGCCAGGACGCAGCCGAAAAACGGGCGCAGGCGGTGGTAGCGCCTGACCGTACGTTCGGAGATGCGGCCGTTAGCCATCAGCAGCCCCGCCCCGGTGCGCTTCACTTCGCGGAACAGGTTGGGCCAGATCTCGGTCTCCAGCACGATCACCACGGCGGGTTGCAGTGCGCGGAGCACCCGCCGCACGGCGAATACAAAGTCCAACGGGGCGTAGAAAATGCCCGCGGCGAGCCCGTCCAGCCGCTTTTCCGCCGTGGCGCGGCCCGCCAGAGTGGTAGTGGAGACGAATAACGGAGAGCGCGGGAAACGCGCGCGCAACTGCCGTGCGAGCTCCCCGGCCGCCGCCACCTCGCCCACCGAAACCGCATGGAGCCAGATCGCCCCGGGGACTGCCTGCCGGAATCGCGCCGGAAGGAACCCCAGGCGCTCGCCAAGCGTCCGCAGATATTGGCGCTGCCGCAGCACCCGCCTGAGGAAATACAATAGCAGGAGGGGCGAAACAAGCGTCTGTACGACCCGGTAGAGGAAATAGATGGCTTTTATTTTCAATCGCTTGGCTCTCTTTCTGAGTATAACGGCGCTGGCCTGTGGGGGAAAGGAGCCGCCCCCGTTCAAAGCCGGGCCCGCGGCCAGTTACCCCGCTCACCAGACCAATGCCAAGGTCACCATCGGTCTCGATCCCATCACCACCGATGAAAAAGCCAAGCCCGCCTTCGGTAAAAACAACCCGTACAAGCACGGGGTGCTGCCGGTTCTCGTGGTGATACAAAATGACACCGGCAAGGCCCTGCGCACGGATGCGCTGAAACTGGAATACCTCGGCCCCACCGGTGGCCGCGTGGCCGCGACGCCCGCCGCGGAAGTCAAATACGTCACCGGACCCCGCAGGCCGAATGTGATGTCCGGCCCGACCGGGGCGCCCAAGGTGCTCAAGCGCAAGAACCCGCTCGACACCTGGGAGATCGAGGGCCGCGCCTGGGCGGCGAAGATGATCCCGCCTGGCGAAACGGCCAGCGGCTTTTTCTATTTCGAAACCAGTTTCCGGCCCGGCGCCCGGCTCTACCTGACAGGGCTGGCCGAAGCGGACACCGGCAAAGAGCTTTTCTACTACGAGATTCCGCTCGAATAGCCGCTACTTCGACAAAATGTAGGCGACCATCGCGCCGGTGAAGTCGGCCACGAACGTCGCTCCGCGGTTCATCAGGTTGTCCCGTGTCTGGTATTCCAGTTCCACGTCAGGCCGTACGCCCACGTTCTCCAGGTAAGACGTGGTGGGAAAATCGGGAGTGACCACGGGGTTTTTCCTCGCCATGAGCCCGCGCGTGACCGCCACGTAGGTCTCCGAGTAGGCGCCCGCGTCGTAGTAGGCCGGCGTTCCGCCCGCCCCGGCGGTGCGGGCGCCGGCGATCAGCGCGGCCTGATTGTCCTGCATGATGGCGGCGAAGGACTCCGCGGCCGAAAACGACAGCTCGCCCACCAGAACCATCACCGGCTTGCTGTAGGCGGTGACGTTGCCGGAGCGGTCCGTCACCGGCGGGACCTCCAGGCTGGGAGCCGGCGGCGTGATGTAAAGGTAATCGAGCGGAAGCGGGCCGGTGCGGCCGCGGTTGTCGCGGTACGCCGCCCGGACTTCCTCCAGCAGCGCGGCGCACTGGTCCAGCGTATATTGCGGGGCTCCCAGGAGGCGCGCGTAATCGTAACTGAGCGAAAACTTCTGGACCATCTCTGCGGTGGCGCGCAGCTCGAATCCCATGGTGCGGAACGGCCGCGGGATCAGACGCCGTGCGACTTCCGTGGTGTAGAACACGTACCCGCCGCCGTTGTTCGTTACGTCCACGATCAGGCCGTCGGTGTTCGCCTGCATGTAGGCGATCTCCCGATCGAGTTGTTGCAGCGCGGTGATGTCGTCATCCGGGATGAAATCCGGAATGCGAAGATACCCGAGCGTCTTGCCGCCCGCTTCGTAGGTGCCCGAATAAAAATAATCGACGTACGGACGTCCGAGCCGCACGCGGAAGTTGGGCGGCATGGAGAAGACCGGCTGGAGCGAGCCGGTGGAGATTACGGCCTTGGAGGGTGCAACGGCCGCGTACATCAAATCGCGGAGCGGCTCGAGGTATGGCGGAAGAAGTCCGCCGCCGCCCGGCAGTCCGCGGCGGGACGCCCGGCGCTGCGTCTTGGGACTCGGCACCGGGCCCGCGGCCAGCATCGGCGTGCCGGACTTCACCCACGGCATGCTGTAGGTTTCCATCTCGCCGCTGCGCCGCCGCACCACCACGCTGGCCTTGTCGCCCAGCAACGCGGCGCCCGGTATGGCTTCCTGGCTGCGGGTGGCGATGAGGTAGGCCGCAATGCGGCGCGTGGTGCGCGGATTGGCGGCTTCGGCGTACTTGGAGAGATCCCGGATCCATTCTTCCGCGCTCCGGCCATCCAGGGAAACCAGCTCGTCGCCGATCTCGAACGGATAATCGCGCTGCGGCAGGAGCGAACGCGAGATGCCGTCGATCAGAACCTTGTCGTCGTAGATATCGAGGCTCAGGCCGAGCCGCGCGTAGAAGTCGGAGGGCAGCAGGAGCGCGACGTGGGCATCGTGCAGTTGCGCCACGTAGTCGATCTGGATGTCGTAGAACTCGAGATCGTTCTTGGCCGCCGCCGCGCGGTCCACGAAGGGCGCCGCGTTGAGCAGGTCCGCGCCGTACACGTCGCGCTTCCACTCATAGGGGGCATAGCGTTTGGCGAACTGCGCCGCCAGCGCCTGCATGTCCGCGACCCTCTGCTCGCGTGTAAGCTGGGCGTGAGCGGAAAGCCCGCCGCACAATAACAGTGCCGCTGCTGGTATCCATCTCATTGCGGTGTATCCTTGCTGAAGCCGGTTCCCGCCATTATATACGCAGTGGGACGGATGCTACACTTTCAGTATGGGAAACGGGCACACCCTGCCCATTCTGGGAGGGGGGCTGGGGACCACCCCGCGCATCGGCTCGCTGTTGATCAAGCCCGCCTCGGCGCTCTGCAACCTGGACTGCGCCTACTGTTTCTACCTGGACCGCGACCTGGATCCGTACAAGGACCTGGTGGGCCGCCGCATGACGCTCGAAACCCTCGAGCACATGGTGGACACCTTCATGTTCTACTCCTATCCGAACGCGGTGTTCGCCTTCCAGGGCGGCGAGCCCACCCTCGCCGGCATCAACTTCTTCGAGAAGCTGTGCGAGTTCGAGCAGCAGTACGGACGCGACGGCCAGAGCGTCTCCAACGCGCTCCAGACCAACGGCATGCTGATCGACGAGCGCTGGTGCCAGTTGTTCAAGTCCTTCAACTGGCTGATCGGCATTTCCATCGACGGGCCGCGGGAAATCCACGACGCCTACCGCCTGAACAAGGGCGGCCAGCCCACCTGGGAACGCGTGATGGAGTCCATACGGCTGATGCAGAAGCACGGCGCGGAGTTCAACGTGCTCTGCGTGATCAACCAGCTCAACGTGGAGAAGCCGCGCGAGATTTACCAGTTTTTCCGCTCCGCGGGGGTGGATTACATCCAGTACATCCCGCTTTCCGATTTCGACGACAACGGAAAACCTTACCCGTTCACCATCACGCCGGAGCAATACGGCCGGTTCCTGTGCGAGACCTTCGACCTGTGGTGGCCGGATCGCCGCAAGGTGCGCATCCGCTACTTCGACAACGTGGCGGAGGCGCTGGCCGGCCAGCGCCCGGGCAACTGCACCATGCACGAGACCTGCGACAGCTACGTGGTGGTGGAGTACAACGG
>JBHGBM010000055.1:0-47792 GCA_041946965.1 Bryobacteraceae bacterium
AGTGCAAAGCGGACAATTCACGTGCTAATAAAACCGGACATCTTGACAAACTAACGACATTGCCCGTGGTACGCGTTGAACGAGGGCGCGGATCGGTGTATAGATATACCGAGTTGTTCATGATGACAATGCCGCGCGCACAGAGTCCGCAGCCAGGGCCGGGGAGCGAGGGAGACGAGTGATGCTCAGGAGGATTCTGGCCTCCGCTTTTGCCGCGAGCACGCTGGCCGCGGGCCCCGCGGAATTGACCATACCGGTGGCCACGGGTCCGCTGGTGATCGACGGCCGCGCCGGCGAGGCAATCTGGCAACAAGGCCCGGCGCTGCCGCTCGAACAACCGCCGTTCGGAGATCCCTTTCCGGGCGGCGGCGAAGTGCGGGTGCTGGTGCGAAGCGGTTACCTGTGCTTCAGCGCGCGGCTTCCGGAAGCCGGCCGCGTGGTGGCGCGCTCTACCGGCGCGAACCCGGCATGGTGGCGGGAAGATCTCATCGTTTGGACGGTGCGGTTCAGGGGATTTGCGCGGGCGTTGAAAGTGGCCGTCAATCCGCTTGGCGCGTGCAGCGTGGAATACACCGGCGCGGAGGAACGCGGACGCGGTCCCGTGCCGGCGGCGGCCGCGCTGGCCGCCGGCGGCTGGAGCGCCGAGGCCGCGATCCCGCTGGAGAACATCGCTCCCATCGGATACATCTCGGCGGAACGCATCCGGGCGCCGCGGCCGGACGCCCCCGAATTGCGCTGGCACTGGCCCGGCGTGAACCGCGAACTCACGTTCGAGCTGCCGGCGGGAACGGCGGACCGGCAGCCTCCGCCGGTGCAAAACACGGAGTGGTGGCGGGCTGCCCCAAAGCCCGCCGCGCGCCCGGGGGAAGATCCGGTTGCGGCGCAAATCGCCGCGTTGCCGCACAGGATCTGGTCCGGCGGAGAAACCAAGCCGCGGCAGATGTGGGAAGCGGACCTGCGCGCCCGGGTGAGGCGGGCGGCGGCGGCCGAGCGGCAGGAATGGGAACGCGTCCGCACCCTGGAGGATTGGGAGCGGTTCCGCGCCCGCCGCGTGGACGCTCTGAAAGCCTCGCTCGGCGCATTTCCGCCGCGCACACCCCTGCGCGCGGCGGTGACCCGGCGGTTGGACTACGGCGACGGGTTTGCGATCGAGAACGTGCTGTTCGAGAGCCGGCCCGGGCTTGTGGCAACCGCGAATCTGTACCTGCCGGCGAAGATCAGCGGCCGCATTCCGGCGATCGTGATCGTCCATAGTCATCACGCCCCGAAGATCCACCCCGAGCTTCAGGATCTCGGCATGACGTGGGCGCGCAGCGGCACCGCCGTGCTGGTGATGGATCAGCTTGGAGCGGGCGAGCGCTTACAGAGCCAGCCCTGGCCAAGGGAGAGCTATTACTCGCGATATGCGCTCGGGATGCAGCTCTATCTCGCCGGCGAAAGCCTCATGAAATGGATGGCGTGGGATCTCATGCGCGGTATCGACCTGCTGCTGGAGCGGCCGTGGATCGACCCCAAGCGCATCGTGATGCTCGGAGCCGTGGCGGGCGGAGGAGACCCGGCCGCCGTGACCGCGGTGCTCGACGAGCGTATCGCCGCCGTGCTGCCCTTCAATTTCGGCGAGGCCGGGCCGGAAGAGCACTACACCGAGGGGCCCCGCCCCTACGATTTCGAAACCGCGGATCCGGGCTGGGGAAGCTGGGAATCGACGCGCTGCCTGCGGCACAGTATCGCGGGCCAGTTCTTCCCGTGGTTGATTTGCAGTGCGGTCGCCCCCCGGCCGTTCGTGTTCTCGTTTGAGATCGGGTGGCCGGACGGGGTGGAGAAAGAACCCGCCTGGGCGCGGTACAGGAAAGTCTATCGACTCTATGGAAGGCTTGACCGGCTCGAACAGGTGGACGGCTTCGGCCCCTTCCCCGGTCCGGGGGAAGTAACAAATGTCGGAGCGGCGCTCCGCAGGAAAATCGACCCGATTCTCGAGCGCTGGCTGACAATCTCGATGCCGGCGTCGGAGTACCACAACGTCCGCCCGGACGCGGACCTGATGTGTCTTACCGCCGCCGCGGCGGCTGAAAGAAGGCCGAAAGCCGCATGCGAGATCGCGGCAGGCATGGCCGAGGAGCGTCTGGCCGCGGCACGGGCCCGGCGCTCCTCCGCGAGGCCCGGTGCGCTGCGGGCCGCCTTGGAACAGAAGCTCGGCGATATCGAACCCGAGCCGGGCGCCGCCCCGCGAGTGCTCTGGAGGAAGCCCTTTTCGGGGTTCGCCGCCGAAGCGGTGATGCTCCAGACCGCCGCCGGCATCCAGGTTCCGCTGCTGATCATCAAGCCGGACGCCGCTGCGGGTCCGGCGGCTCCAGTGATACTCGCGCTGGCGCAAGGCGGCAAGGAGGCATTCCTTTCCGCGCGGGCGGGGGAAATCGCGGGGCTGCTGAAGCGGGGTGTCGCGGTCGCGCTGGCGGATGTGCGCGGCGCCGGCGAGACGCAAGACCCGGGGACGCGCGGTTCCGCGTCGTTGGCGGCAACCGAGCTGATGCTGGGGAACACGGCGCTCGGCGCGCGGCTGAAGGACGCCCGCACCGTGGTGCGCTACCTCGGCGGCCGCGGCGATCTCGACAGCGGACGCCTGGCCGTCTGGGGCGATTCGTTTGCCGATTTGAACCCGGCCGGCCCCATGCTGGACCAGAGCGACAACCAGCGGCAGGGGCCGCAGGTGATCCGGCGCGCGGACCCGCTGGGAGCGGTACTTGCGCTGCTGACCGCTCTGTATGAGCCGGGGGTGCGGGCGGTCGCGGCGCGCGGCGGCCTGGTCTCGTTCCTCTCCGTCCTGCGTGATCGTTTCTGCTACGTGCCGCTGGACGTGATTGTTCCAGGGGTTCTCGAAGCCGGCGACATGGCGGACATCGTTGCGGCGCTTGCCCCACGCGGGGTCCTGCTGGAACGCCTTGTGGACGGGCGCAACCGCGCCGTGGGCAGCGCCGAAAGGAGCGTGGAGTTAAGGGTGGCACTCGACGGATACCGGAACGCACCCTCGCAATTGACTGTACGGGAAGATGCGGCCGGGCCGGAGCTGACGGCCTGGCTCGCCGCGCGTTTGTCCAAGTGACCAAGTGTCGCGTTTCCCCTTGTTTTCCGGTTCGCTTCGTCGTATGCTCAACATCCATGAGTCCAAAGAGGAGGACCAGATGAAAGGTTTCAAAGAGTTTCTCCTGAGAGGCAACGTGGTGGACCTGGCCGTCGGCGTGGTGATGGGCGCCGCCTTCGGCGCGGTGGTGGCGGCGTTCGTCAAGGACCTGCTCACGCCGCTGATCGCGGCGTTGGTCGGCAAGCCCGACTTCTCGGCCATCGCGTTCACCATCAACAACAGCAAGTTCCTGCTTGGCGATTTTCTGAACGCGCTTATTTCGTTTCTGCTTGTGGCTGCCGCCGTGTATTACTTCGTGGTGCTGCCGGTGAATGCGCTGATCGCACGCATGCACAAGGCGCCGGCTCCCGCCGATCCGACCATGAAGAAGTGCCCGGAGTGCCTGAGCGAGATCCCCATCGAAGCCCGGCGCTGCGCGCACTGCACGTCGGCCCTGAGCTAAGGCCCTTCCGCATCGTGTTAGAGTAGGTGCGCAGGAACGAGCCATGCGCACATTTCTCTTGGTCTATGCCTTTTGCTCGTCGGGGCTGGCGCTCGCCGCCGACGCGCAGTTCAACGGACGGTGGGATATCTCCGTGCTCAACGAGCCGCGCAAGCGGGCCTGGTGGCTGGAGATCACCGGCGCCGGCACGCCGCAACTGGCGGGCAGGTTCGTGGGCTTTCCCGGAGGGAACATGAATCCCATCGAGAAGCTGTCCATCGCCAATGGCGTGTTGAAGTTTTCCTTCGACCGCGCCGCCAAGGGCAAAGCCGCGGCGGTTCACCAGGAGTACACGGCACGGCTCGCCGGCGGCAAACTCGAAGGCACCTTCCGGCAGGGCAGGAACGAGCTGAAATGGACCGGCGTGCGCGCTCCCGAGATCAAGGACAAGGACGACGGTTCCTGGAAACCGGGCAAGCCCATACGCCTGTTCAACGGCAAAGACCTGTCCGGCTGGCACGGCATGATCCCGGGCAAGGACCTGGGCTGGAAGGTGGAGAACGGACTGCTCAGGAGCACCGGCAAGGCTAACAACCTCGAAAGCGACGGCAAGTACTGGAATTACATCCTGCACCTCGAGTATCGCGTGGGGCCGCAGAGCAACAGCGGGATCGGGCTGCGCGGGCGCTACGAAGTCCAGATCCTCGAGGATTACGGCCGGCCACTCGATGTCCACAGCAACGGCGCGCTCTACAGCCGTATCGTCCCGGCGGTGGCCGCCAGCAAGCCCGCAGGCGAATGGCAGACCTACGACATACGTCTGGTGGGCCGCGATGTTACCGTGACGCTGAACGGCAAGCAGGTGGTCAAGGGCGTGATCGAAGGGCTCACCGCCATCGCCTCCGACCCCAACGAGGGCGAGCCCGGGCCGCTCACCTTGCAGGGCGATCACGGTCCGGTGGACTTCCGCAACATCGTACTGACTCCGCTCACCAAGTAAAGGGGGGGCCGTGCCCTTTACCGGCGTAAACGCGGCGGCGGTTCCTCCGCGCACGGCCGATGGCGCTCTCGACCTGGGCGCCGCGCTGGAGGTGGTTGACTACCTCTGCCGCGCGGGCGTGAAGGGCATCGCGCTGCTCGGCGCCACCGGTGAATTCATCCACCTGAATTTCGACGAGCGCACCCGGCTCGCGTACATGGCCGTCAAGCGCAGCCGCGTTCCGGTGCTGGCGGGCGTTTCGCATTCGCGGCTCGACGTTGCCGTCGAGCTGGGGCGCGAGGCGTGGTCGGCGGGCGCGGCGGGGCTGCTCGTCATGCCGCCGTATTTCTTCCGCTACCGCCAGGCGGAAATCCGCGAGTTCTACCTGCGCCTGGCCGCGGAGATGCCGCGCGGCGCACCCTTGTATCTTTACAACCTCCCGGCTTTCACCAGCGCCATCGAGCCGGAGACCGCGGCGGAACTGCTGCGTTCCGGCCTGTTCGCGGGCATCAAGGATTCCAGCGGCGATGCCGGCTATTTCGACCGGCTCGGCGGCGCCGGGGGAGAGTTTCTGGCGGGCGATGACGCGGTCTACCCGCGGGTACGCGCCGCGGGCGCCCACGGAACGGTCTCCGGCGCCGCGTGCGCGGTCCCGGAACTGATGCTGGCGCTCGACCGCGCGATCGCCGGAGACGGCGCCGCCGGTCCCCTGGAGGCGCGCCTGCTGGAGTTCAACGCGTGGGTGGACCGTTTCCCCACGCCGGTCGCGATCCGGGCCGCGGTGGCCGCGCGCGACGTCAAGGTTGGCCCGCCCGCCGTTCCGCTCTCCGGAGAGACGCGCCGCGGCCTGGACGAGTTCGTGGAATGGTTTCGCGGCTGGCTGCCGCGGGTCCAGCATGAGGCCGGGGAGGCGTAAAGGCGGCCCCGTACCGCGCCACCCTCTCTGATAATATCTACGGCATGGCCCGTTCTACCCGGCGTAACTTCCTCGCATCCGCCGGCGTTGCCGCGACCCCGGCGCCCGCCGCGCAGAAAGCGTCCGACGGATACCGCCGCACGCCCTTCGCCCCGGCCGGCGCCCCCGTCAAACTCAGCGAGAATCTCTTCGTCTTCGAAGATACCTGCAAGGTGTACATCGTGCGCGACGGCGCGCGGTGCGTGCTCATCGACTTCGGCTCGGGCAAGGTGCTCGACCATCTCCGCGACCTGGGCGTCACGCGCGTCGATTGGGTGCTCCACACGCATCACCACCGCGACCAGTGCCAGGGCGATTTCCGCGCCGTCGAGTTGGGCATCCCCATCGCCGTCCCCGCCCACGAGCGCCATCTGTTCGCAGACGCGGAGAATTTCTGGCGCAACCGCCGCATCTTTCACCTGTATTACGTCCGCAACGACTTCAACACCCTGACCCGCAACGTGCCGGTAGCCCGGGCGCTGGCCGATTACTCCACCTTCCGCTGGAACGATAAGACCGGCTTCTATGTGCTGCCTACGCCCGGGCACACGCTGGGCGCCATCACCATCATCGCCGCCGTTGACGGACGCAAGACGGCCTTCACCGGCGACCTGATCCACTCTCCGGGCAAGATCCATACCCTGTACGACACGCAGGTGAATTACGGCGGCTCCGAAGGCATCGACCTCGGCATCTACTCTCTCGCGCGCCTGGCCGAACAGAAGCCGGAGATGCTGTGCCCTTCCCACGGCGAAGTGATGCGCGATGCCGCCGCCGCCATCCCGCAGACCATCACCCGGCTCACCGACTATTACCGCTTCCAGACCGGCAACGAGCCGAGCGACAGCTTCCGCGGCGTGGCGGTCTCCCCGCACCTCATCGCCCATCACCTGACGACGTCGTCGTTCTACTGCATCGTGAGCGACAGCGGCAAGGCCATGTTCATCGACTACGGTTCCGCCTCCGGCGTGCACTTCGGCAACTTCGAGCGCGCCACCGCCGCCACCGGCCGCATCCGCTTCGTCGAGCACAACATCGACAACCTGAAGCGCAACTTCGGCGTCAAGGCCATCGACGTCGTCATGCCCAGCCACATGCACGACGATCACAACAACGGCTTCCCCCACCTGGTGCGCCATCACGGCACGCGCGTCTGGTGCCTCGACAACATGGTGGACGTCTTCCAGAACCCGCGCGGTTACAACCTCGGCTGCATCCTGGGCGAGCCGTTCACGGTGTCGCGCGCGTTCCGCCACGGTGAGCGTTTCAAGTGGGAGGAGTTCGATTTCGAGATCACCCATTCGCCCGGCCACACCGAGTACCAGATGGCGCTGTTCGCCACGATCGACGGCAACCGCGTGGCGTTCACCGGAGACGCGTTCTTCCCCGGCGGGCGCGAGGGCGCGATGCGGCATAACCTGATCTTCCGCAACCACGTGGAGAACGACAGCCACCTGAAGTCCATCCGCAACCTGATCGAGCGGGAGCCGACTCTGATCGCGCCCGGCCACGGCCGCCCCTTCGCCGTGAACCGGGCCACCATGGAGGCCACCGAGCGCCGCTTCCGCGAGCAGCGGCAGCTCTTCTTTGACGTACTGCCGGAGGGAGAGAGTAACTTCGGCATGGATCCGAGTTGGGTCAGCATCTATCCCTACCAGATGCTGCTGGCTCCCGGGGAAAACCAGAAAGGCGAGATACGGGTCACCAATTACCGCCCGAGCCCCATGAAACTCGAGATCGCGCTGGTGGCGCCCTCGGAATGGCGCATCGAGCCGGACCTGCTGAAATTCGAAGCGCCGCCCAACGGGGCCGCGGCGCGCGCGTTCACCATCGCGCTGCCCCGCGGCTGGTCCGCGCCCGCCCCGCGCTTCGCCATCGCCGCCGACGTGATGAGCGACGGCAAGTACCTCGGCCAGATCACCGAGGCCGTGGTTGAGATAAAAGGCTGATTTACTGATAGCCTGTTTCTAATGGACCGTATCGGCCGGTACAGGATCGTGCGTGAGCTGGGACACGGCGCCATGGGCGTCGTGTATCACGCCATCGACCCCAACATCGGCCGGCCGGTGGCCGTCAAGACTATACGGCTTTCCGAGGTCGGCAACGCGCAGGAGCGCGCACGCTTGCAGGAGCGGCTGTTCCGCGAGGCGCGCGCGGCCGGCATTCTCTCCCACCCCGGCATTGTCACCATCTACGACGTGGATAAGCAGGGCGACCTGGCCTATATCGCCATGGAGTTCGTGGACGGGCCAACGCTCGACGAAGCGCTCTCCGGCCGCCGCCCGCTCGCGCCCACGCAGATGTTCAGCATCATGGGGCAGGCCGCGGTAGCCCTGGACTATGCCCATCAGCGCGGCATCGTACACCGCGACATCAAGCCCGCCAACATCATGATCGACGCCGCGGGCTCGGCCAAGATCACGGATTTCGGCATCGCCAAGGCCGCCGCCAGCGAGCAGTTCACTATGACCGGCGCCATCGTGGGCACGCCCCACTACATGTCGCCCGAACAGGTGCAGGGCCACCCGGTGGACGGGCGCGCGGATCAGTTTTCGCTCGCCGTGATCGCCTACGAAATGCTCACCGGCGAAAAGCCTTTCGCCGGCGAGCAGTTGACCACCGTGGTCTATAAGATCGTGGCCGAGGAGCCCGCGCCGGTGACGAGGCTGAACGCGACTCTCACGCCGCAGATCGAGGCCGTGCTGCGCAAGGCGCTGGCGAAGAAGCCCGAGCTGCGTTACCGGACGTGCCAGGAATTCATCAACGCGCTAGAAGCCGCGTGCTCCTCGGCCCGCGGTTGGAAGCCGGCCTTCCGGGGAGCGGCGGCAAGCGCTCCCACGGCGGTTGAGGAGCCGCGCCCCAAGGCCATGCCGGAGCCGCACCGGCGGCGGGCCGCCACCACCACCGCCGAGGATCGTCCGCGGCGGAAGACGCGCGTCGCGCCCTTGTTCTTTGCCGTGATTGTGGCCGCCGGGCTCGTGGGGCTGATCGCGTGGCAGGCCACGCCGTATCTGACCAGGAAGAATCAGGAGGCGCAGCCCGCGCCGCCGCCGGCCGCGGTGCAGGAGGAGAAGAAGCCCAGCCCGATGGGGTCGCCGGTGGTGCAGAAGCCACCCGAGCCCGTGGCGCCTGTCGAAACCAAGCCCGCCGTGGAGGAGCCCAAGCCGCGGCCCGAGCCCGCGCCCGAGCCCGAACGCGAACCGGAACCCGCACCGCGGCCGAAGCCCGCGGCGGTCCGCACCCCCGCGCGTCCGGCGCCGGTCGCCGTGGTCACCAACCCGCCCGGCGCCACCGCCTCCCTGGATGGGCGCGCGGATACCGAGTGCAAGACGCCCTGCACCCTGCAAGCCCTGCCCGGCCGGCACTCCGTCTCCATCACCATGCCCGGGTTCATGGTGGAACGGCGCGAGATCGAGGTCGCCGGTGGAGCTTACGAACTGCCTCTGATCACACTGCGAGGCACCGGGGGCACCCTCATGCTGACCACCGTGCCGCCCGGCGCGGCGGTCACCATTAACGGAAAGCCGTACTCGCAGCTTACGCCCGCGCAGATTTCACTCGGGGCGGGCGTCTACACCGTGACCGTGGAGAAAGACGGCCACCGGGCAACCGACCGCGTCGAGATCCGTTCCGGCGGTACAACCTACCGCAAGATCCTCCTTCAACAATGAGGCATCACCGGCTGCCTGATTTGAAACGCGCTACCGCGCCAGCGCGGCGAACGCCGCTGCGATACGCCCCGCCGTTTCCGGCCCCATCGAGTTCACCTCGCCGTACCATGCCTTCTTCGCGTCGCGCAGGTAAGGAGCCTTCTCGTCCCACTCGGCCTTGGGGATGATGTAGCCGATTTCGTCGTTCGCCAGCCCGATCAGCATCCGGTAGGGCGCGCGCATCAGGCTCTTAAGCGCGGGCTCCACCGGCGCCTCGGGGAAATCCGCGCCGGCGTACCGCTCCACGCCGCCCACGCTCAGCTCGGGGTACACTTCGCCCGGCGCCAACGCGATTTCCAGCAGGGGCCGGCCGCCGGCCGCCATGCGCACGTAGCCCACGGGGACGGCGGTTTCCGCGCCCGTGTCCTTCCTGCGGCCGCCGAATAGTCCTACCTGCTGCGCCATCCGAAAACCGGCATTGGCCACCGGAATGTTCACCATGCTCTCGCGGAAATCGACGCGCGTGATGGCCGCCTTCTTCGCTGTCGCGCCGGCGGCCAGTTCCGCGACGCGCCTGCCGATCGCCTCGGCCTTCTCGAACGTGCCGTCCGCGAGCCTGGCGAGCTTGGCCCCCAGCGGCGATTGCATCCCGCCGACCGCACCATTCCACAGCGCCGCCACGCCGCCCATCCGGCGCTCGAGCTCCGCGTACAACGCGGCCGGGTAATCGGCCGTGATCAGGGTGTTCTTCGATCCCAGGGTCTCGGGATGGTTGGCCCAGTTGACGGCCGTGGCGATGGGCTTGCCCGCCGCCGTCCTGAGTTGCAGCACGATCAGCTCGGAATCGTGTACCTGCGGCGGGCGGTTGTCATCGATGAAACTGTCGAGCTCCGGCGAGCGCACCGAAGCCAGCGCCGCGGCGGCGGGCTGCATGGTCCGCACCGCCGCGCGCGCCGTTTCCGCCGTGCGCCGCACCACCAGCGCGTTGTAGTCCTCGTTGATCCCCGACTTGCCGCGCTCCGGCCCCCACAGCCCCATGGTGTCCGGTCCCTCGTGCGTGTGCGTGGAGGCCACCACCACATCGGCCTCGGGCACCGCTTCCCGGACCTTGCGGACGTCGTCGTAAAACAGGCCCACCAGGTCCAGCGCGCAGACCGCCAGCGGACGCGCCCCGGTCTCGATGGCGATGCACCGGGCGTAAAGCGGGTCGTGTACACCCGTAGCCACGCGGTTCTGGCCGAAGCCTGCCATGTACACGGGATGGAAACGCGAGAGATCCGGGGTGATGACGCTCTTCGCCGCGCCGGCGCGCAGGCCCGACCCGCACAGCGGGCCCGCGCACAGCGCCAGCGCGATTACCAGCCGCACACGGACTACACCCACCACGCGGCGGCGGGCTTCTCCGTCACCACGATGTCGTTCAGAAACGTGACCGCCTTGGTGAGGCCCTCGTCCACCGACATCAGGCTGTCCTCATGCTCCACGGAGAGCACGTAATCGTAGCCGAACATGCGCAGCGTGGAAATGAAATCCTTCCACCATGCCGCGCCGTGCCCGTATCCCACCGTGCGGAAGATCCACGCGCGGTTGCGCTCGTCGGTGTAGTTCTTGGTGTCGAGCACGCCCGTGAGCGGCAGGTTGCGGTCTCCAGTACGGGATGACCTTCTTCTCCCACTGCCATTTCAGGATCTCGAGGTAGTCCGGCGGCCAGGGGCAGGTCACCCAGTTCGGCCACTTGGCGGTGTCGGAATCGCCCGGACATCCGGAGAAATCGATCACCACCGGGATGCCCAGTTTCTCCGCCAGCAGCACGGTCTTGCGGCTCACTTCCGCGCTGGCTTTGGCGAATTCCTGGTTGGGATGCAGCGCGTTTCCATGGCAGCTTAGCGCACTGATGCTGAACCCGTTGTCCTCCAGTTTCTTCTTGAATTCGACCAACTGGCCGGCGTTCTCCAGCATGGACAGCTTGCAGTGGGGATCGCCCGGGTAGTTCCCCGTCCCCAGTTCCACCGTGGTCACGCCGATGGCTTTCAGCTTCTTCAATACGTCATCGAGCGACAGTTGCGACAACAAGGCTGTGAATACCCCGACTCTCACGTGGTGCTCTCCTTCTTAACAGGTTGAAAATTCCACCGAACAGAATATCACGCGCACCTCAAACGGGCGCGCTGCGGCCCTCGCGCTTGTATTTCTCCAGCAGCGCCTTCAGCTTTTCCGCCACGTCGCGGTGTTCCGGGTAAAGATTGCGGTGCTCGCCCAGGTCCTGCCGCAGGTTGAACAGCTCGAAGGGTTCCTTGTGCGGCTGATAGCCGCGCTGCTTCTTGAACCACTCGGGCTCTTTCGAGTTTTCGCCGGTGGGGTTGTCGATGTAGACCCACTCGCCCTGCCGAATGGCGAACTGCCCGTTGGAGGTGTGGTGTACCGTCGCCTCGCGGATAGGCTTCGCGAGCTTCTCTCCCAGGATGGCGGGCAGTATGTTGTAGCTGTCTTCGCCCGCGTTGGCCGGCACCTTGGCCCCCGCCGCCGCCGCCGCCGTGGCCATCAGGTCCGTCAGGCAGATGGTCTCCGCGCACGTCGTGCCCGCGCGCACGCGCCCCGGCCAGCGCGCCAGGAACGGCACGCGATGGCCGCCCTCCCAGGCGTCGCGCTTCACGCCCCGCAGGTCGCCCATGCTGTAGTGGTTGAACCTGGGGATGCGCTCGTAGGCGTAGCGTTCCGGCCCGTTGTCGCTGGTGAACATCAGCAGCGTGTTCTTGGCCACGCCGGCCGCGTCCAACGCCTTCATGACTTCGCCGACGGTCCAGTCCACTTCCGCGACGAAATCGCCGTAGATGCCCGCCTTCGACCTGCCTTGGAATTCCTTGCGGGGCACCCAAGGCGTGTGCGGGCCCGTGAGCGGGAAGTACAGGAAGAACGGCCGCTTCGCGTTGCGCCGTATGAAGTCCGTGGCCTTGCCCGTCAGGGTGTTGAGCACCTGGTCGAACTGGAAACTCGGCGCCATGGGGCCGCCGCGCCAGAACACGCCGTCGTCGTTCTTGCCCGGCGTGGACGCGGTGGGCTGCTCCACCGTGCGGTCGTTCTCGAAATACACGTACGGCTCCATATCGAGCGACGCGGGAATGCCGTAATAGTAGTCGAAGCCGTGGTCCACCGGTCCGGGGCGCAGGGGGCGCGCGTAGTCCGTCTTCTCCTGGTTGCCCAGGCCGAGGTGCCACTTGCCGACTCCGCCGGTCGCATATCCGCGCGACTTCAGCACCGACGCCACCGTGGCGCGCCCCGGCTCGATCAGATTCGGGGAGAAGCCCCACAGCACGCCGCTCTTGAGACGCGACCGCCAGCAGTAGCGCCCGGTCAACACGCCGTAGCGCGTGGGCGTGCACACCGCCGAGGGCGAGTGGGCGTCGGTGAACCGCACGCCCTGTCCGGCCAGCCTATCGAGATTGGGAGTGGGGATGCGGGATTGCGGGTTCTGGCACGCCAGGTCGCCGTAGCCGAAATCGTCCGCCAGAATGAATACGATGTTGGGCGGCGCAACCGGGGCGGCGTCGAGCGCGCCCGCGGCCGCCACGCCAAGAAACTCGCGACGGTTCATGTGGGCTATTGTATGTCACTGCCACGGATCGCACCCACCGCCGTCTACGCCGCGCCACCGCTCCCTGGCGGTCGCGGCTCGGAACCGGGGAGTCTTGTTGGTGATATGACGCTCGATTCTGAGCGGTGGCGGCGAAGTCCGTGCACATTGCAGGGAGGATTCGAGGGGGAGCCTCAGGCGGACGGGCCCGCGCCCCTCGCCGCCCCGCGCTACCCTATTCCTTCACCATGACCTTCACCCGCCGCACCCTGATCGAATCCACGCTCGCCGCCGCACCCGCCGCGCGGCCCGGCGGCAGGGCCCCCAACTTCGTGTTTCTGCTCTCTGACGACCAGACCTGGAACGACCTCGGCTGTTACGGCAACGCCGGCGTCCGCACCCCCAACCTCGACCGCATGGCCGAGGAGGGCATGCGCTTCAACCACTGCTACGTCAGCTCGCCCCAGTGCAGCCCCAACCGCTCCTCGATCTTCACCGGCTGCACGCCTCACACCACGGCCACCTCGCGGCTCCACACTCCCATGCCCGATTGGGAACCGAGCTTCCTCGAGCCTCTCAAGGAGCGCGGCTACTTCGTGGGGGCCTTCCGCAAAGTCCACCAGGGCGCGAGCTTCGACCGGCGCTGGAATTTCTACGGTGACCGTCAGACGCCCTTCGAGAAATTCTTCGACGCCCTCCCCGCCGGCCGCCCCTTCTGGCTCCAACTCGGCTTCACCGATCCGCACCGTCCTTACAGCGATGGCGCCTTCAACCCGCCGCACGATCCCAAGACCGTGCGGGTGCCCCGGTTCCTGCCCGATCTCCCCGAAGTGCGGCGCGATATCGCGCACTACTACGACCGCATCGCCCGCATGGACGCCGAATGCGGGCAGCTCTTCGAAATCCTGAAGCGCCGCAATCTCGCCGATAACACCCTGGTCATCTTCACCGGCGATAACGGCATGCCGTTCCCGCGCGCCAAGGGAGGCTGCTACGATCCCGGCATCCGCGTCCCGCTCCTGGCCTGGTGGCCCGGCCGCATCGCCGCCGGCGCCGTGCGCGACGAGTTGATCGCCCACGTGGACCTGCCCGTCACCTGGCTCGAAGCCGCCGGCATCGCCAAGCCCGCCAAGATGCAGGGCCGCGGCTTCCTCGACCTTTTGCTCGGCCGCCCCTTCCGGCCGCGCACCGAAGTTTTCAGCGAGCGCAACTGGCATGACAATTTCGACCCCATACGCTCCGTCCGCACCGCCACCCACAAGCTGATCTTCAACGCCGCGCCGCACTTTCCTTACCGCCCCGCCTGGGACCTCGCGGATTCGCCCACCTGGGCGGCCATGCTCAAGCGATCGCGCGGCGGGCTTCGTCCAGAACACATGGAGCTTTTCAACCCCTCGCGCCCCATGCTGGAGCTTTACGATCTGCGCAGCGACCCGGACGAATTCAACAACCTCGCCGGCGACCCCGCCCACGCCCGGACCCTCGAAAACATGAAGAGCCTCCTGAGCAACTGGATGCACGCCACCTGCGACTACCTCCCGCCCGCCTACGCCGCACCCGGCGAACCCCGCGGGCGTGGCTGGCCCGCCACCCTGTGAGCGCCGCACGTGCGAGGATGTGAGAATGATGCGGCGCGCTTTCTTTGAACTTTCGGGGCTGGCATTCGCGCCGGGCGGGAGCGCCGCGGACGCCAGGCCCGGCGGGATCGACCTGGCTGCGCTTCGCCGGCAATTCCACCGCGAGTTGTTCGACCGCCTGCTCCCGTTCTGGGACCGGCACGGGATCGATCGCGAGTCCGGCGGAGTGATGCACGCGCTCGACTACGACGGCACGCCAGTTTCCACCGATAAGCAATGCTGGTTTCAGGGCCGTAGCATCTGGGTGTACAGCTTCCTGTACAACCACTTCGGCCGGCGCCCGGAACACCTGGAGATTGCGCGCCTGACGAAAGAGTTTCTCCTCAAGCACGCGCCTCAGCCGGATGGATGGTGGGCGGAATCGTTCACCCGCGAAGGGCGCGTGGTCAAGCCGTTTTCGGGCGATCTTTACGGCATGTACTTCGGGGCCGAGGGCCTGCAAGAGTACGCCTGGGCCGCCAACGACGACGCGGCGCGGGCGGCGGCGTTCGCGCTGATGAAGCGGCTGTGGAGCACGATCCAGCAGCGCGATTTCCTGTGCATGGACACCACCGTTCGCGGCCAAAGGACGCAGGGCCTCTGGATGGTGAACCTGAACACGGCGCGGCAGATGCTCGCCCGATGGCCCGATTCCGAATTGCAGGCGATCCTCGACGCGTCCGTGGATGCGGTGATCAACCACCACTACAATCCCGAGATCGGGCTGAACAACGAGATCCTGAATTTCGATTTCAGCCGCCCTGAAGAGGAAGCCTCCAAGTGCCTGCTCGGCCATTCCATCGAGACGCTATGGATGATCCAGGAAACGGCCCTCCGGCGCGGCGACACGAAACTGTGGGACACCTGCGCGGAGCGGATCCGCAAGCACCTGGACGTCGGATGGGACCACGTCTATGGCGGGCTCTCCGAATGGGTCAACGTGGATCACGGCGGCTATGCGTGGCCGCCTTACACGCCCGTGGGAACCAAGCTCGAATTCCGGTTCACCGGCGAGTACTTTTACCTGAAGCCGTTGTGGGCCCTTAACGAAATCCTGGTTGCCACGCTGAACATACTCGATCAGACGGGGGCGGACTGGGCCGCCCGCTATTTCACCCTGGCGCGGCAGCTTATCCAGGACAAGTTCTCGATGGAGCAGTACGGCCAGCCCGGATTCATGCTCTTCGGAGACCGGAAGATGACGCGGACGCCGCACACCGCGCGGCAGGACAACTACCATCCGCCGCGCCAGTTGATGTTGAATATTCTTACTCTCGACCGCCTGATCCAACGCGGCGGCAAACCCGTTCGAAGCTGAACTGCGGCGGTTGCCGGCGTGCTCCCTATGCCGCACGCGGCCACGGTCAGACGGCCACCACCGGCAGCGCCGGAGCGATGGCCCTGAGATCGCCGGCGTCGGTGGTCACCACTGCCTGCCCGGCCCTCAGCGCACACACAACGACGTGGGCGTCGACGATGTCGGCCGTCGCAGTGCGCGCCAACAGCAGGCCCACAGCGGTGGCATCCGGTCCGTCGAGCGGAATGAGGTCCGTGCCGGCCTGACGAATCAGCCGCGAGAGGCGGGCCTGCCTGGAAGGGTTTCGAATGGCCTGTGCCAGCGCTGTCGCCGGAATCGTGATGCGCATGCCACGCTCCGTCGCGCGCGCCACCAGCGCGAGCACGCGGCGATCGTTTCGGTCCAGGGCGATCAACCCGCCGGCATCGAGAGTGATGCCGTTCACGCCGCTCTCCCCTTTTTGGAGATGGCCTTCCGGCCACGGGGAGAGAGAATGGCGTCGGCCCAGTTGCGCTCCTTTTCCGTCAGCGGGCCGCCGGTCTGCCGTAGTGCATCTTTCAGCATCTCTCTCCATCCTGCCGCATCGAAAAGCGCGACTCCGACCGCATGCTTCACGAAGGCAGAGACGCTCGCTGCCGCTCCGGCCGCGACAAGCGCACGAATTTCTTCCACCTGATCGTTGCCGAGCGTAATGGTGATCTTCCTGGTCGCCATACCAAATACCATACCATGAGCTGCGTGAAGCGGCCAGGGATTGCAGGTGCGGTCTACCGGCCCTTATACGTCCAGAGCTGTTTGTCTCCTTCCGCGGTTTGAATCAACATGACGCGGCCGTCGCTCTGGTCCTCGATGTAATACTTGAATACCTCGGTAGACCCATCCTCGAAGCGGATCTGCAATTTTCCTGCCGACGCCGTCCACCGCCCGCGCGATTGCGGCGCATTCGAGTTTCCCGAGGTCCTGCCGGTGACATCTCCCAGGGAATCGGTGTGGGTCATCCCCGCCGCGAACTGTCCTCCCATCTGGAACGAACCATCGGGGCGAAACACCGCCGTTTTCACATTGGTGCTTGAGTAGGCGCCGGACCAAAAGTTCTTCTCGTAGAGCCAGACCCCGACCAGCCGCGGGTCGAGCGCGCTGCCGCCGCCGGCCGGTTGTGGCGGGCCCGCGGCCATCTGGCGTCCTCCGCCGCGCGAGAACGAGCCGGCGATTCTGCGCAAGTCCGGCTCCCGCCCCTCGATGGCCGTCTTCTCGCCGATCGCCAGGAGCGCCATGCCGAACCCGTTCAGCACCACCGCCAGCACCCTGGCCCGCACCACGCCGCGCTGGCCGGTTCCTTCCCAGTCCATGGCCATGGCGCGGCCGTTCTCCAGTGTCACCGGCGTGGGGCCGGACACCCGGCGCAAGGCCCTGGAAACGCTCATGACCTGCTGCTCCAGGTACTCGACGACCCGGGGGTCCTCCGGGCTCGTGATGCCTTCGCTGCCGCCATCCTCGCCAAACACGAAGTAGAGTTCGGCGGGCGCCTGGCCGGCCATGCGAGGCGAAGCGGGCGCCAACTGCGTCACCTGTTCCTGCTGTTGCACCTGCCAGCCTGGAGGGTAGGAGAAACTGAACCCGGCGGGGTGCTGGTAGACCGGCGCCGAGGGACGGGCGGCCTGGGGCCGTGGTCCCGCATCTCCGGTCCGCTGGAGCACGACGGGCGCCGTGAAGCCGCCTCCGCTTAGCGTCAGCCGGCCGGCATCGATGCGGTACGTGTACCGGCTCTGCCCGCCCCCCGGCAGCGACAGCGAAAGCACATCGCCGGCCGACTGGCACGTGCCCTGTTCGCCCGCGACGCGGCACGCGCCGCCCGCCTCGAACTGCATGACCAGTTTCATTGGAAGCCCAGGGACGCTGCCGGCCCACTCGCCCACCAGCCTGGGATCGATACGGGCCTGGGCATAGCAGCCAATGAGCGCGGCCAGCCCTATCAGAAGATCACGTCTCATCGCCATCCCCCTTTCTACGACAGCGCCAGCAGCACGATCCCGATGACGGCGATCACAATGCCAATGCCGGCGAAGATCCAGCCCAGCAACGCGCCGGATTCCTCCAGAAGCGCGGAACCCGGAGCCGCCGGGTCGTACTTCACCTGCACCGTCCCGCCCAGCGGGTATTTGGCGAGCTGATTCTCCGCCGCTTTGTGGGAGCCGTGGGTGGTTTCCGCAAGCGCGATGCGCGTTCCGGTGTAAGATTGTCCCGCCACCGCATACTGGTACGTTACGGCCAGCGCGTAACCCACGCTCTCGTTTCCTTCTTCGTCTTTGGAGACTTTGCGGACCACCCCGGCTTCGAGAATCGTTCCGCTCACCGACGGCCAGGTTTTGACCTGCTGTACCTTTCTGTAAAACCAAATGCCGGCGGCCACGAAAACCAGGCTAAACGCGAGCAAAGCCAGACCTGCTATGAGCATTTCACGGCGCCTCCAGGCACTGTGTAGGAGGTATACGACTCCATGGTTGGATAGGGAATCGGGATTCTTCCCGATGCCGGGGCCAGGCCTGAGCTAGGGGGTTTCGGTCTAGCGATGCGGCGTGTTGGCGATTCGAATGGTGCATGGCGCCGCGGGCGATCCGTCCTCGGAACGATCATCCCCCAGCTCGCTGCGCAGGCGGTCGAGCCGTGCTTTCAACTCCTCCCCGCGAGAACGGTACTCCGGGTCGCCGTAGAGATTGTTGCGCTCGCCGGGGTCCTTCTCGAGGTCGAACAATTCCCAACCTTGCGGGTTCTGGATGTAGTGGATCAGTTTCCAACGCTCTGTCCGGATGCCGCGCATCTTGCCAGTGCAGGTGACGGCCGGATATTCGAAGTACTCGTACATCCAGGCGTCGCGCCATTGGACGGGCCGGCGCTCGAGAATCGGCCGCCAGCTTTCCCCGTGGCCGCGCATCGATGCGGGGCGCGCCACTCCGGCGTAATCGAGCACCGTGTGGGCCACGTCGTTGTTGAGCACCATGTGTTCGGAGTCCACCCGCCCGCCGGCGAATCCGTCCGGATAGCGCGCAAGCATCGGCACGCGGATGGAAGGCTCGTACATCATGCGTTTGTCGAACAGGCCGTATTCGCCGCAAAAGAAGCCGTTGTCGGACGTGTAGATGACCAGGGTGTTTCCCGCCAGCCCCTGCTTGTCCAGGAAATCCAGCACACGCCCTACGTTCTCGTCCACTCCCAGCAGCGTCCGGTAGTACTGGCGCACGAAGAACTGGAAATTCCGCCGCTTGCGTTCGTGCCGGGGCAGATCGCGGGAGACGCCGAATTCCGC
This sequence comes from Bryobacteraceae bacterium, assembly GCA_041946965.1. Classification (GTDB taxonomy): domain Bacteria; phylum Acidobacteriota; class Terriglobia; order Bryobacterales; family Bryobacteraceae; genus JBHGBM01. Next base: position 18,933 of record JBHGBM010000055.1, read on the forward strand.
AAAGTCCGGCATGTCGGCGATCTGGATATCGCTGTCGCGAATGGCGGCCGGGCGGTCTTCGAGCGAGAGGTTGAAGGAGGGCGGCTCCGGGAACGTGACGCCTTCAAGAGCTTTGCGGAAGCGCTCGGCCGGTTCCCACGACCGGTGCGGCGCCTTGAACTGGCACAACATGCAGAAGGGCTTGTCCTTCGGGCGGCTTTGAAGCATCTCGAGCGCCTGATCCGCGATCACGTCGTCGACGTAGCCGCGGAACCGCGCGCGCCCGCCGTTGATCAGCAGGACCGGATCGTGGTAAATGCCCTGGCCCGGCAGGATTGAGGTCTGATCGAAGCCCGCCGGCGGCAAAGCGATGTGCCACTTGCCCGATAACGCGGTGTAGTACCCGGCTTCTCTCAGCAGACCCGGAAAGGTGGGGACGCCCGGCCGGAGGCGGTGCGTATCGCCGCCGTTGGTGCGGACGCCGTGGGCGTGGGAGTAAAGACCCGTGACGATCGTGCCGCGGCTGGGAGAGCACAAGGAATTGGTGACAAAAGCATTGCTGAACCGCACGCCCTCGTTCGCGATGCGGTCCATGTTGGGCGTCTTCAAGAAGCGGTTTCCGGCGCAGCTCATGGCGTCGTACCGCTGATCGTCCGTCATGAAGAACAGGATGTTGGGGCGGCGGCCCGCCCCACGAAGAATGGCGGGCGCTCCAGCGATCCCGCCGCCAAGCGCCTTGAGCGCCGTTCGACGATTCATTCCGTTCAAGACCCTAAAAGATGTACTTTAGAGCGAACTGGATCATACGCGCCTGCGCGGTGCTCCGTATGGTTCCGAAGCCGGCGTTTGTGCGGTTGCTGTTGGGCGCGCCAAAATTGGTCTTATTCAGCAGGTTGAAGAACTCGCCGCGCAACTCCAGGCGCTGGCTTTCCTTCCACAGCGGAAATTCCTTGTGCATTCCCAAATCGGCTTGATAGAACGCCGGGGCGCGCGCGATGTTGCGCCCCGCATTGCCGAAGGGGAACCTCGGGTCGGTTGGCACAAGGATATTTGCCGTGAGGAAGTAGTTGTTGATCGTCCGGCTGCTCTCGGGCGTCATGATGTCCCCAATGATGTTGGGCCTGTAGGACGGATAGCCGGTCACCGAAAACTGCGAGGTCGGGCCATAGGTGAGGTTCACGGGAACGCCGCTGGTCATGGTGTTGATCAGCGTCAGCCTCCAGCCGCCGGCGGCCGCCTGGAGGAGCGGGTGCGCCGAGGCCCCGAATTTCCGTCCTTTGCCGAACGGTAACTCATAGACGACCGTGGAGGTGTTATTCAACGGCTGATTGTAGCTACCCAGCCCCTTTTCATTTTGCAGCCCGTAGAAATTCACCCGGGAACTGTCTCCGTTGTAGACCTCGAGGTGTCCTGCGGCGTTGTCGAGGGACTTGGACCAGGTGAAGGCGTTCAACAGATACAAGCCGCCGGAGAAGCGCTTCTCCAGTTTCGCCTGGAAGCCGTGATAACTGGAATGACCGCCGCCCCAGGAAATCTGGATGTCGGTGAATCCCGAGATCGGGCGCCGCTGAAGCAGGACGATGTTCTCGCCCGGGTTGTTCGGGCGCGCCTGGTTATAGTCGGCCAGGATCATCAGCCCCACGCCGCGATTGCCCACGTAGGCCAGGTTCAGCACCAGGTTTCTCACCAGCTCCCGCTGAATCTCGAAGTGCCACGACTGGATGTACGAGGTGCGGTAATCCGCCGGCGTGTAGTTGGTCCTCGCGGTCAAGGTGCTGAAGCGCGAGGGATCGACCATGCTGGCCGTGTATCCCATCATGGTCGGCCGGAAGCAGTTTGGCGACGCCTCATTCGCGGCGCAAAGGCGGTTCGAGGGCACCTGGTCGATGCGCGCGCCGATCACGGTCGGCCCGTTGTAGGAGAGGATGTTCTCGCCGCCCATGCGGTTGAAGTGAATGTAGCTGATCCCATACGCAGAGCGCAGCACGGTCTTCGGGGTCAGGTTGTAGGCGAGGCCGATTCGGGGGCCCCAGTTGGTGCGGTCGGGGCGGACCAGCGCCCTGTCGGCAATGCCGCCGTCCTTGGCCTGGATCACGGTTCTCGCGACCGGGTCGAAGTTGCTCAGCCGATTCCGGGCTTCCCATTGCGGCGTCGCGTACTCATACCGCACGCCCAGGTTCAAGGTGAGTTTGCCGTTCACCTTCCAGTCGTCCTGGAGATAGAAGAACTGCATCCGCTGGCGGTAATCCACAGTTACGTAGTTGTTCAGCGAATAGGAACTGCGGGCGCCGAACAGGAAATCCGCCACGTTGTAAAAGTCCGCTTGCGCGACTCCCGCCGGGCGGCTGAACTGTCCGCCGTAACTGTCCTGCCCGTACTGCGGGCTGAAATCGAGGATCTCGGTGTGGATGGTTTGGAATTCCCATCCCATTTTCACGGCGTGCCGGGTGTAGATCTTCGAGAAGTTCAGTTTCGGATTGTAGACGAGCGGATTCTGAAACTGCGGCGTACTGCCCCGGCGCCCGATCCCCTGGTAGCCGCTGATGTTCTGCGTGGTTACGCCGCCCGCGATCGCCGGATCCGTCGGCAGACCGGTAATCCCGTACTCCTGCTCCATGTTCGGCAAACCCGCTTGCAGCGGCCACTTGCCGCCGATGCTGCGCGTCACCGCCATGCGGAACTCCAGCAGCGAGGTCGGGTTGAGCGTATACGTCAGGCTGCCCAGTCCCTGCTTGTTGATGATATTCACGTTGCCCTGGGAATTGTCGGCGCCAAGCGGGAGCGGGATGATCGGGGTGTCGGTCTGGTTGTACTCGCGATGGCTGTAGCGGAAGAACGCCGTAAGCCGGCTGCTGAAGTACTGGTCCACTTTGAAGTCGCCCTTGTTGTCCGCGGTCGGACGCCGCGGGATCGCATCGTAGTTGTTGGCGACGCCGGGCCGCGTCGGGGCGGGCAACTGGCTGAAGACCTTCACCGCGAACGGCGTGATGGCGCTGGACGGAATCACGCCGTTGCTGTAAACCTCGTTGGTGTAGGGGTTGCGAATCGGGACGCTGAAACGCCCCTGCCGCTGCTCGGTAAGCGGCAGGGTGACAATGCTCAGCGACCGCTCGATGCGCCTCACGCCTTCGTAGTCGGCGAAGAAGAACGTCTTGTTCTTCCGGATCGCGCCGCCGAGCGCCGCGCCGAACTGGTTCTGCTGGAAGACGGGCTTGCCGGCCGAGGGGCGGAAGAAGCCCACCGCGTTGAGCGTCGTATTGCGGAGGAAGTCCCAGGCGGCGCCGTGGAACTCGTTCGTCCCGCTGCGGACGGAGGCGTTGATGATAGCGCCGCCGGCCCGGCCGTATTCCGCGCTGTAGTTGTTGGTCTGCACCTTGAACTCCGCGACCGCATCGGGGCTGAGTTGCAGCACCTGGTTCGAGTACCCCTGGTTGCTTGTCGCGTAGGAGTTGTTATCCACGCCGTCCACCTGGAAATTGTTGAGTGAGCTGCGCAGGCCGTTCACGTTGAAAGAGGACTCCCGGTCGCTGATGGAGGACTTACGAACGCCCGGCGTCAACAACGCCAGGTCCGCATAAGCACGCCCGTTCAGCGGCAGGTTCACAATGGTGTCCCACCTGACCACCTGGCCGCGGTCGCTCGAATCCGTCTCCAGCGCCGAAGCGGCGCCCTGGACCTCGACGGTCTGCGAGGTGTCGCCGAGCGCGAGCGCCAGGTCCACGCGCTGGCGGGCGTTTACCGTTACCGTAAATACTTCCGCGAGAGCCGCCTTGAATCCCGGCGCCTCCGCCTTCACGCGGTAATCGCCGATGCGCACGTTGACGAATGTGTAGTTGCCCTCGTCGTTCGTCTTCGTGCCCAGGGCGACCCCGGTTCGCGTGTTCTCCAGCGTGACGTTGGCGCCGGGAACCACGGCCCCGGCCGGATCCTTGATCGTGCCGAGAACGGTAGCCGTTTCAAATTGTGCGAAGGCCACACCGGCCAGCGCGAAAAGCGTGACGACGCATTTCATCCTGCACCTCCATCATTAGACCAATCCCCCCATACTAGACCGAAGTTCCACCCGTCTGCCATAGACAACCCGGGGCGTTTCCTGTGTTCCACCCGCCGCTCGCCCCCGGTCGCGGCTCGGTAACCGGTTTAGAACCCACGGCTTGCGCGCCGAGTGCTCACGGGTCTTACTGCAAACTTCGGGTTAGGACCAATACTGTTCACTTAACACGGATGGCGAAATGGGCCAACAGCAACCCCAGAATTCTTGTTCCACCAACCCCGGCGTCTTGCTCCGCAGCGCGATCTGGGCCCCGCGCAAGTGCGTCTTCAACTCGCGGGCCAGAGTGATTTCGTCGGTGGCAAACGGGCCCATGCGCGCGCCCCACAAAACGTGCGTTCCGTTCTCCAGCAGAGCCACGAAGCGGAGTTTTGGGAAAGCGCTCTTCCCGCGACTGGCGCCTGGCCGCCCGAAGGCCTTTTATTGTCTTGCGTATCGGCCACGTCCAGCGAACTGCCGTCCAGGCTCATGCGTTGGGTTTCGGCGAGCACTTGGTGCACTCGCTCGCGAGGAAAGAACTTCGCGATCACGCCAAGGCTGATATAGTCGGTAATCCGGCTCCCGGCGGGAAAAGACCCAACGGTTCGGGCCATTCCAGGGGCCTACCGCCCCAAACAGAATAGCACGAGTATGTTCTTAAGTGAACAGTATTGGGACTAGGCCGCACCTCTCTATGATCGTTCCACGGGCAACGCTCACAACGCACTGACCCCCGTGACCGGGTGCGCGTACGGTTCCAACCTCTACAGCACGCCCGGCATCTGGACGACGCTCAGTACCGGTGAATCTGGTATTGTAATTTGGAACGAAACGCGCGCTAGGAACAGAGCACTATGAAATCTGTTTTGTTTTGTGCCGGGCTCCTGGTCTTGAGCGCCGGCGTCGCCGCGGCGCAGGATTCGCGCGGAAGCATCGCCGGCAAGATAGTGGACCCGCAGGACGCCGTGATCCCCGGCGTCACCGTCGTCGTCACCAACACGGAAACGGGCGCTGTTAGCCGAACGGCCACCAATCAGACCGGATATTTCGAGGTAAATTTGCTGAATCCCGGGCCGTATACGGTGGCCGCGGAAACCGCTGGTTTCAAAAAGAGCACCCGTAGCGGCCTCGAACTGCCCGTGGCCGGACGCCTCGATCTCACCCTGGTGTTGCAGGTCGGACAGGTCACCGAATCCGTCGAGGTCACCGCGGAAGCGCCGCTGCTCGATACCAGCACCGCTTCCGGCGGGCGCGTGATCGACCGGCGGCAGATTCTGGAACTGCCCTTCGCCGACGCCAACCCGTTCCTGATGTCGTCGCTCGCGCCCGGCATGTCCTTCACCGGCAATCCCAAGGACACCAAGCCTTACGATAACGGCGCAGTCTCTTCTTTCAACAGCAACGGCGGTGTGGGCCAGAACGAGTACACCATCGACGGCGCGCCCGCCACCGGTACCAGCCGTCGCGTGGGCTTCGCCCCGTCCTCTGACGCGGTCGAGGAGTTCAAGCTCGAAACCACCAGCTTCGATGCGGCCTACGGCCACACGTCCGGGGCCAACATCAACGTGGTCACCCGCGCCGGCACCAACCTGTACCACGGAAATCTCTCCGAACTGCACAACCAGCAGCGCTGGAACGCCACCGGGCACTTCGCCCGCCTGAGCTACGAGCAGCTCGTGGCTACCGGCCAGAAGAGCCCCAGCGAAGCCAAGCAGGGCAGCGGCCGCGGCAACGAGTACAGCGGCTCGTTCGGCGGGCCGGTGCGGATTCCCAAACTGATCGATGGCCGCAACAAGCTGTTCTTCTTCATCAACGCCAGCGGCATCTACACTCGCTCATCCGGCGGCAAGACCGCGAACGTGCCCGACCCTGCCTGGAACCAGGGCGATTTCTCCGCTCTCCAGAGAGTGGACGCGAACAAGTACACGGTGTACGATCCGCGCTCGGCCCGCTCCGAGGGCGGACGCGTCGTGCGCACCCCGTTCCCCGGCAACCGCGGCATCCCCGTGCTAAACCCCATGGCCAAGCTGTACCCCACGCTGTACCCGACAGCCAACAACCCCGCCGGGCTGGTCACCGCCGAAAGCCTGAACAATTACCTAGGCCTGACCGGCGCTGGCGGGGAGGACTACAATGCCCTGGTCAACCGCTACGACTACAACCTCAACGAACGTCACCGCATGTTCGGCCGCTGGTTCCGCAGCAAGCGCTTCTCCCGCGCCAGCGACTGGAGCTACGAAGCCCTCCCCGGACTCCACGTCTCCGGCATTGTGCGCCAGGCCAAAGGCGCCGGCGGCGACTACATCTGGACCGTTAACAGCACCACCACCCTCGATTTCGGCGTCAACTGGAGCGCCTTCCTGGAAGGTAATCAGCGCCCCGTCCAGACCGGCTTCAAGCCTTCCGATGCGGGACTGCCCGCCTACCTCGATCAGAAAGCCGGCGATCTGCACCAGTTGCCGCGCCTCGAGTTCAATACCCTCAACAGCATCTCCGATTCCTATCCCACCCTCACCGGCCGCGGCAACACGGGCGAAGCCAAGGTGACCACCGCCGTGTTCCGCGGTGATCACTCCCTCAAGCTTGGCTGGCAGGAGCGCCGCTACTGGTTCGCCAGCATGAGCCCGGGGTACTCCTCCGGACGCTTCACTTTCAACAATACCTACATGCGCGCGGCGGACAACGCCACCACGGCCTCCAACAACGGCTTGGAATACGCTGCATTCCTGATGGGGCTCCCCTCCGGCATCAGCCTCGATTCCAACGACAGCGGCTACTGGTCCACGCGCTACCGCTCGCTTTATGTCCAGGACGACTGGCGCATTACCAGCCGCCTTCGCTTCAGCCTGGGGCTCCGCTACGAGCGCGAGGGCGGCATCACCGAACGCTTCAACCGCGCTATCGCCGGCGGCTTCGACTTTGGCGCCAAACTGCCCTTCACCGACGCGGTGCAAGCCGCCTATGCGGCCAACCCGCTTCCCGAAGTTCCCGCCTCGCAATTCAAAGTGGTGGGCGGGAGCCAGTATCTAAGTCCGAGTAACCGGAGCTATACCAACGGCACGCATAAGCTGCTGCCCCGCTTCGGGGTGGTCTATCAGGTCGATTCCAAGATCGTGCTGCGCGGCGGTTATGGCTGGTATTACGATACCTACAACGTCAATAACTCGCGCCCCAATCAGTACGGCTACAATCAGCCCACCAGCACCACTGTTAGCACGGATAACGGCCTGAGCTTCTGCTGCGAAGTGGGCGCCGCGGGCAACCTCGCCGCGGGACGGCTCCCGGTGAACAATCCCTTCCCCGTACGCGCGGACGGCACCCGCTTCGACGCCCCGTACGGCAACTCGCTGGGCCTGGTAGCCTTCGCCGGCCGCGGCTTGACCTTTACGGCCCGCGACTTCTCTCCCGCCTGGCAGCAACGCTGGCGCCTGAGCGTCCAGCGCGAGATACGCAAGGACACGGTGGTCGATGTATCCTACAATGGCGCCTACTCCCTCATCGGGCTGGACCAGCGCATCGATTACCTGCCCGAGCAGTACTGGGCCACCGGCAACACCCGCAACCAGGCAATCGAGGACAATCTCACCCGCAACGTTACCAATCCGTTCAATGTTAAGAATCTCTCGGCCCTGCAGGCCTCCAACCCGGTGCTCTACCGCTATCTGAGCACTATCTCGCTGTTCAGCTCGAGCACGGTTCGCAAGCAGGCCCTGCTGCGCGCCTATCCCCAGATGACTTCGCTCCGCGGCGTGCGTCCCGGCAGCGCCTTTGCGGACGCGCGTGGCGGCAATCGGTACCACGATATGCAGATCCAGCTCGAGAAGCGCTATGCAGCGGGATTGCAGATGTCCGTGATGTACACCCGCTCGTTCGCCGAAGAGCAAAGTTATCGCAACGAGTTCGATGCAGCGCCGAGTTGGGAACCGAACAGCGACGTGCGCCCGCATCGCTTCGTCTGGACCTCAATTTACGAGTTGCCATTCAGCAAGAACAGGATCGCGCGCGGCTGGCAATTGAGCTGGATCTATCAATACCAGAGCGGCCCCGGTTTGAGCTTCGGCAACCGCTTCTTCTACGGTGACATAAACAAGATCGGCGATCTGCTGCGCCACAGTCAGGTGCACGGGCGGGACATCCACACCTGGTTCGATCCATCCATCGTTTTCAAGGGCACCGGCGCCATTCCCGCGGGCTTCACCGGCTTCGAAGGCCGCTCCGCCAGCCAGCCCGGCAGCTATCACGTCCGCGTCTTCCCCACCGTCATTGACGCGGTCCGGGCGGACGGCATCCGCAACTGGGACGTGCGCATGTTGCGGCGTTTCAAGATCCGTGAGCGGTTGGCCATCGCCTTCTCCGGTGACCTCCTGAACATGACCAACCACACCAACTTCACGGCACCCTCCACCGACCCCACCAGCAGCAGTTTCGGCAAGGTCAGCGGCGTGAACGGCAGCCCCCGCAAGATTCAGCTCAACCTGAGGATTGACTTTTGAAACCAGTATCGATCATCCTGGCAGCCCTGCCCATGATCGCCGCCGACGGCTACGTCCCCATCAAAGGCGGCCCCCTTCGCGGCGGCATCCGGTTGGACGATTTCGAAATGCTCGATCACCCCGTCACCAACTCCGAGTACAAGTTGTTTGTCGACGCAGCCAAGTATGCCCCGCCGGTCCACTGGACCAACGGCGCCATCCCCGCCGGCATGGAAAACTGGCCGGTAATCTTCGTGAACCGCACCGACGTGGCAGCGTATACCAAATGGCTCGCCGCGCGCGACAACCGCATCTACCGCCTGCCCACCCGCTCCGAGTTCGAGTACGCCGCCCGCGCCGGGCGCGCCGATGCCGTTTATCCGTGGGGTAGCGAGCCCCCCGAGAACCGCGCTAACTACGACCCAACCGGCAAACGCAACCTCGGCCAGTGGCGGCAGTTTATCAAGCCCGTAAAAAGCTACCCGCCGAATCCCTGGGGCCTCTACGACATGGCCGGCAATGTCTTCCAAATGGCGGACAGCTATTCCGATACGACCGAACCAGGCAGCTACACTTTCCGCGCCATCAACCCGTGGGACCGCGAAGCGGGTTTCACCGGCGGTTCCTGGGCCCGCATCGCGGCGTACTTGCGCTGTGGCAACTTCCGCAGTTCGTCGTCCGGGCTTCGCACGCCGGAACTGGGCTTCCGGCTGGTGCGGGTTCCCTTCCTCCCCCAACTGCGGCATACACTCGCAGCCGCGGACGGGTCCGGCGGCGTCCTGGTCGGCTGGCAACTGCTGCCCGGCGAGAACGCCACCGCTTTCCACGTCTACCGCAGCCCGCGCCGAGACGCCGCCGGCGAGCGCATCACCAATACGCCAGTTACGGACAGCACCAGTTTCCTCGACCGGCAGCCGCCCGAGGGCGCCTGGTACCGCGTCCGGCCGGTGTTGGCCGGCGGTAAAGAGGGCGCGCCGTCGGAGTGGGCCAGAGCGCGCTTCAACGAGCGCGGTCTGCTCGCCCGTTTCTCTCCCACCGTGCGCGAGGGCGGCTTCATCCCCTTCTTCGGGGACCTGAATGGCGACGGAGCCATCGACGCCGTGCTGCGCATGGACAACGGCATGCGCGAAAACCAGCCCGACCCCGGTACGAAAATCGAGATCGAAGCCTTCCTTAGCGGCGGCCGCTTCCTCTGGCGCCGCGCGTTGGTGAACTGGGCCGACTGTTTCGGCAACCCCAACAACGTCCCCGCTATGATTTACGATCTCGACGGCGACGGTCGCGGCGAGGTGATCACCCGCATGGAAGACGCCGGTACCGTCTACGTGATCGTCCTCGACGGGATGACCGGTCAGTTACTCCGCAAGACGCCTTGGACGAAAATGCTGACCGACTACTCTCGGACCTCGTCGCGCATTCACCTCGCCATCGCCTACCTCGACGGTCGTACCCCTGCCATTATCGTGCAGACCGGCCTCTACGAGAACGAAGTGATCGACGCCTACGACGCCCGCCTACGGCGCCTGTGGCAGTACCGCAGCGTGGCCGAGACCAGCGGCGGCGGTTCGCACCACTTGGAGATCGCCGACATCGACGGCGACGGCCGCGACGAAATCTTCTGCGGCGATACGGCCATTGGCCCGGACGGCAAATTGCGCTGGTCCCTCTACCGGCAGCATCCCGATACCGTGGCCATCAAACGCATTCTGCCCAACGCCAAAAACCGCCAGGTGTTCTTCGGTTTCGAGCGAGACCTGGATGCCGGCGCCTACCTCGCCGATGCCCGCACCGGCGAGTTGATCTGGAAGGTGAACCGGGACGACGACCCGCGCTGGGGGCATGCCCACGTCGGATGGGTCTCGAACATCTGGGACGGCTCGCCGGGGATGGAGATCATGGCCAACCGCGACGGCCACGCCGCCCAAGATGTCGTGCTGTTCGCCGCCGATGGCAAGATCCTCATGGACCCGTTTTTGCCAGGTTGGCAACCCGTCAACTGGACCGGCGGCGCGGTGCGCGATTTGATGACCTCCGACGGCAGCCGTCTTGGCCGCTTTACCGGCAAGACTGTGGAGCCGCTCCAGGCGCGGCCCCCGAACACCAGCGGCAAAGCATCCTGCCGCATGGCCGCCGATCTGGCCGGCGACTACCGTGACGAAGTGGTCTGCGTGGACGCGCAGTCCGTATCCATTTACACCAACGCCACACCCGTTACCCGCCGCGAACCCGCCCGCATGTCGAGTCGCGAATACCGCCTCTGGACCGTGCGCAACCTCGGCGCTGGCTACTCCGCGTATTTCGAATGGGAGCCGTGAGTCACGGTCCATGCTCGTTGTGCTAGTGCTGTGACCGCCTAAAAGATTTGCAAAAAAACATTCTTATGCAGAAATGTCTTGGCGCATACTTGGAGCATGGGACGCCCAGCCCTGAGTATCGAAGTCAAGCAGAAAGACCAGAACAAACTCGCGGAGTTGTTGAGCGGCGGTATTCAGCAGGTCCGGGTCGTACTGCGAGCGCTCGCGCTGCTGCAATTGGCCCGGCGGATTAGCGCGCCACGCATCGCCACTTTCGTGCCACTCACCGCCCAGGCCATTCGGAATCTCGCGCGCCGCTAGCTCGGCTTTCTCGGCGCAGCGTCTGGAAATCGGGAATCCCCGGGCACCGGGGCATTGCCGTGAGTAGAGGCCGATCTCGATTTCCGCTTGGTCGAGCCAGCTTCCGTGGGTAGAGGTGAAGTGAACCCTGGCATGGAACCGCCGTGTGAATCGCGAGCGCGTGAAGATCGACTGGACATTCGACCGCCGGGCCGCCCGTCGCAAGCTCGGCTACAAACACAAAGGTTTCAAGCGGTCATAGTACTAGGACGTATCTCGGAATTCCTGGGCAGGCGGAGCGATTCCGCTGCTGACATTCACTTCGCGGATCGCCTCCAGGCTTACGGTCTTAATGTGCCGGTCAAGGGCAACTCCCGGATGGCCTCGCCTTGAGTCTATTAGAGGGAGGAAACCTTTTCCGTGATGTACAGCAGGCGATCCCACGAAGCGTCCGCGGTCACCATGTCGCTGACGCCCAGCACGAACCGCCGCGCATGTCCGTGGCGGGCGATGAGCCGGTCCGTCCAGAGCCGGAACTCGCTTTCGCCCATGCTTTCCGGACAAAGGAAGACGGATGGCACTCCGCCCCATATAGTGATTCGGTCCTGGAACGCCGCGCGCAGATCTTCGAGCGCCATGCGAGTCATTGGGGCCGGGCAGAGCGAGTCGGCGACGTCGAAACCGGCGCGGAGGTAGAGCGGGATCAGGCGCCGGTTTTCGCCGTCGGTGTGGGTCATGAGGTATTTGCCCTGGGAGTGCAGCGCCTCCGCGTAGCCGGCGAGCGCCGGGAGAATGTATCGCTCGAACCAGCGCGGATGCGTGATGGAATCGTCGTAGTTTCCGCCGAGCAGAACGATCTCGGCGCCGCAGTCCGCGGCGATCTGCTTCATCGCCGTGTAATAAGGCTCCATCGCCTCGGCCAGCGCGTCGATCTTTTCGGGATAGTCGTGCTGGGCCAGAAAGAACTCTTCCACGGACATGAGCTCTTTCATGATGTGATGCATGGGGCAGGCGGTGCCGATCACGTAAGCGACCGCCACTCCGCGCTCTCCCACCGCGCGGCGTCGGCGTTCCCAGGCGCCTTCGCGGCGCTCCACCCGCAGGTGCGAAAAAATGTAGGCCGCGGCATCGAAGTCCGAAGGCCGGCGGATGGCGTGTTCGGAGGTCCACGGGACCGACGCCCCGCCGTCGAGCATTTCCTCGGTGAAAACTTGCGCTGTCCGCAGGCATCCCCGCGGCGTCCGGTACTCGGTTATGGTTTCCCGCCCGCGGCGAACGACCCGGCGATCGGCGCCCTCGATCACCACCCGGTACGGGAGCACGGGGTGGTTGAAGATGCCGAGGCCGTGATCGGCCATGTCCGTCTCTTCCTCGCGCTCGGTGAAATCCGGGACGGACGCGTAATGCGCCACGCCCAGGCGCTCTGTGATCTCCCGCAAGCTCAAGCCGCGCAGGCCCGCGGGCATGTCGCCGCGCCGCAGGCGGGCGCGGTACCAGAACTCCAGGCGCGGCGCCCACGGGATCCGGTCTGGAGTCTCGCCGCGAACCGCGGCCAGGATGCGCTCACGGTCGTTCACATTGGCCTCCCGGCATTGCTGATATTATATGTGCACCCTTGCAGCCCGAACACGAACTCCGCAGGCAGCAGCGGGCCGCATGGTCCATCGCGGCCGTGTTGTTCTGCGGGTCGGTCGTTAATTACCTGGATCGCGCGGTCCTGGGCGTTGTGATGCCCCAGGTCCGGCACGATTTGCATCTCACGAACCGGCAGTATGGCTGGGTGGTCAACGTCTTTCTGGTGGCGTACGCGTTTTCGTACGTCCTGGGCGGCAGGCTCTCTGACCGCTTCGGGTACCGCCGCGTGGTGGCTTGCGCCATAAGCACATGGTCCCTGGCCGGCGTCTCGCACGCGCTGGTGCGGGGGCTGGCGAGCCTGGCTTCGGCACGCGCGGTTCTGGGGCTGGGGGAGGCTGCGTTCTACCCGGCCGCCATAGCGGGGATATCCGCGTGGTTCCCGCCCAAAGATCGCGCCAAGGCGGTCGGCTTGCTGCTGTCGGCTTTGAGTGCCGGAACCTTGTTGACCGTGCCCATTGTGGCCTTGATTACGGCGCACTACGGCTGGCGCGCTTCGTTTCTCGCGACGGGCGCCGTGGGGTTCCTGTTGATTCCTCCCTGGCGCCTGCTGCACCGCCGGGCTGGTGAACACAGGAGCCGCAACGGCGAGGTGAGCGGTTCACGCACGCCGCTGGCTTTCGTCTTGCGGACGCGGAAGTACTGGTGCACGCTCGCCGCCCGGAGCTGCTCCGACGCCGCCTGGTATTTCTACCTCTTCTGGATGCCCGGCTATTTCCAGGAAGCCCGCGGTCTCAGTCTCGAAACGGTGGGGAGTCTGCTGTGGATCCCGTACCTCGCGGCAGGCGCCGGCTCGGTGGCTGGCGCGTGGTTGAGCAGTGCGCTGATGCACCGCGGTTGCAGCGTCGACCGCGCACGGAAATCCGTGCTGGCGCCGTCGGCGCTGCTGGGCGCCTCGGGAGCCTTGTCCTACTTTGTGGAGGATTACATGGCGGCCATCGCCATCGTGGCGGTCGCGCTGCTTGGGCATCAATCGTGGTCCTCGAATCTGCACACCGCCATCTCGGAAATCTCTCCGCCCGAACACGTGGCGGTTCTTTACGGCATGACCGGCGCGGCGGGAACCCTGATGGGAGCGGCCACGCAATTGTTGATCGGCCCGGTGGTGGACGCCACGGGTTACCGGCTGGTGTTCGTCGGGGCGGGCCTGATTTACATCGCCGGCGTTGTGCTGCTGCTGGCGGCGGGGAAGATTGAGGAGATCCGTTGAGTGCTTCGCCGCAGGGGTGACGGTCTGGAGAGCACGGTTTAGCGGGTTTGCATGTGATTCCAGCGAGCCGCCGGCCCGCTTGCGCAGGCCGGCGGGCTGGTTACCCTCCCCGTTACGACAAGCTACTGCCACGCATGCGCGCGGCTGACGGACGCATCCGAGTTGGGTCCGTGGCAGGTCGCGCAGGCTTCGCCCTGGGAGGATGTATTGGTCGCCGCATGGGCGCGGGCGGCCTGGCTGGCGTGGCAGCCGGTGCAGGCCGCGGTGGCGGGCCCCAGCGGCCCCACCGGGCTGGCGGGATACTGCGTGGGCAGCAGGCCCTGGCGGAGCGGCAATTGCTCGGAGCCGTTCACGTGGCAGGCCGCGCAGTTTTGCAGCTTGCCCGGGTAGCCGACTTCGCCGAAGGAGGTGTTGCCCACCACGTACGGCACCGCGCGCTCCCGGCCGGAGTGGATGCCGTGGATCATTGAAGCGAACGAAACCGTCTGCTGGCCCGCGACCAGGTTCGGGTTGTGGCACACCACGCAGTGGTCCACTTCGTTGCGGTTGCCGCCGTGGGCCGAAAGGAATCCGTGGCAGGCGTTGCACTTGGCCGTGCTCACCACCTGGCGGCGCGCCTGAAGCGGCCCGCTCACTGCAAAAGGAAAAATCTTGTTCTGGCCCGCGTCGCGGACGGAGACTTCCTTGCGGGTACCCTCCATCACTTTGGCGTCGCGGCGCCCTTCAATGCTGACGGTCCACGATCCGGCGGCGTCGGCGGGCAGCGCGCGGCTGAAGGTCCAGAAGTGGCGGCCATCGCCCGGCCCGTCTGCCGTGCGCGCATCCTCGCGCAGGTAGGAGGGGAAGTCCGTGTTCGGCCCCGCAAGATACAGGTTAAGGGAACTTAGCGCGGACGCCCTGACCGGCCGCCCGGCCTTGTCCTTGATGCTGAAGGCAACCGTGGGGGCCTTGCCCGGAACGGCGTTCTCCACAGACAAGATCTCGAACTTCACACCCGGCAGGCTGGGGGCCTGGGTCGGGATGACGTGCGATCCGATGATGGAGCCGTCGAACTCGTGCTCGCCCTGCGGTATGTGGCAGTTCGCGCACTGGTTGTCCGAGAACTGCGGCAGGTCCACGTGCCCGGCGCCGGTATCGAAGTTGACATCGTCGTGGCACGCGCCGCACGCCTGGCGGTTCGGCTTAAACACGTTGCCGGCCTGCGCGGCTTTCGACTCGTGGCACACTGAGCAACGTCGCGCGTCGGCCGGGAACGCCACTGCGGAGTAATCCGCGGGCGACCGTCCGATGATTTGATAAGGCTTGCCGGCTCTTACGCTCGGCAGGCTGCTGCCCATGTGGATCTTGTGGGTCATCACCGGCATATCCACGGTGTTGCCCGTATCCGGATCCATGGTCTGCGGCGTGTGGCACAGGACGCAGACCTCGATGGAGCGCCGCGAGCCGCCGTGGAAAGCCATCTGGTGGTGGCACGCGTTGCAGGATTCATTGCGGATCACATCGCGCACCGTGGTCACCTTCGCGCCGTTGGGCACGAAGTGGAAAACGTCGTCATCGTACTGCGTGCCCTCGTCGAACTCCGTCAGGTTGCGGGAGCCGTACGCGCCGATGGTGTGGGTCGCGGAGCGGTCCGCGTTCTGCGGCGCCCGCGTGGCGAAGGTGTAAGTGTACTCGCCCTCGGCGGTCTTGGCCCAGACGCCGCCCGAATCCGCGCTCGCCTGGATCGCGCTCACGCCCGTGATGGTGCTGCGTTGCGAGCGCGTGGTGTAGGCCACATATTGGGTTTGGCCGTTGGGAATGTAAGCCGCAATGAAGCTCACCGACACGGCGCCGGGGGTGTAGACGCCGTCGCGGTCCAGTGGTGCGCCTTTGGGATCGGTCAGTTTCACTTTCGCGCGTATGGTCCCGTCGGAGGCGATTTCCGCGCTGGTGATCTTGATGATCAGACCCGGGCGGACGAAATTCGCGGGGGCCGCGCTTAACAGCGCGCCCATCATAAGCATCGACCCTGCTATCCTGTGCATCTTGGAGCTCCCGATTAGAAGGTCTGAATATATCACAAGTTGTTGGTAAAATCTGCAAACTATGAGCAGGGAAATGGTTCGAGGCTTCGGGCTGGTCCAGGCCACCGCCCTCAACATGACCAACATGGTGGGGATCGGGCCATTCATCACTATCCCGCTCGTGATTGCGGCCATGGGAGGTCCGCAGTGCATGCTGGGATGGGTGGCGGGGGCGCTGGTGGCCCTGTGCGACGGCCTCGTCTGGGCCGAACTGGCCGCCGCCATGCCCGCGGCCGGGGGCACGTACTTCTACCTGCTTGAGGCCTTCCGGGGCACGCGGGCGGGCGCCCTGCTTCCGTTCCTGTTCATCTGGCAGTTCGTTTTCAGCGGACCATTGGAAATCGCCTCGGGATACATAGGGTTCGCGCAATACCTGGGCTACTACTGGCAGGGAATGACGCCGTGGCAGACCCGCGCCGTGGCGGCCGGAGTCGGGTTGCTGGCGGTGGCGCTGCTCTATCGCCGGATCACCGCCATCGCCAGGCTGACCGTGGTGCTGTGGGTGGGGATGCTGGTGACGGTGGTCTGGGTGATCGGCAGCGGCCTGGCGAATTTCAACCCGGCGCTGGCGTTCGACCTCCCGGCCGGGGCCTTCACCTTCACGCGGGGCTTCGTGATGGGGCTGGGAAGCGCCATGCTGGTGGCCATGTACGATTTCCTCGGGTACTTCGACATCTGCTTCGTGGGCGGGGAGGTGCGCAACCCGTCGCGCGTCATCCCGCGGGCCATTCTGCTTTCGGTGATCGCGGTGGCGGCCATTTATGCGCTGATGAACCTGTGCATCATGGCGGTGGTTCCGTGGCGGGAGGCGATGCAGTCGAAGTACGTGGTGGCGCAGTTCATGGAAGCGATCTATGGCCCGTGGGCGGGGCGGGCGCTCACGGCGCTGATCTTGTGGTCGGCGTTCGCTTCGGTATTCGCGTTGCTCTTAGGCTACAGCCGCATCCCTTACGCGGCCGCGGCCGAGGGGCACTTTCTAAAACCCTTTGCCAGGCTGCACCCCGCCGGATTCCCCCACGTGTCGCTGGTGACCATCGGCGGCCTGGCCATCGCCGCCAGCATGCTGGAACTGGAATGGGTGCTCTCCGCGCTGATGACGGCGCGAATTCTGGCGCAGTTCGTGGGGCAGATCGGGGCGCTGCATTGGATCCGGACGCGGCGTCCGGACCTGCGCCGGCCGTTCCGCATGTGGCTGTACCCGGCGCCCGCCCTGGTCGCGTTGGGGGGTTGGCTGTACATCTTCGCCACGGCGGCGCCGGTGTTCATCATTTCGGGCCTGCTGGTGCTGGGGACGGGGGTGGCGGCCTTTGTCTTCTGGCGGCGTCAGGCGTAGTAGCGGAAGCGCTTGCCGCACACGCGGCACTCGTAGGGCAGCCCGCCGCGGCGGGCGCGGAAATGATCCAACTTGGTGAGCAGCGCGCCCGGCACGCAGTCGATGGCCCAGCAGGCCGGGCAGCGCAGCGGCTTTTTTGGAAACGACTCCCCCGGACTCAGGCGCGCCAGGCGCAGGGCGGCCCAGAACGGTCCCGTGCGGGAGAGATCGAACTCCATGAACCCGCGATTATAGCTACTCGAAGCGCAGGGCTTCGACCGGGTCCACCGAAGCGGCGCGCCGGGCGGGGATGTAGCCGGCCAGCGCGGCCACCGCGGCCAGCATCAGGGGCGCCGCTGTAAACACCACCGGATCGAGCGGCGCGACGCCGTACCAATGCGCGGCCAGCACGCGCGCTGCGGCGCCCGCCAGCGGCAGCCCGATAACCAGCCCTCCGCAGGCCAGCCACAGCCCGGTGCGGACGACCATGGCGAGCACCTCGCCCTGGCGCGCGCCGAGCGCCATGCGCAGCCCGAGCTCGTGGGTGCGCCGCGCCACCGAGTAAGCGATGACGCCGTACAGTCCAATGCCCGCCAGCAGCAGCGCAGTGCCGGCGAAGCCGCCGAGCAGCGCTGCAATCAGCCGCGAGGGCGCCAGCGCCTTGCCCACGGCCTGCTCCATGGACTGCACGCGGGTAATGATCACCTCCGGCTCCATGCGGCGCAGCTCCGCGCGCACCGCCGCCAGCACGGGTTCGGGCGTAGCGGTGCGGAGGGCGAGAGACATGCCGGGCGAGGGCGACTGATCGGCGGGGATGTAGCTGGCGGGCCGCGCTCCGGCCGCCAGGTCGCCGTACCGCACCCCGGCGACCACCCCCACGATGACGCGGAAGCCGCCGTTCATCATGCGGATGCGCCGGCCCACAGGGTTCTCGCCGGGCCAGTGCTGGCGGGCGAGCGTGTCATTGACAATTACGGTTTCCGCGCCGCCCGCGCGGTCTTCGGAGGTGAAATCGCGTCCCCGCAGCACCCGCATCCCCATGGCGCGGAAATAGCCGGGGGTGGCGGTGCAGTACTGCGTGGACATTTCGTTCCACTGCCGGGGCGCGGGGCGGCCCTCGATGTAGAACGGCCCGCCGGAGTAGCCGCCGGCCAGCGGCAGGGAATCCGTGGCGCCGGCGGCCTCGATGCCGGGCAGCGCGGAGATGCGCTCCAGCAGCTCGCGGAAGAATCCGGCCGATTGCAGCCGGCTGTACTGCCGCGGCAGCCTCACGTGCATGGTGGTCAGGCCCGTGGCGCGGAATCCCAGGTCGGCGCGCACCAGGGCCAGGAAGCTGCGGAGCGCGAGTCCGGCGGTGATGAGCAGCACGGCGGCGATGGCCGTTTCGCCCACCATGACCCAGCGCAGGAAACGCTGGTGGCCGCGGCTGATGCCCGCGGCGCCCGAGGCCCTCAGGTCGCGCGCGGGATCGGCGCGGGCGGCGCGCACGGCCGGCGCAATCCCGAACAGCAACGCCGTAATCACCGAGAGCAGCAACGTGAAGGCGAGCACCCGGCCGTCCACGGCGATCTTCATGGGCAGCTCGTACTGCGCGGGGATGGACCCGGCCAGCAGATCCACCAGCCACAACGCGAACAGCGCGCCCAAGCCCCCGCCGCCGAGTGATATCACCACGCTTTCCGAGAGCACCTGGCGTAGAATGCGCCCGCGGCTGGCGCCCAGCGCGCAACGCACGGCGATCTCCCGCGAGCGCCCCGAAGCGCGCGCCAGCATGAGGCTGACCACGTTGGCGCAGCCGATTAGCAGCACCAGCGCCACCACAGCGCCGAGCGTCGCCAGCGGGGCGCCCACCTGGCCGGTGAGTTCGGCGCTGAAGGAGCGCACCCGGATGCCGTAGCCGTGGTTTTCCGGGTACTCTTCCAGGCGCCTGGCGAGCGCGTCCATCTGCGCCTGCGCGGCCTTCACGCCAGCCCCGGCTTTGAGGCGCGCGATGACGGTGTACTGGTGCTGCATGCGGCCGAAGCGCGCCTCCTTCGGGTAGCCGAAGGGGATCCAGAAATCGGCGCGCGCCGGAGAGGCCCACCAGAAGCCGGCGGGCATCACACCCACCACGGTGTAGCTGTCGCCCACGATGGGTAAGGCTCTCCCGATGGCATCGGGGCTGCCGCCGAACGCGCGCAGCCACAGGCCATGGCTGATGACGGCCACTTTCGACTGGCCGGGGAGGTCTTCTTCGGGCAGGAAGGCGCGGCCGAGCGCCGGCGCCACTCCCAGCACGGTGAAAAACGACGGCGTCACCTGGGTTCCGAGAATGCGCTCGAGATCCTCCTGGCCTTCGGTCCGCAACAGGGCCGAGGCGTATTGTGTCAGCGCCATGCCTTCGAACACGGTGTTATGGCGCAGCACGTCGCGGTAGTTGTCCAGTCCGAAGCCGGTTTCACCCCGGGGATAGGTGTTGGCGAGGGTGACCAGCGCCGCCGGGTCCCGGAACGGCATGGGCCGGAGCAGGATGGCGTTGACCACGGTGAAGACCGCGGTGTTGGCGCCAATGCTGATGGCCAGGGTGAGCAGCGCGACGGCGGTGAATCCCGGCCGCGCCGCCAGGGTGCGCAGGGCGTAGCGGAAATCGCGCATTCGAGCACTTCCAAGCACGCCGCGGGCCGCGGAGCGGCGCTGTAATGACGCATTTTACCGCGGCCGGGTGTTCGTTCCTGGGACGCGGCCGTGCCATCCTGGGATTATGTTCGACCCGGTGGTGGAGCGCTGGTTCCGCAACCGGTTCGGCTCGCCGACCGAACCGCAGGCGCTCGGCTGGCCGGAAATCCGCGCCGGCCGAGACGTTCTGATCTCCGCGCCCACCGGTTCCGGCAAGACCCTGGCCGCCTTCCTCATCGCCATCGACGGCCTGGTGCGGAAGGCGCATGCCGGCGCGCTGCGGGATGAGATCGAGGTGGTTTACGTCTCCCCGCTGAAGGCGCTTTCCAACGACATTCACAAGAACCTGGAGACGCCGCTCGCCGAACTGGCCCTGACCGGCACCTTGCGCGCGGCCGTGCGCACCGGCGACACCCCGGCCTGGAAGCGTCAGGAGATGGGACGCCGCCCGCCGCACATCCTGGTGACCACTCCGGAGTCGCTGTTCATCCTGCTGACCTCGCCCAAAGCGCGGCTGGCGTTGCGCACGGTGCGCGCCGTGATCGTGGATGAGATCCACGCGGTGGCGGACGACAAGCGCGGCTCGCATTTGGCGCTGACGCTGGCGCGGCTGGACGCGCTGGCGCTGGCGCGCCCGCAGCGCGTGGGGCTCTCGGCGACCGTGAAGCCGGTGGAACAAGTGGCGGAGTTTCTGGCGCCCGGCGCGCGCATCGTCAACGTGGGCCACCGGCGCGACATGGACCTCGCCATCGAAGTGCCGAAGGACGAACTGGGGCCGATCGCCACCAATGAGCTGTGGGCCGGGATCTACAGCCGCATCGCGGAGCTGATCGCGGCGCATCGCACCACGCTGGTGTTCGTGAACACGCGGCGGCTGGCGGAGCGGGTGGCGCACAACCTGACGGAGCGGCTGGGCGAGGGCCGCGTGCTGCCGCACCATGGAAGCCTCTCGCGCAAGCTGCGGCTGGATGCGGAGGCCAGGCTCAAGGCGGGCGAGTTGCGCGCGGTGGTGGCCACGGCGTCGCTCGAACTCGGCATCGACATCGGCACGGTGGACCTGGTGTGCCAGGTAGGCTCGCCGCGCTCGATCGCGGCGGCGCTGCAACGCATCGGGCGTTCCGGACACTGGCGCGGGGCGACCCCCAAGGGGCGGCTGTTCGCCATCACGCGCGACGACCTGGTGGAGTGTGCCGCGCTGGTGCGGGCGCTGCGCGGAGGCGAGTTGGACCGCCTGGAGATTCCGCAGGCGCCGCTGGATATCCTGGCGCAGCAGATTGTGGCCGCGTGCGGAGTGGAGGACTGGGCCGAAGACAGCCTTTTCAGCCTGGTGCGGCAGGCCTACCCGTACCGCGCGCTGCCGCGGGCCGAGTTCGACGCCATCGTCGAGATGCTGGCCGAGGGCATTGTGGGCAGCCGCGGGCGCAGCGGCGCGTACCTGCACCGGGACCGCGTGAACGGGCGCGTGCGCGGGCGGCGCGGCGCGCGGCTGGCGGCCATCACCTCCGGAGGGGCCATCCCGGACACCTCGAACTACACCGTGGTGGCCGAGCCGGAGGGCGCCGTGGTGGGGATGGTGGACGAGGAGTTCGCCATGGAGAGCGTGGCGGGTGATGTGTTCCTGCTGGGGACGCATTCCTGGCGCATACGCAGAGTGGAGGCCGGCCGCGTGCGGGTGGAGGACGCGCACGGCTCGCTGCCCGGGCTGCCGTTCTGGCACGGCGAGGCGCCGGGGCGCACGCTCGAGCTTTCGCGCGAGGTCGCCTGGCTGCGCTCGAACATCGAGGCGGTGCGGGAGTGCGGCGTGGACCGCCTGGGCGGCGACGAAGCCATCGCCTACGTGGAGGCGGGCCGCAAGGCGCTGGGCGCGACGCCGTCGCTCGATACGGTGGTGGCGGAGCGCTTCTTCGACGAGGCGGGCGGCATGCAGCTCGTGATCCACGCGCCCTTCGGCGGGCGCATCAACCGCGCCTGGGGGCTGGCGCTGCGGCGGCATTTCGCCGGCGAGGTGCAGGCGGCCGCGACGGACAACGGCGTGCTCGTCTCGCTGACGGAACGGCACGCGTTTCCGCTCGAAGCGGTGTTCGAGTTCGTGCGCGAGGAAGAGGTGGAAAGCGATCTGGCGCAGATGGTGCTGGAGTCGCCCATGTTCGCCGCGCGCTGGCGCTGGAACGTGACGCGCGCGCTGGCGGTGCTGCGGCAGCGGGGAGGGAAGCGCGTGCCCGCGCCCATACAGCGGATGCGCTCGGAGGACCTGCTGGCGGCGGCGCCGCCGGATCATCCGCTGTGGCGGCAGACGATCTTCGATTGCCTGCACGAGGCCATGGATGTGGATGGGCTCAGGGCCGTGCTGCGCGCCATCGCCAGGGGCGAGATCCGGACGGTGGCGGTGGATATGCCGCAGGCCTCGCCGTTCTCGCACGAGATCGTCAACTCGAGCGCGGCGACCTTTCTGGATAACGCGCCCTTGCAGGAGCGCCGCGCCCGCGCCGTGCAGTTGCGCAGCGCGTTGCGCGAGGATTTCGCCGGCGGGGAGGGCGTGCTGGACGCGGCGGCGATCGAGCAGGTCTCGCGCGAGGCCTGGCCGCTGGTGCGCGATGCCGATGAGTTGCACGACGCGCTGCTGACGCTCGTCCGGCTGCGTCCGGCGGCGGGTTGGGAGCCGTACTTCGCGGAGCTTGCGGCGGCGGGCCGTGCGCGGCTTGTGGATGGCTTCTGGACAGCGGTGGAGCGCCAGGGAGCGAGCGGCGCGGACGCCGTGCGCGGCTGGATGGAATCGAGCGGTCCGGTGACGGCGGAGGATCTGAGCGGCAAGCTGGGCATGGAGCGCGCGGAAGTGGAGCGGGCATTGGAGGCGCTCGAAGCCGAGGGGCTGGTGCTGCGCGGCAACTTCAGCGGGCGGGGCGGCGAGTGGTGCGGCCGGCGGCTGCTGGCGCGCATCCACCGGCTCACCATCGGGAAGCTGCGGCGCGAGATCGAGCCCGTCACCACGGCGGAGTACGAGACGTTTCTGGAGCGCTGGCAGCGCCTGGCGCCCGGCACGCAGTTGCACGGCGCGGACGGCGCGTTCGAAGTGATACGGCAGTGGCAGGGGTTCGAGTTTCCGGCGGCCTCCTGGGAGACGGAGGTGCTGCCGCGCCGCGTGGCGGCTTACCGCCCGGAGTACCTGGACGAGCTTTGCCTTTCGGGCGACGTGATGTGGGGAAGGCTTTCGCACGCCGTGGGCCGGGTGCGTCCGACGCGCGTCTCGCCGGTGGCGCTGTTTCTGCGCGAGGACGCGGCGTGGCTGGTTCGCGGGCAGGCGGGCGAGGAGGCGCTCACGCATGCCGCACGGGAAGTGCTGGAGGAGTTGCGGCGGCGCGGCGCGTGTTTCTTTGCGGAACTGACGCGCGCCACCGGGCGCCTGGCGAGCGAAGTGGAAGACGGGCTCTGGGAACTGGCCGCTTCGGGGCTGGTGACGGCGGACGGCTTCGAAAACCTGCGCGCGCTTTTCGACCCCAAGCGCCGCCGGGGAGAAGGACGCGGCCGCCACGCGCGCCCGCGCCACGCCGCCGGGCGCTGGGCAGTCCTGAGGGCCGGAGCGGACCCGCCGCCGGACGCCTGTGAGCGCTTCGCGCGCCAGTGGCTGCTGCGGTGGGGCGTGCTGTTCCGGGACGTGGCGGTAAAGGAGCCGGCGGGCCCGCCGTGGCGCGACGTGCTGGTGCAACTGCGCCGGATGGAAGCGCGCGGGGAAGTGCGCGGCGGGAGATTCGTGGCGGCGTATCTGGGCGAGCAGTTCGCGCTGCCGGAGGCGCTGGACCTGCTGCGGGCGGTGCGGCGGGGGGCGGTGCTGTAGCGGCAACCGGGGCTTCCCGGTGCAGCAGGGGCTTTGGGCACGTCAGAAACTGAACCGCAGGACCGCCTGGATCTGCCGCGGGTAATTCGCCGTCGCCGTTATCTGTCCGAACGCGCTGTTGAACTGGTCCATTTGCGGTGCGGCGAACTGGGGCCGGTTAAGTGCGTTGAGCGCCTCGCCGCGCGCCTGGAGTTCCATCCCCCGCTCGTTCAGGCGCCACCGCTTGTTGATGGAGAGGTCGTAGTTGTTCATCGCGTCGCGGCGGAGGTTGGCGAAGTAGAGGGGCCAGGTCCGGTAATGGTAGGAAGGCCGCACGGCGCTGCGCGTCTCGAAGTACGCGGTATTGAACCAGCGCTCGACGGTGGGGTTCGCCAGCGGGATGTTCCCGGGGTCGCCGTAGTAGATGGCATCGCCCCACGCAAGCGGCTGGCCGGACTGGAAGATGTAGATGGTCGAAAGCTGCCACCCGCCGATGACCATATCGGCCCACTTCGGCGCGCGCCTGAGGAAGAACCGGCGCCGCCCGAAGGGCAACTGGTACATCACCGAAGCCGTGATGCGGAACGGCCGGTCGTAGCTCGCCAGCGACCGGTACGGCAGGTCGTCGGCGGGATTCAGGAAGCTCGTCGCCGCCATGTTCCTGGACCAGGTGAAGGAGCCGTTCACCCCCAGGCTGGTGGAGACGCGCCGCGCCGCCCGCACTTGCAGCGAGTGATACCAGGAGTAGCCCTGGTAGGTGGTGGTGTTGAGGGTATCGAAATGCGGGAACGGCTTGAGCAGGTCCTCGCGCGACATGTTGTTGTTGGTGCCCGTGGCGCCGTTCACCCCCGGAATGTTGCGGAAGGGATTGGGGACGTTGGCCGAAATGTAGTTGACCCTCTCGGCATCGTAGACGGGGCTGCGGGAGAGCATCTGGTTCCCGACCACGTTGAGGTCGCGCGAGGCTTCAAGCTTCGTCGAGCGGTTGCCGACGTAGGCCACCTCGATCATGTTGTTGGCGCGGAACTGGCGCTGAATGCTGACCTGCCAGCGCTGGTTGTAGCTGGCCATCGGGTGGGGATTGAAGTAGGTGATGCCGTTGCCCACCTCGGTCATGGAGCCCGCAGCCTTGCCCTCCGGTTCGAGGATCCCGTCCGGATAAGGGTTGGAAAGGGTGCTGTAGAAAGACAGGCCGCTGTCCTTGGTGGGAACGAAGCGGGTGTTGCGGGAATAGCCGTACTGCCTCACGTCGCCGCGGCGCATGCCCAGCGGACCAAAGTAGATGCCGTAACCCGCGCGCACTACCCCGATTTGGCGCACGCCCCAGGCGAGGCTGAAACGCGGCGCCAGATTGTTTGTGTCGCGGTCCCACAGCCCCCGCCCCGTTTTTCCGTCGGGAAAGGTGAGCCCGCCGCGCACGCGGAACTTCTCCGGCGGCAGTTCCGGGGTGGGGTTCGTCGCGTAGATCGCCGCGTAGGCGGCCTTTGCGGCGGCCTCGATGGGCAGCACGGCGTCCGGATCGAAGTCGCGGATGGAGCGATTGTAGCGTTCCGTCAGCGGGCCCTCGAGTTCGTAGCGCAGCCCCACGTTCACGGTGAAATTGCGCCGCACGCGCCAACTGTCCTGGAAGTAGCCGCACCACACCGTGGACTGCTCGGCGAAATCCGCCGGCCGCGAAACGACGTTGTTGCTGCTGTTGCCCGGCAGGCCGAGCAGGAACGCCGCCCAACCTTGCCCCAGCGGGGAGACCGGAGAGTTGTCGAGCGGGCCGCGGGTCCACACCTGATCGAAGACGTAGCGCCCGCTGCGCGAGGTATCGCCGGTGTACTGGTTCTGCCGGTAAGCGCGGGCCTCGAAGCCGAAATCCAGGTTATGGCTCCCCTTGAGGCGGGTGAATGCGGCCACCAGCGAATGGGTGTCCATGAAGCGCGCTTCTCCGGTGCGGACGGTATTGAAGTAGCCGTTGAACTCGAAGGCGGGAAATTCGCTGTTGTCGGGGCTGATGAGGCTGGTGAACGACTTCGGAAACCCCAGGCTGGTGAGGTCGAAATAGCGGCCGTGCAGGGGATCGGTCTGGCGCGTGAAGCGCGTGTAGCCGTAACGCAGGTTGAGGACTAAGTTAGGGGAGAGGCTGTAGACGTCGTCGATCGAGCCGCCGATCGGGTGATACTGCTCCCGCAAGCCCGTTGCGCGCGTCTCGAAATAGTCGTTGCGGCGCGTGTTTCTCACGTAGCCGTTGCCCCGCACGTACAGGCGGTTCGAGGCGCTGAAGTTGTGGTCCACGCGCAGGGTGTGGGTAAAGTAGTCGGCGATTTCGGGCGAGTTCGGCTTGGGGTAGTTGTAGCGGTGGTCGACGGTGGTCCCGTCGGAAAGCGGGAGAGGAAAGAACTTCATCACTTTGGCCGCCACCGGGTCCACGCGGTTGAGCGGGATGATGTTGCCGGGGAAGGGGTCCTCGCGGTAACGCGTGTTGCTTCCGGTTTCGCGGCGCCGCGTGGCGGGGTCGTAGATCTGGTAGTTGGCGCCGATCGCGAGCAGCTCGGAAAAATCGCCCCTGTATTGCGCGGCGGTGGGCACGGTGAGCGTCGCGCCTCCGCGGGGACGCTGGTCCGTGAGCTGCTCATAGGCCCACATGAAGAAGGTGCGGCTGCGCCCGTTGTAGATCTTCGGCAGGACGATGGGGCCGCTCAGCGAGCCGCTCCAGCGGTTGTAGTCGAAGTCCCCCCGCTCGAAGCCTCCGCGGTTGGCGAACCAGGTGTTGGCCATCCACTGCGGCTTCATCTTGGTAAAAGTGCCGTTGCCGCGGATGCGGTTGGTGCCCGAGCGCAGGCTGATGTTGACCAGACCGCCGGAGGTCTGCCCCGCGCGCGCGTCGAACGAGTTGGTCTCGATGCGTACCTCGCCGATGGCGTCGGCGGGCGGCACGTACCCGGCCGCGATCTTGCCGGCGGCGCCGCGAGAGGTGTTCGAGACGCCGTCGAGCGTGATGTCCGTGGTGTTGGCTTCGGCGCCTCCCATGCTGTAGCCCACGATGTTGGTCGGCTCGTAGGGGCGGTTAAGCAGCGGGTCGCCCTCGAAGGTGGTCCCGGGCGCCAGGGCGATGAGCGCGTAAGGGTTGCCGTGCGCCACCGGCAACTCGGTCACCTCCTTGTTGCTCACCAGCATGCCCATGTTTCCACCGGCCGATTCGACGAGCGGCGCTGCGTCCGTTACGGTGACGGATTGGCTGACGGCGCCCAGCTCGAGTTGGATATCGACGCGGAGGTTGTCGTTCACGCTCAGCGCAATGCCCTGCCGCGTGAACTTCTTGAAACCCTCGCGCTCGGCGGCGATCCGGTAGCTGCCGGGCAGCAGCAGCGGCGCGCTGTAAGCGCCGCGGTCGTTGGTTTCGAGAGCGGCATCCACGCCCGTATCGAGGTTGGTGATGACAACGCGGACCTTGGGAATCCCCGCGGCTTGGGCATCCGTTACCACTCCGGCAATGGTGCCTCGGGACTCCTGGCCCCAGGCAGCCACGCCGAGCAACAAGACGACGGCCGGGCGGAACATGTTGCAACCTCCCATCGGGGCAGGAATTAATCTACCACAGACGGGCGCGGTCAGACAGACCCGGCCACCACACCGACGCCATCCTGCCAACTTCGGCGTGGCGTATTTCCAAGATCACAAACAAAACGCCGCCCCAGGAGGGAGCGGCGTTCGTGTATTTCCTGTATTTTGTTGCACTTGGGCGGATCTTTCCGGCCCCTAAGGCCGCTTCCACCGCTTGCGCTTCTGGTAGCCGCGGGCCAGCTCCATGTACACTCCGAGGTCCCGGTCCAGATCGGACTGCGTGCCGTCGAAGTAGAAATTGCGGATGGGAATGCCGCCCAGGTCGCGGCTGATGCGCGGGTAGATGGCTTCGCTGACGATGCCGTTCATACACGTGAACGGGCTGATATCGATGATGCCGTCCACGCCTTTCCGGGCGAGATACACCACCTTGCCGACATTCAGCACCATCTCGCCCAGCGCGCCCTCGCGCGGCAGATAGGGGCGGGCGCACTCCAGGATCTCGTACACGTCGGGCTCTTCGTAACCGGCGAAATCCTGCTTGAAGGGCTCGATCAGCACGTGCTCGTCGCGTTTCTGCACCTGCTTGCGGATCCACGCGCCCAGCGCCTCCAGCGAAACGATGCGCCCGTGCAGCTTCAACTTGCGGAACTGCTCGCTGGTGGTGTACCAGACCCATTCGATAATGTCGCTGAGCCAGGTTTCCGCGCCGTACTCCTCCAGGCGAACCACCAGGTCTTCATTGGAAAAGGTATTCAGGCGGCAGAAGATCTCCCCCACCACGCCGACCAGCGGCACCGAGGCGTCGCGGCGCACCGGCACGGCATGGAAGCGGTCGCGGCAGCGCACCATGCTGGCGTGCATCGCCTTGAGCTGAACCGGGGGATCGGTGGGGGTCTGTTCGATGGTACGGCAAAGATCGTCGAGGCACTCGTGGTAAGCGGTCTCGGTGTCGCCCTTGTGCTCCTCGAAGGGCCGGTAGTGCAGCAGCATCTTCTGCAACAGGTCGGCCGCCAGCAGGGCGCGCCAGCCGCTGCGCACGAACTGCCCGGCCAGGTCGCCCAGCCCCTGGTAGGAATTCTTGCTGGAAGGCGCCAGGATCTCGATGTGGGCGTAACCGTTGCGGTCCAGAACGTGGCGCAGGTAGGGCGCGTATTGGCCGAAGCGGCAGGGGCCTTCCGCCGTGGGCATGAACAGCACCGTACGAGCCGGGTCCGTGGCGGGATCCTCCAGCAGCTTCATGAAGTCGCCCACCGTGACCTTGGCCGGGTAGCACTCGTCGCCCGAGGTGTACCGCGCGCCCAGCTCGCGCGTACGGTGGTCGGAGGGCGGCGTGGGATCGGCATCCAGACCGATGGCCCGGAAGGCCGCCGCGAAAGCGCGCGCGCTCCCGTACGCCATGGGGGGAATGTAGATCTTCTTTCCCTTTAGTGGATGCTGCCCGCTGAGGCCGTTTTCGGTTTCGGTTCGGTTGGCAACCCCGATTGATAACATCGCAGGATTCCTTTACTGTCCAGGTACGCTTCGCAGCGCGTCATGTAGCCGGCGTC